>JAIBAT010000025.1 GCA_019695055.1 Candidatus Sumerlaeaceae bacterium | reverse complement strand
TAAATAGGGTAGAGCCCCGACAATCCCACCAGACCCAGCCATGCTGCTGCCCAACGAGGGTCGGGCGTGAAGAGCGTGGTCACTTGGAGGAGCCAGGTGAACCCTGCCGGGTTGTGAAACCCGAGGGAATTCTCGATGCCTGTCAGCGGCGGGGCTCCGAGGTGGACCGTGCGCCTGGCGCGAAACAACTCCTCCGCAGAATCGTAGCGAAAGGTCATCAAATCCAACGACGGCAGCCGGAGGGCAAGACCACCTGCTAGAATCAGCAGGAGCAGCCCGAGATGCAGGCGGTTGGTGTTGGGCGCGTTGGCTTGCATTAGGTTTCACCCATGCCAGCCAAGAAGCCAGACGTTTTCAACAACCGAGTGACCTGGTCACGCACCCATTGGGTGCATGCAGCGCGTCAATTGAAGATCGGTGGCGTGTCCGGTTTGAGAGCGACGCCCAAGCCGGGGGCGTTGGGAATCGTGAATCGCCCGTTTGGTTCAAATATGGCCCCGGTGAACGGATCGTTGGAGGTCAGGAGGCTGCCATCCAAGTCGAGGTAATCCGCAAACGGCGCCAGATGCGCCGCCGCTGTGATGGCCACTGAAGTTTCGATCATGCAACCGATCATGATTTTCATGTCGAATGCCCGCGCGATGGCAATCATTCGCCGCGCCTCGGCAATGCCGGCGCTTTTCATCAGCTTGATGTTGATGCCGTCCACGGCCCCCACCAGCTTTGGCAGGTCGGCCGCAACCATGGAATCCTCATCCACCAGAATGGAAAGCGGCGCGTCCTTGTGGAGTTCGCGAAGTTCGGCGTGGGACCCCTTGTACAGCGGCTGTTCCACGTACTCCACTCCGAGATCCGCCATGGCGCGGCAGGCTACGCGTGCTGTCTCCAGCGTATAGCCACCGTTCATGTCCACGCGCACCGTCTTGTCCCCCACCGCCTTGCGAATCTCCTTCATCACGGCGAGGTCGTGTTCGTAGTCCTTGCCCAGCTTGATCTTCAGGATGTCGTACTGTTTCGACTTCTCCACCTTCTGCATCATCACGTCGAGGGTGTCGATGCCGATGGTGAAGGAGGAAACCATTTCGCAGTTGGGATCCCTGCCAAACAATTTGTAGAGCGGCACTCCGAGCTTCTTCGCCAGCCTGTCATGCAATGCGATGTCCACAGCGGCCTTTGCGCTTTGGTTCCCCTTAACGAGCGACTCCATGGCCGCATCGATGTTCTCGATGTAGTCCAAATCGCCCATTTCAAGGAGGGGCTCAATCTGGCGAAGGGTCTGCTCCACGGAGTCGGCGCTTTCGCCATAGAACTTCGTGGGTGACGACTCGCCAATGCCACCGTCGACGTCCACCAGCACCACCTTGTTGGTGGTGCGTGTTTCGCGGGCTATACCAAAAGGATCCACCAGTTTCAGTTCGTAATGGGCTATCTTCACCGGATGCAAACCCTCCGTCCATAAACATAATTCGCTGAATAGTTTGGCATGTGATTCTCGCCATTTTCGGCAAATGCAGACTTGAGGACATTGCGCTTGCCGGACGAATGGATGTAACAGCCCTTCCCCACATAAACGCCCACATGGTATATGGTCCCGGTGTCCTTCATAAAAAAGACCAAGTCCCCGGGCAACAGATCGGCCTTATCCGGCAGGATCCCCACCATCTCCCCCACGTAAGCCTGCATACTCGCGTCACGCGGCAGAAGGACATGCTGCGACTGCATCAGGGTCTGGGCGAAACCGGAGCAATCAATTCCGCCATCTGTTTTTCCGCCCCACAGGTAGGGAGTTTTCGAAAAGGATTTCATCGTCTTCAAAAGCGCATTACGCAATTTCGGGTCACCCGGCAGAATGCGATGAGCCTTGCCCGGCGCGATCCTGATCCACGATCGGTTCACAAGCTGCACGCGGTTCCCCTCGGAAATCAGCCGCGTGCCGGGCGCCAATTTTACCCCGGCGGCAGTCAACGGCTCGAGCAGAATTGCGTATTCGCCATTCTTCCACCGCAGATAGCGATCCGCATCCGCCGGTCGCAGCGCCGCCCTTGGCACGTAGCCCACATAACCGTCCGGGTGCTGGGCGAATGTCCACGTTCCCTTGTGAAAATAGCCCCGGATTACACTGCCGTAGAGAGCCTCCGTCAGGAGGTCCTTCTTCACAACACGGGGCATTTTGTAGAACGGCGCACCCGATTTGGCGACTTCGAAGAACTGCAACTTATAGTCGCGGGAGAGGACCTTCAGATCAAACCGGAGCTTTTGCCGCGTGAACACCTCGGCGGCAATATTACGCACACAGGTGTCGGTTTGTTGATAGCCAGTGAACCCGCTCACCACTATCTCGCCCCCGGTTTCCCTGACGGAAACCGAGCAGGGCGTCACGCGTGGATCAATCTGTGCCCGCACCCGCAGGGCAAACAGCTTTTGCTTCAATTCAAAGTTGTTCATCGCGCTCCAACACCACCGGCCCAACAATTGGCGTGCAACGACTATTATGCTATTCTATCTGGATCCGGCGCCCGACTTGCCCATCTGACTCTTCAGGTACGCCTCAATGAACATGTCGATCTCGCCATCCATCACATCCTGGATGCCGCTCGTCTCCGCGTCGGTCCGCAAATCCTTCACCATCTGGTAGGGTTGGAACACGTAGCTGCGGATTTGCGATCCCCAGGCGATGTCCTTTTTTTCCCCGGCTTTCGCGGCGGCTTCCGCGTCCCGCTGTTCCTTGAAATGCTGGTAAACGCGGGCACGGAGCATCTTAAGCGCCACGGCCTTATTCTGGTGCTGGCTCCGCTCGTTCTGGCACTGGGCCACAATATTGGTGGGGATATGGGTGATGCGCACGGCGCTGTCGGTCACATTGACGTGCTGGCCACCCTTGCCGCCGGCGCGGTAGGTGTCGACGCGCAAATCCTTGTCCAGCAACTCCACGTCCACATCGTCCTCAATGTCGGCGTAGGCGTAAACGGATGCAAACGACGTGTGACGACGCTTGTTCGCATCAAAGGGCGAAATGCGCACCAGTCGGTGAACGCCAGTTTCCGCCTTGAGAAATCCGTACGCGTACTCACCCTCGACGAGAAGGTTCACGCGGCTGATGCCCGCTTCATCACCGGGTTGCAGGTCCATGATCTTTACCGTGAAGCCCTTGCGCTCGGCCCAGCGGGTGTACATCCGCAGCAGCATACCTGCCCAGTCGCAGCTTTCCGTGCCGCCGGCCCCGGGGTGGATGTAGAGGTAGCAGTTGGCAACATCCTCCGGCTCGCTGAGCATGCTGCGAAATTCGAGGTCATCCAGGCGGTGGGTGATTTCCGCCGTCTGCTGCCCAAGTTGGGTGGTCATGCCCTCGTCGTTTTCTGCCTTCAGGAGGTCGGCCATTTCGAGGGCCTCGTTGACATCCTGCGTCAACTTCTCCCACGGCTCAAAAACGTTCTTCAGGACCTTGAGTTTCTTCAGTTGTTCCTGAGCACGCTGGTTGTCATTCCAGAAATCCGGCGCTCCCGATTCCGCTTCAAGGCGTTCGGCTTCGGCGCGCTTGCCTGCGACGTCAAAGATGCTCCTTCGCCTGGAGTATCCGGTCGCGGCTCTTGGTCAGGTCTGATAGAATGTCGCTTAACATGAGTTTTTGCCCAAGCGCATTACCCGGCGGGCGAGTCGGCCATTCACCGACGGCAGCCGGCAACCTGCGAATTCCGGCTTGTAAAATCGGAAACAGGCCCGAATCTCTCAGGTTCCATGCTGATTCGCGGACGATACGGAAAACTTTGGACAGCCGTGGCGTTGTGTTTCGCCATTGTTGTGCTGTTATGCTTTTCGGATGTGCGCGATGCGATTAGCCGTTTGGATAGGTCGATCAGCGAATCGCTTTCACCTGCCGTCGGTTTTTCGGGGTTGTTTGACGTTGTCCTGGTGCTATTTGCCTCTCCCGTTTTCAACG
>JAIBAT010000105.1 GCA_019695055.1 Candidatus Sumerlaeaceae bacterium | reverse complement strand
GTTGGCGTAGGTGTCGGTGTCGGTGTCGGTGTAGGTGTAGGTGTAGGTGTAGGTGTTGGTGTAGGTGTAGGTGTGGGTGTAGGTGTGGGTGTGGGTGTGGGTGTGGGTGTGGGTGTAGGTGTGGGTGTGGGTGTGGGTGTGGGTGTGGGTGTGGGTGTTGGCGTAGGAGTTGGCATTGGCGTTGGTGTCGGTGCCGGGCTGGTCTCATTGACCGAAACAACGTCCAGGTAGAAATAGGCGTTTGTGTCGCCGGTGGTTCCAGTATGGTTGCCGCGCGCAAAGAGTGTCAGGTTGCCTCCGCTGGCCGTAACCGAAGCGGAATAGGTCAGCCAAATGTCGTCTCCGCCGCTGGTAAGATCTGTGTATGCAACGGACGCGGCCACGCCGCTGGTACCACCGCTGAGATCATAACCAAATCTCAGGGCCGTACCGGTGAAAGTACTTTGCCTCTTGATGCGGGCGGATATCTGGTACGTTGCTCCCGGCGTCACAGTGATTCGCTGGTAGACCCCGCCGTCAAACGCGGCGGTGTCGGTACGCGCCCAATACTGGCTGTAGCTGCCATCCACCTTGTTCAGCGAAGCCTGCCCGAATGTGATGGCCGGCGAGCCAGCCGCGAGCCAGCTCGTCCATCCGTTGCCCACCCCGCCGGTGAATCCATTTTCAAAGCTGCCATTCGTCACAAGGTTCGGCCCGGGTGTTGGCGTGGGCGTCGGGGTCGGTGTTGGTGTTGGGTTGGGAAGCGGATAAGGGTTTGGCACCGGATATCGGTAGCTCGTGAAGGCCCCCTCGTCGCTCAGCAAGGCCGCAAGCCCGGCATTCGACAGCACCGCGCCGACTGTAGTCTCCGCCCCATCCACATACAGGTTGGACTCGGTCAGGCGGATTCCGTGACTATAATCGGCATACGTCGCCTCGTGCACCAGTGACAGCGGCTGAATGGGCGAACCATTAAGCTGATGCCACCCGTAGATGGCCACCCGTGGCGGCGGCGGGCGCGTGGGCAGTTGGGCCGTTGCCACCACATCCTTCTTGTCCCCACCCACCAGCGCCCCCAGCGGCTGGCCGGCACGCTGGTTCTCGATGGCCACATTGCTCTGCCAGAAAACCGGCACGGAGATTATGTCATAGGACGACGGGCTGAACGGATACGGCGCCAGCTTCACCGTCGCTGCGGAGTAAATATCATTCACCATCTTCCGCGTCGGCAGGGTGCACCCGCAAATATCGGCCACTTGCTGCGCCAGCGGCGCGGACATCGGCATACGGAAAAAATCCGTGTCGCTGCCGATGCACATGTAATCCGGCACCACGTAGTACGTCGCCGTGTGGGCCTGGCTGTTGATTGTCGCCGTCACATTGATGGGCTTCAGCGTGCGCATAAAGGTCGGCACGTTTCCCGTGGCGATCTCATTGATGATGGCCTGCTCGCGCGCGGCGAGCGAAATGCCATTGATCTGCGCGTAGAACTGGCTCCCCGTCACGGCATTGGCCGGCCGCGCCGGCAGATTCAGCGTTCCAGTCACGGCGCTGTCGGCAGCGCGCCCGCTCAATGCTACAGCTACAGCAACCCAAACCGCGGGACGGCAAACAAACGATCGAAGCGACATTCCCAACCCCCTGAAGCAGGATTTGCCCAAACAGGCCACAAATCCCACCCAAGGGGTTTGGAAAAGTAAACCAGAGAATGCCGCGCCCGGGCTACTTCTTCAGCGCGTGGCCCTTTTCCTTGCCGATGCTGCAGGTGGGGGGTTCCCCAACCTTGCCAATGGTGTAGACGCCACCGTCGGGGCAAACCGGCATGCGTTTTAGGTACTTATCATCACCTATCAGGCTGTCCCACTTGGCTTCCGCCCCGAACTTCTGGCTGGTGTCCAACGCCCACTGCTCCTTGGCGCCGTCAATCTTGCTGAGGTTCTCAGCGCACTGATCGGCAGGGGACTTCTCCCTGGTGGCAGAACTGGTGGTGGCCGGAGCCTTGTCCATCTTCGCGTTACCGGCGGCCGCAGCCTTCATCGCGCCTGCAGCGACGGCTTCGAGGAACCCGAGGGGTACGATGACGTCCACCTTGTGCCGCCCGCCATCATTGAATGCCGCGGCCAGCAGCGGAGGAGCCGAGGCCATGGCGTCGCTCATGGCCTGCAGGGCGGCCTTGGCGGCGGCGTTAGCCGGGTCGTCGGGCAGTGCCGGTTGCATCATCTTCATGGCGGCGCCGATGTTGTAATCCGTGTAGAAGTAGCCACCAGCCCCGAAGATCTTCTCGGCCGCAAGAGGAGCCGTACCGGGGTTGGACTTGGCTTTCACGGCGTCGATGAACTCCTCCATGGAGCCTTCACCCACCAGGTAGAGCAGCCAGTTATCCACGGCAGCGATCTGGTATACGCCGGACGCCCACATCTTCATGCTGGCGGCCAGCTGGTTCGGGACGTTGCCAGCCTGCACATTGAAGCGCAGTTCGTGGACGGGTATTCCCTTGATCTCGCGGGCGTTCTTCTTGAATTCAATGGTGACGGGGGCGCCCATGTCCTCATAGAGTTTGGTGAGGCCGCTGGCCTTGAACATCTCGGGCATGGATTCGAGCATCTTGAGGGCGGTTTCGGGGTTGCGCAGGCGCACGATCATCTGGCCGCCAAAGGCCTTGCTACCGGGCGTGAACATGTCGAACGCAGCGGCGCCGCCGAAGCAGGCATTCCAGTCTTTCATCCATTTCAGGGCTGTTCCCAGATCGTCCTTGGTAAGGCCCATCTCGGTGAGGACGGCCATCAGGTCGCCTTCCATGAAGGTGGTAATGGCCTCGGGGTTGAACTCCATAGCCATGCGCATGGCGCCTTGGCCGGAAATAAGCTTGATGGCGTCGGAGACCGTGGGCTGGCCGCCGGGGGCCGCCTTGGGCGCAACGGGCTTCTCGGGTATGAAGAGGGCCTCCGTGCGGATGCCGTCGGGGGTGAGATCAAGGTCGAACTCCACCGTCTTGATGCGGGAGACGAGCTTGTGGAAGACGCGGAACTCTCCCTCCAACATGCGAGCCGTGGCGGTGGTAACGGAGGGGGGCTGGCCCATCTTGCGGCCGGCTTCCTGGATCTTCATGACATTCTCGATGTAGTCGGCGATGCCGTCGCGGATATCCTTGTCGTGTTCCTTCAGGATGCGGCCGAAGGGGACAGTGACGTGGAGCGACGATGTACGCTTGCCACCGAGGAGCTTTGCCTTCACGTCGGCGGCGAGCGCCTTGCCGGCGTCGGCGCTTGCCTGGGTCTTGCCGAAGATGGTGAGGCCCTCGGCGCGGGTGGAGGGCAGCGCGAAACCCGCAGGCTTGGCGTTGGCCTCGGCCTTGGGCTCGGGCAGCTCGGCGAAGGCAATGTTGTCGCCGTTCGGCAGGATCAGCATGGCCACGCCGCTGCCGGCGGGAAGGTCACCAATGGTGGGGTTTCCGAGCATCACGCCGAGGAAGGTGGTCGCCTGGGAGGTATCCGTCCCGGGGCGAACCTTTCCGATGACCTCCCCCACCTTCTGGATAAACCCTTTGACGTCGCCGACGACGACCCAGGCGTTGGCGTCGTCGATGGATTTCGGCGCCTTGGCGGCGGTCGCGGCCATGGCGGCGGTATCCTTGGTGGCGGCTTTGGCGGGCTCGTTATCGGCGCGCAGCGGCGCTGCAGCGAGCATAGTGGTGCAAAGCATAGCCGCAAGTGCGGCCTTGAGATGGAGTTTCATGGTTCCCTGTCTTTCTGCCCCCCTAAGGGCGTTTACACAAAAAGAGTACAGCGGGGGAGGAAATGTTACCGAACGGGCAGCACGTAAAGCAAAACGGCCAGGAAATGGAACAGGCTCCCGGCCAGCACAAACAGGTGCCAGATGGCGTGATTATACGGCAACCGCTCCCACGCGTAGAAGATCACCCCGAAGGTATAGGCCACGCCACCGGCGATAATCAGGCCGACGCCCGCCATGGGCATGTGCGCCAGCAGCGGCTTCGCCATGATGACGCTAATCCAACCCATGCCGAGGTAAAGCAGCGTCGAAAGCATCTCATGCTTTCCGGTGAGGAACAGCTTGAAGATGATGCCCGCGAAGGCCAGCCCCCAGATGACGCCGAAGACGGTCCACCCCAGCGGTCCGCGCAGCGTAACCAGCGCAAACGGCGTGTAGCTCCCCGCGATGAGCAGGTAGATGCACGAGTGGTCGCAGATGCGCAGGAAGCTTTTCAGCGTGGGATGCTGGAAGGTGTGGTAGAGGGTCGACGCCGTGTAAAGCATGCAGAGAGAGGTGCCGTATATGGCACAGCTCACGATGCGCCAGGGGTCCCCTGAGAACGCCGCGAACGTGACCATCACCACCAGCCCCGCAATACTCAGCACGGCGCCGATGCCGTGCGTGACAGCGTTGGCGAGTTCCTCGACCCACGTCTCGGCGAGAGCCTCGACGCGGGAGCGTTCGGTATGGAGAGTGCGGCGGATGATGGGGTGCCGTGGCATGGTTTTCGTGTTCCTATACGCGGGTCTTGGGGGGAAGATTCCAGTAAAATCGTCGGGGGGTGGGCTCAGCGGATGAGGTCCAGCGTAAGGGTGGGGCCGGGCACGCCGTCGGGGTTAAGGATGGTAAGGCGCAGGCCGAAGCGTGCTCCGGCGGGGATGCGATAGCGTGCGCCGGGGATGGTGACGATGGTTTTGCTGGCCTGGAGCGGCAGGAACGATTCGGGCCCGACGTGGCGGATCATGCGGAAATCGGTCGCGCGGGGTTTGCGGCCGCGGCTGGGCGTGGCGGGAGTGATGTCCACCCGCAGGCGATAGTCCGTGATGCGCCGCTGGGAATGCGTGATTTGGATGTCGAATTGGGCGGGGTCCGTGGGCGCCATCACGGTGGCCTTGAGGGGCGCTGGCGGCGGCGGCGAGGTCGGCGCGTTGGCGCAAAGCGGCAGACCCATGGCCAGCCGCATGTATTGCACCTGCCGAAACAGCAGGTAACCGGTGAGCTTCGCGCCGCGAAAATGGCGCCGGGCGTACTTGTCCCAGGCGGCAAACTGCGCCATGGTGAGCGTCCCCCAATGCCGCGCCGCCGCCGTCTGCATCCCCCGCGACGCCTGCTGGTCCGTCGTGTTTGGGTTCCGCGGCGTCACATGCGCCCGCGCCAGCACCTCCCCACCGCGCACATACATCACCAGATGGCTGTTTTTGGGCCGCCCCGCAAAGCCCCCAACGACGATGTCCGGCTTAATCTTCACGGCGTATTAGCGGCACCCCCCCGGCATGATGGCCTATGGCTCCCCTATTTCTCGCATAATGCACCGATACTGCACCACTAAGGATGGGGATAGGCAAGGACTATTGAAGGGATGTCCACGGTTGGGTGGGCGGCATTGTAGTGTGCTTTTAAGGTCGCACGGGCGGACATTGGGGGATTTGACACCGGTGGAGGCGGGTTGGTTCCGAGGTGGGCAGCGGCTTTGACGCAAAGGCGCAAAGGTGCAAAGGTTCGCAAAGAGTTTGACGGCATGGGCGGTGGGATGTAGTTGCTGGGCTTATATGGCAAGCTCTGAGCGAATGGACCCGGATTTCCGCAGGCAGGCATTGCGGCTGCTGGTGGGGCGGGGGTATTGGTGGCGGACCTTGGGGATGATTGCAATTGGCATAGCAGGACCAATTGCCACCAGCTTTGCGTTTGGATACATTCACAAACTGCAAAAATGGCACCCGCTCCCGATTCCAGGAATAGCCGTGATCCTGTTGACCATTGACGTCTGCATATTATGGACTTGGCGACTCTTGAGCAGGAAGTTTACAAGCCTGCAATTTGAAGCCGTCCCAAACTACGGGGCCCTTCGTGGCCTAATGGGGATGGCCGGCGTGAAGCAAATGGTGCTGGTCATTACCGGCATTTTTGCAGGGCTTTTGCTTTGTCACTTATATATTGTTTCCCTCGGACGCGGCTACGACCTAAGGTATTTCGCCCAAGTATCGAATGCCTATCTGGTCTATTGGCTGTGTGCGCTTTCGCGCCCCGCCTTGCTGTTGGCATTGGCAGAGTCACTGTATGTGAAAGCGCGCCTGCCCCTTGTGTCCGTACTATACTCCGTCTTCCTGGTCATGGTTCCGGCAGAGATTCTTTTCGGTGTGTGTTTGAGGAGCGGATTTGGGGGCTACATTCCTGATTTCCGAGGGAACCTCGATGGGATCATCCTCACGGTTGCATCGCAGTTCTTGATCATCGTGCCCATTACGCTACTTTTGGTGTTTGCGAACAGAAGGCGTTACCTTGCCCTGGATACGTCGGAGTAACAAGAAGGCGACAAAGAGGCAATGGTACGCAAATGAAGGACGATAGATTTTATCTTTGATTTTGGGGCACGCCGTGACACCTTGTAATAAAACGAAATGACAAAAGGGGTTTTTGCATGAAGTGGCGGCCGACATCGAGCAATGTGGCGTTTGGCGCGGGGATGGTGGTGATCCTTGCCGTGCTGCTGTTTGGGTCGTTTCTGGGCAATGATTGGATGGGCCACACGCTCTTCCTCGTCGGGCTACTGCTGGGGAGTGGTTTATGCTACTTTGGGATCTATCGGTATGTGCGGGAAAAGGGTTATCATGGGGCGTGGATGTTGCTGATATTTGCGGGGCCCATTGCAGCGGGGATAATGAAGTATCTGGGGTACCGATTCGAGCTGGGGCTGGGGGAGAGCGCGAATACGCACATGGAAGGTCTGATCTCGCTGAGCGGGTTTGTGGTTCTGGTACTACTGCCACGGCGGCGGGTGGCGGAGCGGAGCGCATGAATCATCGAGGCCAGTTAGGCGTCCGTGCATGCCGAGCCTTTACGCTCGTGGAACTTCTTGTCGTTGTTGTGATCATTGCGGCTGTTGCGACTGTGGCCATGATGCGCATCAGCGACGCCCAGGCGCGGTCGAAAGTCTCCAGATCAAGGAACGATATGCGTGTGATCGTCGGGGCGATCGAATTATATGTGACGGACAACGGAACGTTGCCACCGGAAAATGAACTGGGACTGGTTCCGAGGGAACTGACCACTCCGGTCGCCTACATGGAAGCTGGCCAAATCTGGGACATCATGGAGGATCATACGACGGCGGAGGGCCTGCAGAATCCGCAGTGGACCAATTATCGCTTTAACAGTTTCATGCCTTCCCCTGATCCTAACCAAACCTATTGGCGGGACATAATGCGCACGCGACACGGCAGCTATTGGGTTTATGGCCAAGGACCTGCTTTGGCGGGATTTCGGGAAGCAATCCCCGGCACGCCGTTCATTGATACGGGACTATACGATCCCACTAATGGGATTGTCAGCTGGGGCAAGTTAATCCGGTCACAAAAATGGGGAACAGAATCTGGCAATTCCAGGCGACGCGCGTAACGGTTTGCAGGGCGGAAGTGGACATTTGAGTCTGCGGACCCGCAACAGTTGCTAATCCCTCCCATCCCTTTCGGGGATGGCGAAGGCCCCCGCTTACGGGATCTTCGACGGACACGAACGGAAAGCAGTGCCGGCAAATAGTTGGCGTTGGGCTTTGACGGTCAGGAGTTCTGCATAAATTATCTTGAGAATACTCGGGGTCGTAAGGCAGAAAGCACACCTTATGACCCGGGAACAGAATTTCTACTTCACGATGGGTTTGGCAGCGATACTGGTGCTTACTGTGTCGATCCCACTCAGTAATTTCTTGGGCTTCTACGGAATGTTCCTCATTCTCGGGTTGGTGATCGTGGGGTTTCTGGTACGGCCCATTGTATCGAACACAGATGTTGAAGCGCCGAAATCTGGTTTCAGGGAACAATGGAAGAACTTGGGGGAAGTGTACCGTAAATCTGGATTCAGCCTCAGGGCGAGGATTGCTTGTATCCTGATCCTCGCTATAGGGCCTCCGGTCTTTAACAGATACGAAATCCCGAACCACGTGTCGGCTCCCATTATTGGGGCTGGCTTGGTATTAGTCTTGTTGTACCTTCCAAGACAACGACGCCCTGAGTAAATCATGCCAGCCAAAACGAAATTCTGACCAACACCACTTCCCTGCGGTCTGGTCGGCCAATGGGTGGGCGCTCAGGGCGCCGAGGTGGACGATGCGGTGGCTGTGGCGGCGGGCAGCAGGTTCTTCGTGTTCTCCGCTATCGTTTCGGGCATCGACCAGTTGTTGGGCAGCCACTCCAGGCTGGTGACTTTGACATTGATGGATTGGAACATCTGGCGGACGGGGGACGCCCCGGCGACTTCCCAGCGGGTGATGGTGAGCGTCCGGGGCAATTGGAACTCCAAATCGTAGTCGGTAAACTGTGACTCGTCGAGGCGGAACGAATGCAGGAACTGCGATTCCGGGTTGTCTGATTTTGGCTTCTTGTCCTGATCGCGGGCCGTCCGCTCATAGTAGCGACACGTGAGCAGGCGGCCTTGCGCGTCCATCTGGGTTTCGAAGTAGCGATAAAACCAATAATCCGGCCCCCGATAGGCCTTTGCAAGGACGCGGGAATCGGGTATGGAGGGTACGCCGGGCGGCCATTCGCGCGGTCTGAAGGATACGATGTCCTTGTCCCTGGCAAATTCGGAGAGCAGCACCCAGGTGAAGTAGGGCGACACCATGCGGGTGAAGTGCCCCGGCCAAACGGGCATTGCGGAATCGAACAGTCGCGGGTTCCCCCGGAACCAATATTCCAGGGTGGCGGGCAGCGGGGCCTTCCTCGCCACGAAGACTTCATCCTCGCCGCCGGACAGCCGGAACAAACCCAGCACCTTTTCGCGGGAGTACCACCCTGCGGCTTCGCACGTGGTCTGCGTGGTGCCGTTCAGCGCCGCTCCGTTCCCATTGAATGCGAATGTCTCGACCTCCGCAGCCGCACGCACCCGAAAGGCCTTGGTGGGAAACGCCGGGGCGGTCGTGGTCTCCGCGGCCACAACCGGCAAGCCCGCCTGGCAAACAACCAGGCCCATAATCAGGCGAGCACCAGCCCGCGCCAAAATGTTCTTCATGACCTTCCTCAATTGCTTCGTTTTTGATGAACCACGTGAGATTACTTCGATTGCCCAATGTCTATCCCTTATGCCGGTCAAAATTTTCAACGGCAGAGGGATTCGCAGGCTGCGCGTGCGGCTATTCATGGGTCCCCTTCGGGGATGGCGGGCTGGCAGACGCGGAGGGGCTAGGGGCGCGGGTGCAGTGATGCGCCTTTCAGCGGGACTTGGGATAGGGTAATTGCCCTGGCTCGGTTGTTTTGTTTGCTTTTGCCAAGTGTAATCTGCCATGGTTTGGTCATGGAGAATGAAGTCCAAACGCCGGCGGAGGAATTGACGCCGGAGAAGCGAAGCAGGAAGCGCCGGTGGCTATGGTATGTGCTGGTCGGGATTCCGGTAGTTCTTCTCCTGGTGGATGTGTGTACGGCGCCGAGCCGGTATTTTGGGCCTTCAACGCTGCGGGTGGTTGTTGATCCGATATCACTGCAACGGACGACCCTGGCTGAGGCTCTGGTTGCACTGTCAAAAGGGATGGACGATGCAGGGGATGGGGTGCGCTTTCGCTTGTCGTCTGATGATGCGCAATTGAGTGTGTCCCTGATCACCAAAGGGCGGTGTTCGGTGAAAACCGTCCTCGATATACTAACCCAGCAAACCAATCGTGAGATTCATTACGGCACATGTGGGACGTGCGGGGGTATCATGGGCCCGATCTATTTCACGCCAAAGGCGCAAGAGGTGTGGTTTAGTTACCGGACAACTGTGGACGTGAGTGGGGATGGGATAAAGTATCGAGAATCGCAGAATTAGGTCTTCGCGTCGAGATTGTGTAGCACACAAGGTTGACATTTCCCGCGATGGGGCATGAACGTCTGGGTCATGGATTGGATTCAGGTTCGCAATACCGTGTTGCTTGCTGCTCTCTGGATGGGGGCCTGCGTTGGGCTTTGGTATTGGTATGTGTGGCTGCGGGGCAGGCCGCGCATCCGGCGCCTGGGGATTGGGGAGAAAATCGCGCTAGCTAATTGTCCTGGGGATCGCCGCTTTGGGCCTGACTCAGCATCTCAACTATCACCGCTACCTGTTTCATTGCCAGTTCACGGCCTGTACCACGACTGCCTCCTTAACCTTGGTGGCCTTTGCGCTGGCGTGGGTGTCGCAACCCGTCGCCGCGCGGTGGAAGATTCCCTACCGCAGGCGGGACTGGTTGGCATGGGCGGCCTTCGGGCCCGGCCTTTTCGCGATCAGTATCGCGGCGGGCAAGGCCATGTGCGTATACGTCTACCTTTGGGGGCGGGAGTGGATCGTGAAGTGACCGCCGAGCCGCCAAGAGAGATACTTATACAATCCATTTGACGCAAATCCTTTGGAGCCTATTGTCGAGGACTTTGTAGCGACCAAACCCCCGGGATTCAAACATGGACAGCAGCACTCAACAGGACGCCACCCCGCCCGGCGCCGGAGCGGGGGATGAGCGCGCAAGCGGGCTGAGCATCGCGGCGCTCCTTCCGTTTGTTAGGGCCGTTCCGGCCCTGGGCTCCACAATTCTTGATCACTCCCATGATGTTCTTGGGGTTTATCCAGCCGGCCTTATCCTGGGGCGCATGCGGATCCGGAAGAAGGGGCTGCCGGAAGAGTGCTTTAGACCCGCCGGCCAAGGGTCCCTGCTGGACCTGCTGAATCCCAAGCGGCGGGCACGACTCGCCTACCATGATATTGATGGCGTGGGGGTGAGCGACAAGACAACCTGCGGCAGCAAGCTATTGGGTAATTGGGCCGAAGGGCACTACTTTGAAATCCAATCTTGGCAACTCAAGGAGCCCTGGGTTGTGTTTCTTCCCACCCTTGACGCCGAGGCGGTCATCCTGGGGCTCCGCGAATTGCTGGGACGCAAGCTCGTCGAGAAGACCTCGAAGCCAGCAATGAGGCGTCGGCCATACTCCCCACGGCTTCGGGGCTATTTGCTGACGGCACCCCTTGCCCTTGGCGGGTGCTTTCTTGTGTCCTTGGTGGATTTGGGCAAACACGGAAACTCCGGGCTTTTGGAGACCGTTCGGCTTTGCCTGGCCATCGCCTTGGCGGTCATTGGTGGACTGGCCGCCATAATGCCCTTCGGACTGCCTATCCGTGGTCTCAACATGTGGGCAGCCCGGTATTCCGAAAGACGAAAGGCACGAAAGCGGGAGAAACAAAGGCAACGCAATGTGGACTTGTCGCACAGGCGACCGTGGAGCGCCATTTGGGTGGGACGATGCCTTAAAACCGCGGCAGTGGTGAGTGTTTTGGCCTCAACTCTTTTGCTGGAGAATACGCGACTTCACCTGGCCACGGACGATTACCGAAAAATGGAAAAGCAGGTTACGGGAACTTATGGCAGTGGCAACACGGGAGGGGATATCAATAAGTTGTCCACGGCCAAATTCCAGAAATTGGGAGAGTTTGACCGCGCCTTCCAATCGCTTTACGCAATTTTCCTTTTTGGCCCGGCCCTTGTGCTGGCATATTGGGGTTACAGACTGACTTTGAGGCCCGGCAGGCGGGAACTGGCAGATGACAAAAGGCCGCCGATACTGTTTTTGCGTGCATTTGACGACGACGGAAAAATGACTTTCAATCCGGACGGATGGGAATCCACCCTGCTTGGTTTGCGGTCTCCAAAGTCCCTGCGATTCCTGGGCTTTTTTAACAATTTTAATCCCGTGCGCTTATTGCGGCTGTTGATGTCGAGCTCCGTCGAAACCGCGGAGGAGCAACTTGCCGTGTATGTGAGGACGCAGGGCCCCTTTGTGGCAATCGGGAGGCCCGGGGAGACAATCTCCACGGGTGGCGCCGCGCGAGTGTATGTGGGGGATAACGAGTGGCAGGATTGGGTGCTGAAGCAGATGGCCGAAACTCGGCTTGCGATCATTCAGCCCGGCGAGACGAGGGGGGTGGAGTGGGAAATCCAGCAGGCCTTCAAGGCATTACCACCGGAGAAGGTCCTCCTGATCCTGGTGACTTTCATGGGAAGCGAGCCAAAGTATGATGCATTCCGGCTGATGTTTCTTAGGATGACGGAGATTGCGCTTCCGGCGGGGCTCTGCCAGAATCTTTTCCTGTCGTTTGGACCGGGCTGGCAACCGGTGCTATCGCCTCCCCTTTATCGGTCACCTTTTTTATGGCCCTTTGCGGGATGCGCTGTGGACTTTTCGCGAAGCCTGCCCCAACTGGCTGCGGCAGGCCAGGGAACTGGATGGACTTACCGCAGGACTCTCATACAACAGTGCTGGGTCCTGACGGCAGTCGCTGTTTGGTTGGCCGTGGCCACCGGTTTCGCATGGATCCAAAGGTACGCTGGAATTCATACTGCAAAATGGTATTATATTAAGTCGGAATGGAGCAGAATGGAGAGCCTGCTCAAGGCGAACTCCATGGGAACCATTATTGGCGAATACCCGCCATACACCTTGCCCCTGAACAAGGCGTGGCGCGAAGACACCCCGCCGGGCAAGGGCATTCGCAGGTTCAAACTTGAGGAGGAAGGAGTTCTTACAATTGTCGCCAATACCGACCGCCTTCTGGCACCATCAGAGTGGGATAAGGTAAGCAGGGAAATTGCAGAGGGAAACATAAAGGCATTGCCCTCCACGGCAGCATTTAAATGGAATCCGCCGGCCTCCGCGGTTCCTGTGGAAAGGGATGGCCTGAAATGGTGGGAACAAACAGCATACTCCAATGAAGGGGAAGGGACCCGTCTCGCCAGGGTTCAGGCGCTTTATGCGGCGGGCCGCTATTATGTTTTGGTTATTTCTCATTCCGGAAATTGCTCCCAGGACCTTCGCCTCGAGTTTCAGCGCGTACTGGCCGGGTTTTCCATCCCGGATGCAAAGGAACTCCGGGAGCTTGCAGGCCTGCCGTTAAGCGAAATTGCGGATCGGCTGCTACTGGCGGAGCTTGGAAGCAAGGACATAAAGACCATCAGCGGCAGCAATCCTCCGTACTCAATTTCCGTACCAAAGGGATGGAAGGAGGCGCCAAAGGTTTTGGATGGGGTGCGGAGCTTCGTCCTTCGTGATCGCGCCGTCCTGACCATTGCCGCCACGACTGATAACATTTTGGCTCCGTCAATATGGGACAAGACGTCGCAGGAACTGGTAACAGCCAACCTGAACACCATTGCGCAGCAGGGAAAGGCTAATTGGCGCTTTTCATCGCAAATGAAGTCGTTTATGAGAGACGGTCTCAGATGGTGGGAACAATCCATGGAATCCCAAGGGGACGGTTCCGGCAAACGAGTGCTGGTGCAGTGTGTTTATGCTGCGGGTCGGCGATATGAATGCGCCATGCTTTATGATCTGGATTCGGGATCCGGACTTCGGCTTGAACTCGAACAGACCCTTTCGAAACTCAAGATTCCCGACGCTGCCCAACTCGCGCAATATGCGCAGGCTCCCTCTGCGGGGCCTGCTAACCAGGTTGCTCGCGATGCCCAGATAGTAGGTGGACCACCGGGCTCCACAACTTGGGCTCCCACCGCGGTGACACCAAACCCGCGACTGCCCGCCGTTGCCGACCCCGCCCCAAATCCGCCCCCGGCCAGTCCATTCGGTGGCGCTCCCAGCCTGACCCCAGGGCCCTTTGGCGCTCCAGTGACCACTCCAGGAAATGCTACTTCTCAACCCAGCAGATTGCCTACAGGTCTTGGGAACACTCGCTACCCCGCCAGTCAAGCGGCGGAATCCGCACGCCCAACACCGACAACTTATAGCAACCCATTTTCACAGCAGCCGGTACCCACCTATCGCCCCACACCCACGCCGCGCCAAACTTCGCCCACCTATGGAAACCCATTCCAGTCGACACCAGCCATTGCCCCGCGACCGACGGTTGTCCCCACGCGAACTCCATCCACCGTGCAAAGGACTCCGGTTTCACAGTCGTCGCAGGAAAACCTCGTCTATCCGCTGCCCGTCAATCCCTTCGGCCAGCCCCCCGCCGAACCCTTTTGAAGTTTCGCATCTGTTACGGCACTGGTCAGACGACGTTTGTGTACAGCTATGCCTAGGGGCCGGAGTGAATCTTGGAGTAGCCGGACCCGCGATAGTTCCCAATCCTCCCATCCCCAACGGGGATGAACGTGAATAGCCGCACGCGAAGCCTGCGGACACCGCCCCCCACCTCCCCAACCACGAATGTGGTTGAACCGAACCGCCCGAATCATGCCATGCTGACGCTATGACAACTGACACGCAGATTCATCATCAAATTGTTATTCCCATCATGGACCACTGCCCGTCCCCGACCGCCACACGGCGGGAGAACCTGTTGAAATGAAAGCACTCGTAACAGGGGCAAGCCGGGGTGTGGGCCGCGGGGCGGCGATTGGGCTGGCGGAGGCGGGGTTCGAGGTGTTTGCGACGGGGCGCACGATTGACGCGGCGGATCTTCCTCCCGCGGTGACGCGCATTCGCTGTGACCATCTCAAGGACGAGGAGACGGCGGCGGCGTTTGCGCGGGTGGGCGACGGGCTCGACGTGCTGGTGAACTCGGCGTGGGGCGGGTACGAGCGGATGAGCGAGAACGGCGTGTTTACGTGGCCGCTGCCGTTCTGGCAGCAGCCGGAGCATCGCTGGGCCAGCATGATGGATGCGGGGGTGCGGGCGGCGTATGTCGCGTCGGCGCACGCGGCGCGGGTCATGGTGCCGCGGCGGCGGGGGCTGATCGTGAACATCAGTTTCTGGGCCGCCATGAAATACCTGGGAAATGTGGTCTACGGCGTCTCCAAGGCGGCGACGGACAAAATGACGGCCGACATGGCCCACGAGCTGCGCGCGCACGACGTGGCGGTGGTGTCGCTGTACCCGGGGATGGTGCGGACGGAACTGGTGCTGGAAGCGGCGAAGCAGGGGTGGCTGAACCTGGACAACAGCGAGAGCCCGGAGTTCATCGGGCGGGTGGCGGCGGCGCTGGCGCGGGATCCGAGACTGATGGAGCGTAGCGGCAAAGCGCTGGTGGCGGCCCAGGTGGCCCTGGAACTGGGAGTGACGGACATTGATGGCAGCCAGCCCAGGCCGTTGACGCTGGATCAGGTGTGAGGGCGCTTCAAATTGAAAAACTTGAGAGAGCTTCTAATCTCATAATAACGTTTCGTTAAATGGGCTACTCCGGAGGTTCCTCGAGTCGCTTGAGCACCAATCGACGAACCCACTCTGCAACAAAGATTCCGGCCACCAAAATAGGAATCAGTGATTCAGGCACGATTGGCCATATTACCTTGGGTAGTGACTTTACCCCACCGGAGCAAAGGTTCACCGTTCCTATCGCCACCAACCAGAAAGTCACCATGGCGATTATGGCAGCAAGATTTGCTTTTTGAGGCTTTTCCACATTGAGGATTGTTCGTAAGCCATGGGTGACGGTCAAGCGAATCGGGGGCACGATGAGGGAATGGACAAACCACTTTAAGCATGCGACGGACGTTGATGGCAGCCCGCTCAGGCCGTTGACGCTGGACCAGATGTGAGGCCGCAAGATTAAGGGTCCATAGAGGGCTGGAAGGGTCCATGGGGGAATATGCAGGCCACTTCGCGCATGCTAGGGTAGTTCCATCATGATCATCCTACGCCTCCCAAACCGTCGCCCGACACACCCCGCCATTTCTTGTCATTTCAGCGCAATAAAACGCAAATTAGACCGATCAAAACAGGCGTTTCAGAACACAAAAAACGCACATTTCACGCGAACACCCATTGAAAACATTGGGGTTACGTGGCATCATACCCCCCCCTCCCCCTCCCCCCCCCCTCGGCGATGGCATACCTAGGGCACTGGCCGGGAGGGAGCCACTCGACGTGTGCGCCGCTGACCATGCGACGAAATATCCCAACCTTCGGAGACGCGATGAGGGTATGGACAAGCCGCTTTCCGCCTGCGACGGTCCCGGTATGTTTATCAAATCGTCTTCCGAGGGAATTCGACAGAAATCCTCCTCATCCTGTAATCCTGTCCAATTGTGGTTCTGTTCAGCGTGGCGCTTTCGCCCGGTCCTGCTCGCGGCCGTCATGGCGCTTCTTGCCGGTTGCTCCTCCCCCACCGACAAGCAGCCCGCTGCGTCCGTGTTCCGCTATTCCAACATCGACGAGCCGCGGCGGCTGGATCCGGCATTCGTAAAGGATTATTATGAGGGCGTGGTGGCCGGGTGGGTTTACGAAGGGCTGACGCGGTTCGGGAAGGGCACCGACGTGGAGCCGGCGCTGGCCGGCAAGTGGGAGGTGTCCGACGATGGGCGCACGTACGTGTTCCACTTGCGCGAGGCGAAGTTCTCCACCGGGGCGCCGGTGCGGGCGGCGGACGTGCGGTATTCGTTCACGAGGGTGCTGCGCCCGGAAACGGGAAGCGACCGCAAATGGGTGCTGAACCGCATCGAGGGCGCCGACGAGGTCGTGTCGGGGACGACGAAGGAACTCCGCGGGCTGGAAACTCCGGACGAGCGCACGGTGCGCATTACGCTGAAGTCGCCGTACCCGGTTTTCCCGACGCTGCTGGCAATGCCGAATGCGGCCATCGTGCCGGAGGGGTCCGCCGGCACGACCACCATGTCGACGCCGCTGGACCGCGCGCCTGTCGGGTCGGGGCCCTGGGTGTTTGACAAGTGGATGCAGGGCCAGCGGCTGGAGTTTCACCGTAACGACGCGCACTGGGGCGGCGCGCCGAAAATCGAGCGGCTCATTTATCATGTGCAAGTGGACGACAACGTGCGCCGGCGGGAGTTCGAGATCGGGAACCTCGATTACTACGAGGTGAGTTTTGCGGTCTTCCCAGCCTGGAGCCACGACGCGGAGAAGGCAAAGCGCATGCTGCCGCTGCAGGAACTGCGCAGCGATTTTCTGGCGTTCAACAATGCGAGCCCGAAGTTCGCCGATCGCCGCGTGCGCGAGGCCGTTGCTCACGGTATCAACACGCGCTCCATTTTCGAGAATCTGCAACTCGGGCGCGGCAAGCTGGCCCACGGGCCCGTGCCGCCGGGCATCGCGGGTTATCGCGAAAACGTGAAGCCGCGCGAGTACGACCCCGAGCGCGCCCGTGCGTTGCTGGCCGAATCGGGAGCCCTCGGCATGGAGATTTCGCTCTGGTATCGCGATGAGGCGCTGTGGAGCGAAATCGTGAAGGCCGCAAAGTCTGATTTGGAGAAGGTTGGGTTGAAGGTCAGCCTGGTGCCACGCGATCTCGCCTCGCTGCGGGCCGGAGTATGGGACGGAAAACCGGACATGTACCTGGGATCGTGGACGTTGGATTATCCGGACATGGAGAACGCCATGGTCCCGCCGTTCCACTCGCGCAACATCCCGCGCCAGGGTAACGGCAGCCGCTTCCGGAACGAGGACGTGGACAAACTGCTGGACGCAGCACAGTCCGAAAAGGACCCCGCTGCGCGCATCGCAAAGTTCCAGACCGCCGAGGACAAAATTATAGCGGAATGCCCATGGGTTTTCCTCTTCCACCGGAGGACGGACATCATGGTGTCGCCGCGAACAAAAGGCTTCGAGCCGGCGGCGATGTATAACGCCAACCGGTTCGATGATGTGGAGGTAAGGCAGACTCCGGCTAACTAATTTTCCGGATCGCCTCGGCGAGCAGCCCGCGGGCCTTGTCCAGGGACTTGGCCCGCTGCGTCAGCGCTGATTCGAACTTCTTCAGCTCGCTCTTCTGCTGCTTGAGGTTCGCCAGCACGGCAGATTTTGCCGGGCCGCCTTCGTGCGTCTTGGCATTGGCAATCTGGGACGGAGTGCCGATCTTGAGTAGGGCGTTCTTCATCCCGGCCTTGCGCGCCAGGGTGCGAACCACCTCAAGGTCGAGGTGCCCCTTCGCTTCACTCAGTCTCACGGCCTCCGAGATGACTTCGTAGGCCTGCCGGAAGGATACCTTTGCTTCGCGGGCAAGGGTATCGGCAGCGTCAACGGCATCCACGAAATCGCGGCGGCAGGATGCCTCG
This sequence comes from Candidatus Sumerlaeaceae bacterium, assembly GCA_019695055.1. GTDB lineage: Bacteria > Sumerlaeota > Sumerlaeia > Sumerlaeales > Sumerlaeaceae > JAIBAT01. The sequence continues at coordinate 62,675 of JAIBAT010000105.1, read as the reverse complement.
GCGCGCGCGCGGCTGACCGTGAGGGTCTTGTAGACACCGGTGAATACCGCCGGCGCATCCTGGGCCTCGGCAAAGATGTCCAGCACGAGATACTTGGTCCACTGGGTGTCGCGGTTATATCCGGACAGCGCGCCCTTGGCAATGCCGAAAAGGGACTCGCGTAGCTGCGAAATAAGCGCAGACTTGGCGCGCGTAACTTCGGCAAAGTCCGGATTGCGCTTTTGGGGCATGATGGACGAACCGGTGACGTAGCGGTCCGCCACGCGCAGGATGCCGATCTGCGGCATTCCAAGTATGATAATGTCCTGGGCAATGATGCTGAGATGGGCCATGGCAAAGGCCACGGCGCCGGCAGCGTCAGCTTCCATTTCCCAGCGGTTGGTCACGCAGTCGAGGGTGTTGGCCTGGACGGATGCGAAGCCCAGGTATTTCGCGGTGAGCGAGCGGTCGATGGGCCACGAAGTGCCAAAGCTGGCAGCCGCTCCGAGGGGCGAGATGTTCAACCGGTCGTAGCTCTCCACGAGCCGCGACGCATCGCGCAGCAATGCCTGGCTGTGTGCCGCAAACCAGTGACCAATCGTGGTGATGCTGCCGGGTTGGTAGTGAGTGAATCCGGCAACAGGCACATCGGCATGCTTTGCCGCGGCGGCCTGGATGGCAGCGATGAGCCCGACAAGGGATTGGGCGAAATCGAGCAGCAACTGCCGCACGCAAAGGCGCACGACGGTCGTAGTCTGGTCGTTGCGGCTACGGCCGGTGTGCATGGTGCCGGACGCGTCGGGGCCCACGAGGGCCGCGACAAAGTGCTCAATGTTGGTGTGGGAATCCTCCTTGCGAGGATTCAGCTTCAGCTTCCCGCTGGCAAACTGCCGCTCGAATTCGGCCAGGCCACGCAGGATGCGGCCGGCAGCAGCGCGGGTGATGATGCCCTGTTTCGCCAGCATGGCGGTGTGGGCACGGTTTTGCCAGATATCAAAAGGCACAAGGGCAGCATCAGCCATGGGCCGGGCCGCGACATCGCGTCCCGCGCAGTAGGCTACGTTGGCCAGTTCGGGAGCCTCCGAGAGGCGGCCGCCCCAGAACTGCTGTTTAGGTTTTGATGACTTTGACTTTTTCACGCGCCACCCTTTTCACGGAAGTACACAATGACGCGGTCCACAATTTCCTGGATGCCAAGTTTGGGCTCATAGCCGATGAGGGATTTGATCTTCCTGAGATCGGGCACGCGGCGCGCGAGGTCTTCGAAGTTCTCATCATAGGCCTTTTCAAAGGGCACAAGGTTGATGGCGCTCTTGCTGCCTGCGCGCTGGATGATGAGTTCCGCAAGCTGGCGGATGGTGATTTCGTGGTCGTTCCCGACGTTGAAGACGTCGCCGACGGCGCGCGGCTCGTCCATCAATGCCGCAAGGGCGCCGACGATGTCGCCCACGTAGCCAAAGGCGCGCGACTGGGAACCGTCGCCGTAGACTGTGATCGGCTCACCGGCAAGGGCCTGGCGCACGAAGCGCGGGATGACCATGCCATACTCGCCCGTCTGGCGCGGGCCGACAGTGTTGAAGAGTCGCACTATGGTAACTGGCAGCTTCTGCTCGCGGTGGTAGGCAAGGGCGAGAAATTCGTCGATGGCCTTGCTGCAGGCGTAACCCCAGCGGGGGCGGGTGGTGCTACCGAAGACCAGGTCGCTGTCCTCGGTGAATGGCACCTTGCTGCTCTTGCCATAGATTTCGCTGGTCGAGGCGATGAGTGTGCGCTTGCGCTTGCGGGCGGCGAGTTCGAGCAGGATCTCCGTGCCACGTATGTTTGTTTCGATCGTCTCAACAGGCTTCTCGACGATCAGCCGCACACCAACAGAGGCGGCAAGATGGTAAATCTCGTCGGCGCGGTCCACGAGCTCGGCCATCAGCGGCTCGTTCATGATCGTGTTGATGTGATAGTAGAAGTTTGGATTCTGGCGGCACCCATCAATATTTTCGATGGATCCGGTGGATAGGTCGTCGATAACGGTGACGGTGTGCCCCTGTGCCAGCAGATGGTCGGCAAGATGGGATCCGATAAACCCGGCACCGCCGGTGATGAGTATGTGCTTCATGGTGGGAGGCGCCTTATGCCTTGGGAGTCGTGTCGGAGGTCTCGCCCGAGGCGGCATCGGCAGCCCGGCGTGTGTTGACCTCAATGTCGAGGAGAACGTGGATAAGTTCGGAGAAGGCGAAGAGGATGAGACTGGCCAGGACCGCCTTGGCGGTGAAGGCTGCCGCGCCCATCACGGCTTCGTGGACTGAGAAGAAGCGCTGGGAGGCCTCCGCGGAGAAGTAGCGGACAAGCAGCCATGCGGACCATGACGGGCCGGCGATAAGCGTCAGAATGGAAACGACCTGTAATAACAACGCCACAACGGCCAGTTTTGTATATCGCGGATTCATTGGCAGTGATTTGGCCAACAATGAGAATCGGAGTTCAAGCAGCAATCACGCACTGCAAGGGCGGTGTTACTCGACCTTTTCCTCGTCCGGCGCGGGACGTTCAATCAGGCGAAGTTCCTCGGGTGGGCGGGATATGCGAATCCCCTCCTTTTCGAGGCGCGCCACGATGGACGCGTTGATTTCATGGCGAACGGCCACGCCATTGTCGGAATTGGGAAGGAAAAGGCGCAAGATGAAGTTCATGCTGCCCTGGCTGATGTTATCGAACAGGGCGTGAGGCGGCGGCTCGTTGAGGACGTAGCGATTGGACTTCGCTATCTCGAGGAGAATGTCGCGGACGCGGGTTGCGTCACTGCCAAGGTCCACGCTGACCTTGTACTCCTGGCGCAAAACTGTGTCCTGAAGGGTCCAGTTGAGGACTTCACCGGTGATGATCTTTTTGTTGGGGACGATGAAGTCCTGTCGCTCCCAGTTGGTGATGGTGGTTGCCCGGATGCGAATGCGGCTGACGACGCCCGTGACGCCGCTCACGGTGACCGTATCTCCGACGCGGATCGGGCGCTCGAAGAGAATGATGAGGCCACTGACGAAATTGGCGACAATCTCCTGCAGACCAAACGCAAGGCCGACGGTGGCCGCAGCGGCAATCCATTGGACATCGGCCCAACCGATTCCAATGGCGCCAAAGGCAAGACCAAGCCCTGCAAGGGTGATGGCATAGCGGGCGACCGTCGTGATAATGTAGCGGTTGCCACGTTCAAGTGGAAGGCGTTGGAGAACGGCGACCTCAAGCATTGCAGGCAGGTTGCGCGCCGCGGCGATGGTGACGCCGGCAATGAGCAGGGCAAAGAGCAGGCTGGAGAGAGTGACACGGGTCACACGCTCAACAAGGCGCTGCGTCTCCGTGCCGTCTGCCGAGGTCACAGTTTCCGTGACCTTCATGGTGTGGCTCCAAAGAGTGACGCGGTTCATGACGTTCAGCGCTGGAAGGACGTCGGACCAGACCCACCAGAGCGCGACAGCAAGGGCTGCTCCAGCAATGATCTTCAGCATCAAACTGGACTGGCGGTCGATGGCTTGAAGATCGATCTCGGGTTCTACAGGTGGTTGGGCGCCCTCTACGCCAGACTTGGCTGTCGGCGCGGCATGACCGAAGATGAGGTGTCCGCCAAGAAGGTTTTCGAAATGCGCAGTGGAAAGCCGCCAGGCCAGGCGCCGCCAGGCGAGACGCAGCGCGCGGATGCCGAGGGAATAGCCAATCACGGCAGCCATGATGATCCAAAGGGATTTGGCCAGCCGCCAGCGCAGGTCCATGGCCGTTCCCTGGTAGCCGAGGCAGGAGGCAACGGCGAGCACTGTTGGGGTCACGAGAAACAACAGGTACGTCAGGCGTAGGATGACCGTTTCAAAGGAGCGCGGACGGGCGAGGAAAAAGGGCTTCATGACCCGGCCACCGGGCCGCAGGACGAGGAACACAAAGAGTGAGGTGTTGAGCAGGAGAATGGCAAGGGCGATACGGCAAAGGGAATCCATGGAATCGTAGATTCCAACATCGCTGGACTGTGCCACACCTATGAGGAAGGCGCATGGTATGGCCACAAAAAACATCCACATCAGGCGACGCCGGAAAAAAGCAAGAGACTCCACATTCCAACCGAAGTGGGCCTCGACAACGCCCTGGCGGCTGACCATGATTCGCACCCACTCAAGGGTTGTCAGCGCAAGGGCCACATGGAAGAAACCATTGGCCAGCGATTTGGCATTTTCGGAGGCGTCGCCCGGGAGGGTCATCACCCAACCGACGTAGGCGAAGATCAGTGGCAGACGGCAGGCTGCCAGAGCTGTAAAGACAAACGACTCGAGAGTATGGCGAAATGAGTCGGGGGGAGCCTCTGGGCCCGTACGACCAAGGTCGCGGATGCGGGCGCGGAAACGTGGGTAAATGAGGCAGACAAGAATGATACCCACAAGCCCGGCCGCGGCTGTGGAATTGCCGGCAATTTCGCGTCCGGTGCGGATCGCGTCGGGAATCCAATTCTGCGGATTGGCAATGGTCATGAGCGCTTCGGTCATGCGCCGGAAATCTGCGATGGAGATGGGAGGAACGTTCTTCACCCAAAGAACCCGCTCGCTGATGTAGTCGTCAAATTTGCGAGCCTCGACCACAAGGCGTTGTTGCTCGGAGTCGAGGTCCACCAGCTTTGTGAAGTAGCGATTATAGTCGGCGATGAGGGAATCGAGGATGGCGCGGCGATCGCGGAGAAGGTCGCGAATGCCGGAGGTCAACTCGTCGCGCTCCTGGCCACGAACGGCACTGGTGGCGACGTACTTTGCTGTGGCCGCGTCGAGATTTTTCAGCTCAGAGCGCATATCCTCGAGTTCGATGAGGCGCAACTGGATGTCGGAAATCCTGTCGGTATTCCCAACCGAACCTGATTCCTTGCGAACATACCCGGGCAGCTCTGCCTGATAGCGACTCAAAAGCAGCCCCGTGGCATGGGTCAGGCCGACGGCGTTGATGCGATCCGTCACACTCTTGAAACTTTCCTGAAGGCGACTTAATGCCGCGGTCACGGAAGAGAGCTCGCGCTGAACCTCCTCGATGCGCGAAGAGAGTCCGTTGCGACCAAGGCGTTCGCTTGCCAGGGCTTCGTTCTCGCTGGCGGCCCGCTTCAACTCTGGCTGCGAATTGACGAGGTCGGCCCGGGCCTGGCGAGCCTTCTCGACAGCAGCCTGGGCCTCACGGCGTCGCTGGTCGGCAACAGCCTTTTGGATTGACGCTGTTTGCGCTTCGAGTTGCGAAACCTTGCGTGCGGCGAGGTCACGCTGTGCCGTTAGCAGATCGCCCTCAGCCTCGTATTTTCGGAGTTCCTTCTGAATTGCGTCGAGTTCGCTATCGGTTTCGGCGGCGGTGGCCGCGACTAACGAGATGCGGGATGCGGCAACCTCAACGGGGTCCCCGGCGGCAGACACAGAGGATAGCTGGGCTTTGTTTTCCACCTGCCGGTCACGAAGGCTTGAAATGAGCTTGGTGATTTCCACCCTGCGGTCAGCTCGACGCTTGGGTTCGCCGTCAAGCTGGGCAATTTTGTCGCGAGCCTGTTGAAGGGCTGTTTCTGTTTCAGCGAGGGCCTGCTCAAGTTGCACGAGGGTGCCCGTGGCGGTGATGTCGCCAGCCGGTTCAGCCGTGGCACTCGTCAGTTCGGCGCGGGCAGCTACAAGGAGTCCGGGAACTGCGGCCACATCAGTCTCGTACTGGTCCGCCCTTTTGTCCCAATTGTCACGTGCCTGTAGTCGCTCCAAGGCCTGTTTGTAGGCATCGCGGGCCTTGGTTTTGGACTCCTCGGGTAAAGTGCCAGCTGCTTCCAAAGCCTTGAGGGAATCCTGAACCGCAGCTGCTGTTGGGGTGGATGTGGCCGCATCGGCCGCCTTGGCAGAGGGGGCGGGAGTTTGGGTTTGTGCCTGAACGGCAAAGTTGGAGGCAATAACAATGGCCAGCGCGAAGGTGAGTCGCAAGGTTGTCATGGCGTGGAAAATGGTCCGCATGGCTTCTCAGTTACCAGCGGATGGAGCGAAACGTCATTGATTGCAACGCCGAAAGCCGCATGTAACACAGGGACAAGTAATCAACCATGCCAGAATTGGAAAACAAGGCTCCAGAATCGGTGAAGCAGATTTCGCGGCCAGCCCCGGGGTGGGTCGGCGCGCAATGGCTGCTGGTGGCTTGGGCGTTTGGGCTCGTTTTCTATATGCTCCACAAGGAAGGGCTCATCAATTGGGCGTGGATTGAGAGGCCTGAGGGTGCTGGACCATTTGACCTGAGACTCGAGCCATCGGAACGACGCGGGGTTTACCTTGAAGTCCTGAAGAATCTCGCGGGTCCCTGGCGGATTTGGTGGGACAACATCCCTTGGGTGGACCTTGGCATTGCAACGGGGATGGCCCTGCTCTACCTACTGGCGGGTTGGTTTGTCCTCGGGTGTTTTGAGATTTATGTGCCGGCGGGTGCCCTCTTGGCTCTGAGCCTGACGATGGGAATTGGGACCGCAGGGGTGGCATTTGAACTGCTGACACTGACTCATTTCCTGCGGTGGTATACGGTGGCGGCGGTATGGGTGCTCTTGCTGGTGATTCCTATCTGTATCAGGGAGCTACGACTGCGACGAAAACTGCCCAACTCCCCTATTCCCGAAGTTTCGATGGTGGAGTCCCTCCGGGCACGCCAGGCACAGGACTGGGAACGCATTTCGGTGGTGCGGCCGGGCACCTTGTTCGAGAAGTTGGTGTTTGTGGTGGCAGCGGCGATGATTGCCGTGATTTCCGCGCTAGTTTTTATCCATGCCGTGGCGGAACCCGAGACTTACTGGGATTCCCTGATTCTTTACATGGGCTTTGCGCGCAAGATATTCCTCGAACACGGTTTTCCGGAGAAGGTGGTGGGGCAGGTCGGGATAGGGCTTGGGGCGAACTACCCGCACCTTTATTCCTTGCTGACAGCCCAGACTGCCACGGTGGCCGGGCGTTGGAGTGACACGTTTGCACAGGTGCTGCCACCGATGGCGGGTGTGGCGTCGACCATGCTGGTTTATTACACTGTGCGAGACCTATGGGGCAACATGCTCTGCGCCATGTTGGCAGCACTTGTCTTCTGCGCGGTGCCGCTGGAAGTCATTTACAGCCAATACGCGAGCAACTACGCGTTTGCGGTGTTGTTCACCGCGGCCTTCCTCTACCTTGCGGCGCGTTACTTCACGGCGGGCCATTGGCAGTATCTGGCGCTCATGCTGGCAACGGCGGCCTTTGCTGTGCATGTCAATTACCTGATGTGGGCACTGTGGATTGCCGCGGCCGTGGTTATAGTCGCGGCCCATTGGGGCGTACGGCAACCAAAACCGGAAATGGAGGCGAACTTCAACCCTGCCTATGATTATCAGGGAATGAACGAGCCAACGGAACTTCCGGCAAAAGAGATGCAAATGCCGGAATTCCTGAAAATCTCGCGACGGCACAGCCTTGCGAGGCTGCTTGGCAGCCGCCGGTTCCTGATGATCGCAGTCGCATGCCTTGCCGTCGCGTCACCGTGGTATCTCCGCAACATCATCGTTACGGGGAATCCGGTGTACGCCTTCTTCTCCAATATTTTTCCGAGCAAAAATGTGAATCCGGAAGTTATGAAATCCGCCGGGATTGAGTGGCTGCTTAATGGCGATGGGTTGGGGAAAGTTGGGCGGACGTTGCCACAAAAGTTGGGTAACTCCTGGCTCTATTTCGTGACGGGCGCGCAGTCGTGGAAAATGGGGCCGTTTTTCATGGCGTTCGTCATCCCGGGCTTCCTGGTCTGGCTGGTCCTGAGCTTGAAGCGAACCATCACCGGCTATGCCAAGTTTCCGGGTCATGCCCTAAGGTTTGGACTCGCGGCCGCAGCCTTGTTCGTATTGCTGTGGTTCTATGCGTATGTCGTGGCTGATTATTACCTGTATCAGATCATCATCGTCGTGCCACTGTTCGGCGTTTTCTTTGGCTTCCTATATCAGGCGTGTTCGAATCGAGGCGCCCGAGCCGTGCTCTGCGGGCTTGTGCTAATTACGGGATTCGCGCCGGGCATCATCATGGCGATGATGGGGTTCAAACTGCTGAAATCTGGCACCATTTATGGCGGACCCTTCTCGCAGATCCATCTGACCGCTCTGAGGAACCCGTTCATGAACAAGCGCGACTTCTATCGCATGCAGTATAATGGGGACATGGATATGTTCGACAGGCTGACCTGGTTGACCAAAGGAACGAAATTGCTGACCCATGAGAACCGCCACTTGCTGCTGGACGAGAGAATCAATATCATCCACCTGGATGACTGGGAAGTGCAACCCGCGTTTCGGAGACCGGTTGGTGATAGGATGCGAATCCTCGACGGTCTGGAGATTGGCTTCTATCTATACGTCCCGAATGAGGACAAACACAGGGTGAACTCGCTGGTGGGGATGGACGAATTGATTCAAGACGGCTACTTCGAAGAAGTGGGGCGTTTCGATGCTGCCGGCTCAAGCACACGGGAGGGACTGGATTACAAGGTCATCCCCGCGGATAAGAACGTGCTTTATATGCGAACGGAGAAGCAAGTTCCATAGCAAAGCTGGCGCAGGTCTACTGCTTTGGATTGACCTCGCGCGCCATGGTGACCGCCACCTTGTCGAGCAGGTTGAGAACCTCGTCGGCCGCTGCTGAGAAATCATTGGCATTCACGCAGTAATAAATATCGCGGCCGTCAGTGCCCGTCACTATGCCCGAAAGGGAGCGCACGCCGCCAATGAGACCTGTTTTGCCATAGATTCGAGAGGCAAGGGCTTGGGATTCGGTGGTTTGCTGGAAGCGCGCCTTGAGCGTTCCGCGATTGCCGCCAATCGGCAGGCTGTTGCGCCAGACGTCGTGATTGGGTCCCTTGTCCATGAACCGAATGATCTCGACCAACTGGCGGGGAGAAACCTTGTTCTTCGGAGACAAGCCGGAGCCATCCACCATTTCGTGGCCCTTGGCGTAGAGACCGTTCTTGAGGCAGAAGTCATGGGCCACGGATGTTCCGGCGGTGAAGCTGCCCTCCTCGCGTTTAATTCTGCCAAGCATCTTAATTAGGGAATCCGCATAGAAATTCTGACTGTTGCGATTTATCACGGCGAGGACCTCGGAAAGGGGCGGCGACTCATGTTTCAGAATGCTCACGGCTTTTGTGGCCGCAGCTGCGTCCTTCTTCTCGTCAATGAGCCGGGATTTCCCGGCGACGGTGATTCCCTCGCTGGTCAGGACATCCCGGAACACGGAGAGGAAGTACTCCGCGCCATTATAGATGGAGGCACTATCTTCCTTCTCGGTGCCAATGGTGAGGGCGCCGGTGGCGATGATGTCATTGGAACGATCCTCGCGCCGGTATGAGCGCCCTGAGTCACGGCCTGTGGCAGCAACGCGAACCTCGTTTTTTACATTGGCATAGGTGTTGGGCGGATTGATGACCAGGTTCACCCGGTCGCCAGCCAGTTGCCCCTTTGCAGACCAGGTAAGATCCACGCAATTATCGTTGAAGGAAAGCCCCCAGATTTCCGCCTCGTACCATTCGCCGCGCTCGCGCGGATACCAGGTGGGATGGAATACGATGCGGTCAAAGATCCGGTCATCCGCAATGAGGTCGCCTGTGATTTGCGTAATGCCAGCTGCCTTGAGTTTCTGGGCGAACTGGCGCATCGTGGCGGTTACGTCCTTTTTGTTCTTTTCGAAACGACCGGAAATGGTGGGATCGCCACCACCCTTGACGATAAGGTCACCTTGAAGAGTGCCGTTCTGGATGTCACCATTGCGAAGCAGCTCTGTCACAAACTTGAAATTGGGCCCCAGAATGGTAAGTCCAGCGGCCGTGGTGATAAGCTTGTTGCAGGACGCTGGTTTAAGAGGCGTCTCACCGTTAATGTTGACGAGTACCTTTCCCGTTTTGGCGTCCACAGCGTAAACGCCGACAGTGCCTGCCCGAAGCGGATTGGGCACGACGAGCTTCTCGATTTGCTGCTGCAGGGAGGGTATCGATGTGGTGACGGCCGCCTTCGCGGCGGACTTCTTTGCGCGGGTTGCAGTAGGTTTGGCGTGGGTCGGAAGGGCCAGACAAACCACAGCGAACAGCGAAATCAGGCGGGAGGCAAAGCGGGCCATGCGAAAACCTTTCCGTTCTTGTTCATTATCGGTGCGAAAGATTGGGGAGGTCCGGAGGTGGAGTCCATTGGAATCGGCAGGGCGCTTTATTGTTGAAGCCACGCCTTCAGGTGGGCTTCATGCGGACCCATGAAAACGATATCCCTTGAAGGACAGGTGGCTGTTGTCACGGGCGCCAGCCGTGGCATTGGTCGCGCCATTGCCGAGGAGTTTATCCGGGCCGGCGCAAATGTGGTAGTGAATTACAACAAAACGCCGGCGGATGAACTGACTGCGCTGGCGGAGAAGGAAGGCCGTCGCGCCGTGGCGGTTCAGGCCGACGTGTCAAAAGTCGAGGATTGCGAAAAGCTCATCGACACAGCGGTAAAGGAATTTGGCAAGATTGACATCCTGGTCAACAATGCGGGCATCACGCGCGACGGGCTGCTGATGCGAATGGACCAAAACGCATGGGATTCGGTCATTGAGACAAACCTGCGAAGCGTCTTTGCAACGTGCCGGGCCGCCTCCAAGCACATGATGAAGGCCCGCAGCGGGTGCGTGATCAACATCAGCTCGACGAGCGGCATCATGGGAAATCCCGGGCAGACAAATTACTCGGCGAGCAAGGCCGGCGTGATCGGATTCTCAAGATCGCTTGCACGAGAAATAGGAGCACGCGGGATCCGCGTGAATGTCATCGCGCCGGGTTTCATCCAGAGCGACATGACCAGCGGACTCGCGGACAAGTTGAAGGAAGAAGTGGCAAAACAAATTGCCCTTGGTGTTTTTGGCGAACCTGCGGACATTGCAAACGCCGCACTGTTTCTGGCTTCGCCTATGGCGCGCTTCATTACCGGTGCCGTGCTGGTGGTGGATGGCGGAATGGCGATGTAGGCTTTCCTCGAAGCTGCCTTCCCGACGGTTCAAAATCGCAAACGGTAGGTATCCTGATGGGTTTCGCGTCCTGAACGGTCTCGCGTAACTTGGTAATGGCGCGTATTTACGTCCATGTCCCGCATCCCAAGACGGGTGCAAGCATCCAGGAAATCCCCCAGAAGGTTGCGTTCCCGGGCCTGAACAATCGCCACGGTCCAGCCATTGTCCGCTGAACACCGCGCAACAACAACGCCGACCTGCCGGGCTGCTTGCTGCACTTTGTCGCAATCACCAGTGACCGCCGGAGCTGCGGGTCGTGCAACGGGCGGCGCAGGTGTGGGGGGAATTGGCGTGGGACCGCCAATAAAAGGAGTGACTGCCGGAGTGGCCATGCCGGGCGGAGCCATGGGCATGATCCCTGCTGGAGAAGGAGTCGCCGTTGCCTGGGCAATCGGGTTTGGACGAGGCGGTGCCTCCTGATTCTCGCGCAGGAGCCACAAGATCAGGATGATGATCGCTATGACAATGGCGAGGCGCTTGAAGAAGTTCATTGCCGCGCGATCCTGGTCGAGGGCGCGATGGTTTACAAGGAAATCTGGCAGAAAATGAGTAGGCCCCGAACCGTAAACGTGGGGGGGCTAATACCTTGCCGGAGAATCCCCGATGGCCACGATGGCGCATGCAAAGATTGCGGTAATGCCAAGGTGCTCCGCGCGGGCAAATAGTTCATCGCTCTCTGCACCGGGATTAACATAGACTTCCTTGACCCCAGCGGCGGCAATATCGTCGAGCGCTTTTACCCCAACGGCCGGGGGCACATAGAGGAGAACGCGATCCAATGGCGGGGGCACATCCCGAACACTCACATAGGCCTTCAGGCCTTCGATTTCGGTTTCGCGCGGATTGACAGGAAAAACCTCGTGGCCCTGAGACAGATAGGACCGAACGGCAATGTTTCCATACTTCTCGCGGTTTGCAGATGCCCCTATGATTGCGACGCGCATTTTGGCCTCCGTTCCGGCTGTTGAAATGAAATCAGCCGGGTGACGAATCACCCGGCTGACTGATATTCCATCTAATATTTGGTTACTCTCGACTTCACCTCGTGGATGAGTGGAGTGCTGCCGGTTTAGTAGGAATCAAGCTTGCGCATCAGTTTCATCTGACGGCGGCGAGCTTTGCGACGAGATGCCTCGATTTTGCGGCGCCGACGGACGCTGGGCTTCTCGAAATGTTCGCGGCGGCGAAGTTCCGCCGGGATGCCCGACTTCTGGCATTCCTTCTTAAAGCGCTTTAAAACCTTATCAATAGGCTCATTGTTTTCAATGGTGACCTGACCCATCGCATATCCCTCCCTTCCGGTTTAAAATGTTGATACCAAAAGACTTGCGCAACACGAAACTTCTGATTCCCGGTACCCCAGAGACCGATGCCCCACGACAAATCGGGCCGCTTTTCGGGAAAACCAGCGGTTTGAGGCCTGAAACATTAACAATAGGACCAGCCAGTTTCTTCAAATTAACGGGGTTGGGGGTACAAATGATACAGCATTACGTAAATGACCACCCCGGTGATAGAAACGTAGAACCAAAGGGGGAAAGTCCAACGGGCGACCCGGCGGTGGCGGTCGAACTGACCCTTCGCGGCCCGAAACACGGTCATTGCGACGAGGGGAACAATTACAACGGCGAGGACTGTGTGGGTCAGGAGGATGGTAAGGTATACCGCCTTTGGAAGCCCCTCGACGGGAAACCGGGTCATGCCATGGTAAACGAAATGGTAAATGAGGTACCCCGTCAGGAAAAGTGCCGAGGAAACCAGGGCGCCCACCATACAGAACCTGTGGGCCTCGCGATTCCCGCGACGAATGAAGACATAGCCAGTCAGGAGGAGGGTCGCGCTGGTGAGATTGAAAACTGCGTTAAGGGTGGGAATATCCTGGGGGGTAAACGCCATTAGCAGAGTGGCTTAGTCCCGATTTTTCTCAAGGAACGCGATGTCGTGGTGGAGGCGTTCGCGGTCGTTTTCGTCGTACGCGTCATAATACCCCCGCAGGCGTCCTTTCGAATCCATGAGCACAAAACGGCTGCTATGGATGATGGGTTCCTCAGGGCTGGATTCACCTTTGGCTGGCGCGTCGTCCACGCCGAGCTTGAAGCCCTCCTGGATAAAGGGATAAATGAACTTCTTTTCTCCCGTCAGAAATGTCCATCGATTGGGATCCGCTTCGAATTTCTTCGCGTATTCCGTCAGAACCGGCGGAGTGTCATACTCAGGATCCACGGAGACGGAAACCAGCTTGACGTCGGCGTGGCCGGCGGATTCGAGCCACTTCTGAAGCTCACGCATTCTGGCCGACATGAAGGGACATTGTCCGCCGCAACGAGTGAAAACAAAATCTATGACCCAGGTCTTCCCGGCAAAATCAGCCAGGGTTGTGGTTCCGCTGGTCTGGTTGGTCAGTGAAAACGAAGGAACTTCGCCATAGATGGGTGGATCCTGAAAGGGCGCCGCACCGCGATACTGCTGAACGACAGCAGCAGCAATGACCACGACGATTATCCCCACAAACCCAACCCAAATTGCCGTTAGGGCCACCGGGTTCGCTTTGGCAGGGGCGGGCGTGGCGGTTGTCACAGACTGCTCGATTTGCATATTGGGAAATCACACGGATGACTGCGGAAGATTCACCAGTCCCAGCAAGTGGTTTCGATCAGGGTCCAACGCGAACAATATCACCATCTGAAACCGAGCCGTTGGTGGGGTCATAACTGAGGTCGAGGAGAAACTCCGGCAATTTCCCGACGTCAGCCAAGGTGGATGGAGCCGTCGGAACAGCCTCCAGGAAGTTGATAACCTCGGTTTCATTGATATCGCCGATACGGGAAGGCGTCTTGGTATCAGCCGCGGTGCTGATGGGGTTCCCCGCGTTTGTGGAGCCTTTGCCATTGGCGGCGAGAATATCGACATCCGGACCAACGCTTGTGATAACCCAGCCATTCTTGCGATTCTTTGCGTTTCTGTAACTGTAGGTCAGGAACCCGGCGGCCTGCTTCGCGAAGGGGTCCGTGGGAATTGAGGAAATGTAGGCAATGGGTGTGGTCACGCTGGCGAAGTCACGCCCCACAGTTTGGGTCAGCCCGTCGCGGGTGCGGAAGGTGTAGTAGCCGGAAGCAAGGGGTCCGAGAAACGTTCCGATCTCCTCGGGGTACTTGGCCGGGTTATCGGTTCCCTCGGGGTAATGGTTGTAATCCACACGATAGGATTCGACAGCTGTGGCGATGGAGCGGATGTCGGCCCGCGAGCGGGCGACTTTGGCTCGGATTTGAGACTCGAGGAAATTCGGCACCGCAATCGCCGCCAGGATGGCGATGATGGCGACGACAATAAGTAATTCAATAAGTGTAAAAGCACGGCGGGTTTTCAAGCGTGTGTTCCCCTCATTAATGGTTGCTGACACCCTCGTAGAGCAAGGGCGATACCGGGGAGCCTGAATCAGGTTAAGTTCTGCGGATTCAATGATTGGGTGCTGGGAGCTGCCCACGATTGCGGTCGATTTCGGAGTGAAGTGGCTGATTTCCTCCACCCAGAATTGAGGGTCGCGAAGCAGGACGGCTCATTTCGCCCCTTGCAACGGGGAATCCTCCCCCATAACCATTGGTGTTTCAACGACTGACGAGGACCCACGGTGCCCGAGGTATTCAGTTTCATACGCAGCATGCGTCTGCACGACATTGCCGATATCCTGGTGGTGACGATGCTGGTTTATACGGTGCTTGCCATGATCCGCGAAACACGGTCACCGGCGGCTATGCGCGGATTGCTCGGGGTGATCGTTGGCGGCTTCTTCATCTATACGGTGGCGAAGCTGCTGAACCTGACGACAACGACGCTGCTGTTCGAGCAATTTTGGGTCGTCATCATCCTGATATTCCTGATTGTATTCCAGAACGAGTTTCGCAAGGCGCTTACCGACTTGGGGCAGCTGTGGGTCTTCCGGCGGCTTTTTGCGCGGGGTGGAGCGCACATGGAGGATCTGGTGAAGGCCGTGCGAAGTTTCTCGCGGCAAAAGGTGGGCGCACTCATCTGCATCGAGCGACGCAATCCGCTGAAGATGTATGCGGATACGGGCACACCCATTGATGGGCTTATTTCGAACGAGTTGCTGCGAACGATTTTTGTGACCTATTCGCCGCTCCACGACGGTGCGGTTATTGTGCGCGGAGATAGGATTGTCGCGGCGGGGTGCATATTGCCGTTGTCCGATACCCAGACCCTTGGGAAGGATCTCGGGACACGGCACCGGGCGGCGCTCGGGCTGAGCGAGGAAACCGACGCAGCCATAGTGGTTGTGTCGGAGGAAACGGGCATCATCTCCCTGGCGGTTCGCGGCCGCCTGGAGCGACACTTTACGCAGGAAACACTCCGCGAAGCGCTGCAGGATCTCCTGGATGTCAAAGATGAAGAAGAAACTACCAACGATTAGGTTTTCAGACAACCTGAACCTGCTCGCGGTGTCGTTTGCCATCGCGTTCGTGGCCTGGATTTTTGCCAAGGCCGGGCGAACGCAGGAGGCGACCATCAGTGTGCCGGTCGTGGCTGTGCCGTCGGATCCGCGACTGGATTTGCAGATTGTGCCACCGAGCGTCACGGTGCAATTGCGTTACTCGGACGATATTCAGGCCTATGTGAACAGCCAGAACCTGCACTTTGAGGTGGATATCGCGGACCTGCGGTCGAATCTCGGTTTGAACTGGCTGTCAAAATCGCTGCCCTTGACGGAGAAGAACTGGGTGGCGAACATTCCAAGATCGCGGCGCGTCGAACTGCTGAAAATTGGGACCCAAAGCAACACGGTGGAAATTCGGGCAAGGTGGAATGCTCAGCCGGCACTCGTTGAAGCAGATGTCGTGGGGCAGGATCAGATATCTGAAGGTTTGAAACTTACGGTTCCGGTTAAGGTCGTGCCCCATGAGGTCCATGTGGCCGGAACGGCACAGGCGTTGGACTCGGCAGAGCGCGACGAACTGACGAGCAAAATCAAGCTGCTGACCGAAAAAATCAGTGTGGCCCAACGGACACAGGGAGGACTGGAGTCGGTGCCTATCAAAGTCCCTGCGGGATTGGAGATTGTGCAGCCAGCAACGACAATGGCCGAAGTGAACCTTGAAATCCAGGAAGTAGCCACGATTCGCGAAATCAGGAACGTCCCGTTGCAGTTTGACGCACTGGCTTCGGACACGATCACCCTCAGCTACCGCGAGAAAGGGTGTACCGTAACGGTATATGGCCCACAAAGCATGCTGAAGAACCTTGCGCCGGATTCCATTGATGTTCAACTCCTGCGACCCGCGGAGGAACTGCCGGGAACGACGAAGGATGTGCCGCTGGAAGCGCATTTCTCAAGATCGGTGCCGGCGGACGTTCAAAACCGCCTGACGATTCGTTCAGTTGAGCCCAAATCCATCCGGATACAGTACATGCAGAAGGCGACTGAATCGCCGAATTCTGGCGGGACGTGAGAGAATTCCGGGTAGCCAATTTATTTCCACCGGATCGTGTATTTCTAGGTTAATTTCCAAACCGAAAGCGGAGAATGGCAAAACTTTGCGTTAACATTGACCATGTTGCGACCGTGCGACAGGCGAGGCGGGGCTCGGAACCGGATCCCGTGGCGGCAGCGGTATTGGCCGAACTTGCGGGTGCGGCCAGCATAACGTGCCATTTGCGTGAGGATCGTCGACATATCAATGATGCGGATGTGGAGCGGCTGAACCAGACGCTGCGGACGCACCTGAACCTCGAAATGGCGGCAACGGAGGAGATGCTGGGCATTGCCGAGCGGATCCGGCCCTACATGGTCATGTTCGTGCCCGAGAAGCGCGAGGAAGTCACGACCGAGGGGGGGCTGGACGTGGCGGGAAGCCTCGGACGATTGAAAGAGGCGACGCACCGGATGAAAGCCGCAGGCATGCTGGTCAGCCATTTTATTGACCCGGAATCGGAACAAATTGACGCCGTGGCGGCCTGCGGGGCGGACGTGATGGAACTTCACACCGGCGGATATGCCAATGCCCGTGGCGAGGAAGCTCGTCTGGTGGAACTCGCTAAACTCGTATCCGGGGCAGCCCATGCAACACGCAACGGGCAACGGGTGAACGCCGGGCATGGGCTGAATTTGCGAAACGTGCTGCCGGTGGCAGCCATTCCGAATCTCGTGGAGTTGCACATAGGGCACTCGATTGTGTCGCATGCGGTCATGGTGGGTTTTGAGAGGGCCGTTCGCGAGATGGTGGAAGCCATTGGCCGCGCCACGACGCTGGCAGAGCGCTTCACCCCGGAGGAGATTCTCCGGCAATACTCTGCATGACAGGTCTGCCTGAAGAGTCAGCTTCGAAGGAGGGAAGTTTCTCCTCAGTGACAGTTCCGCGCCCATGGTGGAAACGGCGGATCGTAGTTGTGGGTGCGATTGCAATATCGGTGCTCCTGATAATCCCATTGTTTTTGGCGCTGATTGTCGACAATTGGATGGGCGCTCGTGCGCGAAGTCGCATCTTCCGGAAACCCGACGAAGTGACACCGCGAACTGTGGCTATGGTACTGGGTGCGAGGGTTCATCCCGATGGGCGCTTGTCAGCCATGCTGGAAGACCGGGTCTTGTCTGCGGTTGGCCTGTACAAGGCGGGGAAAGTGAAGAAGCTTTTGATGAGCGGGGACAACGCGAACCCAGATTATGATGAGGTGACCGCGATGCGGCGCGTGGCGATCAATGAGGGGGTTCCGGCGGACGATGTGGTGCGGGACTTTGCCGGATTCCGGACGTATGACAGCATGTACCGGGCGAAGGAACTGTGGGGCATCACATCGATGACAATTGTGACGCAGGAATTTCATTTACCCCGGAGCGTGTTTCTCGCGGAGAGCATGGGAATCGACGCAGATGGCTTTGTGGCAGACCGGCGCAAGTACACGGCTGCGGGCATGGCGCGGAGCCGGGTGCGTGAGGTTGCCAGCCGCGCCGTGGCCTGGTTGGATTGCACAATCTTCAAACCGCGACCGCATCACCTTGGGCCACCGGAAGACCTGTCGGGAACGCGACAGGATGAGCAACTTGCTCGGGAAGGAAAGTCGGCGCAGGTAAAATAAGAATGGCGTTGCGGCCCGCTCCCCCTGGCAGGGGGCAAAAAGAGGGGTATAAAAAAGAAAAAACCCGGCGACGTTCTACTCTCCCATACAGTTGCCCGCATAGTACCATCGACGCTGGAGGGCTTAACTGCCGTGTTCGAAATGGGAACGGGTGGGACCCCTCCGCTAAAATCACCGGGATATCTCGGGACCAGTTCGCTCCGGGGAGTCAGGCCTGCCATTGTTGGCGGGCGCTCGCGGCCGGTGCTACTGATCGGTTCGATTCTGTAGAATTAACTGACGCATTTTGAGGATCTGGTTGAACGAGATGCACAGCGGGACTTCGTTGAGATGAAAAAATATATGTTAAGCCTCACGACCGATTAGTACTGGTCAGCTCCACGCCTCGCAGCGCTTCCACTCCCAGCCTATTACCTGGTGGTCTCCCAGGGGTCTTTAGGGGCCTTATGGCCCGGGAACACTTATCTTGAGGTGTGTTTCCCGCTTAGATGCTTTCAGCGGTTATCACTTCCAGACATGGATATGCAGCGATGCAACTGGCGTCACAACTGCGTCACCAGAGGTCTGTTCTTCCCGGTCCTCTCGTACTAGGGAAAACTCCTCTCAATATTCCTACGCCCACATCAGATAGGGACCGAACTGTCTCGCGACGTTCTGAACCCAGCTCACGTACCGCTTTAATTGGCGAACAGCCAAACCCTTGGGACCTAATACAGCCCCAGGATGCGATGAGCCGACATCGAGGTGCCAAACCTCCCCGTCGATATGAACTCTTGGGGGAGATAAGCCTGTTATCCCCGGCGTACCTTTTATCCGATGAGCGATGGCCCTTCCATACAGAACCACCGGATCACTTAGACCTGCTTTCGCACCTGCTCGACCCGTCAGTCTCGCAGTCAAGCTCCCTTATACCTATACGCTCTACGCACGATTGCCGACCGTGCTGAGGGAACCTTTGTACGCCTCCGTTACAATTTTGGAGGCGACCGCCCCAGTCAAACTGCCCGCCTGACACTGTCTCCCTCCCGGTTTCACGGGAGTGGGTTAGAAACTCAAAGTATCGAGGGTGGTATTCCAAGGTTGACTCCACGAGGGCTTGCGCCCCCGCTTCATAGTCTCCCACCTATCCTCTACACGATGCTTCGGGTTCCAATATCAGGGTGCAGTAAAGGTGCACGGGGTCTTTCCGTCTTGATGCGGGTAACCGGCGTCTTCACCGGTATCTCAACTTCGCCGAATCTCTTGTTGTGACAGCGGTCAAGTCGTTACGCCATTCGTGCAGGTCGGAACTTACCCGACAAGGAATTTCGCTACCTTAGGACCGTTATAGTTACGGCCGCCGTTTACCGGGGCTTCAGTTTATGGCTTCGCCTTGCGGCTAACCACGCCCTTTAACCTTCCGGCACTGGGCAGGCGTCAGACCCTATACATCCACTTGCGTGTTTGCAGAGCCCTGTGTTTTTGATAAACAGTCGCTTGACCCATTTCACTGCGACTCCCTCAGGCTTTGCCAGTAAATAGCATCACCCTAGCGGAGCACCCCTTATTCCGAAGATACGGGGCTATTTTGCCGAGTTCCTTAACAAGAGTTATTTCGAGCGCCTTAGGATTCTCTCCTCATCTACCTGTGTCGGTTTGCGGTACGGTCACACCACGGATTCACAGAACGAAGTTTTTCTCGGCGGCATAGGGTCGCTCAGTAGGTTTGGCCGAAGCCGCACTTCCCGATTCCCCTCAGTGTTTAAATAAGAGCCCGGATTTGCCAAAGCTCTCCACCTACAGGTCTCGCATTCCATCCGTCAGGAATTAGAGCTACCTTTCCGCGTCACTCCTCTGTGTCTTTATCACCCGCGTTGTGGTGCAGGAATTTTCGCCTGCTTTCCATCAGCTACGCCTTTCGGCCTCGCCTTAGGGACCGACTCACCCTGGGAGGATTACCCTGGCCCAGGAAACCTTAGATTTACGGCGAACGGGTTTTTCACCCGTTTTATCGCTACTAATGCCGGCATACTCTCTTCTGAACGCTCCAGTAGTCCTTTCGGTCTACCTTCTCAGCTGATCAGAATGCTCTCCTACCGCTGGCGTCTTGCGACGCAAGCCCGTAGCTTCGGTGCTGTGCTTGAGCCCCGTTACATTTTCCGCGCAACTTCTTTTGACCAGTGAGCTATTACGCACTCTTTAAATGAATGGCTGCTTCTAAGCCAACATCCTGGTTGTCTAAAAGAAATCACATCGTTTTCCACTTAGCACAGTCTTTGGGACCTTAGCTGACGGTCTGGGTTGTTTCCCTCTCGACAATGGAGCTTATCCCCCACTGACTCACTCCCAATTTCTTGAGTCACCACATTCGGAGTTTGGTTGGGTTCGGTAAGCTTGTAGGCCCCCTAGTCCATCCAGTGCTCTACCTTGGTGACTGAGCAATTGAGGCTGTTCCTAAAAACATTTCGGAGAGAACCAGCTATCACGGAATTTGATTGGCCTTTCACCCCCAGCCACAGTTCATCCGAGCACTTTTTAAGGTACACCGGTTCGGACCTTCAGTCGGTGTTACCCGACCTTCATCCTGACCATGGCTAGATCATCCCGCTTCGGGTCTACTCCGTGCAACTCGGGCGCCCATTTCGGACTCGCTTTCGCTGCGGCTCCGCGACTCAGTCGCTTAACCTGGCTACACAAAGTAACTCGCCGGCTCATTATGCAAAAGGCACGCTGTCGCACGTAACAGGGCAAGCCCCGCTAACAGTGCTTCAACTGCTTGTAGACGTACGGTTTCAGGATCTATTTGGACTCCCTTTTAAAGGGTTCTTCTCACCTTTCCCTCACGGTACTTGTTCACTATCGGTCGTTGGAGAGTATTTAGCCTTGGAGAATGGTCTCCCCGGATTCACACGGGATTTCTCGTGTCCCGCGCTACTCAGGAACGGGATAGGCTCGCTTCGGCTTCGCATACGGGACTGTCACCCTCTTTGGTCAGACCTTTCCTGATCTGTTCTGCTCGCTTGTTCGATACCATGACTCCCGCCCTACAACCCCAGAAAGCAAGCTTTCTGGTTTGGGCTCTTCCGCGTTCGCTCGCCACTACTAGCGGAATCTCTTTTGATTTCTCTTCCTTCGGGTACTGAGATGTTTCACTTCCCCGAGTTAGCTCTTCCCAACCTATGAATTCAGTTGGGAGTGACTGGTCAGCAACCAGCCGGGTTTCCCCATTCGGACATTTTCGGATAATAGCGCCTGTTTGCGGCTCCCCGAAACTTTTCGCAGCTTACCACGTCCTTCATCGCCTTCCAACGCCAAGGCATCCACCGTACGCCCTTTGTAGCTTAACGATAAATTTTTCCGTCGTTAAAATCCATCTGGCATCTCGATCAATCAGACCCTCACGCTGTCAGTTAATAGATTACAGAATCGAATTTTCAAAGAACATGACGGCGCAGGTATTCCTGCGTCGAAACTTGCTTTTTCAGCGCCTAGGCGCCAAGCGCTCCCGATTGGAACGCCGAGCTGAACAGCTCTTCGGGCGGGCTGCCTTTTCAGGGGCTTCCTCCGCGTCGGCCGGCCACAAACGAACCGGTCGTTCCCATCTGGTCTCTTTCGTTTCGAGGCGCCGCTTTACTGCCTGGCCTCGGTCTCGGAGAGTGTCGCGTTGGGAGGCGAACCTCATCCAGCGCGCATCGAGTATTTATTACAACCCTCTGCTGCTATTCAGAAAAAAATCACAATTCTCAAAATCAGCGACGACAGCGGTTCTTTGCCTCGTTTTGCACCACGCCTATTACCGCCAACATGGGGGGCTATATTCAATAAATGGAGTCTTTTTTCCAAGCAACCTCCCACAATGTAGCCGCCTGGCACTGCCCCGCCCAACGGTAGCCGGAATTTCTCGTTGCTTCGCCCTTTCGTTCCCTGCTCAATCCCGCCTGTTAGTATAGGCCTTCAGCACCCCGAAGCAAGAATTGCGAGGTGCTGAGACTGTTGAGAATCCCGGATTGGACGCTGTGACCGGAACCTGATGACATCCCTACTGATAATTGATGACGAAGAAAAAATGAGCGGCGTGCTGGCCCGCATGCTGAGCCGCGACGGCTACGATGTAGAGTCAACCACAAGCCCGGGAAAGGGCTTGGAGATGCTGGCGGCCAAAACCTTCGACGTGCTGCTTTGCGATTTGCGGATGCCGGAACTTTCGGGTATCGACGTTCTGGACCGCGCCCGACGCATCAGCCCCGACACGGATTTCGTGGTCATGACCGCATACGCCAGCGTCCAGACAGCGGTGGAGGCCATGAAGCGAGGGGCAATAGACTACCTGATTAAACCATTTCCCGTCGACGAATTGAAGCTGCTCCTGAAGCGAATCGAGGAAACCCGCTCGCTCAAGGAGGAGAACCAGCGGCTGCGCGAGGTAATCGGCCAGAAATTCTCCATCGAGAACATGATTGCCACCAGCAAACAGATGGAAGACGTATTGTCCCGGGCAAGGCGCGTTGCGGCTTCGAATGCTTCGGTCTTGCTGCGAGGCGAAAGCGGCACGGGCAAGGAGGTACTCGCCAAGGCCATCCACAACCTGAGTGCGCGCGCCAACCGGACCATAGTAATGGTCAACTGCGGGGCGATTCCTGAGAATCTTCTGGAAAGCGAGCTCTTCGGCCACATTAAGGGATCCTTTACTGGGGCCATTGAGAATCGCAAAGGTATGTTCGAAACTGCCAACGGGGGAACTATATTCCTAGATGAAATTGGAGAAGTGCCACTCCACCTGCAGGTGAAGTTGCTTCGGGTGCTGCAGGAGGGCGAAATACAGCGGGTCGGGGAGAGCACACCCCAGAAGGTGGACGTGCGCATCATAGCCGCCACAAACCGCAACCTTGAGGAGGAGGTGGCCCGGGGGCAGTTTCGCCAGGATCTATACTACCGCCTGAATGTCATCCCAATCCACCTGCCGCCGCTGCGTGACCGCCGGGACGACATTGCGCCTCTCATTGAGCACTTCCTGGCAAAGTATTCAGTGCGACAGGGTGCCAAACGACTTTCACCCGACGCCTTCAATCTGCTGCTAAAGTACGATTATCCCGGAAACATCCGGGAATTGGAAAACGCCATCGAGCACGCTGTCGTGCTTAGCGAACGAGAAACCATCCATGTGACCGACCTGCCTTTGCAGGTCCAGAATTTCGAATGGGCGCGGGATGCTGGTGTTTCCCCGACAGCCAGCACCGAAGCCATGCATCTGGATGAGATAGAGAAGCGCTGCATTCTATCCGCACTGGAGAAAACTCGCTACAATCACACCCGCGCTGCCCAGCACCTCGGCATCACACGACGCACTTTGGGTTACCGCATCCAGAAGTATGGACTCCAGGATTTGGTGGACGAAAATATCAAGAAGCTTCGGGAATCGAGCTGACCGCCGAGCGTTCCCGCTTTTCGCAAGGAGCCTGAATCATGAGATTTGTGGATCTTGGAGCGCATCTTGCCGTGGGTCTTGTTTGTCTGGCGGTGTCGGCCACGGCCGCACCAGCCAAACGGACAGCAGACGAGCCTGTCACCACTGGACCCCGCATGGCGTACCTTAAGTCGGACGGAGTCTACATCTCGCGGTTTGACGGTACAGGGGCACAGAAACTGATGCCTGCAAAAGATATCAGCAATATTGCAATCTCACCGGAAGGCGCTGATCTGGCCTATACGGTGAACATCGAGAAGAAAAACGACTTCGAGCGCCATATTGAACTCTATAATTTCGCTTCCCAAAAATCCCGTCGGTTGACCGCGGTCCAGGGTAACAACAACTATGGGCCCATCTGGTCACCCACGGGCTACTGGATCATGGTTCAGCACTACCGCGATAGAAAGTGGGAGATTGCAATCGTTGGGGCTGACAATGACCGATTCCGGGTCCTGACCGATAAGATCAGCGGCCGTGAGGACATTCTGTCGCCAGCCTGGTGGAGCGCCGACGGGCAGTTCATCTTCTGCTATGATTTCAAGTTCTTCTACCAGGTGGATATCCAGGGGCGGGAGATCTCACGGGTCCCGGTGGCCACCATATTGGGTGACGTTGAAATGTCCAGCGGGTACAGCTTCAGTTTGAGCAGCAACGGGAAGTTGCTCCTGTTTGACGCACTGAAGGAAGTTCCTGACATCAAGACCTTGGAGGGGCCACCGTCTCAGATATACCTGCGCCAAGTGGGTGAAATAGGCGGAAAGAGAGTCTCCCCAAAAGGATTGGAAGGAATTCATCCAGCCTGGATTCCCGGGGATCAGAGCTTCCTTTTCGTCGGCGGCGCCTACAACAAGCGGGGAATCTATCGTATGAATGTGGACGGCACAACCGCAACGTTGGTGGCACCCGGGGTGGCGGAGATTAGCACGACGCGATAGCCATCTGGTTTTTCACGGGTTTGTGTCCACCACAGGCGGATTATTTCTTTGACGCAATTTGGCAAAGGACCCAGCCTTTTCCCTGACTTCGCGACATGGATTGGAAGGGGTAAACAAACTTGGAGCGCATTCTGCATGGCGTCGCCGATTACCACCGCAGGCTTGTCCCTGCGTACCTAAACGCCTTAAGCCAGGCCGCGCAGAGCGAGCATGTGCCCTATGCGGCAATGCTAACCTGCACAGACACGAGGCTGTCTCCCAACGTTATTACCGGCACGGCCCCCGGCGAACTTTTCATTTTGCGGAACGTGGCCAATATTGTCCCACCATTGGACACCATTTCGGGAATTTACTCGGACGAGGCCGAGGCTGCCGCCATCGAATACGCCATTGGGGAAAAACGTATCGAACACTTCATAATTTGTGGTCACAGTGATTGCGGCGGCATGAAGGCGCTGCTTGAGAATCGCTTCCCGGCGATGGCCCAGCATCTCGCCTTCTGGGTGCGCCACGGGGAACCGGCCCTGACCGCAATGCGCGCCGGGGAAGCGCCAGACAAATCGCTTTCGCCCCTAAACCAGCTTGTGCAACTCAATGTCCTGCTGCAGGTAAGGAATCTCCAAACGCACCCGTGCGTCCGGGAGCAGATGGCCGCGGGAAAATTCAACATCCACGCATGGTACTTTGACCTGAATACTGCCACCCTCCAAGCATGGAATGAGACCAATGGGAAATTCGAGAAAATGGGAACGGATGCCGCCGCAACACAACCCCATGCGACTTCTTCGGATAACACACAGCAATCCGCGATTCCCAATGCTGCTGCCAGGCCGATTCAGCAATACCGGACGTTGCCGCGCAAGGCGCGGTAAGCCGCCAGACACAGCGGCCCGGGACCCAGTTCCGACACGCTAATACACCTCCCAGCGCGACACTTCCGCGGGGGCAGACTTGAACGTGAATTTCACGGCGTCGATGTTGAAACGGCTCCCTGTACTGGCAGAGGCAGCATTGTTGTTGTAAATCTTGATATTCCCGGAAGTCCCGGCCGAAAAGAACAGATCAGAACCCAACAAATACCATGTGTCGGCCACGGCGGCATTTGTCCGAACCAGATCCACCGTTGTCGAGTAATCCACACCATTGTGGCGAATGGTAACGATTGCGCCTGGTGAACTTACATTCGGGCCCGAAGCTGCTCCTGGACAGGTAATATGCACATCGTAGTAACCAGGCACCGGTAGTGTCGGCGTGAAAATGACATAAGAACCGAGTGAGCTGTCACCTGTATACCGCCCACCGGACCCTGTCAGGCCGGAAGCCGCGCTTTTGGCTGTAGTGTTTCCCCATGTGCCGGACGTTGTGATAAACTCCTCATAAGTCGGAGACGGCGTAACTCCCCCGCCGGGCTGGCGGCTTTCGAGGATCACCACCGTCGGAATGGTGTAGATGGCCCCCGCCTCGTTTGTAAATGCACTGTTGCCGGCAGGGTTCACAGCTCGCACTACATAATAATAATGGCCGGAAGCACCCGGGAGATCCGTATACATTGTCACACTTGCGGCAGTGGTTTGGATCAGGGCATAAGGACCACCAGAGACCGTGGCGCGGTAAATCTCAAAACCGGACTCATTCGAGGAATTATCCGTCCATGATAGCAGGATTCCCGAACCGGTGGTGGAAGCTGACAATCCGGTGGGTGCAGCCGGCGGACTGGGAGGGCCGACAGCGGCGGATACCTGATTGGAAAAGAGCGAAAGTGCTGCGCCGTTGTAGGAACGAACCTTATAATAGTAGGTGCCGCTTGTCACCGTGAAATCCGTGTAGGCAGCCAAATCCGGCCCGATTGAAGCCACTTGGACAAACGGCCCGCCAAGGCTTGTGGCTCGGAGGATCTCCGTTCCACTTTCATTGGTCGGGGTATCCGTCCAAGTCAGGGAAACCGATCCCGCCCCGCCGACAGCCGCCAGGCTTGACGGTGCCGCAACGGTGTTGGCGGCGGTCACCACGCTGGCCGTGACATAGGAGGAGTTCCCGAAGGAATTGACCGCACGCACTCGGTAAGTGTGACTGCCGGCAGCGACGTCATTATCCTTGTAGGATGAAAGGTTATCTGGCAACGTGGCGATCGTAACGCTGTCGCGCTGCAATTCAAAGGCAGTCTCGATGCCAGAGTTATCGTTCCACGTGACGTACGCGACATTCCCGGCGATGGCCACGCGAATGTTGGTGGGAGCCGAAGGAGTCGAACTGAACGCAGCGCCAGTGGCGGCAACCGGCCCGGTTTCCACCGGCGTGGAGCGGTTGTTGTAATCGTCCACCGCGACAACGGAATAGTAATAAGTACCCGCGCCCGGAACCGTGTCGGCAAAGGAAGTGGCCGTAACCGTCGTGGCCTTGTTGCGAAGCATGGCATAGTACTCCCTGACGCCGGGCAGCGTGCTTCGATAGACTAGATACCGCGAAGCCCCCTCACCGTCAGCCGCGGGTGACGGCGCGGTCCACGAGAGATTAACTCCCAGGGACCCGGTCGGAGTCGCAATCAGACCAGTAACAGGGTTCGGGCCTGTATTGTCATAATTGGCCTTCATCAGAAAATCCGCATTGGGAACCGAACTCGCAAAGGCATCGTTTCCGCAGGGGGTTGTGCTCGCCTTGCGGATGAGGCGAATGTCCGTCCGAACCGTGTCGGCGGAATAGATCCCGGAACCGTTGCACTCCTTCTGGGTTGCATCGCAGACATTCTGCGCGTTGAGCAGGCTCTGTGCGCTATCACCGGTTGTGGGATGATAGAAGAGGGGGCAGAAATTGACATTGGCACCGGGCATCAGCCCGTAATCCAGCGAATAGCTGGCAAGGTCACCATAGCGGCCCAAATCCAGGTAAACAGTGTTGTACGGCCCGTAGGTCGCCCCGCTTCGATAGGCCTGGGGCTGGATGCAATCCTCCGCCCCGAAGGAAAAGGCCCGGTTACGCGTCTTTGCTGCGGTCCATCCAGGCCAGAACTGCAGCACGTCGTGGTAAGTGTCGCTGAAGCTGGTGAAATAAATGATGGGCACCGTGCCGACAATGGTCCATGGTTTCAGGTCTGTGGCAGCTTCATAAGCATCCCGCAGGAAAGTGGTGACCGCGTTCCTGCGAGCCGTGAGAAAGGCCGCGTTGGTGGGGGTTGGTGTGCCAACGATCCCAAGCTCCGACAGCGCAGTTGGATTGTACCCATAGTCATTGTGCTCGTAACGAATGCGGTCGAAAATGACTCCATCGACGTCGTAATTCTGCACAATATCGCGCATGACATTAATGAGGTGGGTCCTAACGTCGGCGCGCCCCACATCGGCCCAAACCCCCTCCCCCGAATCGGCACTGACCTGAGCCCGGGGCGAACCTCCATTATAGATCCAAGTCTGGCTGCCTGTGGGCAAATGGCTTGGATAGGTGTCGTTGGGTGTTGCCAGAAAACAGCTGAAACTGATGTAGGCCTTCAGCCCTTGTTCGGGACAATGATCGATAAGGTACTGCAAGGGGTCGTTTTGCGGATTAATGGCAGGAGTGCCCCCTCCAACCAAGGTTCCGTAAGGCTCGGGGTTCGGAAAAGTGCTGAAATTGCGGTTCGGGACATAGTAGGCATCCGAACGAAAACGGGCAAGGATATCGATGCAGTTGAAGTGGTTGTTCTGGGCAATATCGATGTACTGCTGGACCAGTGCGAGGTTGTTGTAATTGTTTCCCGCGGAAACCCAATAATGGCGATCTTCGCCGGCATTGCCCGGCCCAATCACGCGGATATTGTCTATGTATACGGCATTTGACGACCCAGCCGCCCAAGTGGAGGTGGCCGTACGGTGGTTGTTACGGAATCTGCCATCGGTCGAGGGGGCAGAATAGTCGTTCCCGGTAGGGTTGGTACTGAAATATAAGGAAACGGACTGGGGAAGGGTTTCCGTGGTAATACGGATTGCCGCGCCGATTGTTTGGTACCCAAGGACGGCGTCCCCGGATCCGGAAAGATTCATGACGTACCCGCCGTTGGGATCCCGGGCTTCCGCGACCGCCGGGGCGCCTAGGACCAGACCCATTCCAAACGACCCAATGGGCGTGCTGGCATTGTCCACTTTCACCTCGGCTGTGAACAGGTAGTTGCCAGGCGCAGTCAGCACGTTTGTGAAAGTCAGGACGCATCCGTTAGTTCCACCATCGGAATCGGTGAGGCGCAATCGCTTCGAACCTGCGTCAGCAACGTTCGCCACCGAACTGTTGCTGCCGGATGAAGCCGCCGAATTGGCCGTGGTGACGGCCGCCGCAGAATGCGTTCCGCCACTCTCAAAATCCTCAAGCAACGTGCTCGCTACACCGCCTCGTAACGGTGCAGCCCCCAGCACGAAGTGGACGGCAAACGCAACCCCAATGCCTCCAACCCGCGCAGCCAATTTGGACGTAATCAGCCCCATAATCCCGACACAACCCATGCAGCGCCATCCAGTCTTGGTCAAGCCCCATGACAACGACTCCAGCCAAGTCAATCCGCTCCGAAGCCCAACCGACAAGCTTTCCGATCAAAGCTCCACCCATACCACGCAGCCCCCGCAGATGTCCCGGCTCCCGCGCCCCCAAATTTAACGGCCTCGCCACCCTAAAGCCATAGTGGTTAGTAATAGGCCTAGGAATAGGCTCTGAACATGATATGCGTCAGTCCCAGTACATCCGCTAATCTGGGCTCCCTCCACTTGCTTTTAAGCTTGGAATTGGCCGACTAAGCCCATCCTCTGCCACGGAAAAGCTCCCGCGAATAGTTGAGTATTCACGGTTACAACAATTAGTGAAACATGTTACCCAAGTACCCAAAAGCTCACCGAATCCCGAAACGCCAAAAACCACGCCAATTATTGCATTTACTATATTTAAACGTATGCGCATCGCTGCATACAGGCTTGGCACACACCTCGCTGTCCCCTATTGGCATCGGATTAAACCAATAGGAGGATTTCCTCATGATTCGTCGTACTGCAAAAGGCTTCACGCTCGTCGAAATTATGATCGTTGTTGCGATCATCGGTATCATCATCGCCATCGCTGTTCCGGCATTCCTTCGTGCTCGTGAAAATTCACGTGGCCGTGCTTGCCAGGAGAACCTGTCCAAGATCGATGGTGCAAAGGAGCAGTATGCTCTGGAGTTCAATCTGTCCAACGGCGCTGGTGTTTCGTTCAGCGACCTGATCAACCCAGGTGGCGCGGCTGACGGCGAAGGTTTCCTCAAGAGGGAACCCGAGTGCCCCGCTGGCGGGACCTACACTGAAGGCAACATTGGTGCAGAGCCCACCTGCGACATCGGCAGCACGAACTCTCCGTTCGAGCCTCACGTTATCCAGAACTAAGACATCTCAAAGCTGTTAGTCCTACGGCTCGAGATATGGGCGGGAGGTCTCCCCGGGCCTCTCGCCCTTTCTTTTATCGAATTCGCTGGCCATTTAAGCCGCTTCAAATGGCTCTAAATCTAATTCCAAGCGGAGGTATTTGAAAATGACTTCCCCAATTCGCAAATCCTCAATGGCTGGAGCGACAGGCTTTACGCTGATTGAAATCATGATCGTGGTTTCCATCATCGGGATCATAATTGCCATTGCGGCTCCCACTTGGTTCCGGCAAAGGGAACAAAGTCGTGGACGAGCCTGCCAGGAGAACCTTTCTAAAATCAACGAAGCCAAGGAACAATACGCGATGGAATTCCGCCTCTCGAATGGTTCGGCCGTATCATTTAACGACCTCATCACCCCTGGTGGCGCAGCAGCCGGTGAAGGCTTCTTGAAACGGCAACCGGAATGCCCCGCGGCGGGCAACTACGAGACCAATAACATCGGTATTGACCCAACTTGCTCCATCGGATCCTCAAACGATCCCTTTGCGTCCCACATTCTCCCTTAAGTCTTGGGTAATCCAGCCATTACAATGCCCCCGTGGCAGCCGGCTTCCATCGTGAGGCCGGCTACCACGGGGACAGATTTTTGGCCATCGCGTGAAGTTCGACAAATCCGGCATCCTTCCAGAATTTTTAGTGCCGGGGTGTGTTGGTTTCGCTTGGCCTTTGGAAACCCTGAAAAATCAGTAGGATTGGAACATGAAACGCACTTTTCAACCCAGCATTATCAAGCGCCGCCACAAGCATGGCTTTCTTTCGCGCATGGCTACCAAGAATGGCCGTCTGGTGCTTAAACGCCGACGTGCGAAAGGGCGCCACAAGCTTACGGTTTCTGATTCGCGTTCAGCGCGGTAATCGCGCTTTTTGATGCTGCCCGTCCGGTGACGGACACCCGCCGATATCGGTTCGAAAAGGCCAATCGCCTCCTGAAACGATCCGAATTTCTTGAAACTTACGAGCAAGGGCAGCGCTTCCGGCGGTCAGCCGGGCAAGTTTTTGTGGTAAAACGACCCGACCCAACACTTCCGACCCGACTTGGAATCACGGTAACTCGGAAAGTGGGGGGGGCGGTAGTAAGAAACCGGCTTAAACGCCAGGGCAGGGAGATTTTTCGACTCACCCTGCCGCAATTGCGAGCCGGGTTCACGCTGGTGGTCAATTTCCATCAGGCAGCCACAACCATGGACTTTTGGCAGATTCAAAGGCAGTTGCATTCCATCTGGCAGGAGGCAGGACTTTTCGCCGATGACAATCGCACGCCGCATTGAATGGCCCTTTAGGATTTTGTGCGTTGGCTTGGTACGGGGCTACCAGATTTGTGTATCCCCCCTTCTGCCCTCGTGCTGCAGGTTTTACCCATCGTGTTCGCATTACGCGCTCGAAGCGCTGCAGAAGAAGCCGCTCTTTACGGCATTGCGCATGATTGCCTGGCGGATAGCCCGCTGCAATCCCCTGTGCAAGGGCGGCTACGATCCGGTGGAATAACCCGGTTTTGATTCCAATCCTATCAGGAGAGTCTTGAAGTCACCCCATGGAACGCCGCTGGCTCCTGTTTTTCGCCCTCACCTTCATCATAGTCCAAATCTTTACCATGAGCATGCAGCCCCCCAAGAAGAACGGGGCGGCACCTCAGGGAAGCACGACCGAGACCCTGACCGCAGATGCATCGTCAACCGGGACAGATTCCATCGCCAAAGCGGCATCGATTGACGGCGGTTCGGCGCAAGTAACCGCCCCGGCGACGGCGCGGACCATCGAGAACACCTCCATCACCATCGCAAGCCACCCCGGTCAGCTAACCTCAGCATCCCTTGGCAAGTATGAGGTGTCCCTGGACAGCATCGGCTCCGTAGTTAACAGCTGGAGACTTCTCGACACCGGAAGCGATTCCTTTGAGAAGGTGGTAGCGGGTACAACCGGCGGAGTGGAAATGGTTCGGCGTTTGCCTGCCTACGACCTCAATAACTTCCATCAGCCCGAATCCGGTTTTCCTCCGGAGATCCCCCCGGGGATCGCTCCACCTCCTCAGATCTGGCCTTTGGAAATCAGCTTCAAGGAACAGAATGCACACAGTTTCGAGGACTTGAACGCCGTGGAATGGACGACGCGGGAAGTTCGCGACACCGCCAGTGGGGATGTCATCATCCAGCAGGTCTCCCCCTTATTCCGAGACCTCCGTGTGGAGAAGACCTACAAGTTTGTGAAGAACTCCTACAAGGCATCGCTTCAGGTAACCCTTAAGAATGAATCCGCGACCACCATCTCCATTTACGACGACCTGAACCGCGGCCTCACACTGCGGTGGGGTCCGGGCTTGGTGGAACGGAAGTGGTGGGAAAAGAGCACCGGCGAAGAGCAGTACGACTCAGCCGTCTATCGTTCAGGCCAGGACGTTCGAGTCGCGCGCCCACAATTGGGCAAAGACCCCATTGAAACCGAAGGCCCCCTGCAGTGGGCAGGTGTGGAGGCAAAGTTCTTTGCCGCGATGCTGGTGCCCTACCAGCCCGAGGAAATCCCGCGGTACATGAAGTATTACTTCCGCGCGCTGGTGCCCGCGGCAAACCAAACTCCCTACAAGAATTTTGTCCCACCGCTGACGATGGAATTGGGAACGGATCGGTTTGAAGTGGGGGCCCACGGCAGCCGGAGCTTCAACTTCGACATCTATGTCGGCCCCAAGAAGTACCGTTTCCTTAAGGATTTCGGGCACAATCTCCAATCCCTGATGTTCTGCGAATCGTGGCCGTTCATGCGGGTCATTTACCTGTTCCTGACGGACCTGCTCGGTTGGCTCCACAATTTCGTGCGCAATTACGGCGTGGCCATTATTCTGCTGACCGTGTTGGTACGACTTGTGACGTTTCCGCTCACCCAGCACAGCATCCGCATCCAGGCAAAAAGCATGGCGGAGATGGCCAAGGTCAAACCCTACATCGACCAGATCAACGAGAAGTACAAGAATGACCCGCAGGAAAAGAACCGCCAGATCTGGAAGGTCTACCAGGAGCACAAAATCTCGCCGTTTGGCGCACTCCGTGGCTGCGTCCCAATGCTGCTTCAAATGCCGGTCTTTTACGGCCTATACCGAGTGTCCAGCGACACCATTGACTTGCAGGGTGCATCGTTTCTGTGGATCAAGGATTTGTCCCAGCCGGATCATCTGATCAATTTCGGAACTTCGCTCCCCCTCATCGGCACACATTTCAATCTGTTGCCCATCCTGATGGGTGCCACTCAAATGATTGCCACCAAGGTGGCCTCGGCGCGCATGAAGACGATGGACCCGACACAAAAACAGATGATGTACTTCATGCCCGTATTTTTGATTTTTGTGCTGTACGCCATGCCGGCGGGCCTGATGGTCTACTGGAACGCCTCCAACATCTGGCAGATTTTCCAGACGGTAATCACGAACAAGCAAATGGCCCGCGAGGAAGCCAAGCATGCCACCGCCGGGCCCATAAGTTCGGTTCCGCCACCACCGGAGCAACCGGAAGCCCGCAAGCAGCAGCGGAAGAAGAAAAAGTAATGCCGGCGGCGATCCAAAGGCGCTCCACGGTGTCTGACTCAGGTTGGACAAGCGGAATAGGCGCCTCTGCCGCACGGGAATACGGCAGGCAATTTTTTGACTCATCACCATGCCATGGGACAAGAGGAACGAAATGATTGAACAGAGCGTTTCAGGCGCAAGCTATGAGGAAGCCCTCGAAGAAGGGTTGAAGCTTTGGGGGGTTTCCCAGGAGTTCGTGGAAGTCGAAGTTCAATCGGACGCACACGAAGACACACTGCCCGGGGCGGCACCACTAGAAGGCGTCACCCTGCGAATGCGCTTGAAATCCGAGGAAATCATCTCCCGGGCATGCCAGCATGTTAAGCGCATCCTGGAACTCATCGGCATCGAGGCATCCCTGGAAGTGCAGAACCGCCAGCGCGGAGTGGCCATCAACATCATTGCGGGCGAGGATGGCGCACTCGTTATTGGCAAAAACGGCCAGAACATCGAGGCTCTGCAGTACCTGATCAACCGCATGGTGCTGGGAAACAACCGCGACCTGCTGCCCATCACGGTGGATTCGGAAGGCTACAAGGAGAAGCACCTCGCAAAACTTGAGGACCTCGCCCACAAAATAGCCTCGCGCGTACAGCGCCAGCGGCGCGAATTTGCCCTGAAACCCATGTCACCTGCCGACCGGCGGATCATCCACATGACCCTGAAGGAAGTGCGAAGTGTGCACACAATCAGCCGGGGTGAGGAGGGCGATCGCCACGTGGTGATTACCCCCGCCAAGGGCGCCATGCAGTCCGGCCAGCGCCAGGGCGGGCGCTTTGGCGGTGGCCAGCGAGGCGGCCAGCGCGGTGGAGGAGGAGGACGGCGATACGATGGAGACCGGAACCAGTCGCAGAGGCCATCCCGCGGCTACCAAGGTGGGATAACTCCCCGAGACCTGCCGGATAACGCAGGCAATCGGAACCCGGGCCACGACGACTACGATGACAACTTTGGAAACCGGTAGCGAACATCCGGAGGCGAAATAACCTACCGCTTCAGCAGGTTCGTCTCCAATGTTTCAATGGGTCCGCGAAGGCCAGCGGGCACCGGATTCAGGCCTTTGTTGATTTCAAGTTTCTGATAGGTGACCTTTGTTAAAGTCTTCGCGCTGCCCCCTGCCGCCGTCCGCCGCGTCATTTGCCTTGGGAATAAACCCAGGCCGGCCATCCGTGTGAACTCGTCAACCTCTTCGAAGACCGCATACTGGTCATTGGCGGAGGAAAACGACAGAACGGAGGGCTCCTTCAATCCAACAGTTGCCGAGGAATCCGTTCCGACTACAGAGAGAAAGTCTCCCACCAGTTTATCGCCATCCACGACAACCTCAGCCTCGAACGGCTGACCGGCTTTCCTGTCAGGCAGATTGTCCCGTTGGATTTGGGCGAGGCACTGCTGGATGGCCGACTCTCCTTCAGGGGCCGGGAAACCAGGCAACTCGGTCCACTTGTCATTCCGCAGGCGGAATACCCGCAAGGTGAAGGACGTTCCCTCAAACAGGGAAATGACAGCAGCGCCATTTTGCCCGGCTCTCTCGACAGAAAACGTGAAACCATTGCCAGTTTCCCTGTCGGCCTGGCCGATGTAGGACGTTCGGGATCCTGTGACATCACCCGTAACCAGGTTCGTGGTCACCGAATCCTCATTCATCCTAATGGAAATGGTTTTGATGGCGACAATTCGAGTCGAGAGCGCATCAATGGCCGGAATCGAGCCTGCATACACCGGGACGGAGAGTAGGGCATTGACCAATCCGCAAAGAATGCTCACCCGTGGATATAAGAGTGCCATGGCACCCGCCACCTAAATCTTGGTTTCGCGGGCCGGTGTCGGTGCTGGGGTGGCAACCGGTGTGGTTACGGGGGCGGCAACCGGCGCCACCGCCGGAACGGACGGCGCGGGAGGTGCCGCAACCGGTGCAATGGCCGTGGTGGGTGTAAAGATGCCCGGCGTGGCAGCGGGTGACCTTCCCCCGGGACCACCTGTGCCGGCGCTTTCCCCGGTCAGGGCGCCCTTCGGGCCAACCATTCGTTTCCCATAACTGAGCGGCCCCGTTGTGACCACGGCATCCTTGATTTCGACCCGCTTCAGATCTGTAAGCCCGGACGGGTCTTCCTCTGTCTTGCCAGCCGCCGGAGTTTCCTCAGGTATCGGTTCACCGGGAACCATCGCCTTCTGAAGCACCTCCGTCTCCGAACGTGACTCCCCTGACTTGGGGTATTGGGGAACCGATGGGGTGATCACAGGAACCGGGATTGGATCGAGCTGTGTATCGCTCAGGGTGGCCGAGGGGGTCGTCAGGAAATCTCCCTGATCACTTGCGTCATCCCCATTGGTCAGAATCTTGCCCTTATACTTAAGCAAATCGCCAGGGTTCTCCAACTGGATCGTCGGCGTAATGAAAATCAGAAGGTTGCGCCGGCCGTTGGAATCCTCAGGGCGGTCATACTTCCCAAACAGCGCGGGACCCAGGTAAGGAATCTTCACCAGGCCCGGCACCCCGCTCCGCGACTCCGATTTTAATTCTGTTATCAACCCGCCAATCACGCGCGTCTGGCCACTGGGAACCAGCAACGTCGTTTCTATTTCCTGGTTGCGGATATCCGGCACGTCATTGTTTTGCCCATTGTAAACACGGTTCACGATGGTGCCCGAGTTGTTTACCAGCAGAATATCCATCTGAACAGTGCCATTGTTGTTAATGGTGGGCCTAATGCTGATTTCGAGACCGACCTGGGCAAACTGCAATTGGCCGTATGTATTATAGTTATTGTTATTGTTTCCATTGTTATTATTGTAGTAGCCGGAGGATGTGAAGTAGGCCAGACGTTGACCAACCCGGAATATGGCCTCCTTCTGATTCAGAACCAGCTCGCGCGGTTGTTGCAGGATTCGCGTCCGCGAGTCCGTCATGGCTGTTTTCAGCGCGATGTAGGCCTGCTTGCTCAGCCAGCTTGCAGTCACGCCACTTGCGCCAGCCTGCACTATGGGAAACTCGTCCTGGAAATTGATAAACCCAAGATTCTGGTCCGTGGCAGGTGTTTGATTGCCTTGCGGGACGCTATCCCCGGTCAAGCCGTCAAGAACTGATGCAAAAAGATCCTGGCTGAACGTATAATCAATGGACCAGTTGAACCCTTCCTGAAACCGCGTCTCAATAATCTCAGCTTCGAGGAGCACCTGCTTGGGTGGCTGGTCAAAGGCCGCAAGAATCTTTTCGATCTTCTCATGAACCTCAGGCACATCCTGGACGAGCATCTTGCCAGCCTGAACGTTGATCTTGAAGTAGGCATTGGGAGTCAGGATGTCCTGGATCGCATCTTCAATGTCAGCCCGGCCTTCGCCCTCGAAACCAAGGTTGTTCAGGTCGTATTCGCGAAGTTCGGGGCCAATATCGAGCGTCTGGACGAGCAGTTCCATCTGACGGATGATCTCAAGACGATCCCGCACAATGATCTGTCGCGTGCGCTCATCCACATCCGGCGCGGGCGCGGCCGGACTCTTCAGGTTCGAGATCTTTTCCGCAATGGCGTTGATATCGGCGTGCTGGATATAAAACACACGCGTGATGAACTTGACGTCGATCTGATCCAACAGGCGCTGGATCAGCTCCAGCACGAAAGGCAAATCCGTAACAATCAGCTTGTTCGAGCGGGGATCAAAGCTGGCCGAACCAATGTTGGGCGTCAGCACGCCCTGCACAGCCTTGAAGGCCTCCTCCGCGGTGATTTCGCGGGGAACAAAGACCTTCTGGCGTACATTCTTGGGCAGAACCTCAACCTTGAACGATTCCTGATCCCAGATTTCGTAGGTGTTGGGCGACTCGTCCGGTTTGTACCACAACCAGTTGGGCTTCTGGCTCGTGACGTAGTCGAGGTGCCGCTCAAGAGGCTGGTCCTTCAGAATGACCGTGATGCGCTGTCCCACCGTCTTCCCACGAGCAACGACTGTCTTCCCGCTTTTCTTGGAAAGGTCACCCGTAACACGTTCGATGGGGGCATCGCTCTGGGTTACGGTAAAGCGAACATTGGACGCATCTCCCGGTGCGCCATTCATCGTCGCGCCGGGCAATTCACTTGAAGAAACGGGGGGCATATCCCCCGTGGGCGCTGGCGCTGGCGGCGGCAGGCCGGGGCTCGTCGCCGCCGCAGCGGCTGCCGGGGTCGCCTTCTGCGAGTCCTTCTCGTCACCCGAAGACGCCGCGGCCGGGGCTGCCGGCGCCGGCGGAGCCGGCTCCTGGGCAAAGGCCGGACCGGCAGTCCAGGCGAACATCAGCAGGAAAGCCGCGAGGCAAAACTGTGCCACCCGGCGGGCGCTGGATAGCACCACCCCACTGAGAATTTGGCGCGCAGTTATGCCTGGGCGCATGGGACTTCCATTTTCATAAACTTAGTCTGAGACGTTTCCCGCATGGATTTCCCCAGCGCAAGCCCAAAAGGGCGCAGGTGGCTGAAATTGCGGAGGTTGGACTGGGTTCCAAACCGCCCAACCGTCAGCACTGCGTCGCCCCGCAAGGGTGCGGCATTACATGGAGATTTTGTAGACTTCACCAGTACTCGGGTCCAATTCAAAGGATACTGACGGCGTATCGCCGCTTTCATCGATTTTCTTGAGCACAGCCTTCCCCATGACACCCTTGTCCACCTCCACGGGGTGTGCTTCGCCAACCTTCATCGTAAAAAACGCACCATCCGGGTTGTTTGCCTTTGTCTTGTCCTCGATCGTGGCCTCACCGCCGTCCACGGAGGATAATTTCCAGTTCCCCAGCACAACGCTGATATTGGGGGTGGGGCTGGGCTTGGGGGTTGCCGGGGGCGGAGTGGGAGTGGGAGTCATGATCGCCCGGAAGATTTCCTTGTTCCCGAAATCATCAAATTTCTTGCTGGTCGCCGCCGGCACGAAGGAAGTCTCTGTCTTCGAACCAACACCGGAATTCGACGCCAGGTTTGCCGGCGCCGACGGCAGGGACGGCAAGTCCTCCCCTTCCGAAAAAATCAAAAAGGTCAGCGCGCCAATCGCCGTCAATAGGGTCAGGTTAAGGAGGATTTCCTGGCGTTTCACTTGGCAGATCCTCCGCCTTGTGGCTTTCTGAGTTTGCGCCCCGGTCCAGCCGGTGCGTCCCCCTCTTCCTCCAGCTTCACGATGCGGGCCAACGTCATATCCAATTTGAGCTCCGGGTTATCCACCCCCCGGTTTTGGGCAAGGGTGATGCTCTTGACCAGAAAGCCTTTCGCATCGAAGGATTTCAGCAACGTCGCAATGCCAGGAAGCTCGCCTGTCGTGCCGAAATTCAGCACGAGAAACTCGTACCCATTGACGTCCTTGATCTCCTCCGCCTTGACAGACATGCCACCCGTTCGACGGCTGGCTGGCAAAATCGTACTCGCAGCAGTGTCGACATCCTCAATGAAGGAATCTTCCGGCACTTTTCCTTCAACTTCCGAAGGGAAGGTCGCCTCGACCTTTTGATAGGCCTCCTCGATTGCCTTTTCGCGGCCCACAATCTCGATATTGCTTTTGTAGCGGGCAGCCTCGCGGTCCAGTTTCTCCGCCAATTCTGTATAGCCGTCATACAGGGGGCTGATGCCGTACATCCACAGCAGCGCGGCGCCGGATAGGGCCACCGTCAGCCAGAGAATCTTCATTTCGCGTGCCTGGAGTGCCATGTCAGACCTTGTCCTTAGCGGGAGCCGTGCCGCTCTTCTTGGTTTCACGTTTAGGGAAAGTGGCTGTGATGGAATACTCCAAAACCGGCTCACTGCGCGCCGGGAGAGTCATTTGGCGGTTACTGCCTTCATCAATCGTCACAGCCTGGAAGTAGCCCGTCTTTTCCAGTTCCGAGCGCATGCGATTCACGTCGGCAATGGCTTTGGCGTGTCCGGAAATTTTGACATATTGGTCTTTCTGATACTCGAACCGGGTCAAAGTAACGCTATCAGGTATGAAGGTAAACTCGCTGATTCGCTCGATCACATCCAGGGCACTGTGCTTGTCCTGCGTGTTCTGCTTGATGATGTTCAGGCGGCTTTCCTTGGCCTGAAGGTCGACCACCTTGGATTTCATCTTCTTGTTAAGCTGGGTGTATTCCTCCAGCATCTTCTCCTGGTGCGTAAAGAGGTCGTAGAGGTAGATATATCCCAGCGCCAGCATGCCAACGGCAAGGATCCCCGAAATGATCCAGGACTGCTGGGACCGCTGCTTTTTCTGTTTCTCAATATAGTCTGAAGGCAGCAAATTGACGCGAACCTGCTGCTGGGCATCACCCAGCAGGGCCCCCGAACAGGAGGCAAACAGCGTTGCCGGTCCGCCGGACGAGTCGCCCGTTCCTCCCAGGGACGCGAGCGGATCAAAAACCGTGCAGGGTACACCCAGATTCAACCGGAGGTATTCCGGCAGGTTCCGCACGAGCGCCCCCTCTCCGCAAATATAAATCTGGTCCACCGCCGGAAAGTTGAACTCACGGCGCGCAAACTCGTGGGTCCGCTTCATTTCCTTGATGAGCAACAGCAGACCGTTCCGCAGGCCGAGGTTCGCCTTGTATTCGGGTGATTCCGCCTCGGCACTGGTTTCAGGAGGCGCGCTAAGCGCCGGAAATATATTGGAATCCAGTGAGAACGGCGCGGGTGCCGCCAACCCGGGCTCGCCGGCCTCCACCGTCGAGTGCAGGCGGGCAAAATAGCGATCCGGTTCCATGGCGTCGAGTTGGGCGAGTTCCCCCACACTCCACTTTCGCGCGGGACCCGTGCTGCCGTCCACCGCGCCGTCAAACTTTGCCGGACCCACCGACGCCGCGCGGGTGAACGTCAGCACACCATTCGTGGCAATCGAGAAATCCGTGGAGCCGTACCCGATATTTATGATCGCCACCGTGCGTTCCTTGACAGCCTCGGGTTGGGCGGCATTCAGGGCATTAAACGTCGCGAGGCTGGAAACCGTGAAATTTTCCACGGCCAGGCCGGCCTTCAGGCAAATTTCCAGATATTCAGTGGCTACCGGTCCGTCCACCGCGGCCAACAACACCTGGCTCCCCTGGACACCCGTCTTCTGAACGATGCAATGGCTCACAATGTGCCGCTCGGCGTTAAACGGAATGTGCCGCTCCGCCTCGAAGCGGGCCATCCCCGCCAACTCCTCCTCGGCTTCCGAGGGCAACGTCACGGTGCGAACCATGACGAAATTCTTCGGGATGACAATCCGAACCGCCTGTGGCTTGGCTTTCAGTGTCTTGAAAGCCTCCTTAAGGAGGTTGGCCCGGTTGGCAATCCGCTCGGCGGCTTCCTCGATCCTTGGCAGGGGCACGGTCGTGCGCCCCCGCAGCGACAGCTTTCCGCGGGATCGCTCACCCACGAGAATCCGGGCTTCGAGTTCGGTAAATTCAATGGCGGCAAAAGTGGCCATATCAGACTTTTACGGCCTTCCGGCCCAAAACTGGGGTCATTTCAAACGTCACGGGATTCAATGCTTCCGTCCTATTCCATCCATTGCAACACCCGAATGGAGGGATTTCGAATGAGATTGTCAGTGGCACCGTTGGCCCCGCCGGTTCTGCTGATACGGCTGCGCATATTTCCCCGGCTGGCCCGACCCCGCAGACTGCCCTTGTTGCTGGTCAGCTGGGCATCGTCGGGGTTGAACGTTTCGAGGAATCGATTTACCAGCACGCTTACGGTCTGCTTTTGGCTCCCCACCCGCCCGATTCCCGTTACCGTAAACACGTTGGAACTAAAACCAATCTGGACCCCAAGAGCCCCGGAATTTCCAAGGGACCCAACCAACTTCTGGTCCACACCGGAGACCTTTGCCAGGTCCGCCGCGCTCTTGAAGGCGTCCTCCGGATCGGGTGCATGACCCGTTTTTCTGTCTCCACGATAATCACAGATGCTGCGGGCCGTGGCGGCGGCTGTTTCAAAGTTGGAACCGCCGGTCGCCGCAGCAAACAGGATGGTCAGCACTTCCTCACTGGCAGTGTTGATGTTGATGCGGCCAGAGCCCTGGACCGTCAAAATGTCCTTCAGCGCCAGCTGCTCCTTCTTGCCGCGCACCTTGCGCTTGGACTTGTCCCGCGTCGTGTGGCCCATCGCCACGTCGTTGCGCATCTTGAGTTCCCGGGCTTCCTCGGCGTCGGGATCATAGCCATAATAAATCTCACGATCCACCCCAAGGTTATCAAACACGTCCAGCAGTTCCTCGATGGTAAGGTAATCCTCATTGGGACACTGGACGGCTAGTTCCTCGGGCAGTGTCTTGGAGCTGATTTTCTGGCCACCCATGGCACTGTAAACTTCGTTTTCCTTGCCGGGATTTGTGCCAAGGGCCATGTCATCCGCGTCGCGCCAGTCCACAATGGCATTGGCTATGGTTTCGCTATCAGGCGCTTCGTAGTCATAGTACTCAAGGATGGTCTTGATGAGCGAGGCACTCGCCCGGTTGATGTTGATCTTCCCCTCTTCATCCACGATCTGGACCTCATAGGTGCCCTTGCCCATCTCCACCTCGACATCCTTCTCGCGGCGATCGCGCATGGCCCATACATCGGCAAACGAATCCACCGGCTGATTGGGATTCTCCTGGTAATCAATCAGCATGTCGTTCTGCAGATTCACCATGCCCAGCGCCACAGCGGATCGCGCAAGGTTGTAAGCCTGGAATTTCTCGCGCTGCATCAGGGCCAGTTTCGAGTTCACCTGGACATCAAACGCCAGCGAAGTAGCCAGCACGCCAAGAACAACGACAATCCACAGAGTCAGCACCATGATCATGGCTTTTTGACGGGTCCACTTTCCCCGGTTGGCCAGCATCAGCGGTTCCTCCCCCCGGCGGCGCGGGAACCAGACCACGAACGCTGCGTGGTGGCTTGGGTGGAATCCGCCTGCACCGGCACATAGGTCTCCTGCGACTGGGGCAACTGCACCACTTGATGAAAGGTCTTCAGCTTCTCGTCGTCCTTCGGATCCTTGAAGGTCAGTGTGATGCTGGCCCAGGCCGGCACATTGTCCGGCGGAACCTGCTGATTTTGCTGATTGGGCATCACGTTCGCCATGGGATTCTTCTTGTCCTGTTCGGTGTCAGGCACCTCGTTGCGGTACTTGGTAACCGCCGAATCCCACTCCGGCGCTTCATGCCATTCGCCCTCAAAGTAATACCCGAATTTCAGGTCAAAGGATTTGACGTTGTTCGCAATCTTGTCCACCTGAGGGGGGTATGGTTTGGGGATTTCGTTCCCCTTCTCATCCACTTCCGGTGCCTTGATGTCATCCTGGCTGCGGTAAAGATTCCCATTCATGACGTAATAGCGCAGCCGCACCAGGTTCCATGGTTTGCGATCCTCGGTGCGCTTTGGAGATTGCATCCGTACGAAAGTCAGGTCGTCCGTATCGGCATTGTCCGTGCACTTGAACCCGAGGTCGATTTTGGGGCCAAGCTCGGGCAGGTTCGGATCTTCGCCTGCCGAGATGTTCACTCCGCTTTGCAATGCCTGCCGTTCACGCTCCGCCTGCTGTTGTTCCCGAAACCGCCGGGAGATGTTGTAGGCATTTGCCGTCTTGTAATACAGGCTGCGCATATCGCCGGCAACGGTATCCATCACAAATCTCGCCGCCTGATCTCCGTCGGCATGGGTCAGGCCCACCTGGTAGGTCTTAACCGCCGTGCGGAACGAGAAAAACAGCGCGGACATCACCAACGAAAAGATCACCACTCCCACCATGACTTCGATGAGAGTAAAGCCGCGATGGCGCAGCCCATGGCTTGGGCGGTTATTTTTCATCGCGGAACAACTCATTAAGGAATTTTGACCGGTACTCAAATCGTTCAAAGGTTGGGATATAAAACTCCGTCTCCACCACCAGCACCGGGCGCTCCTGGCGCGGATCATTGTAGTAGACTGCCACCTTGCCATACTTGAGCGGCTTGAGGTCCGTGACCTTTGCCTTGGTCTTGAGACCGCGGTAACGAATTTCCTCCTCGTCAAACTTCAGGTCATAGCTGTAAGCGGGAAATCCCTGCTCGCTGAAATCCCCGTGAACGCTCTTCGATTTCGGCGGGTTCAGTTCCAGGTCCTGGAGAAGACTCTGCGCCAAGACACATCCCCGAGTCGTGACATCATTGCGACGAACGGCACTCATGGAAAGCGTAAAGGAGCGCATGATGGTCGCCACCGAAAGTCCAAGAATGACCATCGAGATGAGCACTTCGAGCAGGATAAACCCACCGCATGCACGACGGTGAACAAAATGAAAGCGCCGCATCATCCGCCTTGTCCTTCCGCTGCCTCGGCGGCGGCCCTCTTTTCGGCCACAGTTCCCGGCGTCACCTCAGTCTGAGCAGTGGATTTCATGACTTCGATGGTCATGCGCTTGTCGGCCCGCTCATTCAGCAGGGTGACCAACGTTGGTGACGCAGTCCCGTCAGGGTACAGGTCAATGGCAATGACTTTGTCCCTGATGACATTGGCATCATTGGTGACGACCTCGTCAAAACGCACGCCTCCATTGAGGCGTCGCTTCTGCTCGAGCTGCATCCGCTTTCCACCCGGCTTGTAAACGCCCGTCTTCTCGTCCGGGATACGAAGATCCAGCCAGAACTCATGCTTGTCTGTGTCGAGAAAAACTTCCGTCATCCGCTGGCCAAAAATTGCCTCGGCCCGTGCATATTTAATGAGGGAGATGATCTCCCGTGCGGACGCCCGCAG
The DNA here is from genome assembly GCA_019695055.1 of Candidatus Sumerlaeaceae bacterium. Lineage (GTDB taxonomy): Bacteria > Sumerlaeota > Sumerlaeia > Sumerlaeales > Sumerlaeaceae > JAIBAT01. The sequence goes on along the minus strand of JAIBAT010000105.1, from coordinate 18,528 downwards.
CTTGTTCTTTTCGTTTGCAGCACGAAGCGTGGGAAACGAAATGGCCAACAACGCCACAAGAATAACAATGACCACGAGAATTTCCAGCAGCGTCATGCCGCGTTGGCGAATCGTCAGGCTTTGGCGTCCCATCGGTGCGCCCCTACCCGTTTGCGCTCGGATCGATGGAGAAGATCGGCAACAGCATCGCAATGACAATGAACCCGACAACCAACCCCATAAACAGAATAATAATGGGCTCAATAAGGCCGGTCAATGTCTTGACTGCTCGGTCAACTTCGGTCTCGTAACTGCGCGCAATTTTGAGCAGCACGTCGTCCAGTCGCCCCGTCTCCTCACCAATCGCCATCATGTTGACCACTACTGGGGGAAACACCGTGGACTTCTTCAGCGGTGCCGCCACGCCCTCACCCTGCGTGATGTTCAGCGGAATCTTGGCGACCTCGTCGGCAATCACCTTGTTTCCAAGCACCTCGTGGACAATATCCAGGGCCGGCAGGATGGACACCCCGTTATGGAGCAGCGAGCCGAACGTGCGCGAGAAGTTGGCGATCTCCTTCTTCACGATCATGTCCCCAAGCACCGGGACCTTGATCAGCGCCGTGTCGATGGCGCGCTTGCCTTCCTCTGTGTTCATGGCGCGCCAGCCGCCCACCACCAGCAGTATGAGCCCGCCCAATATGAAATACCAATAGTTCTGCAAAACGTTATTTGCGGAAATCAGGATCTGGGTGGGCAGCGGCAATGCCTGATTCAACTCCGTGAAAATCTTTAAAATCTTGGGCATGACGACCGTCATCATGATGATCACGGCGCCAATACCTGCCACGATCATGACCACCGGATAGGCCAGGGCGCTCTTGATCTTCGAGCGCGTCTCCGCCTCGGTTTCCGCAAAATCCGCAAGGCGTGAAAGCACCACGTCAATCATTCCGCCAGCCTCGCCGGATTTCACCATGGCCGTATAAAGTTTGGAAAAAACCTTGGGGTGCTTCGACATGGCACCGGCCAGCGAATCCCCGCCCGACACGTCCTGGTTGATTTGCTTGATAATCTCGACCAGCCCCACGTTCGTGGTCTGATTCTGCATGACCGTGAGCGCCTTGACCAGTGGGATTCCCGACCCAAGAAGGTCTGCCAGCTGCCTATTGAATGTCGCCAGGTCGTTAATGCCCACCTTGCGCGAAAATTGTCGCGCCACCGCTGCCGCACCGGCCGCAGCACCAGCCTTCTTCTCCGACTCGTTTTCCACCCGCACCGGGAAATACCCCATGGACTGCAGGCGGGAAATCACCATGTTGGTCGTATCGGCCTCGAGCGTGCCGTTGATGACCTGGCCGGAGGTGTCTTTGGCTGTATAACTAAAAAGGGGCATGGTTGGATTCCGCTAAGTGGTTTCGCGCGTGAGACGGCCTACTCGCCGTCGTACGCCGACCCGCCGAACTCATCCTCCATGGTAACGCGCAAAACTTCGTCAATCGTCGTGGTCCCCTCGCGGACCTTCAGCCAGCCATCCTCGCGAATCGTGCGCATTCCCGACGCAAGGGCCGCCTTCTTGATAATGTTGGAGGCCTGCCTGTCCACGATCAGCCGCTTGATTTCCTCGTCGATCTTGATGATCTCATAGATGGCCGTGCGGCCACGGAAACCCGTGTAACGGCACTTCTCACAACCACCCGGCTTCATGAAAATCGCACCCTCGGTATTGAGGTTGTTCAGGCTGAGCCGCCGCAAAACCTCCGGCGACGGTGTGTACGTGTGCTTGCACTCCTTGCAGAGCACGCGTACAAGGCGTTGGGCCAGCAATCCCTCCACGGAACTTGCCACCAGGAACGGCTCGATGCCCATGTCAAGCAGACGGCTCACGGCGCCGGCCGCGTCGTTCGTGTGGAGCGTAGAGAACACCATATGGCCCGTAAGGGCGGCCCGAATGGCGGCTTGGGCTGTTTCCGGGTCGCGGGTCTCACCCACCATGATCACGTCCGGGTCCTGGCGCAACATCGTCCGCAGCACCCGCGCAAACGAGAGGTCGATGGTCGGACTGACCTGAACCTGCGTCACACCGGGAATACGGTATTCGATGGGGTCCTCGGCGGTAATAATCTTGCGATCGATCGTGTTGATCTCACTCAGCGACGCGTAAAGGGTGGTGGACTTGCCAGAACCCGTCGGGCCGGTGACAAACAAAATTCCGTGAGGCTTGTTGATCATCTTCCTCAGAATTTTCAGGTTATGGTCGTCGAGCCCCAGCTTGTCGAGACTCACCAGCTCGCTGTCGCGGGAAAGAATACGGATTGAGATCGACTCGCCATAGGGTGTCGGCAGTGTCGAAACGCGAAGGTCGAATTCCTTGTCCTGGTTCTTGATCTTGATCTTGCCGTCCTGCGGCAGGCGACGCTCGGCGATGTTCAGGTCGGCCATGATCTTGATGCGGCTGATGATGGCGCTCTGGAACCGCTTGATGGTGGGCGGAATGGCCGCCTCATAGAGCATGCCGTCGATGCGGTAACGCACGCGAAGTTCGCTCTCCAGCGGCTCAACGTGAATGTCTGTGGCTCTGTCGGCCATCGCCTCGGCGATGATCTGGTTCACAAAGCGGACAATCGAGGCGTCCTCCGCCATGTCGTCGATGTTCGTGACGTCGGCCTGCAGGTCCACCGCGCCCTCGGCGCCGCGATCCTCGATCAGCCCCTCCACCGTGTCGGCACCGATACCATAATATTTTTTGATGGCGTCGTCGATTTCCTTGGTGGAAGCCACCACCGGCTCGACCTCCAGCTTGATGACCAGCGAGAGATCATCCAGCACGTGGACGTTCATCGGGTCGCTGACCGCCACCCGTATCGTGCCGTTGTACTGATCAATGGGAACCATGTGGTAGTGGTTCACGAGCTTTGCGGGGATCTTCTCGATCACTTCCTTGCGAATCGTCAGCTCGCTGAGCTTCACGTAGGGCACATGAAGTTGCTGGGCGAGGACCTTGAGGACATCCTCCTCTTCCACCAGCCCCATTTTGACAAGTATCGAACCCAGCCGCTCCCCCGTCTTGGCGTGCTCACGGGTGGCCATATCCAGACCGTCGGCATCGAGCTTGCCGGCCGTAACCAGCAATTCGCCCAACCCCCTGTCTTGCGTCATCATTTTCATGGCCTTCAATCCCCGCTTCCTGTTATCACTAAGTTTAGCTCTTTGAATCTTCCAACTGCCTACACCGCCCCCTGCCCCACAGTGAACGAGAACCGTGCCAAACGCGCCAGTTATGCCTCCCCCTTGGCCTGCGACCCTAGCCACCGAGGAATGGCTCGCCTTGATCCTTTAAAGCAATTAAAATCAGTGATTTGCCAGAGCACGCGGACCGGCTGACAGGGGGCGACCGAAACTGATTGGAGGTTGGCCGCTTTTGAGACTGATTGCAGATTCACAATCACCGAGGCAAAGTGCGGCCAAAGCCCTTCCCTTCTCGGTTTTGGGAAGGGTACCCCAAAACCAAACAGGACAGTCGGCGGCGGTGAGAACCTGAATCGACTTTCACTCCCAATTCCCCGGGACACAAGGGCTAAGCAGAATCCCCAGTGCCCGCTGCCTTTTCCATCCACTTCCTCCCCTCCAGAATCCGCGCCACCAGCATTCCAGCCACCGTGTCCCCGGTGGAATTGACCATAGTTGCAGGGGGATCAACCAGTGTCCCAAGAACAGCCAATACCGGTAATGCCTCTGGTGGGAACCCATACAACGTGGCAATGAGCAGTTCGCCCATGAACCCCCCACCCGGAATGCCTGCCATCACCGTGCCACTGAGAATGGCAACCCCGACTGCGATGGCGTAGGCATCAAGCGTGTTTAAGGGCATGTTGAAAAGTGCGGCGAGAAAGGTGATCTTCAGGATGGCGCTCAGGCACGAACCATCCATGTGGATTGTCGCGCCAACCGGAACGATGATCTCCCGAATATCCCGCGGCACTCCAATTCGCTCCGACGCCAGCAGGTTCGCGGGAATGGTCGCCACGCTGCTGCCAGTGGCCAGCGATGTGAACATCGCCGTAGGGATCTCCTTCCAATAACGTCGAATACCCGACGCACCACCCGCAATCCCCGAGTAGATGGTGTAAAACACAAAAAAGTAAATGAACGCCACAGGATAATAGATGGCCATGGCGCGCGCGTAGCTGCCCAGCAAATCGGGGCCAAATACACCCACCAAATAGGCAAAGTAAGCCCCCAACCCCAACGGCGCCGCATACATGATCAGCGCCACCAGCTTGAAGACCACATGGGTTAATGCATTCAGCCACCTGGCCACATCCTGCCCCGCCTCACCGGAAAGGGCAACAGCCATTCCAAACAGCATGGAAAAGACAATGAGAGCCAGCATGTTTTTCTTGGATAACAAAGCCGGAAAATCAGAGACGGTAAAAGTATTTACCAGCTGCTCGGCGAGCGGTGGGCTTTCAGCCGGTTTCTCCGGTTTCTTCAGCTCGATACGGGCCCCCTTGGCCGGCGGGAAGACGGCCGTGACTCCAAGCATCACGCACGAGGAAATTGCGCCCGTCACCACAAACACCACCAGCATTGCCGCAAGGATTCTTCCGAGTCGCGCCAAACCCGCCACACTTGCCACCGCGCTCGAGATGCTCACAAACACCAGGGGCACCACAACGGTGAAAAGCAGATTCAGGAACAAATCCCCGATTGGTTTCAGCTTCTCCGCCTGCTTGCCCGCGACAATGCCAACCACGCATCCAATTGCGATGCCAATCAGGACGGATAAAAGGAACCCATATCCACCCAGCCAACGGCGTTTCCCCGGCGCGGGCGCCCCGGATTCCTCATCCTCGTAGGTGTCTTCAGCAGGTTTGAATTCCATCGCCCAACGCAGGCCGGTGCCCGGGCAAAAGGCAATCGGAAACGAAAGGGATTACTTGGATTTCCCCCGCACAAACTTCCCGACGTAAATTCCGCCGTCACTGGAAAAGGCCAGGCTGCCTCCCGTTGGCGAAACGGACGGGAACGACTCCGCGATCCCGGGGGTATTGGTCAGGTTGGTTCGCTCTGAGCCGTCAATCGAGGCAAACCACAAGTCTCCATCAATGGCCGAGGCCCCGTCATCCACCGGAACATCATAAACAATTCCCGTGCTGTCAGGCAGCCACGACGGGTTTGATCCGCGTCCAACGCTCGTGGCGTTCGAAGCGTCAATGTTCGCAAAATAAATCCCAGTCTCCCGACCCTGGTAAGCCACTTTTTTCTCATCAGGGGATAGCACGGGGTTGAAAAAGCGGTCCTGGCTCCCGGAAACACGAAACGGATCGCCATCCTCCGGCTGGAAATAAATCACACCATCCTGCTCAAAGATCCGCCGCGGGGGCACCGGAGCAGGGTACTTCTCCCCCGTTATCAGGAGGTTGGCATATCGCCCCTCCGACTCCTGGAAAAGCAGCGACATGCCATCGATGTTCCACTTGTAAAAGATCCCGGCGTTCGCATCCTCCGTCAACGTGCGGGGATCCTTGATGGCCGCTCCGGTTATATAAATTCCCGACAAGTTGCTTTTCGTGACGGCGATGTCCATGCCGACCGGTGACCACACTGGTTTCACAAAATCCAAATTCTCCGTGACGGGCTTCGCCTCCTCCACCCGCGAGTTACCCGGTTTCCACAATGGATCAATGATGACTTCCCGCTGCGCCCTCTGGCGCGATGAGTTCGCATCTTCAGCGCCGAGCGGTGTTGCCTGGGGCTTCTTGATAATATCCGTCGGCGAAAGCGAAATCGCTCCCTTCGTTCCGGTACCCAGCGGCATCGGGCCCTGTTCGCTACGAATCGGATGATTCACCAGGTAATAGGTTACGCTTCCACTCAGCACAATGAGGGCAAGGCCGCCCAGCATGATTTCAAATTTCCGCACGCGTCGCTCTCACCGGGCTTTCATGCAAAGGTGTGACACAAATTCAGACACCGGCGCTCACCAGGTCGTGCAAATGAATCATCGCCACGGGTTTCCCAGCCCCATCCACCACCGGGAGCACAAAAATCTTCCGTTTGCCGTCCTCCATGATGTTCAAGGCTTTCACGGCCAGTGTATCCTCCGAAACCCGCATCGGATTCGGCGTCATAAGTTCGGAAACGCGCCGTCCCAGCACCGAGCGCACGGATTGGTCATCGCGCTTCGCTTCCCGCTGGAATATCCGTCGCAAATCGCCGTCCGTCAGGATCCCAGCCAGCAACCCCTCCGCATTCACCACGCTCACGCCACCAAGGTTTGCCTTGGTGATTTCCGCCATGGCCTGTTCAAACGTGTCGTTCTCGCGCACAACTGGATTGCGGCCATCCTTCACGAAATCTTTCACCTGCAACAGCAGGCGCTTCCCAAGCGTGCCACTTGGATGACGCAGCGCAAAATCGTCCGCCTTGAATCCTCGTCGTTCCATCAGCACCACTGCCAGCGCATCTCCCATGGCCAATGCCACAGTGGTGCTGGTCATGGGTGCGAGGTTCAGCGGGCACACTTCGCGCTCCACTGCAATATCCAGCACCACATCCGCGTGGCGGGCCAACTCGCTTTTCACATTTCCCGTGATGGCAATAATCACATTGTGATTGCGCTTGAAGTAAGGCACGCACCCCAAAAGCTCCGCCGTATTGCCACTATTGCTGACCGCGACGACCAGGTCCTCCGAGGCCACCATTCCCAGGTCCCCATGGGCCCCTTCCCCCGGATGCATGAAATAAGACGGCGTGCCGGTGCTGGCCAACGTCGCCGCAATCTTCCGGGCCACGATTCCATGCTTGCCCATGCCGGTGAAAACGACCTTTCCGCGGCAGGCAAGAATCGCCTCCACGGCACGCTCAAATCCCTCCCCCAGCCGCGCACCCGCAGCCTTAAGGGCATCGGCTTCCTGCTCAAACACCTCCTGCCCTCGTTTGGCAGCCTTTTGCGTCAATTCAGGATTCATGCCGTCGTTTCTGCACACCGTGATTTTTTACATTCAATGCCGAAAGGGCCATTCGCACATCGACACCATTGAACACATTGGGGTTCCCGGCGTATTTTTCCGTCAATATGTGTTCCACTGAACCCATCACCGAAGATTCCCTCGCATCGCGCCACAGCGCGGCAGGCGTACAGTGCCCGGTTTGCGACCAACCGTCGCGCCTCGGGTATATGCAATTCCTCGATCCCCACGGCGTTATGCGCGTGGATCAGAAACTTTTCGAGTGCGAGTCCGGGCGTCACACCTTTACCGCGCTGCCCGGAGCCGTTAAGCTCCTTTCTGCCGACGGCCGCCTCTCCCGGGAGAAGACAGAGTTCAAACCCGGTGGGTAGCTGGCATGGCCTAAAAAGCCTGAAGTACCGCCCTAATCCCCAGCCGTACCGCTCAAGTCATCCGCGGCACGAACCCTGTAAAAATGCAACGCCGTTTCCCCATATCGCTGCGAACGCACCAACACCAGCGCACCACTTCGGTCTGGAACTTTTTCCTGTGCCCCGCACTGCGCCACCACCAGTGCCTCAGGGGCCATCAACGGCGTCTCCCCCAGCGCGTCCAACGTCCTTGAGGCAATTCCATCACCATAGGGCGGATCAAGGAACACCAAAGTTAATCGCCCAATTGTCCCAGCCTGCTCCAACTCCACAGAAAACTTGCGGAGAAACCTCAGGACATCCTCACCCGCAATTCTGCTCCGATCCTCCACCCGGAGCTTTTTGGCATTGGCCCGCACAACCTCAAGGGCACCGCGTGATTTTTCCACAAACACGCAACTTTCCGCCCCGCGGCTCAGCGCCTCAAACCCGAGCGCCCCGCTGCCAGCATAAAGGTCCGCCACCCGCGCCCCCGCAATGTCATGCTGGATGATGGAAAACAGCGATTCCCTCACTCGCGACAATGTTGGCCGGGTTTCCATTCCCGCTGGTGTCTTGAGTACAAATCCTTTATTGTCGCCCGCAATGATTCTCATGGTTGCGGCCTCTCAGGCTTCATGCGACGCAATGGCGGCCAGGATTTCCGCCTCGTTTCGGGCACCCTCCAAATCCGCGATAATTCCGGCGGACTGCATCAGCGTTGCCAGGGATGCCAGCACCATGAGGTGCGAATTCGGCGGATTGGCGGGGCTCAGCAGCAGGAAGAAAACTTTCGTCGCAGCTCCATCGAGGGACGCATAGTCAGTCCCTCCCCGGCAAATTCCCAGTGCCACAACCGGCGACGCCACCGACGCAACAACAGCGTGGGGGATGGCCACCTCGGGAAGGATGGCAGTGCTCATGGTGGCCTCCCGCGACAGCAGCGCCTCGTAAATTCCTTCCGCCTCTCCTCCCGCCAAATCACCTGCCACTATGCCCAGCAGTGCCCGAAGCACAGCCTCTTTTGGGCCGGCCTGCAAATCCAGCGCTACGTGGCCCGGTTTGATGATCTCCGAAAACTTCATGGCTTGCCGAAGGTTACCCGCACTTTTTCAGAAATGACAAGACAGGCAATAATCCGCGAGGAACCAAAGTAAACCACTAACCGTGTCACAATCCCCCAACGGAGCAGGAATTTTGCCTCACATCATTTGCACCGGCGTCACCGACATTCGTCCCGTCCACGCTCAGTTTGTACCCGATCGTTACGATTCCAACGGCTGGCTCATCAAGACCATGAAGTGTTACCTCGATCAGACCGGGCGTAACCTCCTTATCGAGGCCGTCGCTGTGCGGTCCGGATTCTCCCAAAACTTCTACATCCTCGTCGAGCACAAGGAGAATTCACTGACCATTCGCATTGACCTGCACACCAACGTGGAGAAGAACGAAGGTGTGAAGCGAACGCTGCTGGTCATCCGCGACCTCGTCGCATCCCATAATCCTGCGCTTGCCGTGGATAAGACGAACCTGCCCCCGGAGATGATGGGGGAAACGCCGGGCAACCCATGACCACTCTGGAACCGACCAGCACCCCGGGATTCCTGACACTACCCGAACTCGAGCAGCCCCTCGATTACGCGCGCCTCTTTGGCCGAAATGCACCCACCGAACTAGAAATCGGCGCTGGTCGCTGCGATTTCCTCCTTGGCTATGCACCCACAAAGCCCGGCGTGAACTTCATTGGCCTCGAGCGGAAGGTGGTTATCCTGCGCCGCGCAGTAAACAAACTGCGCCGCACAGACATCTCCAACATTGTGCTCATCGCCGCTGAAGCCCGCCACACGCTCGAATCCTATTTCCCACCGGCATCGCTCCAGGCGGTTCACATCTACTTTCCCGACCCATGGCCCAAGAAGAAACATCTGCGTCGGCGGATAATTGATTCTGCAATGCCCGCTCGCCTTGCTCGCATCATCGCGCCCAACGGATTCCTTCATCTCCGCACCGACCATGAAAACTACTTCCGGGCCATGGAGGAGGTTATGAGCGGGACCACTGATTTCCAACCGATCAGCCCTCCTCCCGACCTTGTGGCCGTGAAAACCGCCTTCGAAGCAGCCTTTCTTCGTGAGGGAAAACCCATATACCATGCCAGTTTTCAGCGGCGGGAAATCTGACCTGATTCATGCGAATCGGGATTGATATCTCTTCCGCCAGCCCGGTTCGGACCGGCATCGGGACATACACCTACGAACTGGTTCGCCGTCTGGTGCGCCACAGCGATCACGAATTCGTTTTACTATTCAATTCCTTCCGCCAGCCACCGCCGGAATTCCCGGAACTTAAGAATTCAAACGTTACATTGAAACACCACCGATTCCCCGGCCCGGCACTGGTAAATTCCTGGCAGACCCTTGGAAAGCCGGACATTGAGTCTCTCGTCGGGCCGGTGGATTTGTTTCACTCCCCCGCCACCATGTTGCCCCCTCAACACCGGGGGATTCGCGCCACCACCATTCACGATCTTTTCTTCCTGCGGCCCGACTCCGGCCCCCAGGCCGCCCTTGGCGGCTCACTAATCCGCGCGATGATCGAGAAACGCCTTTGTGACCAGCACCTTATCCTCGTCAATTCCCAATCCACAGCCCGTGAAGTCCTCGCCCTTGAGGGGAAGGGCCTTCCGCCCGATCCATCCCGCGTAGTCGTCACGCCCCTTGGAGTGGATGAGCGGTTTTTCACGCGTCCCGACGAATCCAACCTCCGCGAGTTTCGCGCGCGTCACCACCTGCCCGACGATTACATCCTCCACGTCGGAACCCGTGAACCGCGGAAAAACCTCGACGATTTGCTGGCAGCCTACCGTCTGCTCCTCGCCTCGAATCGATACCTCCCCCCATTGGTTTGCGTTGGCTCTGGCAACGACTCGAAACAAAGCCATACGGAGATCATCTTTCCCGGGTACATTCCCGACTCTGACATGCCGGCGTTGTATCGCTCCGCCAGCCTGCTGGTTTTCCCCTCCCGTCACGAGGGCTTCGGCCTCCCCATTTTGGAGGCCATGGCTTCCGGAGTTCCGGTAATTTGTTCGTCGGCCATGGGCGCTTTGGACCACATTTCCCGGGATTCCGTTTCCATCCTCCCTGACAATTCACCCACGACCATTGCGGCAGCAATCGAGACACTCCTCGGCGATTCAGTGACTCTACAAAATCAGGTCTCCTCCGGCCACCAATCCGCCAGGTCCATGACCTGGGACAAATGCGCAGCCCGGACTCTTGAGGCCTACACGGCCGCCACGGAATAAACCCCGGCGCCGACACCATATCATCGCAGGCCATTTATGCCCCCCAAATCCCCACAATCCGCGAAAATAAAGGAACTGCAAAAGCAGCTCGAACTTCGCGACATGCAGCTTCACGCTTTCCAGCGAATTGGTCTCGCCATGGCCTCCACCATGAAGCCGTCGCAGATCATCCGGAACATTCTGTCCGAAGTCATGCGAATCACCTCCGCCGACTCCGCCACCGTATATCTGCGTGACAAGCAGTCCCACCAGCTCATACCGGAGTTCTCCCAGGGTAAGGACACTGCGAAAGTCCACCCCATGGACCTCCTCGCCAGCGACGACCTTGCCGTCGAGGTTGCCCACACCGCCAAGCTTCGCCAGACCTACGGCGTTCAGAAGACCGCCCAACGCAAACGCACACGCATCTGCGAGACCTCATTTTGCCGCCTTTCCATTCCCCTTGTCGCCGAGGACGAAGTCCTTGGCGTTATCGATCTCAAGTCCCATCGTCCCGAGCCCTTCGACAAGGACACCGAGGAATTTCTCGCCACCCTTGCCTCCCAGGCCGCCCAGGTGTTCCGCAATGCCTCCATTTACGAGGACCTCGAACAGCACTACCGCGAGCTTTCCCTCCTCTACGAAATCCAGCAGGAAATCTCGTCCACGGTTGACTACAAAAACATTTTAACCCTTATCGTCGAGCGCACGCGCCGCCTCCTCGACGCCCGTGAATGCAGCATCCGCCTTGTCCTCGAGCGCGGTGGCAAGCGCTACATGCGGCTCGTGGCGTCTACCGGCGCCGTGGTCGGCCCCGAGGAAATGCCTTATGACGACAGCATCCTCGACCAGCAGGTAATATCCGGAGAACTCCTTTTCATTGAGGACGTTCGCAAGGACAAGCGATTCCGCTACCGCGCCGATGCGCGAAAAGCCGGCCTCGTCTCCATGCTGGGCGCGCCCCTCGTGGCTCGGCGAAACACCATCGGCGCCATCCGCCTTTTCACCAGCGAAAGGCGCGACTTCACCGTGGCCGACCGCAAGATGCTCATGGCCGTCGCCGGCCAGGCCGCCGCCGCCATCGAAAACGCACGGCTCTACAACCAGATTGAATCGAAGAACCGCGAACTTTCCGCCTCTTACGAAGCCCTTCGCCGCACCCAGAAGGAACTCGTCAAGAAGGAGCGCCTCGCCGCCCTCGGCGAAATGGCCGCTACAGTTGCCCATGAAATCCGCAACCCCCTCACCAGTATCCGCGGTTTCGCCCAGCGTATCGCCCGCCAGTATGACAAAGTCGTCGACAGCCGCCTCGCCTCCTACACCGAGATCATCATGGAGGAGGTCGACCGCCTCAACAAATTCATCAAGGACGTGCTCGATTTTGCCCGCCACGTGAAACCCAACTTCGAGAAGACCAACATTAACGAACTCGTCGGCGAGATCCTCAATTTCATGCGCGATGAACTTACCCACCGGAATGTTGTCGTCCTCACCGACCTCGACATGACCCTGCGTGAAACCGTGGTGGATTCCGGCCAGATCAAGCAGGCCCTCCTTAACATCCTCCAAAACGCCCGTCAGGCAGTGGGCCCAAACGGCGTCATAACCGTCCGCACGAACAATGCCGGCAGCTCGGTCCGGATCCGTGTCTCCGACAACGGCTCCGGAATCGCCCGCGACGACATGAATCGCATTTGGTCGCCTTTCTTTACCACCAAGACTCAGGGAACCGGTCTCGGCCTGTCCCTCGTCCAGCGAATCATTGACGACCACCATGGCCGGATTTATATCCGCAGCCGCGTCGGCAAGGGCACTATTGTGGACATTTTCCTCCCCGTCGTCGAAACTGCCGAGGAACTGCTCAATTTTGACTGAAAACCCACCCGCGAACAATCTCGGGGGCCTGCGGTAGTAGGCCGGGTTGGCAGGGTACTCCCAAACCACTTACTCCTTGACTTGGAGCGGGTGCGCGGCGTCCACTGCCCTCGAAAACATAAGATACAGGATCGACCAAGTTGCCTAATATCAAGTCAGCCAAGAAGCGCGTTAAGACCAACAAGCGCAATGAAATAGCCAATCGCGCGGCCAAGAGCACGCTGAAGAGCGCCGTAAAGAACGCCAACGCCGCCATCGCCGCCAAGGATGCCACCGCCGCCGAGCAGGTCAAGGACACCCAGGGCCTCGCCGCCCGCCTGTGGAAGCGTGGTATCATCCACAAGAACAAGGCTGCCCGTATCCAGTCGCGGCTCATGAAAAAAGCCGCTCCTTCGAAGGCCTGATTTGAGTACCCACCGCCAGCTGACAATCCCAATGGCCATTGGCCGCTGGGTGGTCATGGGCGCCACTGCAGCCCTGCTTGCGGGTTGCTGCGGCTTTCAGAAGATTCCCCACGACCCCATGGCCATTGCCCACGGGGATCGCTGCTACATCGAGGATGCCCAGTTTCTCGAAGCGGACAAAATGTACAGCCGCTTCGGCTCGCTGGCTCTCGTCGAGCGCTACCTGCGCGAGAAAAAGGAATGGCGCGACTGCGAAGTCAACGAAGCCATCTACCGCCTGCGCAAAGTCCACGATTTGCCCTAATCTTTTCGGGTAACAGGAGAAACTCACATGTTGAATATCACGAAGTTCCTTCTCATCCCCGCGGTTGCCATCGTGTTCGCTACGTCCTTCGCCGATGCCGCCCCCTGCGTGGTCAACCCCGACGGCAGTTGCCCCTGTACCTGTCCCAAGCAGCGCAAGCTTTCCCGCTCCGAGGCAGCTGCTCTCAAGCGCCATTCCCGCGATGCCATGGACGCCTACGACGAGGCGACAGCCATGATGGAAAACGCACTGAAACGCGAAGCCACCAAGCTCGACCAACTTACCATGACCGTCAAACCCGTGAAGGACCAGTACGGAGACCCCATGTACACCTATTGGGGACCCCGGGCCTACGTGGGAACCCCGCTTTACGCCGGCCCCAACTACCCGGCCAGCTTTGACCGCCCCTACGCCCAACCCATCGCCGACACAGGCAGCCACTATTACCAGCGCGGTGCCGATTATGTGACCCAGACCGGCGCCAGGGGCTACCCAGCCTATACTGGCAGTGGCGGCGCCAGCCAGAGCTATCTCCAGTCCGGCATGGTTCGCAGCCCCGAAAGCTCCGTGAACTCCGGTTCGCGCCCGGCCGAAGTTAATAACTGACTTACGCCCCGCGGAAATTACTTGATTTGCCACCTTCCATTGTGGCTTAATTCTTAAATTATTATCCATTAACCCCGATTGACGGACCACGATAACAATGGTGTCCGGAAATCTCGCGTTACCTAAGGAAGGTTTGGACATGGAACAAAACGAAACGACGTATGAGCCGCCCAAAGTCGAGATGGTCGTTGATTCAGAAAGTCTCGAGCGGGAAACGCTTTTCGCCGGCGTCCAGACACCTGGATAAGACTTCATAGGAGATCTCCCCCAAATGATCGAATCAGATAAGAACCCCGCCGAATCCCAGGATTCGCTCTATGTGCCGCCCGCCGTTGAATCGGTTGTTGGGGCCGAGGATCTGGAGCAGGAAATCCATTACGCCGGTGGCACTACAGCTATGTAAGTTGGCGCCGGAACCCATTCTCCAAAGTGTCTTCCCTCAATTTGGCCGTTTTCTCCCGTTCCGCTGCTGCGGATGAATCCATGGTCGGTGACCGGGCGGTTCTTTACCACCGCCCGTCTGGCAAAGCCCTTGTCCTCAATCCCACGGGCAGTTTTATTTGGTCCCAACTGCGCGAATCCCGGACCCTTGACCAATTGGTTGCGGCGTTGTGCGCCCAGCACGCTTCTCTTGCTGAGGATGCCGCTCGCCGGGACATCGAAGTTTTTCTCGCGGAACTCAAATCCCATAACCTGCTTGCGGAATAAGCGCCCTTCGCAGTACCTTTCTGTCTTGTGATGCCTCCTTTTGATGAACTTCGCGCGGTGGTCTGGGGCCAATCCCTGGCCACTTTCGCCGTAAAATCCTCCGATACTGAGATTCTGACACGGGCGGAAACCGTGCTGCAGCACTGGCGCCAGGACCTGCAACCTGTCCCGCCGCAAACCACCTGGACCATCGAGCGCGAGGGCGGCGGCCTGATCATCCACAATGACCAGACCGGCGAGAACCAGTTGATTGAAAACCCCAACCGCATGGTCTCCGTGCTCGAAAGTCTTGCGTCCCTCCAAATCGCGGCGAACCACCAGGCCGCGACAACAGTTCACGGCGGGCTTGTCGCGAAAGGCGGCAAGGGAGTCCTGATCGTCGGGCCGTCCCATTCGGGAAAATCGACCCTGACCACCTACCTTTGGCGGCGCGGGTGGGATCTGCTGGCCGACGACGTAAGCATCATCGACGACCAGAACCTCTGCGCCATTCCCGTGCTGCGACGGGTGTCGCTGCGGCGGCCAAGCCTGTCTCTCATCGGCGAGGACCTGTTCCACAAAATTCTTGAAACGCCCTCCTGCGATGAAACTCCCGAGGGCTGGGTTTTTCATCCGAGCGAGCTCGAAGGCCGCCCCCGGCCCGCGGCGACCCGTATCAGCGCCATCATTTTCCTCAAGCGCAGCAACACGGATGTGCCGCCCGCCCGGCTGGAAAAGATCCTTCCGGCCTTTGCGATGGTGGCCCTTCTGCCCTACACCAACGTCATCCGCGCGGTTGGGTTTGGCGACGCCATGCCACGGCTGGAAAACCTGCTGAACCATGTGCCGGCCTACGACCTTGGCCGCGGCGAGCTGCAGGCCATGGCGGCCACTGTGGAGCAACTCGTGGACACCTTGGCGCAGCCATGATGCCCGCCGGCCCGACGCAGATTGCCATAATGCTCACGCGCCGCTGCAATATGGCGTGTGGCCATTGCAGCGTCGAGAGCAGCCCGGACGTGAAAGGCGACCCTACCGAGGATCAGGTGCTCTCGTGGTTCCGCGATGCTGCTGCGGCTGGCGTCGCGGGCATCCAGTTGACTGGCGGCGAACCGATGCTGCGCCAGAACCTCGTGCTGCGCCTCATTCGCGAAGGGCAGCGCCTTGGTGTGGCCACGGTGTTGTCCACAAACGGCTTCTGGGGTAAAAGCCCCGGCGCGGCCCGCAAGATTGTCGGCCAACTGCTCGATGCCGGTCTTTGTGGATTGACCGTGAGCTATGATCAATACCATGCCGATTTTCTCGCGGCGGAAGCCGTGGAAAACATCGCCAATGCCGTGGCGGCGCGAAACTTCGAAATCAATGTCACCATCACGCGCCTTGCGAACGACCCGGCCGTGCAGCCCATTGTGGACCGGTTTGAAAAGCTGACCCACGTCAACCTGAGGTTCTACGATATCCAGCCCATAGGGCGCGCCCGGGAATTTCCCGGGGAAACATTGCGAACCGAAACCACAGGTTTCTGCAATGCCTGCACTCGCCCTGCGGTTACTGAAGACGGCAGAATGACGGCCTGTAACGGCCCGGCGTTCTTCGAACCGCCGGGTTCGCCGCTCCACCTTGGCTCGCTGGGCAGCGAATCCATGGACACACTTCTGCGGCGGCATTGGGAGGACCCGATTCTCGACACCATCCGCACCAGCGGTCCCGCCGGACTGCGTGAGGAGCTGTTGAAAATCCCGGGATTCGATCAGTTTCCGTTTCGCCCGCAATACCACGGTGTTTGCGACCTGTGCCTGCATATCACCTCGAACCCGCCCGCTGTGAAGGCCCTGCGCGAGCGGCTTTCGGACCCGCAGAGGACAGCCGCGCGACAGGCCAAGTACACTGTGATCGAGCACGCGCGACGGCACTTCGGGAAACTTAACAGAAGCCAGGTTAACGGCCCCGGCGCGAGCCTCGTCCTGGCCGGCCTGTTGCGCGGCGATATGGCCGCCTTTGAAAGCGAGGCCGAATCCACGCTGGGCCGGGCGGACCTGGACTGGAACCGCCTCTCGCACTATATTGCGGAATGCGGGCTCGCCTCGGCGGTGATGAATCACCCCGAAAGGCATCGCCTCGACCATTGGGCCCCGGATTTTTTGTTCACGCGGCTCCGGGAGGCCGCCCTGCGCGACCAGATGCGCGGGATGATCCACCGCGAGGTGGCGGACCGTATTGCCACGGCGCTTTCCGAAATGGGCGTCCGCGGCGTTATCCTGAAAGGATGGGCCTTTCAGGCACTCGAAGAATCCGCCGGGGGCCAGTCCCTGCGGGTGCCCGGCGACCTCGATATTTATGTGGAACCCGCCGCCGCCGAGGGGCTTCGGCGCAAACTGATCGCCGAGGGTTTCGGCGGCGACCCGCACGCGAAGCGGACGGGTCCCCATCACCTGGCGCCGGTCACGTATCGGGGCGTCATGGTGGAAATCCACACCAACATCGTGGCGTCGTTCTGGGCGCTGCCCGAAAAGGCACTTCTGGCCCGGGCCCAGCCTGTGCCGGGTAAGGCACCGCTCTTTACCCTCGATGGGGAGGGAAATCTCCTTCATCTGGGCATTCACGCAACGGCCCACTTCTTTTCCCATGGCTTGAAACATGGGATGGATGTGTTCCGGGTGCTGCGGCATTTCGGCAACCTGGACTGGGAGTACATCGCCAATGCGGCGAATCACTCGGCGTGCCCGAGGGCTTTCTGGACACCGATGCGGGTGCTGAACGAGGACCTGAAACTCGGCCTGCCCGCCGAACTGTTGGCCCGCGGGCCCAACGACCAGCGCCAGAAACGCCTCGATCTCGTGGCCGGCAACCGGTTGTTCGTCGCGGCGGAGAAGGCCTATGACCTGAACCCCATCACTCGCAACGGGCTTTTCCTGATGATGTTTGATTCGTGGATGGGCCGCCTGCGCTACGTCGCCGAGTGGGCCGGCGGCGACACCGCCGAGGCCAGACGTAACGCCATGGAAACGCAACCGGGCCAGGCCGTCAGCCAACTCCCCCGCTACCTGCGCCAGTCCCTCGCAGACTGGCGCCGCTACCGCGGCGCCGTGAGGAAAGTGTCGGAAGATTTTGGGATGTGACCCAGGCGACAGAGGGTTTTGGGTTCCGAAACCTTTGTGATTGTTTGGGTTGGAGTGGCGCCTGAGCGCGACTTTGGGTTTTGACTGGTCCAGGGTTCCTTTTCCTTTCCGAATGTGTGTCAAATGTTTTCCGCAGGGCGAACTTTTTTTTGGGCGAATTTTTAAGTTCAGGTTTTTCAGACTTCGATACGGATTAAATCCTTTTTATTTCTTCCGGGAGGGGTTCGTTGTTGGGCAGAAGGCTGGGTTTTCGGGGGCGTCCTCGGCGGGGTGCGTCGGGTAGCTTGGGAGCGTTTTCACGGGAGACGTGGATGCGGCGGATCTGGTTGAGAGCGTAGGATGCGCATCCGATCTCGGCGAGTCGCTGGCGCATGGCGGTGGTTTCCATGGGGACGGGCATGGCGTGGAGGGCCTTGAGGAGGCGGACGCACATGCGGACGGCGTAGTCGGCAGCGGTGATGAGGTTTTCGGGTATGGTGGCGTCCTCGGCGGGGTCGGGCTCCTTGAAATTGAGCAGCTCGACGGGGAGGGCAGCCTGGAGCGCGGGGAACGGTGGCAGGATGTAAGGCTCGGGCTGCTGGAGGGGTTCGGCGCCGGGGTTGGGGTACCATCCGTCGGGGGGCAGGGTGGTGTTGGGGTCGGGTTCGGTGAGGAGGTCGTCGTCGCTTGAGACTTCTTCAATGTTAAGTTGGTTGTCGCCGAAGGGGTCGGGGAGGGGGGCTTCGTTGGGGTGCAGGGGTGGCATGGACTGCATGGGGTGCTTCCTTTCGTTTGAAGTGAAAGGACCGTAGCACAGGTGGGTGGGGTCTGCATATTCCCTTACAGACGCTTAGGACCCCTTGTAGACCCATAATCTTAGAGGCAGATTTCACCGCAGAGGGCGCGGAGAGCGCAGAGGAGACGGC
>JAIBAT010000103.1 GCA_019695055.1 Candidatus Sumerlaeaceae bacterium | reverse complement strand
CGATTCCCAGCCTCGATTTCTCATGCCTGCGGTGGCCTCGCTTTCCAAGTTTCAATCATTTGGATCAGTTCCTGTAAGAGGCTTGGCTTGATGTGCAATGTAGATTTTTGAGACAAAGTGCTCAACACCGCAATGATTGCCTCCGGGCTTGCCATACCCGTTCGTATTGAACGCATGAGAATGCCAACTGTGCCAGTAACTGCAATGTTCAGGTTCCCTGCAGCCAAACGCGCTGCAGCATCATCCGTGAGCAGCAGGCCAGCCCCTTGTTCCAGGGCAACTTGAAGGGCCTCTGTTTCGCCTCGATGAAGCTCTAGCAAACTCGCGACTGATCGGATCGTGGGTGTTGGCGCCCCTTGGAGAAAGGTCTTTAGTAAGACAACCCTTTTATTAAGAAGGGCCCGCGGGCGGTGCTTCTCCACTTCTCTCCACACTTCAGACGGAACAAGGACCCTTTGATAATTCGCCAAAAACTCAAGGCATCCCAACTCATCCAAATGAATGAGTGGGCCGGCATCGGAAACAACGACGACTGTGCCGGTTTCAGTCCTTGCCATACAGGCCCCAGGCTGCATCCTCCCGGATGAAGGCCTCGGCAACTTGGGAGGAGTGCGATTCCAGGTACCGCCGCAATGCCTCAATCAGAATGGAATCCAAATCGGACGCCCATCCATCCGCGACCAGGGCTTTAGCTTTAAGAACCAATTCCTCCGGCAACTCTGCGTTGATTTGCATTTTCATGGTTTACCTATATCCCGAAACAGATCCAACCACTCAACAAGATTACGATACGCTGCTCATGCTGTTTTAAACATGCACAGGAGGCTGAATCTTCTCCACCTCGCCCTTGGCGAGTTTTTCCGTGTACTGCCGCCACGACATTTTCGGCAGTCCAGATTCGCGCTCCACCATCGTAATACAGTTGCTCACCGGGCACACCAGAGAGCACATGTTGCATCCGACACAGGTGTCCTGCTTGATTTCAAAAATGTTAACCCGTCCATCGCCTGAACCCGAGATGACCCGCTTGCCGCCGCTGAACTCCACGCTGGCTGGCCCGCCGTTGCCATTGCGCTTCGCGAACTCTTCCTCCGTGATTGTCGTCATGCGAATGGATTGGTGGGCCCCATCCTCGCAGGCGATGTAGCAAAGCCCGCAGTGGATGCACTTGTTCTGGTCGATCTCTGCCACGACCTTGTAGCTCAGGTCCAGGTCGGCCCAGTCGCCCACCTTGGCCACGGTCGCGCCCTGGAAGTCAGAGATTTTTGCGTAACCCTTTTCCCGCATCCAGTTCTCGAGACCGCTGATCATCGTTTCCACGATGCGATAGCCGTAGTGCATCACGGCCGTGCAAACTTGCACCGTCGTGGCGCCCAGCAGCAGGAACTCCACCGCATCCTGCCACGCCTGAATCCCGCCAATTCCGGAAATAGGAAGCTGGATCTCCTTGTCGGCCGCAATCGATTGAACCATGTTCAGCGCGATGGGTTTGACCGCCGGTCCGCAATACCCGCCGTGCGATCCGCGCCCCGCCACCTGAGGTCTTGGCGCCAGGGTATTCAGGTCCACCCCCATGATCGAATTGATCGTGTTGATCAGTGAGATTCCGTCGGCGCCGCCGCGCTTTGCCGCGCGTCCCACATGCCTCACATCCGTGATGTTCGGCGTGAGTTTCACCAGCACAGGCGTCTTGGCCACTTCCTTGACCCACGAAGTGACCATCTCCGTATATTCAGGCACCTGCCCCACTGCCGAGCCCATGCCACGCTCGCTCATGCCATGGGGGCAGCCGAAGTTGAGTTCCAGGCCGTCGCAGCCGGTGTCTTCCACCTTCTTGACGATGTCGTGCCACACCTCACGCTTGGAATCCACCATGAGCGAAACGATGACCGCGTGATTCGGGAAATCCTTCTTCACTTCACGGACTTCCTTCAGGTTCACGTCCAGCGTGCGGTCCGTGATCAACTCGATGTTGTTCAGGCCCAGCACCTTGCGTCCGTCATAGTCCACCGCTCCATAGCGGGAGGAGACATTTACAATTGGCTCATGAGTCAGGGTCTTCCAAACCGCGCCGCCCCAGCCAGCCTCAAAGGCCCGGCGAACCTGGTACCCCGAGTTTGTCGGCGGTGCACTGGCCAGCCAGAAGGGATTCGGCGACTTGATGCCGCAGATATTGGAGGAAATGTCTGGTTTGCGGATTGTCATGGGAGTCTCGTGTCCTTGCCTCGTTATTTGCCCTTGGATTTTACGTAATCATTGATGGCCCAGGCGGCAATCTTGCCCTCCTGGACTGCATTCACAATCTCGGCGCCCTTGCTGATGCAATCACCGCCGGCATAAAGCCCGGCAACACCCGTGGCCCCGGTCTTGCGGTCCACGATGAGGCGCCCCTTCTCCACCTTGAGGCCCTTGACGGCCGTTAGAAGCTCCGTGAACGGCAACTGGCCAAGCGCCTTGACGGCCATGTCACACTCGATCACGAAATCGCCGCCCGGCACCGGCTGAAGCTTCGCCTCGCGCCCCTCGCCCACCAGCGCCACCCGCTGGAATTTCACGCCGCACAACCTGCCGTCCTTCTCCAGGAACTGAACCGGCGACGCGTGCCATTCAAAGTGTATTCCGTCTGCCTTTGCCAACTCGTACTCGTAGTCGTAGGCAGTCATTTCCTTCTGCGAGCGCCGATAGGCGATGGTCACCTTCTCCGCTCCCAGCCGCACGGCTTCCGTGGCGCAATCCACGGCCGTGTTGCCGGCCCCGATCACCACCACATGCTTCCCGACCTCACACTCATCATACGGCCCCGTATGGGACTGAAACACAAAGTCCAGGCCTTCCCAGACTCCCGGCGTCTCCTCCCCCGGAATTTCCAGCCGCGACGTTGCGCCAAGCCCGATACCCAGGAACACCGCATCATAGTTCTTCAGGAGATCCGCGATTCCCGCCGCATTCACCGGGGAACTCAGCTTCAGGTCTATGCCCATTTCCAGGATCGGTTTCAGTTCACTGAGTGCGAACTCTGTGCTGATCTTGTAAGCGGCGATACCGATTGTATTGAGGCCGCCAGGAATATCCCGAGCTTCGAAGACCGTAACCGCATGACCCGCCTTCCTCAACTCGTGGGCACAGGAGAGTCCGGCAGGCCCCGCTCCCACCACGGCAACTTTCTTGCCCGTGTCCTTGCCCGGCTCAAAGAATCGAATCTCCCGCGCCGCGGCGTAATCCGTCGCGTACCGCTGGAGTCGCCCGATCTGCACCGGTTCCTTCAGCATTGCCCGATCCACGCAGGCCCCTTCGCAGAGCACCTCCGTCGGACAGGCCCGCGCGCAGGAGCCGCCAAAAATATTGGAACTGAAAATCGTTTCGGCGCTGCCGATGGGATTATCGTGCAGTATCTGCCTTATGAACTTCGGCACATCGATATGCGTCGGGCACGCGCGCGTGCAGGGCGCGTCGAAACAAAACAGGCATCGCGACGCCTCGACCACCGCCTCATCCCGCGTGTAATTCGGATGCAAATCCGCGAAATTCTCTTCAAGCTGTTCCTGACCAAGTTGCGTCTTCGCCATCAATCAATGCTCCACACATTTAATGATTCGACAACATCGTTCCTGCATAACCTGCCGCAAAAAGCAGCAAAACCCCCACCACGCCCATGAACAGCAGAATGACCCAAAGCGGTAACGCGTCATATATCTTGTAGCCCAACATATTGACGAGCAACTCGATGATCAGGTCCAACACTATCAGCTCATCCAGTTGCCCTTGTGCTCGTCAGACCACTTCGTGGTAATCTTCTTGGTTTTGCTCCAGAAATCTATGGCGCTCGGCCCGGTGATATCGCCATCCCCGAACCCGCTCTCGTTCCAGCCGCCAAACGGGAAAGGCTCCCGCGGCACCGGCACGCCGATGTTGATGCCGATCATGCCCGCGCTCGCGCGGTCAATGAAGTGCGTCGCCACCTGTCCCGACCCGGTGTAGATCGCCGCGGCGTTGCCGTAGCGATTTGAATTCTCGATCTTGAGCGCTTCCTCCA
>JAIBAT010000061.1 GCA_019695055.1 Candidatus Sumerlaeaceae bacterium | reverse complement strand
CAAAAAACTCCAATCGCAGGGCCTTCTTTTCCTCGTAAGCCGGGAAAATATCCACCACGTCGCCGCGCACGCGAAACTTTCCCCGCGAGAAATCGAAGTCGTTCCGCTCGTACTGGATGTCCACCAGCTTGCGGAGAACTTCGTTTCGCGGAACGCGCTGCCCCTCCTCAAGAAAGACCACCAGCATCGCGTAATCCGCCGGCGATCCAATGCCGTAAATGCAGGAAACGCTACTGACGACAATCACGTCGCGTCGGTCACTCAGATGCATGGTCGCCGACAGCCGCATCTTGTCCAACTCGTCGTTGATGCTCGAGTCCTTGTCGATAAACGTATCCGAGCTGGGGATGTAGGCCTCGGGCTGATAGTAATCGTAGTAACTCACGAAATACTCGACGGCGTTCTCCGGAAACAGCTCCTTGAACTCCCGGTAAAGCTGCGCGGCCAGCACCTTGTTGTGGGCCAATACCAGTGTCGGGCGGTTTACCCGGGCAATCACGTTAGCCATGGTAAATGTCTTGCCGCTGCCGGTTACACCCAGTAGTGTCTGAAACCGCACATTCTTACCAAGTCCATCCACAAGCGCCTCAATTGCCTGAGGTTGATCCCCTTGGGGTTCAAAAGTCGTCTGGAGTTTGAAATGGTCCACGAGAGCCCTGCTTTCCTGCCTACAAGGGGCGCCGCAAACCATTTCGGTCCCGCCAAATCCTGCAAACTCAGTTTTTTACGATGCCTCTGAATTGGTTTCGGCCTGTCGGGTAGAGGTCCCTGTGCATGTCATCGTGTGCCGTACAGGTGTGCGCTTTTAGTACAGTTTCCGCACCGCGCCGGCGCAAAGGAGAAAGAAATGAAAAAGGGAATCCATCCAAAATACGTTCTCGCGAACGTAACCTGTGCCTGTGGCGCCACCTTCAAGGTCCGCTCCACCAAGGCTGAGTACCGCCTCGAAATCTGCTCCAAGTGCCACCCGTTCTTTACGGGCCAGCAGCGCTTTGTGGATACCGCCGGCCGCGTCGAGAAGTTCCGCCAGCGTTACCAGAAGAAGGACAAGGCCGCCGAGGCAGCACCTGCCGCGGAGCCTGCCGCAGCCGCCGCTACCGCCGAGTAAACAGTAACTCCAAAGAGTCAGCAATTCTTCGCCCCGGAGGCCAGGCTTCCGGGGCGCTTCTTTTTGGGAGTTGAAAGTTGTCCAGCATTGGCGCACTCATTGCTCTACTGATGGTCTGAAGTAACCGAATTGCCCAGTGGAGCGTGATACGATGATACCATTGCGAGACCAGTTCAAATGGATCGCCCTGGCGGTCTGCGCCATGTTCGGCGCTGGCGCCCTTTCCTCAGTTGCTGACAATACGACTACCGGAACCAAAGCCGTTGTGCCGACCTCCGCGGTCAGCGCGCCGTCCGACAACTTCAAGGTGTTCGGTGACAAGAACCCTCTCCCGGCGGAGGACGAGCCCGTTCAGGATACGGTCATTCAAGCGGATCCTGCACCGACGCCGGATCCTGCGGCACCTAATTCTCCAGCCGTTACCACGAACGCCAAGGACGTTGAGATTCGCAGCGCCAACCCAACACGAAGCAAAGTCTCGGATTCGTCCGATGCCGAATCCGTGCCTCCGCGCCGCCCGGCGCAGGAGAAGGACGATTCCGGCAGCGAATCCGAACGGGGTTCATCCCAGTCGGATTGGGTTTCCTATGAAGGAAAAATCACAGGAGTTCGTCCGATGAGCGACGGGACCCTTGTACTGACGCTAAGGACAAAGGATGGCCGCACCGTCGAGGGCAAGGTTTCCAGTTGGGCTGGAATCTCGGTCCCGGCGGCCGGCTCGAATGTCGTCATGGCGGGGCGCCCCATTCAAAGCGAAAGGAACGAGGCGGTCCGGGTCATGCGCATCAATCGCATGCCGGGGTCCAACTCGCCGTCGGGTCCGCCGCGCCGGTCGCGCTGACCCGACGGTCAATCCGCGTTGGCGCGCCTTAGTTTGGCCAGATCAGCGTCCACCATCCTGCGAACGATCTGGTCAAAGGAAGTCCTTGGTTGCCAACCGAGCACCTCCCTCGCCTTTGTGTTGTCGCCCACCAACAGGTGTGACTCGATGGGCCGGAAAAATGCCGGGTCCACGACCACATGCTTTTCCCAATCCAGGCCCACGTGGGCAAAAGCCACCTCACAAAACTCGCGTACCGTGTGCGTCTCGCCCGTCGCAATGATGAAATCGCCGGGCTTGTCCTGCTGCAGCATCATCCACATGGCCTCGACGTACTCGGGCGAGTAACCCCAGTCGCGCCGGGCGTCGAGGTTGCCGAGGTGCAATGTCTCCTGCAACCCCAGCGAAATGGCCGCCGCGGCGCGGGTGATCTTCCGTGTCACGTAGTCCTCGCCCCGCCGCTCGCTCTCGTGGTTATAGAGGATGCCGTTGGTCGTGTAAAGACCGTACGCCTCGCGATAAACCACACAGGCCCAGAACGCCGCCAGCTTGGAGACCCCATAGGGGCTCATGGGATGGAAAGGCGTCGTCTCCCGCTGGGGGGTCTCCCTGGGCTCGCCAAACATTTCACTGCTAGATGCCTGATAGTACCGCGACTCCGGGCTGGACTTGCGCACGGCCTCCAGCAGGCGCATGCAGCCGGTGGTGTTGATATCGAAAGTTACCTCGGGCGCCTGAAAGCTGTATTGCACGTGGCTCTGGGCGGCGAGGTGGTAAATCTCGTCCGGCTTCAGCCGGCCCACAATTTCCTGCAATGCCGCCGCGTCGGTCAGTTCGGCGTGCTCAACCTGTACGAAATGCGCCAAGGTCCCAAGCCGCTGGTCCACCGGAACAGCCGAGCGCCGCATGAGCCCATGAACTTCATAACCCTTCGAATGAAGCAGTTCCGCCAGGAAGGATCCATCCTGCCCGGTGATGCCGGTGATCAGTGCCCGCTTTGTCATGATGCCGTGGTCTTTGTCATGCGTTGGGGCGCATCACACTTGGGCTGCCGTGTCCTGTCCACAACAAAGGATTCGATGATCCGGGTCATGCCTTGCGAAACCCGAAGGTAAGCACCACGGCGCCGAGGATGAGCACAAACGCCAGGGCGATGTTCCAGGTAAGCTTCTCGCGCAGATACGTCACGGCAAAGACCGTGAACACCAGCAGGGTGATGGCCTCCTGGGTGACCTTGAGCTGGAAGCCCGTCCACCCGGCCTGGGAGCCGAGACGGTTGGCGGGTACCATGAACAGGTACTCAAGGAGCGCGATGCCCCAACTGGCCAGGATCACGGTCCACAGCGGCAGTTCCTTGAACTTCAAGTGGCCATACCATGCAAAGGTCATAAATATATTGGAGACGGTCAGTAGCGCAACGGTGCTCAAAGTGGCAAATTCCTCGATAACTGGGATTCTTCGGTGCCCTGGCGGACCCGGAGATTGAAGCGAAGTATGGTCTTCCTGCGGGATTGTTCGCCGGATCCGCCGGAACAGGCCTGTTCCCGACCAGTCCAGAGGATTGGGGATGCACGACTTGTGCATTCTCGTTCCTACGAAGATTGGGCTTCCAAAACAATTCACATCCGAACCACACCCGAATAACCATTGCATTCGGACAACGAATTGCCGTATGATTCTGCCTTTGCTGGGTGCCATCCCGCACACACTACGTCTTTGGAGGCATGACTCATGAAATGGACACACGCATTACGGACATTGGCCGTTGGCGCGGTCATTCTCGCCGCATCGAGTTTTTCCACGACGGCTTATGGAGCTGCTTATATCAAGTTTGACGGCGTTGACGGAGAGAGCAAGGCACCCATGCGTATGGGGTGGATCGACCTCATCAGTTGCAGTCACGACATCACCAACATGCGTCCCCGTGCCTCGGGGGGCGGAGGCGGGGCCGGCAAAGCCTCATTCAGCGACATCAGCTTTGCCAAGAGGTATGACAAATCCTCCCCGAAACTGGCGGAGGCTTGCGCATCGGGACAGCGTTTCGCACTGAACGCCGTCGTCGTTGTCCGTCAGCCTTTTCCTTACCGCATACACCAGGCATAGGCGTTCTGGAACATCCGCAGCCAGGGGCTGACCGCCAGGTTCCTCATT
>JAIBAT010000088.1 GCA_019695055.1 Candidatus Sumerlaeaceae bacterium | reverse complement strand
GTCCATGCGGCAGGGAATGCCGTGGTACTCCTAATAGCAATTTTGTTTCTCGCCTTCTATGTGCGCAAATTTAGCCCGGAGTTCTCATTTACATCACGTGATGTCCTGCTGCTCGCATTGCCAGCGATCACGGCACTTTGCATTGGCCGGTTCTTCATCAACATCAGCCCCACCGTGGATGTCATGCCCTTTGCGTTTCCTGCGGGAATGCTTGGTATGCTCAGTATTATCCTATTTGGTACGCCGTTGGCCCTCATGCTGGTGGTGGTAACAAGCCTGACCTTCGGCCTTACAGCCACAAGCATTGGCCAGGGCCCTGCCTTGGGATTGGACTACGGTTTCGTTTTGGCAAGCCTCGTGGGTGGATTTACTGGTGTTGCGAGCCTTGCGGCCATGAAGGAGCGCCGCCAGGTGCTTCTTGCCGGATTGTGGGTGGCAGTGGCCAATATGATCACACTCCTGGCCCTTGCCCTCATCCGCGATCCGAAATTGATCAACACCACAAATTTGATCGCCTGCGCGGTCAACGGTATCGGCTGCTACGTGTTGACTCTGGGCGCGCTCCCACTCTTTGAAACTCTCTTCGGACTCAGCACGGACGTGCGTTTGATGGAATTAACCTCGACCCAGCACCCCTTGTTGCGCATGATGGAGGAAAAGGCTCCGGGCACTTTTCAGCACACGCTGAATGTTGCCAAGCTGGCCGAATCCGCCGCCGAAGGTGTGGGGGCAAACTTCCTCCTCGTTCGCGCCGGGGCTTACTTTCACGACATTGGCAAGATGCTGCACCCCAAGTATTTTACGGAAAATCAGGCGACTTCTGACGAGCGAAGGATTCACTCGCGCCTGTCGGCCTACATGAGCACCCTCATCGTGAAGAACCACGTCAAGGAAGGCATCGAACTGGCCCAGGAACACCGTCTTCCCGATCGCGTGGTGGATTTCATCCCGCAGCACCACGGAACCTCACTGATCAAGTACTTTTATGCGCAGGCCCTCGAGAAGGCCGAACCCAACGAAATTGTCCTCGAGGATGAGTTCCGTTATCCCGGCCCCAAGCCCCAGTCAATCGAGGCGGCCATCGTCATGGTGGCGGATTCCATCGACGCCATTGCCACCGCAAAGCTTTCGGGGCGCACCGTTCGCGAGGAGGATATCCAACGGCTTGTTCGCGATACCATCACCGAGAAATTCCGCGACGGCCAGTTCGACGAGTGCCACATGACCTTCCGCGACATGCATCTAATGACCGAGGCCCTTGTCCGCGCCCTGCTGAGCCGGTATCATCAGCGCGTGGATTACCCCTTAATTCCGCAGGCCCGTGAGATTCGCGACATCACGCGACCGGGCACTTCGGAGGCCATCGGTGCAGAAAGATAATAGCGCGCTTAAACCGTGCCCGGCGGCTGGGGAATCTTCGACGCAAGGCCGGACCCTGTGTCATCCTGGAGAATTGTTCCCGGCCCGCTCGATTTGGCGGCCAGCAGCCGCCTGTCCGCTTTCTGGAACAGCATATCGGCGGTGTCAGTTGCGTTGAGTTCAGACGTTCCAATGGAAACCGTCATTCCAACGGTTTCCTGGGTTGTCTTTAGTGGGTTTTCGCCCACCGTTTGACAGATGCGTTCGGCGAGACGCAGCGCCGATTGGGCGTCACTGTCGGGCATCAAAATGACAAATTCATCCCCCCCCCACCTCGCGCAGAATTCCGTCGCGCGGCAGCAGCTTGAAATCAGGCTGGCCAGATGGATCAGCGCCAGATCGCCCGTATTGTGGCCGCGCGTGTCGTTGATGACCTTGAAATTGTCCGCATCGATCACGAGCAGGCAGAGCGGCCGTTCGTAGCGTCGCGAGCGCTCAATGTGATGGGACATGAGCATCGAGAACTGGTGTCGGTTATAAAGCCCGGTCAGTGCGTCATAAGCGGCCATCTCATACAGGAAATTCTCCAGCCGCATCTCGCCTTCGTCCCGCAGAAAGAAGCCAAGCACTGTGCATCCCACGAGGATGCGGTCCCGTTCCCGCAGTACTGATGGCAGATTGATGATATTGCCGTTAAGTTCCGTGCCGTTTCTGCTGCCAAGATCCTCAATGGTGCACTCGGGCGGTTTGCCTTCGGTGCCGGAATCACGGAAGGTGATGCGCGCATGCCTACGCGACGTCATGTCGTCGTCCAGCACGATGTCGCATCGCGAACTTCGCCCAATAATGATTTCCGGTTTGTCCACGGGAAAGCGCTGGCTTCGCTGCGGTCCGTCGATGCAAATCAGAACAGGCGTAAATTTCCCCAAGGCCGGAGTATTCCCGCGCCGCGCAAGCGGAGCCGTGGGCCCGCCGCTGTCTGTGGGGGACTCAATGGTTTCCCGTGAACTCATGGGCAACAGTTCCCCCTCGCGGTCAAATCCGCCAGTCCCGGAACCATGATCAGTATAAGCCTCATATTGGATCCCTGTTGGTCAACCACTCACAAACCCTCACACGCAGTAGGATTTAACAAATGCTTATCCCGTTGCAAGAGGGAAAAAGGGGCGAATCGGCCAGTCAGCTTCGCTTTTTTGCGTACCGGGGCTTGCGTCCGGATCCGGCAGACGGATATTTTCGGGCCGGTGCCTGCTGGTGGTGTGCGGAACTGGCTGCTGCATTTAGTCCCAGGAGTTTCTGCTCCAGTGCCAGAATCTGGTCTCGAAGCGTCGCGGCGGTCTCGAAATCCAGCTTTGCAGCCGCTTCCCGCATATGTTTTCGCAACTTCTCGATCTGCTGCGGAATCGTCGCGATGTCGAACGACACCTCTGAGCCTTCCGCTGCCAGCGGGACGTCCACATAATCCGCTTCGTAGACCGTTTCGAGGATGTTGTGGATTTCCTTCTGCACCGTCTGCGGCGTGATGCCGTGGGTACGGTTGTATTCCTCCTGGCGTGCGCGCCGTCGACCGGTCTCTTCCACTGTTCTCTTGATCGCCTCGGTCATGACATCTGCATACATGATAACCCGGCCGTTGATGTTTCGCGCCGCGCGTCCGCAGGTCTGAATCAGCGCCGTATGCCCGCGCAGGAATCCCTCCTTGTCCGCGTCGAGAATCACGACCAGTGAAACCTCAGGTAAATCCAGCCCTTCGCGCAGCAGGTTGATTCCTACTAACACATCAAACTTCCCCAACCTCAAGTCGCGGATGATTTCGGTTCGCTCGATGGCGTCGATATCCGAATGCAGGTACTTGGATTTGATTCCAGCCTCACCCAGGTACTCGGACAGTTCCTCGGCCATTCGCTTGGTCAGCGTCGTGACCAGCACCCGATCGCCCGATGCAGTCCGTTCGCGGATCTGTCCAATGGCGTCCTCCACCTGTCCCGTTGCCGGCTTGATTACAATTTCCGGGTCAATCAAGCCAGTTGGGCGGATGAGTTGCTCCGCCAGAATACCCGATGATTTCTCCAACTCCACAAGGGACGGCGTCGCGCTCACGAAAATGACCTGGTTTAGCCGCTGCTCGAACTCGTCAAATTTCAGAGGCCGATTGTCCAAAGCACTGGGCAAACGGAAACCATATTCCACGAGGACTGTTTTGCGCGAGCGGTCTCCCTCATACATTCCCCGCACTTGCGGCAGCGACACATGGCTCTCGTCCACAAAGAGCAGAAAGTCCTTGGGAAAGTAATCCAGGAGCGTAAACGGAGGTTCCCCCGGTTGCCGCCCCGTCAGGTGGCGCGAGTAATTCTCAATGCCGTGACAGGTGCCCATTTCCTGCAGGGTTTCCATGTCGTAGCGTGTCCGCTGCTCCAGCCGCTGCGCTTCCACCAGCTTGTTTTGGTTTCGCAATTCCGCGAGGCGCACTTCAAGTTCCGCCTCGATGGATTTCAGTGCCCGCTCCAGCTTTGGCTTCGTGGTGACATAGTGTGACGACGGGTAAACCATCGCCCGCTTCAACTGGCGAAGCCGTTCGCCTGTGAGCGAATCAATCTCGTGGATGCTCTCGATCTCATCCCCAAAAAACTCCAATCGCAGGGCCTTCTTTTCCTCGTAAGCCGGGAAAATATCCACCACGTCGCCGCGCACGCGAAACTTTCCCCGCGAGAAATCGAAGTCGTTCCGCTCGTACTGGATGTCCACCAG
>JAIBAT010000116.1 GCA_019695055.1 Candidatus Sumerlaeaceae bacterium | reverse complement strand
CAAGCCTGATGAGCCCAGCGAAGCCGCGTGGGGCCTGGATATGCTCGCCGTAGACCATGGTATGGGCGTAAAGGGTGGCCTGGCGTTGGACGGCTTCGACGACGGCCGGGTGGCAATGGCCGACGTTGGTGACGGAGATGCCCGATATGAAGTCCAGGTAACGGCGACCGGAGGTGTCCCAGATGTAACAGCCCTCAGCCCGGGCCACCTCCAAGCCGTTTGGGAACGGGGAGGTCTGGGCTACATGGCGGAGGAAATTTTCGCGCAGGCTCATGCTTCCTTCGATGTTTCCTTCCCTTGCATGGGGCTCCTCACCCCGCCACGACTGGGGCTCAAGGCCCCCTTGAAAAAAATCTGACAAATCATTGATCCAGTTCTTGATTGTTGCTGTCCAAAGCGGCAAGTTTTGTTTTCAGCCAATTTGGTTGGGGTGATTTTCTGATCCAGAGCTGTGAATGCTACTCTGGGAATCTCCCGGAGCATCGGTGCGGAATGGCGCAAAAATCCACTGTTTTGATGCTCGAAAAATCCCCGGTCAAAATGGTGCTGTTGGTGCGTCGGTTTGGGCGAATTGAGCATTGCTTTTCCAGTAGTGCATAGATTGGGATCAATGAGCCACAAACCGGGGCACGATTGCGAATTGGCATTGGCTTCACATGTGGGTAGTTTGCGAATGGTCCTGTTGGTTTTATCGTTGATGCGGAGAGTGGAGCAGCAGTTGGCATGATGAGGAGTGAGAAAAAGCGCCGGCGCATGCCGGAGGTTTCAGCCATTGCCGGTCGGCGCGTGATTGTGCGTCGCCCTGTGCGTGGCGCACGCTCCGGGCAGCGCCGTCGAACCGTTAACCGCATCCTTGGTATCTTGTGCTTCTGCCTTTGTGCCGGCGCCATCGGGCACGTTTCCTACGGGTTTTTTCAGGACATGCCGTACTTCCGTCTCTCCCAGCTCAAGGTTGAGGGCCTGAACGACAAGCGCATCCAGGCGGAGGTTGAGTCGCTACTCGACACAATGCTTGGTGACAGCCGAAACATGCTGAATCTCAACCTGGGGGATCTGACCAGGAAGATTCAGGAGTACCCTCGCATCCGGAACCTTCATTTGGAAAAAGTTTACCCGGACACTTTGATCCTGCGGGCCGCGGAGCGCCAGCCCGAGATTATCGTGGTGGCGGACGATTTCTTCTTCGTGGACCGAGAAGGATTTGTGATCGAGAAAATTGCACACGACACGCCACCACGGGCGGACTTCCCCTATGTGACGGGAATCCGGAACGAGGAGATCCAGGTCGGGAGTAAGATCTTTAATCCCAGCCTGTACAAGGCGCTGGACCTGGCGGGGGTGCTTCGCGCCAAAAATCCCGACCTCTACTCGAGGTTCTCGGAGATTCATATCGAGCGCGACAACGTCAACCATCTCGACAATCTGACGGCCTTTCTCAAGGGCGGCATGAAGGTTCTCTTCGGCAACGGGAACCCTGTTGAGAAGCTGCCGTCGCTGGATTTCTTCCTGGAGTTGCAGAAGGAGCAAAAGGCCGATCCGTTTCAGAACGCGTACGTGGATCTGCGATTCAAGGACCAGATCGTTTTCATGGATCGGCAGAAGTATGCTGAACTTGCTGCGGGGCGACTGGAAAGCCTGCGCCAGCACGAGTCTGCCGAGTTGGAGAACCTGAGCAACCGATCGGAGAAGCCGGCAGTGGCCTCGGATTCCAATTCGTCCGCCCGCAATGATGACGATTCAAACGTGTCGTCCCGGAAGGAACGGGAATCGGCGAATGCCAAGCCGCGAACGTCGGGGGCATCCCGGGAAACGGCCGAGAAGTCCCGCGCCGCATCGAAGCCAGTGGTTGCCGCACAATCCGCGCCGCCGGAAGCGCGCCCAGCGGATGACGCCGGCCAGCAACCAGCAGCCAAACGCGGTCTCCTGGGCAAGTTTGCCTTCTGGCGCCGCGGCGACCAGAAACCAGCCAACAACTCATCCCCTGTGCCCTCCACGGGCCTGCGTTAGGAAGGAACCGCGCCCCCCATGCGCAAGAAGCGCCCGAAGATTATTACCGGTCTTGATATCGGAACCACCAAGGTTTGCGCCATCCTCGGCCAGATTGACGACGACGGCCAACTGAGCATTCTGGGCGTGGGGAGCAATCCGTCACTGGGCCTGAAGAAGGGCATGGTGGTGGACATTGAGGCCACCGTGGACTCGATTCAGAAAGCCGTGCGCAAAGCCGAGCAGATGGCCGGAGTCAGCGTGAAGGAAGTTTACGTTGGAATCGCTGGCGGACACATCACGAGCCAGAATTCCAAGGGCACCGTGGAAGTGCAAAATCCGATCCGCGGTGTGACGGAGCAGGATCGCCAACGCGCCCTTGAGCGCGCCAAGGATTACATCAAGCTGCCCAAGGACGTGGAAATCATCCACGCGATTCCACAGGAGTTTGTGGTGGATGGCCAGCCGGGGATCAAGAATCCCGTGGGCATGAGCGGCACGACGCTGGAGGCGCGGGTGCATCTCGTCATGGCGGCCATCACGAGCGCGTCGAACATTGTGCGGTGTATCAGCCAGGCCGGGCTTCGCACTTGTAACATTCTTCTGGAATCACTGGCATCATCGCTGGCGATTCTGGGGGACAATGAGAAGGATCTTGGCGTTGCGCTGATTGACATCGGCGGTGGTACGAGCGACGTGGGCATTTTCGCTGGAGGGAGTGTCAAGTTTAGCGGTGTGATTCCCCTTGGGGGAGACAGCATTACGAACGATGTGGCCTACGGCCTGAAAATTTCGCGCTACGATGCCGAGAACATTAAGAAGAAGTACGCGAGCGCCCTGGTGGACTCCGTTGGGCCGGACGAGGTGTTGGAAATCTCGGATGTACTGAAGGGAGCGGCGAACCAGGTGAGCCGGCGGTTCCTTTGTGAAATAACTGAGGCACGGCTGGAGCAGATTTTCATGATGGCGAAGCAGATGATCGATGCGTCGCCCGTGAAGAACAAAATTTACGGCGGTGTGGTGCTGACGGGTGGAACCTCGTTGATGCACGGGATTGCCGAACTGGCGGAGCGAATTTTTGAGATGCCAGCAAAGGTGGGAATGCCCCAGGGGCTAAAAGGGCTCAGCGGAGTGGTAAGTTCCCCGATTTACTCCACCGGGATTGGGCTGGTGCTTTACGGGCTCACGAACCAACCCCTGAACCCGCATTATTACTCCAACGGGAACGTTTTTCGTAAATTGTCCTATAACTTCAAGAAGTTGCTGGATTGGTACCTCTGGGAGTAGGAAATTGCCCCGTTTTTTTTGGCAATCTTGGCCTTGACAGGGCCCGGTTCAGTCGAATAAATCGATTCAAACGGTGCAAAGAAGCCCGTTTGTAATTAGATTTGTGCATAAATCATTGAGTGAGGTTAGGATTATGACGAAGTTGACCGCTGTTGTCGTCAGTGGCGCTCTGTTGAGCGGCTGCTGCATGGATACCTGCGTTCGCAATGCGACGTTGGGTGGCGCTGTTGCTGGTGCCGTTATTGGTGCTTGCGCTGGCGATCCGTCCGGTACGGGCGCTGCTGTTGGCGCTGGCATTGGTGCTGCTTCCGGTCTGGTTCTCGGTTCGGTGTTCTGCAAGAAGAGCTGCAAGGCTCCCTGCCCACCGCCGTGCGCGCCGGTTTGCAAGACCATCGAAAAGTAAGCTGCTGGCAGCTTAGTTTTTTCGAAGCGGGTGGTGCGGGCGAGAGGACTCGAACCTCCACGGGGTTAACCGCCAGATCCTAAGTCTGGTGCGTCTGCCAGTTCCGCCACGCCCGCAGGTATTGCTGGAGTTTACCCCGGCGGTTGAAAGGCTATTCGTTTAGCCCTCAACCGCCGGGGTTTCTGT
This sequence comes from Candidatus Sumerlaeaceae bacterium, assembly GCA_019695055.1. Lineage (GTDB taxonomy): Bacteria > Sumerlaeota > Sumerlaeia > Sumerlaeales > Sumerlaeaceae > JAIBAT01. The sequence continues at coordinate 77,920 of JAIBAT010000116.1, read as the reverse complement.
TTTTTTGCCTGCCGGTATCACGACAAACCAGGATCGCATTCGGAGCCTTGGAAACACGCGAAGGATGGCTGAGTCCACAGCGTTGAGCACACTTACGCTGAACCGGAAAAGTGGCGGCACCGGCAAGGCAAATTGCCAGACGAAACCCAGGAACGCCGACAGGTAAAAATACCGCGGCTCCCCTGCAGCCATGCCGTTTGCGATAACGTCCAATTCCTGCCGGGTGAAGTAGGTTGTGATTTGCTGCCAGATTTTGGGGGCCAGTGTGGCGCGGTAGAGATTCACAAGCGGGTTCCCGGCCAATGGCTCCACGAACACAGCATGCCCCTCGGGTTTCAGGATCCGGTTTAGCTCCCCGACAGCCCGTGGCAGTTTCGTGTGGATGAGCACGGATTTGGAGTACTCCCGATCAAGGCTATCGCGGCGAAAAGGAAGGTGCTCTGCGGCACAACGAACAGGGTAGATGGCCCCAGTTTTCGCGGGAAGCCCCTTGTTAACAGCCATGAGCGCACGCAGCCGTTCCAGCGCAATGTCGGCGGCAATGACCTTTGCTCCATGGCGGGAAAGATAAAGCGAATTAGTCCCGATTCCGGCCCCCAAGTCCAATGTCCACTTGTTCTTAACTTCTCCCATGTGCATCAGGGCACACTTCTGGTCGGGAGTCAGGTAGAAGGCCAGTTCCCGGGGATAATTGTAGCGCGTGCGGCTGAACTGGGCGCCAAGGTTGTTTGGGTCGAGATTGCCGTCCCAATACCCGCCCTGCCCCTGCCGTGGGTCAGTCACCGGCCACCTTGCTGATCCAGGCGCGAATCTGTTTTCGTTCGGCGGCCCAATGCTCGCGGTGTGTGCGCAAGCGAATGAATACCTCGTAAAGCTTCTGGAAGAAGGCTTCGAATTCCTCCAGGATTTCGAGACGCAAGTGGATGCGGTCAGCTTCCGGGGTATCCGGAGGGACGGGCAATTTGACGCCGGTGATGGCCATGGTGGCTGCGTTAAAACCGCAGGTGTAGGTCTGATTGCGAATGTTGAAGCGGAGCCGCGCCCGGGCCAGTTTTTTCCCCTCGCTGAACGCTTCGCGCGCTTCGGGTGACTCCAGCGGGGTACTCCCCTTCAGGATCACGGAAGTGGCTTCATTGTAGTCGTTCACCAATTCCACCGGGGCCTCGAACCAAAGCTCAAATTCGTCGAGCCCCTTGATGGCCGGGTGGCCGTTGCCGGTTTCCGACTTCCAGTAAAGCCACGTGGCGAATTCCTCGCCGAGAAACTGTAAATTCTCAAATTGCTCCAATGCACCCATAGTGCGCGGTCAGCTTTCTTCATTTGATGTTCGTTCAATCACCATCAGTCGCAGGCGGCCCGTCGCAACAAAGATTTTTGCCCAATCGCGGAGCTGGTCAAAATGGTTGAAATCGTAGTCAATTGCAGCCGCCTTGGGAGCCAATAGTAAGATAAAATCCGAAATAAGGGACGGAATCCAATGCCTTCCGTGGACGTGGTCAGCAAACTCGATATGCAAGAAGTGGATAACGCGGTGAATGCCGTGCTGAAGGAAATTGCCAGCCGGTACGATTTTCGAGGCAGCACGACCGAAGTCGAACTGGTAAAGAACGACAAGAAGATCAAGTTGCTTGTGGCGGACGACATGAAGCTGAGAGCCGTCAAGGAAATGCTGGTAGGGCGGTTTGTCGCTCGAAAGCTTTCGGCGAAGATTCTCGACTTCGGCAAGGAGGAGCCAGCATCGCAGGGAAACATCCGGGTTGAGGTGACACTGCGGGAAGGGTTGACTGGGGACGACGCGAGACGAGCAGTGAAGATTACCAAGGACTCCAAGCTGAAGGTGCAGGCTTCCATACAGGGCGATCAGGTCCGCCTGTCCGGAAACAAAATCGACGACCTGCAGGCCATAATGCAGTTGCTGCGCGAGGACAAGGAGATAAGCGTGCCCCTGCAGTTTGTGAACATGAAACGCTGAGTGGCGCAACGACGGATTGTTACAATCGCGTGACACCGCCCTGCCCTGACTACAAATTCTGTTGCGCAGTGGCAAGCCGTGCTGACACTCGCCCCGAAACAGGCTGCAATGACTGATCAATCGAAAATCTCCGCGCAGGATTTGAGCATTTTTTACGGTGCCAACCGGGCTGTGAAAAATGTCAGCATGGAAATCCGGGAGAATCGCGTCACGGCCCTGATTGGACCATCTGGTTGCGGCAAATCCACCTTCCTGCGCGCGCTGAACCGCATGAACGACATCATTCCTTCCGTGCGGGCGGAAGGCAGAGTTTTCCTGGATGGGCAGGACATCTACGCTCCGAGGGTTGACGTGATCGACGTGCGGCGGCGGGTGGGCATGGTGTTCCAGAAATCCAATCCCTTTCCCAAGTCAATTTTCGAGAACGTGGCCTACGGTTTGCGGATAAATGGCGTTCGGAGTCGCAAAGTCATCGAGCAGCAGGTGGAGAAAAGCCTGCGGGGAGCGGCACTTTGGGACGAGGTAAAGGACAGGCTACAGACCTCGGCGCTGGCCATGTCCGGGGGGCAGCAGCAGCGTCTTTGCATTGCGCGCGCGCTGGCAATTGAGCCGGAGGTTCTGCTGATGGACGAGCCGGCATCGGCCCTGGATCCCATTGCGACCCAAAAAATTGAGGAATTGATCCACGACCTGAAACGCGATTACACCATTGTCATTGTGACTCACAATATGCAGCAAGCTGCGCGCGTTTCGGACTTCACGGGATTCTTCCTGATGGGTGAGCTGATCGAAGTGGACGAGACCGGAACAATTTTCACCAAGCCCACGCGGAAACAGACCGAGGATTACATCACAGGACGGTTTGGTTAGAAGTTTACAACAATGGAGCTGGCGGTCAGAATCGAACTGACGACCTGCTGATTACAAGTCAGCTGCTCTGCCAACTGAGCTACGCCAGCATCCGGTGACCTCACGGGAATGCGGTCACGCAATTGGGAAACAACGTCGGGAGCGCGGCATTCGCGTCAGATGGGCATTTCTCGGTGCTTTGAGACTTGCAATTGGCGGCCTGCGACTCCATCTCGGAGTTTCGCTGGCTTGGAGGAGTATTTGGCTTCCGATCCCGGTGAACACCAATAGTCGAGGTGATGCCCTGTGGCTGAGAATTTCCCAGTTGCCAGAGTCTTGATGGAAGCGGACGATTTGCAACGCGCCATCGCACTCCTTGCGGCGCATTTGCACCGCGATTTTCCGAATGATCCGGATCTGGTCCTGCTCGGAATCAAGACACGAGGGGTTTACCTTGCGGAGCGCCTTGCCCGTCAAATGGAAAGTGCCCACGGACAAAAAGTGACCCGCGGCGAAATCGACATCACGCTTTACCGCGACGACCTGTCGACACTGGGTGCGCAGCCGGTGGTCGGCAAATCGGCCATGGATTTCGACGTAACCGAGAAGAAGATCATTCTGATCGACGATGTGCTGTATACTGGGCGAACCATTCGTGCGGCCATGGACGAGATTGTGGATTTCGGGCGCCCGCGGCTCATAAGATTGCTTGTTGTGGTTGATCGCGGGCTCCGTGAGTACCCCATCCAGGCGGATTACACGGCCCAGAAAGTCGAAACTGACAACACACAGGTCATTCAGGTACGCCTGAAGGAGGCTGACGGCGAGGACCGCGTGGTTCTTTGCACTCTTACTTAGCCAGCAGTTTCCCGGTAAGCCACTGCTCGGATTGGTCCAACAGGTAATCGATATTATCAGCGGTAGTGAACCCATGGTCAGCATCGGGAATGATGAGCTTCCTGTCTCCGGGGTTCTTCCGTGCCTCCAGAAACAGGTCGGTTTGTTCAGGTTTGACGATGGCATCGTCCGCCCCGTGGCAGAACAGGATGGGCTCTGGATAATTGGCAATCCACTCAAGGGGCTTTGCTGAAGTGCCGATACCATCGAGGTACTCACGACTTACGCGAAATCCGAAATAGTCGAAGTATCCACGTTCCTTATACCCCTCGAAATTGGGATACTGCGAAATGCGGTCGCGAATGATCTCGGGGACAGCACATGGTGCCCAAAGAACGGCCGTTCGAAAGCGTGGATTGCGACCAAGCAGGTAGCTGGCGGACAAGCCACCGAGACTGTAACCCACGACAGCCGTCCGCTCGGGATCAAACCAGACTGTTTCCTGAAATTCGGCCAAGGCGGCGTCGAGGTCCTCGAGCAGCCCCGCTGGAGTGAAATCTATGAAGTCTCCCTCGCTTTCACCACATCCGCGGTGATCGAATCGCATGCAGGCAATACCTTGATTGGCGAGCCGCTCGGCGAGACGCGAGAACATGCGGCGGCTCTCCATACGGTTTCCCGTGAAACCGTGGCAGAATATCACCCCTGGTACTCGTGGACCACTGATACTGCCTTCGGCAACGGCGCGTGCCAAAGAATCCGGAAAGTCAAAATTCCCCGTCAGCCGAAAGGGACCGCTGGGAAAGGTGAAGTATCCGCGCTCCAAGTCAGGCGAGTTCCAGCACGGCTTTGACCAGCTTCTCGATTCCGGCAAACACCTGGGACGGGGTCGTGTGGTACATATAGGCCGGCGTGGACACGATCTTGTTGGCCTTATCAACGACGCAATCTTTCACGCCGCAAGTTACATGCTCGGCCCCCAGAGCCTCGATGTCCTTGGCCGTACCGGCGTCGTTGCCGATGGTAAGAGTCGGTTTTACGCTGGTGCCCTGAAACGCGCGGGCAACAATGACGGGTGAGATGCAAATCGTGCCGATGGGCTTGTCCCCGGCGTGAAACTCGCGAAGGACGCGCTGTACCTCGGGATTGATGGACAACTTAACACCATCGAAGGCATAACTCCCAAGATTCTTGGCCGCGCCATAGCCGCCCGGCACAATGATGGCATTGTAGTCGGCGGCCTTAACCTTCGCCAAATCGATGATTTTCCCACGGGCGATGCGTGCTGCCTCGGCGAGAATGTTGCGGGTCTCGCCGGTCTTCTCACCGGTGAAGTGGTTCACAACCTCCGTCTGGTTGATGTTGGGTGCGCAACAGGCCACCTCTGCACCAGCATTGTCCAGCGCGAGCAGGGCATATGTTGCCTCCTGAATCTCGGCGCCGTCCATGACTCCGCAACCCGACAACAATAAAGCGACTCTTTTTCCCATGACCGGCCTCCCCAAAACTACCTTTTCAGGCGATACTTCACCAATACCCAAAGCGAAACAAAGCCGTCGAGCCAGTACAATTTCTTCCCATCTTCCCTACCGCGAGGCGTATAGCTTATGGGAACCTCGACAATCTTCCACCCAGCCTTGACGAGTTTAAGCGTCAGTTCGATGGTGAAAGACATATCGGTGCGCTCGAACTGGATTCCCTCGATGGCGCGGCGGCGAAACATCTGGTAGCAGGTTTCGACGTCGGTAAGCTTCGTACCCCAGAAGAGATTCAGGACGATGTTCACGACGCGGTTGCCCCAATACTGGAGAAACGTCATGGTCGGGCGGCCCGCGAGGAAACGTGAACCGAACACCACGTCGCACTGCTCCTGCTCAATTGGCGCGAGCAATTGTGGAAAGCAGCCGGGATCAAGTTCGAGGTCGGCATCTTGAAATACCACAACATCACCCGTGGCGACTTCGAGTCCCTCACGCAGAGCTCCGCCGCGTCCGTTTCGGGATCTTTGAAATATCACCTTAACGTCACCGCGGGCCTCCTCACTTCGAAGGACATCGAGGGTACCGTCGGTTGAATTTCCATCCACAACGATGATCTCCTTGTCAACCGGCACGGCCCGCACGAGTTCCAGAACCCGGGCAAGTGTGGCCACCTCATTGTAAACGGGAATGATGACAGAAAGTTTCATGAGGTTGCGCGAGGGTCAGCCCGCAGCCAGAATGACAATGTCACAGATTTCCGAAACGGCAGAGTTGGTCAGCGCTGGATAAAGAGGCAAAGTAATCTGTCGGGCGGCGAAATTGGCCGCGTTTGGCCAGCCGGGAGCTACGGAGCCGACTGCTCTGACAGGGAGGCCACTCCCCTGCTCGGGATCTTCCGGCAACGAGGCGCCAATCTTTTTTTCAAGATAGTCCCTGTAGAATGTGAAGGAGTGTAACGCGGGATAGTGATGGGACGACTGGATCCCTGCAGTGGTCAGCGCCTCACGCACCTTGTCCCGAAGGGCCTTGTCACGGCACAACAGCGGCAGGATATGGCAAGCCGATTTCCCAACTGCTTCCGAATCCTGTCCATAAAGAACCCGCACCCCGTCGCAGCCCTTCAGGTTATCACAGTAGAGCCGGTAAAGCTCACGGCGACGGGCATTTGCCGCATCAAGCTTTGCGAGCTGGACGAGGCCAAGGGCAGCCGTGATTTCCGTGCATCGATAATTGTGCCCCGCACGAACGACATCATACCCAATTCGGCGGTCTCGGTGGCGGTCATAGGTCAGCGTCGTCATGCCATGCGAGCGCGCAAGACGGATCCTGGCGGCGAAGTCGTCAGAATTCGTAACCACCAAGCCGCCCTCCCCTGTGGCGAGATTCTTATTTGAGAAGAAGGAAAAGCAACCGATGTCTCCGGTTGTGCCGAGAGCACGGCCAGCGGCTGTTTTTCCACCAGTGGCGTGGGCGGCATCCTCGATGAGGATTATCCCATGGTCGTTGGAAAGACGACGAAACTCAACAGAGTTGGCGTCGAATCCGGCGTAATGGACAATGGCTAAGACCGCTGTTTGCCCGTCGAGCCGGTCGAGGACAGATTCCGTCAGAGCCCTATTCAACATGGGGTGGTCCCAGCCCTCAACATCCAGAAGTTCGGGTATTCCCCCTGCCGCAATGGCGGCGTTAGCTGTGGCCACAAAGGTAATGTCGGGCACAATTATGCGGCGTCGCTCCCCTCCCCGAGCCTCGATGGCTGCTTCATAGGCAAGCTCTAGGGCGCAGGTGCAGTTGGCGACGGCTATGGCGTGCTTGACACCCAAATACGCTGCCATGGCGGCCTCGAATTGCTCGGTACGTGGGCCCATGGTGAGCCAACACGATTGGAGGACCTCGGCAACCGCCTGTTGCTCCTGCTCGTCGTAATTCAGGTCACTGAGTGGAATGCGCCACATGGGTTCTCATGGACGGGTGAAATCGGGCCGGCTTCAAGGAGAAAGGGAAACGGGGCCAAAGACCGGCTTCCCCACTTCCACCGCCGAGAACAATGGTAATCACTTCCCGCCTGAATTTCGCCAGTCCACCGGAGTTTCTAAGCTGGAGCACACTGACCCCGCGATATTGGTGAATTGGAGCGCAGTTTTATGCGCAAGTTTATGGCCATTGTGCTTGGCCTCTTTGGTTGCACAACAAGCCTTCCTGCCTGGAATCAGGAAGGTCATATGGTGGTGGCGCAGTATGCGTACAATCACCTCGATCCAAGCGTCAAGACCACTTGCGATTCGCTAATCGCGGTGACGCTGACTTATGGGTCAACCAGCAACAACACATTCGTCACCGCGTCCTGCTGGGCGGATGATTACAAGAGCTCGCTGGGGACGGGGATCTGGCACTACATCGATTTGCCGTTCAGCCTGGATGGCAGCACCACGGCTGGAGTCGTCGAAGAGTCTTTTGATATCGTAAAGGCCATTCGCCAGTGCGTCACGACCCTTCAAACCACCACGGAAACACAGGTCAACAAGGCCACAAGTCTTCGCTATCTTCTCCACTTTGTGGGAGATATCCAACAACCGTTGCATTGCTCGACAGCAGTATGGTCGACCAATCTGGATGGTGATGCCGGCGGAAATGGATTTAATATCACTGGTACTTGGAGCAACCTGCATTCCTTGTGGGATAGTGGAGGCGGGTTTCTGACGGATTCCATCACCCGCCCCCTGAACGCCACAGAGCAAGGATACATCAATACACGGGTCAGCACTGCGGAGACCTCCTATCCATTTTCCGTGAGCCTTGGGGTTCCCGACCCGATGGACTGGGCAATAGAGGGTGAGGGACTGGCCGAAACCGTTTCTTATGTGGGAGTCACAAGAGGCACGACCCCATCAGCGGCCTACTACGCGAAAGTTCAGGCAACCACAACCCAGCGTATGGCCATAGGCGGTACGCGGCTCGCCAATTTACTAAACACGATATTGGCCAGTACACCCGTGGAGATTACTGCGTTCAAAGTGGAGTGAGGGGGCGCCAGGGCTAACCTTTCACCTCGGCATCCAGTTCCTTGGACAGCCCATTGGCAACGCCGCTGGCCAGATCACGGGCCTCGCGTTCCTCGTCGGCCCACCACTTCTTCAGCTCCCCGAGGAAATGGTGGTGTGTCATGTCATAGTGGAGAGGCGTGATGGATACCTTGTTCTCCTTGAGAACGAGGTCGTCCCAGTCGTCGCCATGGGGTGAGTTGATCAACTCTTTCCCAATGTTCTTGTAAGCAATGACGCCGGCCTTCTCCCCCACTGCCTCGTATTCGTCGATAAAGACAGAGTGTCCCATTTTGGAGACAACAGTGCCACGGATCTGGTCCTCCGGGCAGTGCGGAACATTAACGTTAAGCAGCACACCCTTCGGCAGGCCCCGCCGTTCGATAAAATATGCAAGTTTCGAGGCATAGCGGGCCGCCGGCGCATAGTCTGCGGGGTCGCGAGCCAAATCGGCAAGACTGGCTATGGCTGATTGGGGATCGTGTATCTTTGCGTGATCGGCGATTTGGGGCGTAAATGCGGCGAGGGAAATGGCCATCGCAGGCAGCCCAGCCATCGTGGCTTCGAGGGCGGCGGCAACGGTGCCAGAGTAAATGATACTTGTGCCTGTGTTCTGGCCACGATTGATGCCCGAAATAACAAGGTCGGGTTGGGCGTCCTTCATGATAACGGTGAGGGCCATCTTCACGCAATCAGCAGGTGTGCCGTCGATGGCGTAAGCCCATTGCACATCCTCGCGGATGTGCTGGCGCAGGGTAATCTCGTTGAAGACGCTGATGCCATGGCCGATGGCACTACGCTCGCTGACGGGTGCGACAACGATGGTGTCGGCAATCGTGGATATTTCCTGGAACAGCGCCCAGATGCCCGGTGCCTCGACACCGTCGTCGTTGGAAATCAGTACGCGCAACTTCCCCTCCGGTTGGTAATGGTTTCGGGCGTGGCCCGAAGTGAGAGATGATTTACTTCGGCGGAGGAGGATGGATTCAGTGCGCGGACTGGGAGGTCAGCAAATTCGTGGTAATTGCTCACCGCTTAGCATGTCGAGCACACGGTTGGCACCAATGCGGCTGGTTAGGGTAACAAGTCCGGGATCAGACGGGCCCACAACGCTTCCAATTATTGAGGCTTGGGAATCGGGTGAATCAGCGCGAAGAATCTCGAGTGCGCGAGCCGCGTCTGAGGCCGCTATGAAAGCGGCAAAACGCCCTTCATTTGCCACGTAGAGGGGATCGAAGCCAAGCATTTCGCAGGCTCCGCGAACATCTTCGCGTACGGCTATTGCCAACTCCTTGACGCAAATCTCGGTGCGGGTGGCGTCTGCAATCTCATTGAGCGTGCTGGCGAGTCCGCCGCGGGTGAGATCGCGGAGGCAGTGAATCTCAATGCCTGCGTCGATCAGCTTCTGGACGGTGCCCGACACGGAGGCCGAGTCACTTTCGATGGTGGTTTCGAATTCAAGTCCTTCGCGCACAGCCATGATGGCAATTCCATGTCGACCGAGATCGCCGTTAATCAGGATGGCGTCTCCGGGCTTCACGGAAACAGGGGCAATGATACGATCATGTTCGATGACACCCACGCCAGCCGTATTGATGAAAAGGCCATCTCCCTTGCCGCGGTCCACCACCTTGGTGTCTCCTGTAACGATTCGCACCCCGGCTTCCGCGGCTGCACTCTGCATGGATTGCACCACGCGCCAAAGGGTCTCCATGGGCAGCCCCTCCTCAAGAATGAAACCTGTACTCAGGTAAAGCGGGCGCGCGCCGGCCATCGCAAGGTCGTTTACCGTTCCATGCACTGCCATGGAACCAATATCCCCGCCGGGGAAAAAGAGTGGATGAACGACATAACTGTCAGTGGTGAAGGCGAGGCGCCCAGTCAGTCGTGGCAGCAGTGCAGCATCATGGCGGGATTCGGGGTTCAGGGCGCCAAAGGCTCCGATGAAACATTTTTCGATGAGCTGATGCATGAGACGTCCACCGCCGCCATGCGCAAGCGTGACATGCGGATACTGATCAAGCGGAATCGGACAGGCAGCCGCGAAGAGTTTGCTATCGTCCTTAAAGGTCACGAGGAAACGGCCACACTGGGCGTCTTGCGACGGCGGTAAAGGTAATAGGCAGCGCAGGCACCCTCGGAGGACACCATCGTTGCACCAAGGGGATGCTCGGGTGTGCAGCGGGTCCCGAAGGCTGGGCATTCAAAGGGTTTCTTCTGGCCTTGAAGGACCAGGCCACTGATGCACTCAGCGGACTCCTCGGCAGTGTAATCGGCAAGCCCGAAACGGACCTCAGCATCGAAAGAGGAGTATTCCTCCGCAAGGCCAAAGCCACTTTGGGGAATTTCCCCGACCCCCCTCCACTTGCGGGGAATGATGCGGAACACCTGACGCAGGATCTCCTGGGCCGGAAAGTTGCCGTCGCGACGAACAGAGCGGCTGTACTGGTTCTCGACTTCAGCGCGCCCTTCCTCAAGCTGCTTGACGCACATATAAATGCCTTGGAGAATATCGAGGGGCTCAAACCCGGTCACCACGATGGGAATCTTGTACTTGGTAGCAAGGGGTTCGTATTCCGTAAAGCCCATGACGGTGCAAACGTGCCCGGCGGCAAGGAAGCCCTGCACACAGTTCAGGGGCGACGAGAGAATTGCTTCCATGGCCGGAGGGACCAGAACATGGGAAACGAGAATTGAGAAATTCTTCAGGTTTAGGCGGTTCGCCTGAAAGACGGCCATGCCGTTGGCAGGCGCAGTGGTTTCAAAGCCAACGGCAAAAAACACGACCTCGCGATCGGGATTTGCAGCGGCCAATTTCACGGCATCCATGGGTGAATAAACGATGCGAACATCGCCGCCGCCGGCCTTGACGGAAAAGAGATCTGTAGTGGACCCGGGCACACGCAACATATCACCAAAGGAGCAGAAGATTACCTCCGGGCGGGCTGCGATGCTGAGGGCCTTGTCAATGATCTCCAGGGGAGTCACACACACCGGGCATCCCGGACCATGCACAAGCGACAGGTCGGGCGGGAGCAGTTCATCGATGCCAAATTTCACAATTGCATGGGTTTGCCCCCCGCAGATCTCCATGATATTCCATGGGCGGGTCACGGTTGACCGAATGGCATCAGCGTATTGCTTCGCAATCGCTGCATCCCGATATTCGTCCATGAACTTCATGCGCTGGGCTCTTCGAGCTCGGCCAGTTCGCCCATGCTTTCGAGGTACTTGAAGACCCTGCCAGCCTCCGCTTCGTCGAGGGTGCTGAGGGCAAAACCAACGTGAACGATCACATACTCGCCGATTTTCGCGGTGGGCACGTAGGCAAGGTTGACTTCCTTCACGATGCCGCCAAAGCTGACCCGAGCCATGGGCATCACCGGATCCTCGGTGGAAATACTGAGAATTTTACCCGGTACCGCAAGGCACATTTTTGCGTTCCTTTCTCGCCGCGGCCGCAATCTGGCCAAGGGCGATGCCATTGTCGTTCGGCGGCACTTGGAAATGCCAGTGGGGCATGAGGCCCGCTTGCCGGAGAGCTGCAACGGCACTTTCAAGCAGGTATTTGTTTTGAAAGCACCCGCCTGTGAGCGCAATATTCCCAGCTTTGAGGTCGATGGCTACTTGGACAATTCCTCGAACAAGGCCATTGTGAAACGCGGCGGAGATGAATCCGGCTGGTTTCCCCTGGCGCACATCCGCCAGGATTGCCGCAACCATGGGAGTCCAATCAAGCTGAAGCGGTTCGCCCAGCGTCGACGGCTTTCGCAGTGCCATTTCATAGGAAATGATTTTGGCCTGCGGATCGAGACAGTTTTCAAGATCCATGGCGGCCTGCCCCTCGAAATCCATCTCAGACCGAACGCCTGCCAGGGCAGCTACCGCGTCGAAGAGGCGACCAGCGCTGGAGGTCAGCGGGCAATTCAAATTTCGGGACAGCTGCTGCATGACCATTTCCAGTTCGGCGTGATCGACATCGGCGAAGCATGGAAGCCATTCCGGCGAAATGGGGGAGCAAACCTTTGCAAGCTGGCGCATATCCCCGTCGAACAATTCGAAAAGAAGGCCAAGCGCCGCGCGCCAGGGTTTGCGGACCGCGGCATCGCCGCCGGGCAAGCGGAACTGGCGCAGATGAGCCGCGCGGCTATAGCCGGTAGCATCTACAGCCAGAAATTCACCGCCCCAGATTGTGCCGTCGTCGCCATATCCGGTACCGTCCCAAGCCACACCAAGAACCGGCGATTCGAGCCGGTTATCAGCCATGCAAGCGAGCACATGCGCATAGTGATGCTGAACAGCTCTTACCGGGAGGCCGCGTTGGCGGGCAAACTGGCTGGAAAGATAATCGGGATGGGCGTCGCACATTACGGATTCGGGAATGACATCAAGTAGTTGTTCCAGATCGTAAGCGGTCTTGCGGAACGCTCGGAATGCCTCGGCGGTTTCAAGGTCCCCGATGTGCTGACTAATGGAAACGAAGTGACCGCGGGCGACCGCCACGGTGTTCTTCAGGTGGGCACCAGTGGCGAGGATGGGATTCAGATTCTGAGGAACGGAGACGGGTAGCGGCGCATATCCGCGGGCACGGCGGATTACCATGGGCCGACCTGCCATGACGCGAACCACCGAATCGTCTGCATGGCGTGCGATGGGACGGTCGTGAACGAGAAAAGCATCGGCTATGCCTTCGAGGCGGGTAAGCGCCTCGGCTTCGTCAGTACAAATGGGTTCGCTGGAGAGGTTTCCGCTGGTGGCAACCACTGGAAAACCAAGTTCGCGCATCAGCAGGATGTGGAGGGGTGAATAGGGCAACATGAGGCCAAGGGAGGGATTGCCCGGCGCGACCGACTCTGCAACTGTTTGGACACTCCTTGCACGCCGTCTAAGAATCACAATGGGGGCTTCGGCGGACTGAAGCAACTCCTCCTCAAGCGTACATACCTCGCACAGGTCCCGCGCCGATTCGATGGAGGGAACCATAAGCGCCAGTGGTTTCCCCTCTCGGTGCTTGCGATCACGCAGCCGCAGGACTGCGGCTTCGTCGCGGGCGTTCACCAGCAGCTGAAAACCGCCTATCCCCTTCAGGGCAAGGATCAAGCCACCGCGGAGCAGGTTTCCAGCCACACGGAACACATTTTCACCGCCGGCCACAAGTTGCCCATGCGAATCAACCAGGCGAACCTGCGGCCCACATTTGTGACAGGCATTGGGCTGTGCATGAAAGCGCCGGTCGAGCGGATTGTCGTATTCCTCCTGGCAATCCGAACACATTACAAAATTTTTCATGGTGGTGTTTGGGCGATCATAGGGAATTCCCTCCATGATCGTAAATCGCGGGCCGCAGTTCGTGCAATTGATGAAAGGATAAAGATGGCGGCGATCCCCCGGCGTCAGTAGTTCCCGGCGACAATCACCGCAAATGCCAATATCGGGAATGACCAACGCCGTGCGGGGGCCATTGGTGGTGCTGCGCCGAATTTCAAATTGCTCCGCGTACAACGGCAGGACTTCGTGGGCTGAAACAAGGCTCACCGACGAACGGGGCGGTTTTTCCGAATGGAGGCGGCTGACGAAACCATCCAGCAATTCCGGGAGCCCCTCAATCTCAATAGTGACACCGGAGGCGGTGTTCTCCACCCAGCCCGTCAGCCCTAATTTCAGGGCAAGGCGATAGACAAAAGGGCGAAAACCCACACCCTGCACGGCTCCGCTGACTTCAAGCCTGCGGCGGGCAATGGCCGGTGTTTTCCTGGTTTTTGAGGCGGCGGCATTCATTGGGGGAGGCGCCTCAGCCCGCGCTATTTTTTCCTCGCGGTCTGCGGCTTCTTGCCGCCCGCGGGGGGATATACTTTGTGACTCACGGTTGCCCCGACAATCTCAATTAGTTCCACGTCGTGCGCTTCCTCGATTTCGCGCATGGTACCGCACTTGGGACATACATACATATGGCCAATGAGATCGTCGCTATTTATGACTTGTTGGTGCCCACAGGGGCACTGATGATCCAGATTCACCGTTTCAATGTCGAGGGTGGCATTTTTCAATACCGTGCCTGCGGAAGCCGCGGCAAAGGCCTGGCGCAGAGCCTCCTCGGAGAATGCGCTCCCGCGGCGGAAGCGAATTGCCTCGACGCTGACAACTTCCTGAACCGCGAGGGACTTCAGTGTATTTTCAACAAGCGACTGAACTATGGCATACTCATGCATGGGCGGTGGTCCTTTCCATGGTTTTTACGTAGTCATCAATCTGCGAAGCTATGAGCCACGAAACTTCCTCAACTTTGGGGGAGACGACGCCTGAGAGTGAAGCGCCAACATCGAAACACATCCCATTGATTGTGTAGAGCCAGGTCTCGGGCTCCTTCCCGTAGAGGACCCGGGCCATGGTTAAAACGGCCTCAGGTGTCATATGGTGTGTGGCCGGACGCGTGTCATCCGCATTTGCAGAAACTTTCCGGCAGGTAATGGATCCCGGCGGTTCGTGGGCCGCGGCGTCCACAAAAATAACCAGGCCCGCCGCAGCCACATGTTCGGCAATCTCGGGCGCCAGCTGGTGGGCTGCTATGAAATGGGCATAATCCTCACCATGTTTCTCGGCGAGACTGCGAACGATCTCCCATCCGAGTCCATCGTCTCCCCTTAAGGGATTGCCATAGCCCACCACCAGCGGCGCGGAAATCATTTTCTTGCGGTCTCTCCAAGGATCTCACCATCGTGCGAACGAACCTGAAGGACAAGCGGCATGTGACCCACAGCGTGAGTCGAGCAACTCAGGCAGGGATCGTAGCAGCGAATGACCGCCTCGACGCGATTCAACATTCCCTCGGTGGGTTGCGTACCCTTCAGGTAGGCCTTCGCCACCTGGAGGACACCCTTGTTCATGGCCAGGTTGTTGTGGCCGGTCGCAATGATTAGGTTGGCCCACGTGATCAAACCGTGCTTGTCGATGCGATAGTGGTGCATCAACGTTCCTCGCGGCGCTTCGGAAACACCGATTCCCTCCAAGCTGTTGGGGCCGGCGACGGCACGGACGCGGTCACTGAGAATGTCAGGCTCATTGAGCAGCTTCTCGATCATTTCAATACCATACAGAATCTCGATGAGCCGGGCAAGGTGATAATGGAAAGAGCTAAGTATGACGCGCTTGTTGGGTCCGCGGAATTCTTCCCATTCCTTGTGGGCAAGCGGCGTCCCTATATGGCTGGCGATGTTGAGCCGGGCCAGTGGCCCGACACGATAGATGCCCTCAGGATAGCCAACGTTTTTGTAGTACGGCGACTTGAGGTAGGAATATGGCTCCACGGCCTCGCCGATAAAATCCTGATAGTTGGCCGGGTCGAGACGATCGGCCACAACATTGCCCTGGGCATCGACGATGCGAATGACGCCGTCGTACATCTCAAGGCCGCCGCCTTCATCCACCAGTCCAAAGAACATCGTGTTGAAGTTCGCGAAGTGGCGAATCTCGTCGGTATACTTGACGGACGCCTCCTTAAACCATTCCAAAGTTCTTAGAATGATCTGCATGGCTCCGGGAATTTCGGCGAGAATTTGGTCGCGGCGCTCCTCGGTCAAAGGTTCGTTGACACCACCCGGGACGATCCATGCCGGATGAATGCGCTTGCCGCCAAGCCATTCGATGATCTGCTGGCCAAACTTGCGCAGCTTGATGCCATCGAGGGCAAGATGAGGATGCGCCTGCATTACCCCGAAGATGTTTCGCGTGGCCGGGTCGGAATCCATGCCCAGCAAAAGGTCAGGCGAGGAGAGGTGGAAGAAGCTAAGCGCATGGGACTGAATGTGTTGGGCAAGATTCATAATGCGGCGGAGCTTGGCCGCGGTTTCCGGGATACGAACCGCCATGATGGCATCGCAGGCTTTTGCCGAAGCCACCAGGTGACTAACCGGGCAGATCCCGCAAATGCGCGCCATGAGTGATGGCATTTCGGTAAATGGACGGCCTTCACAGAATTTCTCAAATCCCCGGAACTGGGTGATGTGGAAGTGCGCATCCCGAACCTGCTTCTGCTCGTCGAGTTCGATCGTGATTTTCGCGTGGCCCTCGATGCGGCTGACGGGATCAATGGTGATGGTCTGAGACATTGGGACTCTCCTATGCTCCGAATCTTGTGAGGGAGGCGAGGTCTGCTTTTTGCCCGGTCAACAACCCCATGACGGCCTCGAAAATCGTGTCGGCCGACGGGGGGCAACCGGGAATGAAGACGTCTACCTTGACCACCTCGTGCACCGGCACGGCGCGCGGCAACAGCTTGGGGATAACCTTGTCGGGAATCTGTAGGGCGTGGGTGGCGTTTTCTCGATAGGCGCGAAACAGAATTGCGTCGGTTCCCACCGAATTGCGCATGGAGGGAACGTTTGAGGTGACCGCGCAGTCGCCCAGAGAGACAACAATTCGAGAGTTCTTTCGGATGATAAGAATCTTGTGCAAATCCTCCTCGCTACTGACGGCACCTTCCACAAGGGTGACGTCCACGTTCTCGGGGAACTCCTTGGTGTCAGCCAGGGGGCCGTATACGATGTCAGCCTTTTCTGCCAATTCGACGAGACGTTCGTCCATGTCGAGGAAGGACATGTGACATCCAGAACATCCGTCCAGCCAGACAGTGGCAACTCGCGCTTTCATCTATGATCCTCCCGCATCTGCTTCAGGTATGGCAAAAACTCGCGATGCTTGGCCATCTCGGCCACCGACTTGCCCTTTTCGGAGAGCGCACCTGTCGGGCAGACGTGGACGCACTTGCTGCAACTAGTGCAGGACCCCGATGTTCCCCACTGCTGATTTAAATCAGTAATGACACGTGCCTCAATTCCGCGACCCATTACATCCCAAGTGTGAGCCCCCTCGACCTCGTCGCATACGCGAACACAGCGCGTACAAAGTATGCAGCGATTGTGGTCAAGTATGAACCTCGAATGGGTGGCATCCACCGGGCAGCTCGGATAGCGGTAGGGCACGCTAACGTGGGTGACGCCATGACGCGCGGCCAGGCCCTGCAGGTCGCAATGGCCATTTGAAACGCACACGCTGCAGATATGATTTCGCTCGCTGAAGAGCAGTTCGAGAATGGTACGACGGTAACGCTGCAGACGATCGGAGTTCGTCGATACTTCCATACCCTCTTCGATTCGCGTTACGCAGGCCGGCAGAAGCTTGTTGAGCCCCTTGACCTCGATGACACACATACGGCAGGCGCCCACCGGTGTCAGCCCATCCAAGTGGCACAGGGCTGGGATCCTGATCCCATTCTCCCGTGCAACCTCCATGACTGTTTGGTTGTCGTTACCACTGACGTCCTTGCCGTCGATGACGAGTGTTTTGACGCTCATGACACAGCCTCCACCGCGGGTCCGGCCGGAATTCCGCCCGTGATCGCCTCGTAGTATTCATGCCGGAAATATTCCAGGGTGCTTAGCACGGGATTGGGAGCCGTCTGGCCCAGCCCGCAAAGGCTGGTGTTCTTGACAACCTCGCACAACTCCTCGAGCAGGGCGAGGTCTCTGGGAGTTGCGCGCTTTTCCGTCATCTTTGTAAGCAAGTCGTACATTTGTGCGGTACCGACACGGCACGGTACGCACTTGCCACAGGATTCGGTCATGCAGAATTCCATGAAGAACTTGGCCACGTCCACCATGTTGGACGTGTCGTCCATGACGATCATGCCGCCCGACCCCATAATGGACCCGACACGGGCAAGGGACTCGTAGTCCACAGGCAAGTCGAGGTGTTCCGCCGGTATGCATCCGCCGGAGGGTCCGCCGGTCTGCACTGCCTTGTAGGAACGTCCGTCGGGGATACCGCCACCGATGTCGAATACGATTTCCCTAAGAGTAACTCCCATCGGGACCTCGATAAGGCCGGTGTTCTGCACCTTGCCTGCCAGAGCAAAGACTTTGGTGCCCTTGCTCTTCTCGGTGCCAATGCCGGCGAACCACTCGCCGCCGTTTCGAATGATCGGGGCAATATTACCAAATGTTTCCACGTTGTTGATCAGTGTGGGTCGGTCCCACAAGCCTTTGATGGCCGGGAACGGCGGTCGCGGCCTTGGTTGGCCTCGATTACCTTCGATGGATGCCAGGAGGGCTGTTTCCTCTCCACAGACAAACGCCCCGGCTCCGAGACGAATCTCGACATGGAAGCTGAAGTTGGTGCCGCAAATGTCATTGCCAAGAACGCCCTGCTGCTCGGCCTGCTTAATTGCGGTCTTTAGGCGCTTGATGGCCAGCGGGTACTCGGCGCGTACGTATACATAGCCCATGTCCGCCGCGACCGCGTATCCGGCGATGGCCATTCCCTCCAAAACGCGGTGGGGATCGCTTTCAAGGACACTGCGATCCATAAAAGCCCCCGGATCTCCCTCGTCCGCGTTGCAAACGACAAACTTGCGACCGCTGCTTTGGGCCTTCGCCACGGTGCTCCACTTTAAACCCGTTGGATACCCGGCACCCCCACGACCCCTGAGCCCGCTCTTTTTCACTTCCTCTACCACTTCCACGGGAGTCATTTCCGCCAGCGCGTGGGTGAGGGCCCGATAACCACCAGCCGCAATGTAATCGGTAATGGATTCGGGGTCAATCTTGCCGCAGTTTTCCAAGACAATCTTAACCTGGCGTTTGAAGAACGGCGTGTCAGTGGATTGCACCAGGCGCTCCACGGGTTTTCCTTCAAGGCTCTTGACGATTTCGGCGCAATCCTCCACCTTAACATGCTCGTAAAGCACACCCGACTCCGCCAGGGCCACAACCGGTCCGCCACTGCAGGGGCCCATACACCCAACCCCTTTGACTTTGCATACCTCGGCCAATCCGCACTTGTTGACCTCGTCTTGAAGGGTTTTCTTGATCACATCGCTCTGAGAGGAAAGGCAGCCCGCAGCGACACAAATGTTAATATGATACTTGAACTTGGAATCCTTCTCTTCTTCTTCCTCCGTGATATGTTGGAGATCCTCAAGCAGCGTCATTTTGCGCGCCCTCCTTGATGCGTTCCAACATGTCGGCAACATTAAGCTTTCCGGCAACGTTGCCGTCAATGACCGCAGCGGGTGCAAGACCGCATGACCCGAAACACCGGGCTGTGATGAGCGAGAGTTCGCCATCCGCCGTGGTTTCTCCCGGCTTCACGTTGTAGTGCTCCGCCACGGCCGCCAGCAGGTTGGCCGCCCCCTTTATGTAGCAGGCCGTCCCCATGCACACCACACAAGTGCGCCGACCAGGCGGTCGCAGTGTGAAAAACTGATAAAACGACGCCACACCGTAAACCTTGCTTGGCGGAATACGAAGCGAACCGGCCACGAATTTCATGGCCACCTCGTCGAGGTAGCCGAACGCCTCTTGCACGGTGTGAAGCACTTCGATCAGCGAATCGGACCTGTAACCGTGGCGCCGCATGGTGGCGTCGACGATTTTCCATCTCTTGTCCGCCGAAGGCAAGGCGGGCTTGGTCTTAAGGTTAGCACTCATGCCGATAACTCGTTTCCCCAGACTTTTCAGGCTTTGCAGCCGAACGTCGGAGTGCCGACTGGTGGCCGCAGCCTCCTTAGCGCAACTTTCGTGCTTGGCCCGATTGACAGAAAACCCAGGGACATTTTGGCACCCCAAACCAATTGAAATCAGCCATATACCAAACAGAATGGGCCATTCTTGCGGTTACGTTTTCGCAACTAAAATCACAAAACCGTGGCGTGTACGCCACAGTTTGAGGTGGCTCCTCCAAGTGATTGTCGGGGCGAACCGATTTAAACCATGACATGACAGTAATCTGGGGGCACTTTGCCAGTCCACAGAACATTTACTGGCAACCAATCAGCTCGAATCCGCTCCAAATCCGACCCGCAGGGTCTGGTTTATTCCCGTCACCCCTCCCAAACCTGTCAGATGAGCCCGGTCGATTGTGGCTCATGGGTCGCAGAGTGTGGCGTGCGTGTCACATAATTCGCGGCATGTGAAGCGTCGTTTTCGGGCTTCGACAATTCTCAAGAGCAGGCACCCCTTTGCTGCAGACCTTTTGAAAACCTGTGTTTAGCAGCGTTCCATCCTTCCCATTTTATGGTAGGAGCCAGAAATCCTTAGTCCTTCGCGTATTGGTTCACGACTTGCATGGGATTGTCAGTAATCGGGGGCGTATACCCTTTTTCCTGATCTCCCGAGTGGGCTGTTACGCAATGTTTTGGCATTTTCCACCCTCACGAAGGGAGGTGTCTGGCAAAATGACCTCGCCGCACCAAGGCGCACCTCATGCGCCTTCTGTCCCAAGCGTCATCGAACCCCAAGGCCTCGAGCAACTTTTCGCTGCGCTACTGCGTCGGAACTATAAGCTGGTAGGACCAACCCTGCGGGACGGAACCATTACCTACGAAGAAATCAGTTCTCCATCGGACCTCCCCGCCGGCTGGACCGACGAACAGCAGCCGGGAATGTACAGATTGAAAACTCGCGATGACAACGCCGTGTTCGGTTATGCCGCTGGGCCGCAATCCTGGAAGAGAATATTGTATCCGTCCGTTCTTCGCCTTTGGCAGGCTCACCGCAAAGGTGGCAAGGTGGAGGTCACCGTGGACAAACCCGCCGAAGAACCACGGTATGCCTTTATTGGCGTTCGGGCCTGCGAGCTGCAGGCCATCGGCATTCAGGACAAGGTCTTCTTGCATGGGAACTATGTGGATCCCAATTACCAGTTGCGCCGTGAGCACAACTTCATTGTGGCCGTCAATTGTACCGCACCGGCCGGCACCTGCTTCTGCGCTTCCATGGATAGCGGGCCGCGCGCAAAGGGTGGTTATGACATTGCCCTCACCGAAGTAATCTTGGGCACAGAGCACTATTTTGTCGCCACGGCCGCGACGAAATTTGGCACCGAGGTGCTGGGAGAGGTGGAATGCCGCCCGGCCAACGAGAAACAAGTTACTGCTGCCGAGGCTGCAATCAATGCAGCCGCCGAGAACATGGGCCGCACAATCGACACAACAGACATTAGGCAGCTTCTCAATCGCAACTTCGAGAACCCGCGCTGGGAGACAACAGCAGCGCGCTGCCTGGCTTGCGCCAACTGCACCATGGTCTGCCCGACATGCTTCTGCCACAACATTGAGGACGTTTCAGACCTGACGGGCGAGGTGGCCGAGCGTTGGCGAAAATGGGATTCATGCTTCACCACGGCCTTTTCCTATATTCACGGCGGCAGTGTCCGCTACTCCCCTGCGGCACGCTATCGCCAGTGGCTGACGCACAAGCTCTCTACATGGCATGACCAGTTTGGGACGTCGGGTTGCGTGGGATGCGGGAGGTGCATCACCTGGTGCCCCGTTGGCATCGACATTACCGAGGAAGTTCGCGCAATCCGGGATAAGGATCACTCCCGGGAGGAGGTTTGACATGAAACATGAGGAAACAGGGCTGAAGAACCATCCCTTCCTTGCCGGGGCGGATCCGGCATTGATCAAGGCGATGGCAGCGCACGCGAAACCGGTCAGGATGGAGGAGGGTGCAGTGATCTACCGGGAGGGTGCCGAGTCGGCGGAATTCTACCTCATCGAGCAGGGTCGCGTGGCCTTGGAGGTGCACACGCCGTCCCGCGGCCCAATGGTCATTGAAACCCTGGAAAGCGGCGACCTGCTGGGCTGGTCCTGGGCGGTGCCACCGTTTCGCAAATCCTTTGACGCCAGGGCCCTGGAACCCACGCGGGCGATTGCCTTTGATGCAACAGCCATTCGCAACCTGATGGAGCAGAACCCCGCTCTCGGGTACGAATTGCTTAAACGTGTGATCGTGGTCATGGCCCAACGGCTCCAATCCACACGCATCCGCCTTCTCGACATCTTCAAGTCGCCATAGGCGGGGAAAGGCCGGAAACCATGATCCCTGATTTCTACAAGGTCAGCCTGGTTCGCCAGGAAACCCACGACACCTTCACGCTGGAACTGGAAGGCCAGGACGGCCAGCCCCCCATGTCGTTTGAGCCCGGTCAGTTCAACATGCTTTACGTGTTCGGAGTCGGCGAAGTGCCCATCTCCATCAGCAGTGGCCCAGGCCGAAAAATGCCATTGACCCACACGACCCGTGAAGTTGGCACGGTAACAAAAGCCATGCGAAAACTTAAGCGTGGGGATGTGCTTGGTGTTCGCGGACCGTTTGGATCCCACTGGCCCGTGGAGCATGCCGGAAATGGCGACGTAATCATCGTGGCCGGTGGCATCGGCTTGGCCCCATTGCGGCCAGCCCTCTATGAGCTACTGTCACGCCGCAATCATTACGGGAGAATTGTGCTCCTTTACGGGACACGCAGCCCTGACGACATACTTTATCTGGACGAACTCAAGCACTGGCGCTCCCAGTTTGATCTCGAGATCCATGTCACGGTGGACCGCGCCGTAGGTTCATGGCGTGGAAATGTGGGCCTGGTAACGTCCCTGATCCCAAAGGCGCCTTTTGACCCCACAGGCGCCATGGCCCTGGTCTGTGGTCCCGAAGTCATGATGCGCTTCACCGTCCAGGAGTTGCGCCGTCGCGGTGTGTCTCCTTCGCGCATTTATGTGTCCATGGAGCGCAACATGAAGTGCGGCATGGGATTCTGCGGGCATTGCCAGCACGGGCCGCATTTTGTGTGCAAGGATGGTCCAGTCTTTCAGTTTGACGAGATCGAAGAACTCTTTGGAAAGCGAGAGATCTGAGATGAAAAAGGGCAACAAACCCCGTGTGGCCGTCTGGAAATTTGCCTCCTGCGACGGATGCCAGCTCAGCCTGCTGGATTGTGAGGATGAACTGCTGGCCGTGGCGGGAGCCGTGGACATAGCCTACTTCCCCGAGGCATCGAGTGCCATGGGGAAGGGGCCCTATGACATCTCGCTCGTCGAGGGCTCCATTACCACTCCCCACGACGCCGAAAGGATCCAGCAGGTGCGTCGGGTGTCGGGACTATTGATAACGATCGGAGCCTGCGCCACTGCAGGGGGAATCCAGGCATTGCGCAATTTCGCGGATGTGAAGGCCTACACCTCCATTGTCTATGCAACGCCTGAATATATCCAGACACTGCGCAAATCGACTCCCATTAACGACCACGTATTCGTGGACTACGAATTGCACGGCTGCCCCATAAACAAGAACCAGTTGGTGGAAATCATCAGTGCCACCGTGACAGGTCGCAAACCTAATATTCCCCCCCATGCAGTCTGCATTGAATGCAAGCAACGCGGCCTACCCTGCATTGCAGTTTCACAGGGAATTCCCTGCATGGGCCCGGTAACCCACGCGGGTTGCAACGCCTTGTGCCCGGCATACAACCGCGGGTGCTTTGGCTGCTATGGGCCGATGGAATCGGCCAATCCCGATTCTCTAAGCGCGTGGTGGGTGGGCAAGCTGAAGGTTCACCGACAGGACGTGATGCGAGCCTACCGCACCTTTAACGCCTACGCGGACCAGTTCCGAAAGCAGAGTGAAGCCCATGAAAAGTAAAAAGCCAATCGGCCGGTCGGAAATATTGAAAATCAACTACCTGGCTCGTGTGGAGGGCGAGGGGGCCATGTACGTCCGTGTGAAAAGCGGCAAGGTGGCTGATGTGAAGCTACGAATCTTCGAGCCGCCACGCTTCTTTGAAGCCTTCCTGAGGGGGCGCCGCTACAGTGAGGCGCCCGACCTGACGGCGCGCATTTGCGGCATATGCCCGGTGGCCTACCAGATGAGCGCGTGCCACGCCATGGAGAACGCCTTCGGCGTCCTTGTTCAGGGCCAGCTGCGGGAGCTGCGCCGGCTACTGTATTGCGGCGAATGGATAGAGAGTCACGTGCTCCACATCGCCATGCTCAACGCGCCGGATTTTCTCGGATACCCAGATGCCATCCAAATGGCCAGGGACCATCCGGACTTGGTGAAGCTGGCCCTTCAGCTCAAGAAGACAGGCAACTCCATCGTAAACCTGCTGGGCGGGCGCGAGATTCACCCAATCAATGTGAGGGTCGGCGGCTTCTATCGTGTTCCAACGAAAGCGGAATTGGAGCCCCTTGTCGAGAAACTCAAGTGGGCTCAGGACGCATCCCTTCAATTGATAAAGGTGGCAGCCGGGCTGACATTTCCGGACTTTGAACAGGACTATGAATTCGTGGCGCTAAGGCACCCCGACGAGTATCCTTTCAATGAAGGCCAGATCGTGTCGAGTCGAGGGATCGACATTCCGGCACGAGAATACGACGCCCACTTTGCAGAGGAGCACGTGGAGCACTCCAATGCCCTTCATTCGTATATCAAGGGGCATGGCGCCTACTTTGTCGGGCCACTTGCGCGCTACAACCTGAACTTCAACCGCCTGTCCCCCATGGCACAGCAAGCTGCCAAAGAGGCAGGGCTTGGCGAATCCTGTCGCAACCCCTTCAAGAGCATCATTGTAAGGGGCGTGGAAACACTGTGGGCCTGTGAAGAGGCCCTGCGCATCATCACCAATTACGAGATGCCACCGGCACCCCATGTGGAAATCCGTCCACGTACCGCCGTCGGGTACGGTTGCACCGAAGCGCCTCGCGGAATTCTTTATCACCGTTACCGGCTGGACAACCACGGCGTGATTCTGGACGCGACCATCATTCCGCCGACTTCCCAGAACCAGAAGATCATCGAAAATGACCTGAGGAACTTCGTGGCGGAAAATCTGGACCTGCCCACAGAGAAACTGTCCCTCCGCTGTGAGCAGGCGATTCGCAACTATGATCCATGTATCTCCTGCGCCACTCATTTCCTGAAACTTACCGTGGAACGGGATTAGGTGGATTACGAATCCGGCATGCCGCTGATCGTCGGGATCGGAAACGAATTCCGACGCGACGATGGGGTGGGCTTGGAAATTGTGCGCAAGCTTCGCCCACTGGTGCCGCAAGCTGAGGTGCAGGAAGCCAGCGGCGAAGGTGCCGAGTTGGTGGAGTTGCTATCGGAGCACAACGCGGTCTATCTGTTTGACGCAGTCAGCTCCGGCGCCGCGCCCGGAACCATTTATCGAATCGACTCCCACAAGGAGCCAGTTCCGACAAAGTTCTTTCACTACTCCACCCATGATTTCAGCCTGGCAGAGGCCATTGAGCTGACGCGTGCACTGGGGTCGCTGCCGCGCGTGCTGGTGGTTTACGGAATTGAAGGCGCCGATTTCGATCCCGGGGTGGGACTTTCCGAGGTGGTTTCTTACGCTGTAGATGACGTCATAAAGCAGTGCCTTGCTGAACTGGCCACCGTTTCCTGAAGCGAATTCCGAGAGCTGAAGTTGCCCTCACCCCGTTAACGGCAAACGCCACCGGTTTGAACCGATGGCGCCCTGCCACAAGTTATGGAAAAATAGATGGGGCCTATAAAATGGAAGCGGGCCGCGCGCCAAAAACTTGTCCTTGAAACACTTAAGGCCCGGTCCGGGTGCCGCGACTGGTAGTCTCCCCCAAGCCATCCTTCCGCAGCGCCCTGGGACCGAGCCCAAGCTTTACTTCCCCCTTTGGAACCCTGACTGAGCGGCCTCCCCCCGGAATCCGCCCCGCCAGACTGTCGGACCTCGGCACCTCGACATCCGACGCCATTACCTATCGCAAACGCCGAACCATCTCGAATGAGAGAAAGTGCGAGATGAAATAATGCCATATTATTACTGGAATTTTCATTCGCGGAATGCTGAATTTGCAGGAATTAAAAGAACCATGAGAGCATGGATTTGCGGCATACGCAATGCCCTACTATACCCAAATCCCTGTGCCTCAAGGCGCGAAAACGTGACATTGATGCCACACTTTGTTGCCGCAAAACCACAAACGATGCGCCCCGTGGGGGGCAAACGGGCTTGCAGTGCAAAATCCCAACTGCCTGAGTACGAAAACCATTCGGATCTACTTAATACGCGTACCCGTAAGATCCATGTTGTTCTGGTGCAGCACAACCTTGTTCACTCCCCCGCCAGGTTCCTTCTCGAACGTAAGCTGTGCGTCCACAACCTTCCAGAAGAACTTGTTCTCCGCCTCAGGGAAGATCTGCATCCGTTGCTGCCCGGTCGCCTGCGCGTATAGGCCATCACCTTCCCGGGTAATCGTAATCGAAAACTTCGGGGTGATGGCGTACTGCCCCACGTACTGGTCAAACGTCGACGGGTCCACCGTGATCTCGGTCCTCGGTGTCGGCGTTTTTACAGCGGGCACCTCCATTGTCCGTATCAGTTTCATGGCCCGCTCAAATCCCGGTTGTTTCCAAGTCCCGGAAATCTCGGAATCCCCCGTGCGCTTTCCTTCGTAACTACCCTTCACTGCGCTGACGCCAAAGGAAACGGCGTCCCCGTCAATTCTGAATTCCGTGACCGGCAATCCGGAAATTCCCTGATCAGGGCTGTCCATGCTCGCGGAGAAACTCTTGTCCTGTTCCCGCTGGATCCGGAACACAATCCGCAGAACACCCTGCTTGCCGGCATCGAGGTTTCCTATCCAGTTCCCCTCAATGGCGCCACCCGACTTAAAGAACGCAGGTGGAGCGGATACCGACAACTTGCCACCAGCCATTGATGAACCACCATTTCCCCCCGATCCAGCATGTTCCGATTGATAGTAGGCCACTCCACCGCCCAGCACAGCTACAGCCGCCACAGCAGCGACGACTCCTTTTGCCATTCCCATTGCTTGTCCTCCCACGGCCGCAGCCGCCATTAGTTGTTTGGTTAGACCCATGAATCCAGTGACTGCCGCAAACGCCCCGGCCTTGCCCCCCGACACCGAGGAAACCGATAACGTCCCTCCCGCTGCCGCCAGCGCTGCCTTGGAAGCCGCGGACATGGCCGCCGCCGCGGCAATAACCGCCACCGAACGGGCAGCCACCGATTTCGGCGCACGCAGGGCAAAACGCGCCTCCCCCATGATCGGTCCAAGCGAACCACGCAGCGCCGATACGGCCTTCTTCATCTGGCGCCCAACCGTTGTTGGATGCTTCTCCAGTCGCCGCCCGATTTCCTCCATGCTGAAATCCTCAACATAATGCAGCAGTAACATCTCGCGTACTTCCACAGGCAGACGCGCCAGCTCGCGCTGCACCAGCTCCCTTTGCTCGCGCTCCACCGCCCTGCCGTCCGGCCCCGTCTCGCGGGTATCAGGGATTTGCATTTCCGATTCCTCCAGCGCCACCATCGGAACCAGCCGCGTGGCCCGTGCACCCCGGCGCAGCCAGTCAGTCGCAAGATTCCGTGTCACCCGCGTCAGCCACGTCGCAAAGTACTCCGGGTGATCCAGCTTTCCAAGATTCAGGTAAATCCGCAGGAACACCTCCTGCGTCAGGTCTTCCGCCGCCTCATACGTCCCCATGCGCGCAAGCGACAAGGCAAATACCATCCCGAAGTATCGCTCCACCAGTGCCTCAAACGCCCCCATATCCCCGGCACGCGCGGCACGCACAAGCTCACCATCCTCGGGTCCCTGCTTCTCCCCCGTTCCCGCCATTTCGACGCAGCTTTGGTCTTCGATTTTCATTTCAGTGACGGACTACTAGACGCACATCCCCCTAAAACCCTGCATGATAATTTGACGTTAAAATCGCCCCACAGTTGTATGAGTTTGCAAACTCCACCCATTACCTCACCCACCAGGGTACAATATCTGGTACCTGCCGCACCCGCCAGGGAAGCCCTTGAGCTAACAGCCCATCGATATTCCCATACCGCCCAAAAACGGGGGCATGCAATGACAACATAGTGTACCCCAGCCACCCCATCATTCTCTCTGCTTCCAATGCAATTAATCCGAACGATTTCACACATTTTCTTCTGGAATTCCATCCCCCACACTGCCACCGTTCACCTGATTTTCGGGGAATAAACTTCACGTTTTACTCCTCTCACCCATGCCCCGCCCATGGAGGACCATGATGTTTGCTGTTCCTGCACGCCTATTCTGCACTCTGCTCGCATTCCTGCAAATCGCTATCGCCACAATCCCTGCGACAACGGTCCACGCAAATCCCACCCCATACCTAATCAAGGACGTCGCAGACGGCCATGCCCGCGATTCCGACCCCACAGGTTTTGTCAGCAGCGGCACACTTGTCTTCTTCAAGGCGACCACCCCCGTATATGGCACCGAATTGTGGAAGACCGACGGCACGGAAGCCGGCACGGAATTGGTCTGCGATCTAACCCCCGGGCCGGACAACTCAGTTATCTCAAACCTCACAGTCCTGAATGGCCGCGTATACTTTTCCGGTTGGTCCGCCGTGTCGGGAATCGGCTGGGAGCTCTACCAAACCGATGGTACACCGGGAGGAACCATTCCCGTAAAGGATATCAACCCAGGGTCGTCCAATAGTTATCCCGATTTCTTGGTCGCATACAACGGCAAGATCTATTTCAGGGCCGCCACCCCCTCCACGGGGGAGGAACTGTTCATGTCCGATGGCACGGATGCCGGCACAACCGTTGTGAAGGATATCCGACCCGGCAGCAGCGGGAGTAACATGAACAGGATGTACGCCTTTGGCTCCTACCTCTACTTCAGTGCCACCGACGGAACCAATGGTCAGGAACTCTGGCGCACCGACGGCACCAATTCTGGAACCATTTTGGTGAAGGACGTGGACCCGGGTGTCAACGGCAGCTCTCCCCTTCTGTTATGTGGTTCAGGCAGCACCCTTTACTTCACTGCCCAGAACACCACCCAGGGCCGCGAGCTATACAAGAGCGACGGCACCGCCGGCGGAACAGGGATCGTAACGGACATATACAGCGGCGCATTCTCGTCCACCCCCGAAAACCTTACAGATGTTGCCGGCACACTCTACTTCTCCGCGCTGAACAGCGCTAATGGACGCGAGCTTTGGAAAAGCAATGGCACGGCCGGCACCACTTCCCTTGTCGCCGATATCCGCAGTGGCACCCCGAGCTCCACCCCCAAGAGACTGGCAAATGCGGGCGGCAAACTGGTTTTCTGGGCCGACGACGGCACCAATGGCCGCGAACTGTGGAAAAGCGATGGAGGTGGCACATCCCTCCTCATGAACATCAATTCCGGTAGTTACGACTCTGAGCCGTTCTTCGAGCCGGTGACGATCGGATCCCAGGTCTATTTCCAACCCGACGAGTATTTCACATACGGAAACGAGCTTTGGCGCACCGACGGTACCGTCAGTGGAACCACCGTCGTTTACGACCGCCAGCCAGGAAACTATTCCATTTATCCGACTTACATAACCGAAGCCTTTGCACCCGGCTCCATGGTCTTTCAGGGATTTGATGAGGTGGGCCGCGAACCCTGGAAAAGTGACGGCACCAGCGCCGGAACCACACGCATCGCAGATATCAATCAGGGAAACTACGACTCAACCTTCTCATCCCTCGTTGAACTCGGCGGCAAGGCCATCTTCTACGCATTTAAGACCTATACCGACGAAACTCCCCTCACCGTCAGCGACGGCACCAGTACTGGGACATTTGCCATCGGCCCGGATGGTGCCGAACTCACGCCCTTCGCCGGAAAGGTATTCTTCAGGGGACTCGTCCAAAATAGCGGCAACGAATTGATGTCCACCGATGGGACCGTCAACGGAACCACAATGGTAAGAGACATCATTCCCGGAGTCGACAGCGGCAGTCCGGAGTCATTGGTCGCGGCCGGCAGCAACCTCTATTTCAGGGCTTTTCACCCTGATTTCGGATGGGAGCTCTGGAAATCGGATGGTACCGATGAAGGCACAACAATTGTAGTGGATTACAATCCAGCCGGCGACTCACAAATGGACCAGTTCACCAACGTTAATGGAACACTTTACTTTGTTTACCAGGATGACGAAGCCGATCGGTTCCTCATGAAAACCGATGGCACTGCCTCCGGCACAGTTGTCATTACTCCCAGCGCCAATCCCCAAAGTCCCAACAAGCTGACCTCCTTTAACGGCACCCTCTTTTTCCGCGCGTATGCCGGCAATCACACCCTCTGGACTTCGGACGGCACAGAACCCGGCACTGTTGAGGTATCCAGCGACTGCACATTCCCCGACGGATATTACGTTGATGGCTCCGTGATGTATTTCGCGGCAGAGGACGCAGACGGCCGCGAGGTCTGGAAGACCGACGGCACCACCACAGGCACCGTCCGCGTTGCCGATATCAATCCGGGGTCAGGCAGCTCCAATCCCGCAAATTTCATTTCCTACAACGGATATGTGTACTTTTCCGCCACTGACGGCACCAACGGCATCGAACTCTGGCGCACCGATGGCACCTCCACCGGCACCCAACTCGTACTCGATTGCCGCCCCGGCTCTGCCAGTTCCACCCCCGCCGATTTCGCCGTCGGGGGCGGGCACTTGCTATTCAGCGCCGACGACGGTGTCAACGGCCGCGAACTGTGGGCCTCCAATGGTAACCCCGGCGGCACAGGCCTCTTCTCAGACATGTACACCGGCTCCGTTGGCGGCGAGCCAAAGTACATCAGGCAGATCGGGAGCACCATCTTCCTCACAGGCAAAGTTTACTCCGGGACGGGCTTTTATGTCGGGAACGAATTGTACGGCCTTAATCCCGTCAGCCTGCCCGTTTCTTTGTCCCATTTCGGGATAGAGTAACCGCTGGCAAGGTTGACGGAAAGGCACCGATAGGCCAGGGCAAAATAATCGCAGGTGTAACCTTTGCCCCTCCAATTCTTCTCTTAACCATGGAACAACCATCATCCGGAACCTTGCGCTCCGCGCAGGGCCATGGCAGGGAGAAGATCAATGAGTAACCAGCAGAACCACGACAGCCCCGGCGGATTGAACCCGGAGGCACTACTGCGCGCCGGAATGGCCCCCGATAGCCAGGGGCCCGAAGAACCGGGCACCGATCCCGCACTGTTGGATCCCGCGGTTCTGACTCGGGACTTCCCCGACTTTGAAATCATCGAGCTGCTGGGCCGCGGTGGCATGGGCGTCGTGTACAAGGCCCGCGACCGCCGCCTCGACCGCCTCATCGCCCTCAAGATCATGACCGAGGGCCTCTCCCAGCAATCCCGCTTCGTGGAGCGGTTCGAGCGCGAAGGCAAGACCCTCGCCCGCCTGAATCATCCCAACATCGTCACCCTCTACGAATTCGGCCGCGCCGGCTCCCGGTGCTTCATGGTCATGGAATATGTGGAAGGCACCAACCTCCGCCAGGTATTACGCACCGGCGTTTCCCCAAAGGAAGCCCTCGCCCTCGTCCCACAGGTTTGCGCTGCCCTCCAATACGCCCACAACGCGGGCATCGTCCACCGCGACATCAAACCGGAAAACATCCTGATAAACCTCAAAGGCGAGATCAAGATCGCCGACTTCGGCCTCGCGAAGCTCCTTCCCGGAAATGGCGCCCAGGGTATGCCTCACGGTTCCGTGACGGTGATAGGCACTCCCGCCTATATGGCGCCTGAACAGATCGAAAGCCCGGCCACTGTGGACCACCGCGCCGATGTCTATGCCCTCGGCGTCGTTTTCTACGAACTCCTCACAGGCGAATTGCCCCACGGCGTGTACAAACCGCCATCCCAGCAGGTGGCCGTGGATGTCCGCCTCGATGCCGTGGTCCTTCGTGCCCTCGAGCGCAAACCCGAGATGCGTTACCAGCATGTCAGCGAACTCGGCGACAAGGTGGAGAGCATCCGCCACACTCCTCCCCCACCTTCGTCCCACCGCCGTTCTCCCAAATGGTTTTGGCACGCGCTCCTGCTCATTGCTGTTGTTGTGGCAATTGTCTTCTTCATGAAGGGCGGTGAACTCATTGTTCATGCACCAGGCAGTGGCGGGAAGACGTACCCGGTGGTTTCTGGCGGGGCAGACACTGAAGTGGCCCAGCTGTTTGAGCGGGCACGAATTCTTGCCGCAACCTATGACCTGAATCGTGATTCTATCCAACCCGGGACCCCCTTCAAAATGCCCGATTCCAAACGCCTGAGGGATTTTCCTCCGGGAACCTGGCCCAGGATTCTAGGGCCCATTGGCATTGCTGGTCCACAATCGCTGAGTCCTTCTCAGTTCAAAGTACTGCAGGCTGACAGTCCAGACCTGAAGTCGCCAAGAGTCGAGGGCCTCGTGGCTTATCGCCCCCGAATCGATTGGTCAGTGCTTATCGGAAACGATTACGCCACCCTCCTCTGCCTCGATGGCATGGGAAGGCAGGGTGTCCTGAACGTCCAAACCTATGTGCTACTTATCGCAAGGGGAGATTTTGGAGGACGCGTCAATCTCGACAGCTATGCCACGCTGATAGTGGACGGACGCATGCCTGCAGAAGTACAAATCAACTCGTACGCAAATGTAGTTGTTACCGGCGACCTGACCGGTTCCATAACATGCACTTCCTCCAGTTACGCCATGGTTTATGTTCAAGGGGGCTTTAAGGGGCGGGCCGCTCTCTCTAA
Organism: Candidatus Sumerlaeaceae bacterium; assembly: GCA_019695055.1. Lineage (GTDB taxonomy): Bacteria > Sumerlaeota > Sumerlaeia > Sumerlaeales > Sumerlaeaceae > JAIBAT01. The sequence goes on along the minus strand of JAIBAT010000116.1, from coordinate 45,364 downwards.
TTCGCGCTTCTGCCTTGAGAATTACACTCCCACGTCCGCCCTCGCCGGTTTTTCAGGCAGCGGCGAAGTCTACCTCGCCGAATCAGACCTCACCACCGGCACCCACACCATAGGCAATATCAAATTCACCGTGGCCCGCCAACGTCCTTCAGGCGCTCCATGACCGAGTTCGCACAGGATAACCGTTTTGCCACCACCCGCTGGAGTATCGTCCTGCGCGCTGGCACCCGCGATGAAAACGCCCGCACGGCGCTGGAAACTTTGTGCGAGTGCTATTGGCAGCCCCTCTACTTCTTCCTCCGCCGAAAGGGCTACACCCCCGAGGACGCCATCGACCTTGTTCAGGGCTTCATCGTTACCCTATTGGAGAAGGGCCAGCTCGGCTCCCTCGACCAAAGCCGTGGCCGCTTCCGCTCCTACCTAATGGCCGCGCTCATGCATTACCTTTCCAATGAGCGCGACCGTGCCCGTGCCGGCAAACGCGGTGGCAACACCGCAACCGTTTCCCTCGATGCCATGGAGGCCGAACAGAAGTATCAACTGGTTGCCCAGGACAGTAAAACTCCCGAGGACATCTTCGCAAAACAGTGGGCCCTTGGCCTGCTGAACCGCGTCCTGGCAGAAGTCGGCCGTTCCTATGATTCCCCGGACCAGCGCCCGGTCTTTGAAGCCCTAAAGCCCACCATTACAGGGGAACTGAACGAAACCTACGCCGAACTCGCCGCCACGTTGGATATGACCGAAACCGCCGTCAAGGTAGCCGCCCACCGCCTGCGCAGGCGGTACCGCGAGGCGTTCCGCGCCACCATCCTCGACACCCTCGACAGCGAAACGACCTTGGAGGACGAGGTGAACTACCTTCTCAAAGCACTAACGGACTAGTGCCTCAAACTAGCCGCTAATTCCTTCTTGCCCCTGCCCATTAGCGCGGCGAATTTTATCACAGGTTGCGACGAGAAGGCACGCGCATCCAAAGGCATTTGAAAGGATCTATCATCATGAGCGGCGAAGGCAAATGCCCATTCACGGGCAAATCACATTCACACGTGGCCGGCGGCGGCACGACCAATCACGACTGGTGGCCAAACCAACTGAAGTTGGACGTTCTGCACCAGAACTCCCCCAAGTCCAATCCCATGGGCGAGGATTTCAACTACGCCAAAGAGTTTAAGAGTCTCGACCTTGCGGCCTTGAAGAAGGACCTCACAGAACTGATGACAAAGTCCCAGGACTGGTGGCCCGCCGATTTTGGCCACTATGGCCCGCTGTTCATCCGCATGGCCTGGCACAGCGCCGGCACCTACCGCACCGGTGATGGCCGCGGCGGCGGTGGCAACGGCAGCCAACGTTTCGCACCCCTCAATAGCTGGCCCGACAACGTCAACCTCGACAAGGCGCGCCGCCTCCTCTGGCCCATCAAGCAGAAATATGGCCGTAAAATCTCCTGGGCCGACCTGATGATCCTCACCGGAAACGTCGCCCTCGAATCCATGGGCTTCAAGACCTTCGGCTTCGGCGGAGGACGCGAGGACATCTGGGAACCCGAGAAGGACATCTACTGGGGCGCCGAGGAAAAGTGGCTCGACGACAAGCGTTATTCCGGTGACCGCGATCTCGAAAACCCTCTCGCAGCCGTGCAGATGGGTCTGATCTACGTCAACCCCGAAGGCCCCAACGCAAACCCCGACCCCATCGCCGCCGCGAAGGACATCCGCGAGACCTTTGCCCGCATGGCCATGGACGACGAGGAAACCGTCGCGCTCATCGCCGGTGGCCACACCTTTGGCAAGACCCACGGTGCCGGCCCGGCCACTCATGTCGGCCCCGAACCCGAGGCTGCGGGCATCGAGGAGCAGGGACTCGGCTGGAAGAGTAGCTTCGGCACCGGCAAGGCCGGCGACACCATCACCAGCGGCCTCGAGGTCACCTGGACCTCCACCCCCACGAAGTGGAGCAACAACTTCTTCTGGAACCTTTTCAGCTTTGAATGGGAACTCACCAAGAGCCCCGCAGGCGCACACCAATGGACGCCCAAAAACGGCGCCGGTGCCGGCACTGTACCCCATGCCCATGACCCGTCCAAGCGAATCGCCCCCTCCATGCTCACCACGGATCTTTCCCTGCGCTTTGACCCTGCCTACGAGAAGATCTCGCGCCGCTTCTTGGAAAACCCCGACCAGTTCGCCGACGCCTTTGCCCGCGCCTGGTTCAAGCTCACCCACCGCGACATGGGTCCCCGCGCCCGCTACCTCGGCCCCGAGGTTCCCGCCGAGGAGCTGGTCTGGCAGGACCCCATCCCGGCCGTAAATCACAAACTCATCGACGCAAAGGACATCGCCTCCCTAAAGGAGAAGATCCTGGCCACCGGCGTTTCTATTTCGGAACTCGTATCCACGGCCTGGGCTTCCGCCTCCACCTTCCGCGGCTCCGACAAGCGCGGAGGTGCCAACGGCGCCCGCGTGCGTCTCGCGCCGCAAAAGGATTGGGCCGTCAACCAGCCAACCCAACTCGCCAAGGTCCTCAAGGCTCTCGAAGGCGTACAAAGCGCATTCAATTCTGCCCAGTCCGACGGCAGGAAGGTCTCCCTGGCCGACCTGATAGTTCTCGGCGGCTGCGCTGGAGTGGAGAAAGCGGCGAAGAACGCAGGCCATAACGTGACGGTCCCCTTCACCCCCGGCCGCATGGATGCATCGCAGGAGCAGACCGACGTCGAATCCTTCGCCGTGCTCGAACCCGCAGCCGATGGCTTCCGCAACTACCAGAAGGCCCGCTTCGCTGTTTCCACCGAGGAACTCCTCGTGGACCGCGCCCAGCTGCTCACCCTCACCGCACCCGAGCTGACCGTCCTCATCGGCGGCATGCGCGCCCTGAACGCCAACGTCGGTGGCACAAAACACGGCGTCTTCACCCAGCGCCCCGAGACCCTCACGAACGACTTCTTCGTGAACCTCCTCGACATGGGCACCGTGTGGAAGGCAACCTCCGAACATGGCGACGTGTTCGAGGGCCGCGACCGCGCCACCGGTGCAGTAAAATGGACCGCAACCCGCGCCGACCTGGTCTTCGGGTCAAACTCCCAACTCCGCGCCCTCGCAGAGGTCTACGCCTGCGCAGACTCCCAGGAGAAGTTCGTAAATGACTTCATCGCGGCATGGAACAAGGTCATGAATCTCGACCGCTTCGATCTCGCATGATCGCAGGCATGTGCATCTGGTAAACAACTGGCTCCAGCGGCAACCTTCGGTTGCCGCTGGACCATGATCCGCAAAAACCCAAAGAGGAGTCACCACGAATGAAAATCACAGTGGAAACCACCGTTGCTGCGCCCATCGAGAAGGTCTGGCGTGCGTGGACGACACCGGAGGACATCAATCAGTGGAACGCCGCGTCAGATGACTGGCACACTACTGCCGCCGCGGTGGATTTGCGGGTCGGCGGCGCATTCTCCTCGCGCATGGAGGCCAAGGACGGCAGCTTCGGTTTCGATTTCGCCGGGACTTACACCCAAATTGTCCCCCACCAGTTGATCGAGTTCACCTTCGGCGATCGCGTTGCGATTGTCGAATTTACTCAAAACGATGGCAGCACCACGGTCCGGGAGACTTTCGACGCGGAGGAGACCCATTCCGTCGACCAACAGCGGCAAGGGTGGCAGGCAATCCTCGACCGCTTCGCCCGGCACGTCGAAGCAATTCCTTGAATTGTCAGGTAACCATGGAGTGCCGCAAATCCGCCATGGTTTTCCGCCCCGTCACTCCGTAAACAACACGTTCGTCCCGGGCCCAATCATCGCCGCCAGCCTGAGCACATCCCAGTTCGTGAGCCGAACGCACCCATGGCTGACCGCATACCCAATCTTCCCCGGCGACGGCGTGCCATGAATTCCCACATGCTCCTTGTTCAGGTTGACCCAGGCCACCCCCACCGGATTATTCGGCCCCGGCGGCAGGATGCACTTCGTATCGGACGTCTTCGCATCCCAGAACAGTGAAGGATCGTAATGATAGGTCGGATTCCGGTCTACCCCTTCCACCTTCCACTGTCCCAGTGGTAGCGGGTCGTTCTTCCCACCCGCCGTCATTGGCGCGTGGAACAGGATTCTGTTCTGGCTGTCCAGGAGCTGCAACGTCAGGTTATTCTTCGACGCAACAATGGTGAACTCGCCCCACGCCTGTCCCGCCACGGCCTTTCCAGTCTTCGACAGCTCCATCGGAACAACGTTTGGCGCCTGGATGGTCTGCCCCGCCCGAAACGGTTTGTTCGGATTATAGGACTGCAGCAGCCCCGCATTGATGTGAAACTTCTCCGCCAGCTTCGCGTTGATGCTGGTATACCCCAGATAATCCAGCTTGGATTTCTCCTCCATCGTCGGCGGCAACTCTCCAATAAACGGACCCGTCGTGTCTTCATCCGTTATCGTGTATTCCATCCACGGTGAGCCCCCCGACACACTCCATAGCCTGTCCATGGTCCGTGCGTCCAGCTCCCCCGTCGGCTGCACCCCCTGCGCCTGTTGAAAGGCCGCAACAGCCTTGTTCGTGTTGCCTCCGGGCTTCCCGTCAATCTGCCCCACCGAAAACCCGCACCGATCCAACAGGATCTGCACCTCATCCATGCGCAACTGCGGCACCTGCTGCTTGGGCGCCTGCCGCTGCCACGGCCACGCAGCCGCGCACGGCGATGCAGTCAGCAGCACTCCGCAAACCAGCACGAACCACGCAGCAACTTTCAGGGAGTTCAATTTCATGCCTCGATCTATTTGGAGGGCACGAACCTCATTCTCAAAAGAATGTTGGCCGACCGCAGCCAACGGTTTCCACCCACGAATCCATTCCGACTCCATGGCTTCGTCCTTCAGTCCAATCCTCCCTGCCATCCTCATCATTCAACCTTGACCCTGACCACCCTCAGTCCGGATGATATCTTGGTCTCTGTTATCATCTGTAAAATTATAGGGCATGCGACTTGGAGGAATTCCGGTGAAATACATCATCACGTTCGAGCTCACCACGACCGGCTATAAGGAGCGCATTAAGCGTTTTCTTGAAACGGGCGCACCCCCGCCGGACGGGGCGACCCTCCATGGCCGCTGGTTCACGCTCGGCCATAACAAGGGCTTCATGCTGGCAGAAACCTCCGACCCGACAACCATCTACCGCTGGGTGTCGCAATGGGCCGACCTCATCAATTTCGAGGTGCATCAGGTGCTGGAGGATGCGCAAATTGCAGAGGTATTGAAATCGTTGTGAGGCGGATGGTGCCAACAGTGTAAGCTCCATTGAATACCATTTCACCTGAAAGATTTGAGGCAGGGAACTTCCGATGAAAGATAGCGGCTTCTGATTTGATTGAGTAGATTCCTGGTCTGAAGATGAAAGTTTGCGTAGCGCCCACCATTTCTGCTCCTCAGGCACTTCGATCCAACGTCCGATAATTGATCGCCTCGCTCACATGTTCGGCGTCAATCGTATCCACTCCCGACAAATCCGCAACCGTCCGCGCCACCTTGATGATTCTGTCATAGGCCCGCGCACTCAGCCCCAACAGATTTAACGCGCTTTCCAGCGTCGTCTGGGCCTCCTCCGTCATCGGGCAGAACTTCTTCACTTCCCGCGTTCCAAGATGGGCATTGCAGTGGATATGCTTTAGCCCGTGGTACCGGTGCCGCTGCCGGTCCCGCGCCGCGTTCACCCTTCCACGAATCGCTGCGCTGGGCTCGCCAAAGCCATCCCTCTTGGCCAGTTCCCGCACCGGCACCGCCGGCACATCAATATGCAGATCAATCCGATCCAACAGGGGCCCGCTCAACCTGTTTCGGTACTTCTGGATCTGTTGCGGCAAACACTCACAATTCTTGGTCGGGTCCGTACTGAACCCGCACGGGCACGGGTTCATACTCCCGCACAGAATAAACCTTGCCGGAAAACTCAGGCTCATGCTCGCCCGCGAGATATTGACGTGCCCATCCTCCATCGGCTGCCGCAGCACCTCCAGCACCATTCGTGTGAACTCTGGCATCTCATCCAGAAACAGCACGCCATTATGCGCCAGCGACACCTCTCCCGGTTTCGGGATCGTTCCACCACCAATCATCGCAATGTTGCTCACCGTGTGGTGTGGCGACCGAAACGGCCGCGTTGCAATAAGCGATTCCCGTGCGTTAACAAGCCCCGCGATCGAGTGGATCTTCGTCGTCTCAATGCTCTCCTCGAGCGCCATGTCGGGCAGGATGGACGGCAGGCGCTTCGCCAGCATCGTCTTGCCGCTCCCCGGCGGCCCGATCATGATGACATTGTGACTTCCCGCGGCCGCAATCTCCAGCGCCCGCTTCGCGCTTTCCTGCCCCTTCACATCGGCAAAATCCGCAGCGTAATGCGACGTCCTCCCAAAGACTTCTTCCAGGTCCACGCGATGCGGCACAATTGCCGTCTCACCATTCAGAAATAGCACTGCCTCCCGCAGAGACGCTACGGGAATGACTTCGATGGACTCCACCACCGCCGCCTCCGCCGCATTGTCCAAGGGAACCAGAATTCCGCGAAACCCTGCCGCCTGTGCCCCCAGCGCCAGCGGCAGCACACCGGACACGCTTTTCACGGCGCCATCCAGCGATAACTCCCCCACCAGGCAGTAATCCCGCAGCCGCTCCCGCTGGACACGCTCCAGCGCCGCCAACAACCCCACCGCGATGGGCAGATCCAGCGACGGCCCCTCCTTACGGACGTCCGCAGGCGCCAAATTCACCGTAATATGCTCGGGTGGATAATAATAGTGGGAATTAATGAGCGCCGCCTTGACGCGGTCCTTGCTCTCCTTCACCGCCCCTTCGGGAAGGCCCACAGTGTTGAACATGGGCTTGCCCTTGGATACGTCGACCTCAACCTCGACAACGAACGCATCCACCCCGTAAACCGCCTGACTGAATACCTTGGCAACCATCGCGCCACCATGCCAGCGGATAAGGGTTACACAAGGAAAACCAAGAAACTACACGGGAGATTTTGTTGAGCTTGCTTACTCCCCAGGACGGTCTGTTAAAGAACTTCCGCCCTGCAGCCCGGCCGCGACTCCTCCAAAGAAATGCGCGAGCAATGGCGATCGTACCCCCACCTTTGGGTCAAACGGGTGCACCACCATCTCTTTTGCCATTGGCACCAACACCACCTCGCCCTCGCCCCGGCGCCGCAGGTCGTAGACCACCACACATTCGCGCCCATCCACCGCCATCGCATTGACGGCCAGGCACTCCCGACGATCCGGGTGCAGCGACGGGGAAACCCCTGAGGCTGCCTGCGTTTGCTGCGTAATCATCCATCCCTCCCCCAGCATCATTGCCGCCACGGGAAACATGGGCCCGCCCTCCATGGTCAGCCCTTGCAGCGCAGCCAGCCGCCCAGCTTCGAACATATACACCGCCCGTTCGTCCAGCGAGTCCGGAATCTCCAGTGGGCCCAATGCGCTTGCGGCATTGTCGTTGGATTCGGTCTTGTAAATCAGTTCCAGCATCGGCACCACCTGTGTTTCGCCATCCCGCTGCAGCACCTTTGCAAACTCGTCTGCCCGCTGCACCATCGCCAGCAGTTCTTCATCCGTCAAAAGTTTATTCAGCATTTCGCCTTCCCATGGTGTGAATCGCAAGCAACGGTCAATGCGCCACGTGCCTCCGCCGTCGTGTCACATCGCCAAACACAGCCAGTTCATCCTCCGAAACGTCTGAGTCGCGCAGGAGTTCATACCCTCTTGCCTTCAGGGCCTCGGTGACCATGGCCCAATCATCAGACCTCTCCGAAACTTTTCCTCCGGGCCGTGTCACCAGTACTGCAGGTATTGTGGTCTCCCCGGACAGAACATCCTGTCGCCTCATGTCGCGCATTTTCACGTCACCATACACAAAGTATTCCGGTCGCGCGGCCGACGACACCGCCCCAAATTCCGTGGTTCCGAATTCCGTCCGGAGCACATTGCCGAGCCATTCCCCAAACTCCCGGCTCGAGTGCAGATGATTCCTCATTGGCCGCACCGCCCCCAGATACGCCACGCTCAGGGCAAGCACCATCACCGCCGTAACATAAATAGGATTCAGCTCGCCCTGCTTTTTCAAATTCATCCACAATACCAATCCCAGAAGTCCGGCACCCGCAGCCGCCAGCACGCTTAGTGCCTGAACACCAACCTGCAATTCAGCGCGCTTCGCCCAATCCGGCGCCATGCCGCCAATGGCCGCACCCCCCAGCAAACCGATAGCCGCGATCGCCGCGACGACCATCAGTCCGCGCAGGATGCGTTCACGCTTATCCAAAAGAAACGAGCTCGTACTGGCAAATTGCGCCGTCAGTATGGCCACCGCCGGCATCAACGGCAGGAAATACGACTGCCTCTTCCCGATCATGATACTTAGGAAGATTCCCGGCCCGAGGAACCACCACACAATCCTCAGCGTGTCGGTGGAAAGCTGCTTCCGCCCACGCCAAAGTACCACCAGAGCCGGCACAAAAAGCAGAATCCACGGGAAATACATTTCCAGCAGCATATGCTCTACATAATACCACGGCCATCCGGCGTGCTGCCCTGCCAGGATCTTGGCCATGGGATTGCCACCATGAACCGTGTCCCGTGCGTAGTCCGTCCCAAATGCCACTTTCTCAGCGTACATCCACCTCCATAACAGCCCCCCGAGAATCAGCAGCCCTGGGATCGGCCGCACCTGCAGAAACACCTTCCAGCTTCGCGCCGCCCTCGCCTCGTAAATGGCCACTGCTCCCCAAACCAGGAACACAAGCGGCCCTTTCGTAAAGAAGGCACAGATAATCCCCAACCAGAATACAAGCCAGCGCCCCCACGACAACTTCTTATCCGGCGGCCTTGTGAGCCATGCCGCCATGGCGACCATGCACCAGCCCGTATACATGACGTTGAGTTCCACCGCCGACGCATTCTCCAGAAAGGTCGGCGCCGTCAACAGCATGAGCCCCGCAGCAAATCCGCAATCGCGGCCAAACAGCTTCTGCCCGATCCGATAGGTGCACAGCAGCGCCACCACACCCATGAAAATGGAAGGCAGGCGCAACAGCCAGGTGTTGATTGCGCCGCCACTCGCCTTGATCATGGCCGCAAACAGCAGGAACGGCAGGGGCGGCTTTTGATTGTAAGGCTGACCAAACAGCGTCAGGGCAAACCAGTGATCGTTCCGCAGCACTTCCCTGGCCACTTGCGCATAGCGCCCCTCGTCGGGCGTCCACAGATCCCACAGCCCGCAAGTTGGCAGCCATAGGGCCAGCGCAAAACCCGCCAGCACCAGCATGTCGCGGCCCACCGCCTCACGTCTGCCGGAACCAGCCGGCGGAATCATTTCGGTCTGCAATGATCTCATTTAAAAATCAGCAGATGACAGCGCGTTTTTTACCCGGCCTTCTCAAGCGCAATTTATCTCTCCCGGTTGTAGTCATTAATACCCTACTCAGAAAAGGCATGCCCCTCGATGAGAAAAATTCTGACAAATTTGGCACTGGCTGTGGCCTCCACCACCACAATCTCGGCGGCCTACGCCGCCGACAATGCCACGGCAAAGGCAAACCCAATTACAACGACGTCAATATCCGCCAAGGCTTCCAAAACCGCAAAGGGCGCAAAACCGCCCAAGGCGGCCCACGAGATCAGCATCGGGGATTCCGACTTTTTCGAGAAGTCGGAAACTGCCCGCAGTTCCCCAGCGACTGATTCCACCTCAGCCCAAACTGGCGATTCCGAGCAGTCGGAAACCGTCGAAGCGCCAGATATGATCGCGGCAACACAGGAAGCCCGCAACACAGTCCATGTCTTCATCCGCCAGTTTCAGGGCCGGAAACCCGACGAGAAGTACCTCGTGAAGAAGGAAATCCCGGGCGTACTTTCCAACGGGAACAAGGTCTACCTTTGGATACTTGTCACGGAGTACAAGAACAACACCTTTGGCGGCACCGTTGACAAGGCGCCAGCCGGCCTCGGAACAACCCGGGTCGGGGACCAGGGCAGTGTCAGCGTCGACAATATCGCCGACTGGGTCATTATGGGAAAAGACAGTGTACAGGGAGGCTACACGGGCCAAGCGCTGCTTCGCCGGCAAAAGGCCAGCCAAGGTTCCACACCAAGTCGTCCGAACATTCCCTGAAAAATGTCCGGGAATTCGATTTGGCGGCTACATTTCCCCCGGCCACCAGAAGGGACGCTCACTCATTTTTGCAGGGTACGACGGCGGATAGGTCCGCGCCGGGCCACAATCCCAGCAGGGGCCGTAAGAACCGTCCTGCATATAGCTGCACCCGCCAAGGAATGCCGACGCGGCTAAAATCATCCAGATTGCGGTGCGCTTCATGGGGAACCTGCCTCTTTTAAGCATTGTATTGTGTCTCATGGGCTAACCCGCCAATTCTCACAGTTCAAGCCCGGAAATGCCCCCTTGAAGCCTTAAAAAGAAAGCCCCGCGGAGGAGGAGGGGTCCTCCGCGGGGCATTGCCGGCCCAGCTAATCCGGCCAGGTTAATGTCGTGTCATCACGGCACGTAGAGCTTTACCGCATCCACGTAGAAGTAGGATGTGGTGCCGCCCGTGGTTCCCGTATGGCCGCCGCGGGCAAACAGCGTGATGCTGCTGCCTGTGGCCACCACATTCGCCGTGTACTGCACCCACACATTATTGGTGCCCCCGGTGATATCCGTGTAGTTCACCGAGGCCGCCGTCCCGTTAGTGCCACCCGTCAGGTCATATCCAAACTTCATGGATGTCCCTGCCAGGGTTGATTGCCGCTTCATCCAAGCCACGATCGTATACTGCTGCCCGGGCACCACGGTGATCGTCTGCCGCACACCGCCGTCAAACACCGCCGTGTCTGCCCTGTTCCAATACTGCGAGTAGGAGCCGTCCTGCTTGTTTGCCGAAGCCTGCCCGAATGTCGGGGTCCCGCTGGAGATCCACGAGGTCCACCCGTTGCCCACGCCGCCCGTAAAGCCATTCTCAAAGCTTCCGTTCGTCGCCAGGCTTGGGCCAGGGCCAACCACCGTCACTGCGTCGAAGTAGAAGTACGCATTGGCGCCGCCAGTCGTTCCCGTATGGCCGCCACGTGAGAAGACCGTTATGGTCGCCCCAGTCGCTACCACTGATTGGCTGTACTGAACCCAAACATTATCCGTACCACCAGTAATATCAGTGTATGTAACGCTGGCCGCTGTACCGTTCGTGCCGCCGGTCAAGTCATAGCCGACCTTAAGGAACGATCCGGTAAAGGTGGATTGGCGCTTCATCCAGCCCGTGATCTGGTAGGTTCCGCCCGGAACGACAGAGAACGTTTGGTAAACGCCGCCATCGCAAGCCGCAGTGTCAGCACGGTTCCAGTATTGCGAGTAGGCGCCGTCCTGCTTATTCAGGGAAGCCTGACCGAACCCAAGGACTGCCGATCCAGTGGCTGTCCATGATGACCAGCCGTTGCCAACGCCACCCGTGAAGCCGTTCTCAAAGCTTCCATTGGTGATGCGGTTGGCTTGGAGTGTTGTTGCGCTCGCCTGAGCCGAATTCGCCGAGGCACCGCCCGCATTCGTTGCCCGAACCACATAATAGTAGGGCGTCGACGCGTTCAATCCAGAGTTGCTATAGGACGTGACATTCGCGCCAAGCGTGACGATGTCCGTGTAAGGCCCACCCGAAACGTTGCTTCGGGCCACCACGAAATTCGCCTCGTTGCTTGAGTTATCCGTCCACGTCAGATTGATCTGAGAGGAACTAACCGCCGAAGCTGCCAGGCCACTCGGCGCTGTTGGGGCATTCGGCAATGTCGTCGCGCTGGCCTGAGACGAATTAGCCGAATCACCACCTGTGTTTGTCGCGCGCACTACGTAGTAGTACGTCGTCCCGGCCGACAAACCAGTGGTGTTGTTATACGTCGTGACACCCGCACCAACCGTCACGATATCCGTGTACGGACCGCCGGATGTGGTACTGCGACCGATGATGAATCCGGTCTCATTCGACGAGTTGTCCGTCCAACTCAGGTTGATCTGAGTCTGGCTGATGGCCGTCGCACCCAAGCCGCTCGGAGCTGCAGGAGCATTAGGCAACGTCGTCGCGCTGGCCTGCGACGAGTTCGCCGAATCACCACCCGTGTTAGTCGCACGAACCACATAGTAGTAAGTCGTGTTCGCCGACAAGCCCGTCGTGTTGTTGTAAGTCGTCACACCAGCACCAACTGTCACGATGTCTGTATACGGTCCACCCGACGTCGTGCTGCGACCGATGATGAAGCCTGTCTCGTTCGACGAGTTGTCCGTCCAGCTCAGGTTGATTTGGGTCTGGCTGACCGCCGTTGCTCCCAGGCCGCTCGGAGCTGCAGGAGCATTCGGCAGTGTCGTTGCGCTGGCCTGCGACGAGTTCGCCGAATCACCACCTGTGTTCGTCGCGCGAACCACATAGTAGTAAGTCGTGTTCGCCGACAAGCCGGTATTATTGTTGTAGGTGGTAACACCGGCACCCACAGTCACGATATCAGTGTAAGGACCACCCGACGTCGTGCTGCGACCGATGATGAAGCCTGTCTCGTTCGACGAGTTGTCCGTCCAGCTCAGGTTGATCTGAGTCTGGCTGATCGCCGTAGCACCCAAGCCGCTTGGTGCCGCCGGAGCATTAGGCAGCGTCGTCGCGCTGGCCTGCGACGAATTCGCCGAATCACCACCGGTGTTCGTCGCGCGAACAACATAGTAGTAAGTCGTGTTCGCGGAGAGACCAGTGTTGTTGTTATACGTCGTCACTCCAGCACCAACCGTCACGATATCAGTGTATGGACCACCCGACGTCGTGCTGCGACCGATAATGAAGCCGGTCTCGTTCGACGAGTTGTCCGTCCAGCTCAGGTTGATTTGGGTCTGGCTGACCGCAGTTGCCCCCAAACCGCTTGGAGCCGCCGGAGCATTAGGCAGCGTCGTCGCGCTGGCCTGCGACGAATTCGCCGAGTCACCGCCCGTGTTCGTTGCACGCACGACATAGTAGTAAGTCGTGTTCGCCGACAAGCCGGTGTTGTTATTGTACGTCGTCACTCCCGCACCAACCGTCACGATGTCTGTATACGGTCCACCCGACGTCGTGCTGCGACCAATGATGAACCCGGTCTCGTTTGACGAGTTGTCCGTCCAGCTCAGGTTGATTTGGGTCTGGCTGACCGCCGTTGCACCCAAACCGCTCGGGGCAGCCGGAGGGTTCGGCAGCGTAGTTGCGCTGGCCTCGGATGAGTTGGCCGAATCACCGCCCGTGTTCGTGGCACGCACGACATAGTAGTAAGTCGTGTTCGCCGACAAGCCGGTGTTGTTATTGTACGAGGTAACACCAGCACCCACCGTCACGATGTCCGTGTACGGCCCACTCGACGTCGTGCTGCGACCGATGATGAAACCCGTCTCGTTCGACGAGTTGTCGGTCCAGCTCAGGTTGATCTGAGTCTGACTGATCGCCGTAGCACCCAATCCACTCGGAGCTGCTGGAGCGTTCGGCAGCGTCGTCGCGCTGGCCTGCGACGAGTTCGCCGAATCACCACCGGTGTTCGTCGCACGAACCACATAGTAGTAAGTCGTGTTCGCCGACAGGCCCGTCGTGTTGTTGTAGGTCGTAACACCTGCCCCAACCGTCACGATATCTGTGTAAGGTCCACCAGACGTCGTGCTGCGACCGATGATGAAGCCGGTCTCGTTCGACGAGTTGTCCGTCCAGGACAGGTTGATCTGGGTCTGGCTTACCGCCGTCGCACCCAATCCACTCGGAGCAGATGGAGCATTTGGCAGCGTTGTCGCACTGGCCTGAGCCGAGTTTGCCGAATCCACACCGGTGTTCGTCGCGCGAACCACATAATAGTATGTGGTGTTGGCGGACAGGCCTGTCGTGTTGTTATAGCTGGTCACATTCGCGCCGACCGAGGCGATATCCGTGTAAGGACCACCGGAAGTCGTGCCGCGCCCAACGATGAAGCCGGTCTCGTTCGACGAGTTGTCCGTCCAGGTCAGGTTAATCTGCGTCTGGCTGACCGCCGTAGCACCCAGCCCGCTCGGAGCCGCCGGCACCGCTGACGAAGCGATAACCAGATTGTCCACCCAGGTTCCATCCGTATTTGCGAACGTCCCGCCTGTCGCCTCGCGATAGCCCGCCATTACTGCGCCGGAGATTGGCCCACCAGCGGGAATCACACCATGATAAATCTGTGTGCCGTTTACCGATGCAATCAAGCGATCACCCGCTGCCGCATTGGGATTGATCCAGAGCAGGAACGTCGTCCAGCCGCCGGAGGTCTGGTAGCCGGAAAGTCCCACCGAGGCCAGGGTTGCACTGGTCAGCAACGTGGTCTTTGTGGCACCCATGTTATCATTCGTTGCGTGCAGGAAATACAAAATCCCGCCGTGATCCGCCTGGTCGTCGTTCAGTGCCAGGCCGTTGTTGTTTTCATAAACAATCCAGTAGCCCGACTCATAGCCGGAGACCTTTAGGTTGTTGACGTTAGCCGTGAAGAAGCGCGTGCCCTGCTTCCCGCAGAAACCAATGCCCTGGGCCGCCGTGCGTGCCGAGCTCGGCTGCAGGTAGATGTCACCGGACACATTGTATCCGTTGCCGTCCGAACCCAGCGAGGCATCACCCCAGAAGGTCATCGTACCGCCACCCGTCGCGTCCACGCAGCGGTGAGCGTTGCCCGTGTGGGCAATTCCCGCCGGTGGCGCCGTGACGCCGTAGGTGCCAAACGTCGTGAAGGGCTGCCCGCTGGTCGGGGCCGTTTCACAATCGAACACCATCGGCAGCGAGAACTGCGCGCCATTCGCTGCGCCCGGCGTTGCCCGCTGCGCGGAGAAATCCGCAAAGTTCCAGTTCGTATCCGTGCCATCGGGATAACGGCCCATCGAGTGGCCTGCGCCCGAGGCATCCGCACCCGCGGAGACTTCGCCGATCCACGGATAGCCTTCCGCCGTGACGCCATGGGTTTCCTGGCGAATCAGGTCGGCGAGACCGCCGCGCGCCTGATAGACGACGGAATCATAAACGCATCCGGTCACCGTGTCGTAAAGCTGCGCCGAGCCGGCCTGAGTGGTGGAGTTGGCCATGTTGTCCGCCGTGTCTGTCCATGCCGCAGGCGTGTACTTCGTGGCGCCGCCACCGACTGTCACATTGGGATCAGCCACTACAAAGAAGCCGTTGGCCGGAACGGTCTGACCACCCAGCGCAACGGACGACAACACCGAACCGTTCGTCGGGTTGTAGAACCGCAACTCCAGGTTCGCCGGGAAACCACCCGCCGGGCCAACAATTTCCAGGAATTCGTTGGCATTGCCGGCATAGCGGAACTCGTTGATCTTGTAGTTCTTCCCCCCGGGGTTTTTGTGTTCGTAGCTTAACTCATCAAAGTACAGATCCCCCGTGGTGGAGCCGCTCGCGGCCTTTTCGACGAGGAACCCCACAAAGCCTATGTCGCGTGCGCCTGCGCCGGCTGTGTCAATCGTGCCATTGCCGTTCGTGAACGCAGGTTCCGCCGTCGTCAGGCCCGTGATATTACCCGCCGTCGTGTCCGTCAGGTCCCAGGTCAGTGTGCGCCACCCCGTGGAGTTCATTGCCACGGCGGGACCCGCCTCAAGCTGGCGATTCTTGTCCATTACCACCGGCCTCACTGTGAGTCCGGTATACGCGCCCGCCGAGTAAACATAGGCATTAACCGCGTTGTTCGCATCGAACTTCGCCGCCATGGCGTTCGTGTCCACCACGGCTGTTACATTGTTGTCCTTCAGCACCTCGTGACGGAAGAAGATCTTGCCTGCCGAGCTGCCCGAGAATGCAAAGTGCAGGTCCATCGCCTTCGTGGAATTGACCGGTGTTCCCGAACCCGATGGCGACGCGATCAGCGCCTTGGTCGTCGAGGCCGAAAGCCAGTTCGTATTGTCCGGAGACGAACTCTGCGTCGAGGCAAAGCTCGCCCAACGCGGATTGTCCTGCTCAAACTTTTCAAATACATACTTGGTTGTCGCCGGTGGCGACAGGATTTCCTGGCAGAGCTGATAGATCTGCGGATAGGTGCGCGTCTTCGACGTGTTGCCCTGCGGTGTTGCCGGGGGCAGCGGGTTGTAAGATGTCGTGAAATTCGCAAACCAGTAAAGCGACCACCAGCCCACACCCCTCAGCCGCTTGCCGGAGTTGGTGTTTCCACTGTCCTGAAAGCTCTGAATGAGGCGAATCTTGTACTCTGCGGCCCGGGGATCCTCCCAGGTTGCCACATGCTGCGACGCGGAAACATACGCATACCAGCCGGCCTCGTCACCCGTCTGGTAGTTCGCGGCAAACGGTCCGCCGTTGGCCGTGTTCAGCGTCGTGTCGAACAAGCCATCGCAGAACCCGATGGCCGTCCGGCTGCCGCCAGTTGTGTTGTAGGCCGCCGCGGCGCAGCTTGGCCAGTCGCCCCCGTAGGACGAGTCGAGCAGCACCATCTTGTTCGGCGGAATGCCGACATTCAGGAAGGTGTTCACCCGCGAAACATAGTTGTCCGTGTCCGATACGGCGTGCGCCGTGCTCCCTGTGGCCCAGTCGTAGCAACTGTAATTGAAGTAATCGATGTTCGGCACCAGCCCGGGGATGTTGTAGTTGGAGCTGCTATACGTCGCATCCGTGTAGAGACTGATTTCCGCGTTCGGTTTGCTGCTCGCGTTGAAGGCATTGCGCAGCTCCTGGAAGAACAACACCATGCCGTCACGCGTCGCCGTGCCATAGGAGAACGGCTCGAAATCGAAGCTCACGCCCTGGCAATAGGCGTCGCTCGTGACGGCCGATACAACGTTGTTCACCAGTGTCGTGCGGTTTGTTGCGCTCTGCATGACGGCGTTCGTCACGGCCGAATCAAAACCGCTGTTGAGTGCCACGAGGATGACCTTCACCCCCGCGTTTTCCGCCGCACCGCCCGCCTTCAGCGATGCGTCGCGACCGGTAAAGGAGCTCAGGTTCACCCAATTGCCCGTGGAGTTGAAACTGATGAACGTCGTGCCGATGTGGGTCAGCGCGTTCCACCGCATATGCGGCAGAATCGAATCATTCTGCAGATAACCAAAGTTGATGAAGTCGTTGCTGATGGACGGTGGCCCGTTCACCACAAACGCCTTCTTCGGTCCGCCGGAGGCGGCACCGCCGCCCTTGCCCGAGGGATCCGCCGACTCGCCTCCCGGCGCCACAGCCACCGCGCTTGGGGCGGCGTTGCCGGCCGACGGCTCGTACAGATCGTCCTCCACCTTCTGGGCCGGAGCGGCGCTGCTGGCGGTATACTGCCCGTCGCCCCGGGACTCGCACTGCAAAAACAAAACAAAAGCCAATACAACAGAATAAAGATATAAAGAACGGGATAAGGATTTCACCTTGTATCACCCCTGACGCATAATGGCCCTGCATGTTTTGCTACGCCGAAGCGGCTGAAGGCGGGCGGTCAGGGGCCTCGGTTACAGCTTACCGGCCGCTACACGTAGCGGCCACGGTGGGCCAACGTTCTAAGGGCAAATCCGCTACAGTCAAGCAGGCATTGCGTGGCATGATGATTTTTATCGGGCGAAACTCGTCATCTCTAATGTTCACCACGCAAAGAATCCAAAGGGGTGTGCCATGAAAACGCTATCACCTGCCCATGCCCAAATTCAGGGCACCAACGGAACGTAACGATCCAATCCCGTGTTCGGACCATAAGTGATGTCGCCATCACTCACAGTACCGTTCGTCGGATCGTATGGCGTCCCAGTGTTCGGTCCGACCAAATCAGGACCTCGACTGTGCAGGCGATAGGCGCCGTACGCTTTATACGCCATCGGGAAAACCGGGTTCGACGGCACCTGCTGAATCGCGTAGGGCCAGTTCACATACAGCAACTGCCGCACCTCGTCCGGTTCGCCGCGGCGGTGATCGGCGAACGTATCCTCCGGCATCACGCTAAGGTAAGCCACCGGGGTTGTGATGGGAATCGCACCATTCCAATCCGGATCTGGCACACCAAACGCCGGCACCTTGCCGCCCATGTGGAAGTTCAGCGCCGCCGACGGGACATTCGAGTAGTGATAGGTCGGGTAACCATTGTGATCAACGTGGTAGGCCTCGATGCCCGTCACCACCGTCCGCAGGTCCGACTTCGCCCGCGACACCTTCGCCCGCGTCCGCGCCGCCATCATGTTGGGCAGGGCAATCAGCGCCAGGATCGCGATAATCGCCACCACCACCAGCAGCTCGATCAGTGTGAAACCGCTTCGTCTCATCTCGTCCCCCTGGCGCGATCTCCAGATTGCCAGTAATCCAAGAGGCGCCCCATGTGCAGCACAATGAAATCCAATGAGCATTACCAGAACCTTACGAGTGCATTTTCGGAGCCAATCTTACGGGACCAATGGCGCCTCATCCCAGTAGACGAACGACTGCTCCCAATATTGCATGGGAACTTCGGAATCCCCCTCGCGAAGGGGGAGGGGGGAGGGGGGGAGCAGTATTCTTCACAAGTTGAGTCCTATCAATGATCCTTATGATTTTGGAGTGCGTTTCAACCGATCCAACCTGCCGAATTGCGTGGACTAAAACCGATCCAAATGTGCGTGAAAGTGCATCTTCTTTGCCCGCGAAACACGCGAAAGGAGCGAAAGAGGAGCGTATGGGTGGTTGGGCCTGGGGAGATGGGGATAGCCTTCCGGTCTGTTTGTTATGTCAAAGAACAATGCCCGGTGCGGGGCAGCCGCTCCCCTTCCGTTCGTGCTTTGTGCGGTGGCGGCGGGAGTGGGGAGATCGGGCGACTTAACTGAGGATGGGTGTAGCATGGGGAAAGGGTTTTGCCTATTCCCTTATGGACGCTTAGGACTGCTTGTGGACCCATAATCCAAAACCACGTTTCACCGCGGAGAGAGCTGAGAACGCAGGGAGAAAAAGCTGAGTTAAAGGCAAAGCGAACCACGAATCAGACTACAAAGACGGCAAGGGCAGGAAGTTCACCAAGGGGGGTTGTGGGTTTTTGTTGCGGGTTGGCATGGTGGGTTCGGCGAATTATTGGTGGATGGCTGCTGATTTTTTAGCTGTCCCTCCTTTTTCCGGGGAGTCAGACGGATCGGACGGATCTGGAGGACGTCAAGGTGGACGCTGACCCTGCGTTGGGGTGCCCTTTCAGGGCCGGGGATGGCCCTCAGGGGATGCTCTTTATTCCCCAGATCTCTTCGGCGTACTGGCGCACTGTGCGGTCGCTGCTGAACTTGCCCATGCGGCTGACATTGAGGATGGCCTTCTTCGCCCACAGGGCGGGCTGTTTGAACTCCTTGCCGGCCTTGTCTTGCGTCGCCAGGTAGCTCTCGAAATCGGCGAGGTGGAAGTAGGTGTCGCCCTGGTTCAACAGGGAGTGGAAGATCCAGTTGAACAGGGCGGAGTCGCGGCCAAAGAGGCGGTCGGACTGGAAGGTGTCCATGACGCGCTTGATGGCGGGGTTGTTGTGATACAAGTCCCAGGGATTGTAGGTGCCGGTCTCGCGCATCTGCTTGATTTCCTCGGTCTTGTGACCGAACACAAAAATATTTTCCGCGCCGACGGCCTCGGCTATCTCGATGTTGGCGCCGTCCCAGGTACACATGGTGAGCGCGCCGTTCATGGCGAACTTCATGTTGCTGGTTCCGCTGGCTTCCTTGCCGGCGGTGGAGATCTGCTCGCTGAGGTCGGCAGAGGGGATCAGCTTCTCGGCCAGGGAGACGCGGTAATCGGGCACGAAGACCACCTTCATACGGTCGCGCACGCGGGGGTCGTTGTTTACGATGCGGGCGAGGTCATTCGCGAGCTTGATGATCTGTTTCGCGGCCCAGTAGCCAGGCGCGGCCTTGCCGGCGAAGATGTAGGTGCGGGGTGCAACGGGTTCCTTGCGGTCCTCGACGAGGCAAAGGTATTCGTGGATCACGCGGAGCGCCATCAATAGCTGGCGCTTGTACTCGTGGATGCGCTTGCAGATGACGTCGAAGATGGAATCCGGGTCCACCACCACGCCGCCGCAGACGTCCTTGATGGTCTTGGCCATGCGGATCTTGTTGGCGCGCTTCACGGCGAGGAATTCCTTCCGGAAACCCTCGTCCTCGGCGAAGGGTTCGAGCTTCTCCAGGCCGTAGAGGTCGGTGATCCAACCATCGCCGATGGAGCGCGAGATGAGGTCCGCAAGACCGGGGTTGGCCTTCAGCAGCCAGCGCCGTTGAGTGACGCCGTTGGTCTTGTTGGAGAACCGCTCCGGCCAAAGCTCGTAGAAGTCGGGGACTAGGGACGTTTTGACCAGATCGGAGTGCAGCTCGGCCACGCCGTTGACGGCATGGCTGCCGACGAGGGCGAGATGTGCCATGCGCACCTGCTTAAAACCATGGCCTTCCTCGATGATGGACATGCGCGCCAGGCGGGCATGATCTTCCGGCCACTTCTGGGCCACCTTCTCGAGGAAACGGCGGTTGATCTCGTGGACAATGAGCAGATGCCGCGGCAGCACGCGGTGGAACAGCGCCTCGGGCCACTTTTCCAGCGCCTCGGGAAGCAGGGTGTGGTTCGTGTAGCCCAGGGTTTTTGTGGTGATCTCCCAGGCCGCCTCGAAACTGATCCGGTGCTCATCCATGAGGACACGCATCAATTCGGCAACCGCGAGGGCCGGGTGCGTGTCATTAAGCTGGATTGCGACCTTGTTGGGAAACTCGTCAAAGGTCGCGTGCTTGCGCAGGTAGCGGCGCACGATGTCGCGGATGGCGCAGGAGACGAAGAAGTACTCCTGGAGGAGGCGCAGTTCCTTGCCTTTCTCCGCCTCGTCGCTGGGGTAGAGAACCTTGGACACCGTCTCCGAGGCGATCTTTTCCTCGACGGCGGTCATGTAGTTGCCCTCGTTGAATTTCTGGATGTCAAACTCCTGGCTGGCCTTGGCGGTGTAGAGGCGCAGGAAGTTCACGGTGTTGGCACCGTAGCCGACAATGGGCATGTCGCTGGGCACGCCGACAAAATGGCGGCAGTTGACCCACATGGGCTTGGTGGAGCCGTCGCGGTCGGTGCCGTGGGCGAGGTTGCCGTAGATGGGGATGTCCACGGATTCATCGGGCCGCTCGATCATCCATGGGTTTGTCTGGGAGCGCCAGCTATCGGGGCGTTCCTTCTGAAAACCGTTCTCGATGTCCTGCTTGAAGAGGCCGTACTCGTAGTTGATGCCGTAGCCGAAACCCGGCATGTCGAGAGTGGCGAGGGAATCGAGGAAGCAGGCCGCAAGGCGGCCGAGACCACCGTTGCCCAGTGCCGCGTCGACCTCCTCCTCGCGCAGGTCGTCAAAATCCACGCCAAGCTCGAGCAGGGCGTCGCGGACGGCATCCACGACGCCGAGGTTTGTGACGTTGTTGCCCAGGGAACGCCCCACGAGGAATTCCATGGAGAGGTAATAGACGCGCTTGGCCTTGGCCTCGCGATAGCGCCGCTCAGTCTCGATCATGCGGTCCACCATGAGGTCGCGGACGGCGAGGCTGACGGCGAGCAGCATGTTGGTGGTGGAAAGGGCGCCCCAATCCTTGCCTAGGGAGTAGCGGACATGGCGGCGGAAATGCTCCATGAACTGCTCCGCCGTGGCAGGCTTGGCCTTGCCATTGGCGCCATTGGTGATCGCCGGGATTCCGTTTGCCGGAGTCGGCGTTTCGAGACTTTTGCTCATGTGTACTGCGATTCCTTCCCAACACTACTGCTTCGTTTGCGAGCGGGGCCGCAACGAGACGACATCAATTCAGGCGATGCAAGCCCGAGTTTGGCCATCGTGAACGGTATTGGCCCGTATGAAACCGCGGGCGTGGAGCGGTGGCAAGGGCTATTTTTGGAGCGGTCCAATGAGCGATTTATGGGGTGTTGCGAATGGTGAGAGCGGTGTTATCCGGCAATCCCCCCGGGGATGCGGTTCGTGATCGTCAGGATAACGTGACAGAACCCTTGGGGAAACGGGAATGGACAACCTTGCCGCCTACAATCGTTGCCCTGACGCGTCCCTGCAATGGCACGCCTATGAGTGGCGAATTGCGGCTCTTGGATTGGAACATGGATTCTTCCACTGTGAACTCCTCGAAAAGGTCCACAATTGTCAGATCGGCGGGTGCCCCGGCGGACAGCATTCCCCTCGGCTCAAGGTGGATGACTCTTGCGGGGGCGGAGGTCAGTTTCTCAATCAGCAGGGGCAGAGGAATGATTCCGGGGATGACGAGGCGTGTGTAGAGAAGCGCAAACGCGGTTTCGAGCCCAATCATGCCAAAGGGCGCCTCGGTGATGGGGAGGTCCTTTTCAATGTCGGTGTGCGGTGCGTGGTCGGTAGCAATGCAGTCAATGGTCCCGTCGAGCAGCGCCTCGATGAGCGCTTCGCGGTCGTCTTCCGACCCAAGCGGTGGATTCACCTTCGCAGCGGTGTTGAAATCGAGAAGCGCATCGTCGGTGAGGGTCAGGTGGTGGGGGGTGACTTCGCAGGTGACCTTCACGCCGCGGGCCTTTGCCCGGCGAATGGGTTCGAGGGACTCGCGCTTGGACACATGCATGATGTGGATATGGCCGCCGGTGAACTCGGCAAGCTCCACGTCGCGGGCCACCTGGACGCTCTCGGCAATTCCGGGAATACCCTTGAGTCCGAGTCGGTTGGAAACGCGGCCTTCGTGCATTACTCCGCCCTCAGCAAGGTGCGAATCCTCACAATGGTCAAGGATGGGGACATTGAACATGGCCGAATACTCCAGAGCGCGACGCATGATTTCCGCGTTCATGATGGGGCGTCCGTCGTCGGTGAATCCGCGGGCGCCGTAATAGACGAGGTCGCCCATCTCGACCATTTCCTCGCCTGCCTGCCCTTTGGTGACGGCAGCGTAAGGAAAGACGTTTACGCAGGCATCCGTCTCGGCCCGCGACAGGATGAACTTGAGCCCCGTTTGGGAATCAATCACGGGGTTTGTGTTAGGGATCGGGCAGACGGTGGTGAATCCGCCTGCCGCGGCGGCGCGGGTTCCGGAGAGGATGGTTTCCTTGTCTTCGCGCCCCGGCTCGCGCAGATGCGTGTGGATATCAATGAACCCCGGGCAAACAAGGCATCCGGATGCGTCGAGGATCCCGGCGCTGCTGTCGGCGGTGGCGTCCTTCGAGGCAAAGCCCAGAACCACTCCATTTTCGATTTCGAGGGTCTGGACGCTGTCAATGCGATTGGCCGGGTCGAGGACGCGACCATTTTTTACAATCAGTTTCCCCATGCCGGTCGAGATGCGCGTCCGGGCATGGTTTGCGCAACCGCTTTTTGTGTGAAAAACAGGCCTCCTACCCGCCGGTTGCGTACTTTCCCATTCCGGTGATATCGATCACGACGACGGCTTCGCTGCCAACGACCCAGGCATCGTGGCCGGGAGGGAGCAGGGAAACTTCACCGGGGCCGAATACCGCCTCACTGCCATCGTCCATCCTCACGGCGAGGCGGCCGGATATGTGATACTGGAGATGGGGCGCCTGGCAGCTTTCCGTGCCTGCCACCGGCTTAACGGATTCGGACCACTTCCATCCGGGCTGGAGAGTTGCACGTCCGAACGTGACGCCGCCAAGGGTGATCAACTCGAGTTTGCCGAGGGGAAACTCGCGAGTTTCGTCGGGTCGGGACAGGTCCTTCATTTCCATTGGGGCCATTTGGGGAGACTCCTTCGCAGTTTCCCTCAGTGGGAAACCGCACAGAATTGAAATCCTTTTGGGATGGGGGCAGGATTCCACCCACAAGAATGATGGTATCCATTCCCCCGGCGGACTTCAAGCGAACAATTGCCGGATCAGGTGCCCGGTTTGCGCAGTTTCTTGGTCCAGTCCATGGAATAGAGCGGGCAAGTGGTGTTGGAGATGTAATAGGTCTTGTTCGGGTGGCTGCAAAGGCAGCGGTCCAGCTGGCCGTTCGGGCTGCCCTCGTGGTAGACGCAATCGGTTAGCTTGCAGTTCACCAGCATCGGGCTTTCCGACTTTACGGGGCCTTTCACAAATCGAGCCATTGCTTAGGCGCGCCTTTCAGTGAATTGGGGGGAATAGGCCAAGCGCAATATACCCCTGCGACCTTATTTATGTCACAAGGGGGCGATGAGGGTCAACAAAGGACTACTTTGCCTTGGAAATGGCGGCCTGGAATTCAGCCGTGACCTTGGCAGGATCAATCTTGCCCGAGGTGCGGGTGAGGCGGTCGCCTTTGGATGAGTAAATGGCGAGTTCCGGAACCTTGAACACGCCCAACTGCTGGGCCAGCAGGCGATCCGAAGAGACATCGAACCGGCAGACGATGGCCTGGCTGGCAAGGTTTGCAAATTCCGGAGATGTTAGATAACCCGCCTCCAGCTCATTACACAGATTTACGCTTGGTGCACGGAAGAAGACAATGAGCGGCTTGTTCTGGTCGCGGGATTGGCGAAGGGCGACCTTGTACTCGTTGACCCAGGTGACACCCCCCGCCCCGGTGGAACTTGCAGGCGGCGCTGCTGCCGTGGGGGTGGCATCCGCCACGGCAACGGTTCCGGGCAGTACCGGCAGGGTGTCGCCTTCGCTTCGCTTCATGACATAAATCTGGCTGCGGCGCAAATCGGTAATGAACAGGGTTTTCCCATCCTGAAGCAGCACCACATCGCAAATCTGATTTTCCGTGGGGGAAGGTTTGACAACATTGGATTGCGAGAACGTGGCACCTTCGCCAACAGAAAGAAGGTTCCCTGTCTCGTTTTCCGGGATAAGAACCTTACGGGAAACGGGGTCGAAATAGACGCCTTCGCCGGCGCGAACACCGGCGGTATCCGGGGACAAGCGGCGGAGTTTGTACGTTGCGGGATTGTCGAAGGTTCCGCCCTCCCAGACCCAGGCGGCTCCGGCGGCCACGCCGTAAACCAACTGCTTGGATGGGTCGACCGCGATGTCGCGGATCGCAGGAGTGCCGGGAGCATTCTGAGTTACGGCGGGTCCCTTGCCGACGAGTTTTCCAGTCCGCGTGTCAAAGACCATCAGTTCCGCAAATGCTGCTGTCGTGAAGAGATACGTGTCGAAAATGTCGAGGCCGACAAATCGTTTGCCGGCCGCAATCTGTCCTCCCTCGCCAAAAGCCATATCCTGTTTTCCGGAGGGTGAGAACTTGCGGATCCAGGATGTGGCGCCGTCACCGGTGTCGGCAGCGACGTAGTAATTGCCCTCCTTGTCGACGGCGATGCCCGAGTAACCCCTGAAGGCGGGGAAAGTGTTCTGGCATACGACATGGTAGCTGGGCTGGGCGCTGAGAGGCTTGTGGATAAGGATGACGGGAAGGTTGGCTTCGCGATTCTTATTGGAGTTGAAGGTGGTTGCTACAACATCCCCTGTTGGCGTCGTTGAAACAAAAACCACGACGTATCCCTGCATGGGGATGGTGGTTTCGAATCTCCAGTCCTGCGAAAATACTGATCCCGGAGAGAGAACAGAGAGTACCGAAACGAAAACCAGACACAAGACGGATCGATTCACAGATTATACCCAAGTACGGATTGGTGAGAACAACGAATCTCATGTCTGCCCGGCAGTTTCGGCCAAGTCAAAATCAAACCGACGCGGGCAAATTCCGCTTCGTCAGTCGAGGAAGCTCCATTTCTTCAGCGGCCAATAGCGGAAGAAAGCCTTGCCGCGAAGGTTCTCAATCGGAACGCCATCCCAATACCGACTATCGAGGCTGTTGTCGGAATTGTCGCCAAACATGAACACCTGATTGGGCTGCACCTTTACCTCGAAGGTGCGCAGGCGCAGATTATCGACGTAGTATCGCAACTGTTGAAAGATCGTGGGGCTCTCAACGACCTTACCGTCGATGCGAAGTCTGTGGTCCGCATCCACCTCGACGGTTTCCCCGCCAAAGGCCACGGCTCGCTTCACGTAGACGGCCATATTCCTGTTGAACTGGCGCACGTCAAATCGGTGGCCGTCGCGCTCGTAGGAGCGGGGCTCCTTGCCAAAGGGCACCCGAAACACCACGATATCGCCGCGGTCGGGCTCGCGAAACCAATAGGCAAATTTGTTGACGAAGATGCGATGCTCCTCGAGGTGGAGATTTCGCTCCAGCAAGTCGCGCTGGCTGGTGGTCAGGGTCACAATGGAGCGGCCGCCCTCGTAAGCGTAGAAGCCCTTGGAATCCTTGCGGAAAACCTGCACCTGATCGCTTTGGCGGTCGCGAACCAGCAGATACTGGCTGGACTGGCCCGAGGCATCCACTGCGGGGCCCTCGGCCACGAAATCGCCAAGGAGCGTGGGGGTCATGGATCCGCTGGGGATCTTGAAGAGTTCGACCACAAAAGTACGGATGAACATGGCGAACACGAACGCAATGATGAGCGCATCCGCCCATTCGCGCAGACCCATGAGAAACCCCTTGGGATGTTCCGCTGCGGCCTCGGCAAGGGGTGATTGCTTTGCCGGGGCTTCCTCTGGGCGTTTGGATTTGTCGGGAGAGTCGGACATAATGGGGTCTGGATGCAAATGACGCACCAGCACGTGGGCCGGGGCGGCCATTGGCAACAGAAAAGTGGAGGTTTTCTACGACTGAGCCTGGCACTCAGTGGTCCGCGTTGGCGAATATTAGGCTTTCTCCACCGCATAAATTGGAAATTGCGTGCCATGACATCCCCCAAGCCAGACACCTATGATGATCGCTACCTTGAGTATTTCGCTTTTTTTAATCGGCGCGAATTCTGGCAATGCCACGAGGTGCTGGAAGACCTTTGGCACGATTGTGCGAGCGGGGAACGCTATTTTTACCAGGGGCTGATTCAGTTTGCGGCGGCGTTCCACCTGTTGTGGCGCAGGAACATGCGCGGATTCGAGCGGCTGCTCAGTCTAGCATCCCTGCACCTGGAACCTTATCCGGCGCTACACCATGGGCTTGACCTCGGAGTTGTAAGGCAATCCATCGACTATTGGAGTCAACGTGCGCTGCACCGGTCGCCGCTTGAAATCCTGAAATTTGAGGATGAGTACATTCCCCGGCTGGAACTTTCCACCGACTAGGAATCTTGTCCCTTCAGTTTCTCAGGAATTATACACGGCCTCCATATCCGAAGCCATGCGTTGCGCGTTGTACCACTTTGATTTCTCGCGGGCCGCGGCGGCTTTCGCTGCAAGGGTCGAATGATCCGCGGCGATGCCTTGGATTAGCGTCGCGAGTCCGGGGGCATCCCATGCGTTGTAAAGCCAACCGACATCTTCCGTAACGGTTTCGGGGATTGCGCCGCATCGAGTCCCGATTATGGGCAGGCCATGGAGCATTGCCTCCACCGCCACGAGACCAAATGCCGGCTGTGTGCGGTCGGGGAAAAGGAACAGATCACCCTCGGCGAGGAAATCGGACACGGCGTCGGCCGGGATCCGTCCCCTCAAATCGACATGGGATTGAAGTCCCGAACTGGCAACCTTCCGGCGAAGAGTTTCCAGATAGTCGCCGGTTCCACCAATGATGATGCGAAATTTGACGCCCCGATCACGAAGGGTGCAGGCAGCGGCAAGGACATCGGGCAGACCTTTCATTTCCTGGATCCGGCCGAGGTGGATCAGGGTGAGCGGGGCTGTGATATTTATCGGGCTGCGCGGTTTACAGCTGTAGCGCGACTGATCAACGCCCAGTGTCACCTTGGAAGTCTTGGGTGCGAGATCTGGTTTGATCAGGGTCAACTCTGCCTTGGTGTAGTTGCTGTCCACAACCAGCCGGTTCGCACGGATCAACATGCGGCGGAATGCCGGGTTGAGCAGAATGCGGGATTTGTATCGCCAAATGGAACGGACTTTGTCGGTGAGGGATAGGTGGGGAATGTATTTCCTGCTTAATGGCACCTCGCTGAACATGGTTCCATGGATGGAACAGTAGAGACGAGCCCGGCGGGCTTGGAGGAACAAGCCGGCAAACTCGTGTGAGTGAATGACATCGGGGGCCTCGCGGGTTTCAAACGCTGCAATCTCCCGTCCCAATTGCGAATAGAAAGATCTGGTGTAATCGCCGGGAGTCCCACAGGATAGGTACTGGATCCTGACTCCACTGGGGAGTTCCTCGGCTTCCAGGCCCGCGGGATGGCGGCTGGTAAATACGGTAACCCCATGGCCCCTTTTTGCGAGGTTGTCTGCAAGGTCCAGGGCATGGAACTCCAATCCACCAAGACGGTGGACGGGAAGCGCGCGGACAGCAAAGCAGATTTTCATGGGTCGCAAACCATAGGTGAGGGTTTACTCAGATGTCTTCAACAGCGAAAATCCACCTGGTTGCCGAACAGGGCTGCCATAGCGGAGGGAATGTCCCAGATTGAAGTACGTAGTGGGCAGGCAAGGTGCAGTCTTTGTACAATTTGGTACGGATTTGTAGGTTTTTCTCCTACAAAGACTGCCTCCTCTGCATGACTTAAGTTGTGTAAAATCAAAATTGTATGGCCTGCACATTGAGAGCGTGTTTTCATCGGCGTACGATTTGCTAGGAAAGAGATGCGCTTTATTGAGAGTGAAGCCGCGAGTGGTGGGGCGAGGTCTGGGCAGTCAGTCCTCGCCCCATTCATTTTGGGGGGACTTTTTCCCGGTTGTTTGGAACGCTGGGCTACTTTCGCTTCGGTTTGGGCGTTTCTTTCTTTGCCGGGGTGGTCTTGGGGGCAGCTACCTTTGAACCGGATTCCATGGCCGAGGTTTTTGTAGTCTGCCCCTTCTTGTCTGCTGGCGCCTCCGTTGGGTCTTTTGCCCCCGACTCATCTCCTTCATGCTCCATCTCGGACGGAATCATTACAGGGGCGCCATCTTCGGTGCGTTGCGACATGTCGAGCGTCGGAGCCGCAGGATCGAACGGCTTGTCATTGGCACCCTCAATTCGTCCCTTCATATAGAGTTTGGCACTGTCGGGCTTTGCCCCGGGGACCACACCCGCAACTGTGAATTCGGCCCCTGTCCCCCATCGCGCACTCAGTTCCGGAGGATCCGGCTGGTCCAGCCGGATGCGGGCATCCGTGGGAAGTGCCACACGTTTCAGGCGAGCCAACATATCCGCCGGAGAGTCAGCGCCGGCGGGGAAATAGAGAAGTTCCGGGACACCATCCACCCTTGCCGCCACAATCGCTCCGACATCGGGTCGGATATCGGCTTCCCCGAGAAAAGTGATCTCCCTGACGCGGGAACTTCGGCGAAAGTTTCCATAGGCGTCGACCGCAGTGGTCAACTGGTTGATAAACTCCTTCGCATAAAATTCGGATTCCTTCTGGGGAACTGAGCGCAGCAGAATGGGGAAAATACTGTTCCTCCCGCGGCTGACACAGGAAATTGTGGAGGAGCTGACGGGATCATTCGTGCTGAAATGGAAGATCCAATCCGCGCCGGGGGCCTTGGCGACGATCTCCATGAGGTAGGCGCGACCGGAGCGTGCATTTACATAGAAAAAGCCGCTGCCGTTTTCCCCGATGTAGGACTCGCAAGCCACCCACTCACCATCGATCCAGGAAAGATTGGCTGGCTGCGGATTGATTTGGGGCAGTTCAATGGTGTGGAGGAGTTTGCCATGTTGGTCCCAAACACGCATGCGGAGGATTCCAATGAACCCCACGTTCTCCCATTCCACGTTGGCATAGTAGGTCTTATCGGGAGAGAGTATCGGCTCCTTGTTAAGCCTGTTGGGCGCGGCGCCCCCGTCGCGCAAGCACAGGAAGACAGCGACAAAAACAACGAGAAGTATGACTTTGCCCGTTGTGGACCGGGGCGCGTGGGAGAAGTTATCCATTCTTGACCGTCTCCAAATACAAGTCCTGCAGAGGTTCACAGCGGTTTCGGGTCGAAAATAGTGAGCGCGGCACGGCGGTCAGATTCCAACTGGGCTGCGCCAAGGCAGTCGTAACGACCAGAAAACGCGTTACTTCTTGCCCGGTATGCTTGGAATCACGGTGACCTTCTTCTCCACTGGTTTCCCCTCGAAGACAACATCGGTATTCTTCAGAGTGGGTGTCGTGGCAACATCGCCGGCACCAGGTTTGGGGCGTACGGCAAAGGCAATAACCTGATAATACTGCGGGAACACATCGTTAAACACATAATAACCGGGGGCCGTGACGCTCGGGGTGTGAGCCTCATAAATGTCCCCGTTTTTTCCGCGCATCTTAAGGCGGGCCGGGAAGTCTATCGGCTTGCCGTCTTCTTTGACAGCAAGAATTGTAACACTATTGTCCTGACTGAGAACCATCTCTCC
The DNA here is from genome assembly GCA_019695055.1 of Candidatus Sumerlaeaceae bacterium. Lineage (GTDB taxonomy): Bacteria > Sumerlaeota > Sumerlaeia > Sumerlaeales > Sumerlaeaceae > JAIBAT01. The sequence continues at coordinate 15,133 of JAIBAT010000116.1, read as the reverse complement.
AAAGCCGGTGATGGGCGGACGAACGATTCGGTTCTCCACAATAAAGGCATCCCCGACGGCACCATCCTGGATGGGTAGCCCCTTTGCGGCATTTTCCTTGATGGCGTCCGCGCGGGCCTGAAGCTGTTCATCCGTCATTTTTCTCGCCTTCGTCATGCTCATGGGACCCGGCTGAAGTGCTTCGGGGGAACTGGCGGCCTTCGGGTCGTAAATCATGGCGTAATTGCCGGGCGCCATTTCCAGGGAAAAACTCCCGCCGCCATCCACGGCAGTCACAGCCTCCGCCATGTCTCTCACGGAGCCCATGGGATCTGCGTGACTCAGTTCCATCAGGCGACTTTGAAAAACAAAATAGGCAACGCCGCCTTCCGCGGGAATTCCCTCTGCAAACATGATACGGCCATCGACCTGCGTCGTCTCCGGGGCTTTGGTCGGCCCTTTGTGAGAACCATCATGGACCGGCTTGGGTGACTCGGCGGGTTTCGAAGCTTCCGCCTTTGGGGCCTCAGTCTTTGGAGCGTCCGCCGCGGTGGGTGGCTGGCTGGAAACATAACCTGCCCCGGCCGTAATAGCCAGGAGACTCGTCACAACGGCGAACTTACGCATCGATTTTGGACTCCCCAAATTCAAAGATTGCCAAGAGTTGTGCCTGCCAGCTGAGGTATTGTCAACCACTCAGGCAACACGAATGGCGATTGAGCAATGGGGATGCCAACCCTTGGAATACTGAGAAGACTGGCTTTGAGTTGGCAGCCGCCGGGCAAGTCCGTTCCTGCTGTACGGGATTCCAGCACGTCGTCATGAAACAGACAACTCAGAACTGTCGGGAACGACTTATGTAGCCCTTGAAGACCGGGTCCTCGGAATTCAACAGGGTATCTTCGGGCAATGTCGAATCCTGTAAGGCCTTGTCAATGTCCGGTACCAAGGAATAGCGAATTTCCCTGAAGAAACGTGTTCGAGCTGGTTTTCCTGCAGAATCCATTTCAGTAATTTCTCCAGACTCGGGCAAGGTGGCCCCAGACAGTGCCACCTCACCTAAAAACGCCTGACGGACCCTGCCACCACCAATTGTTAGTTCTCCAGATCTGATCATAAATCCTGTGGCTGGGTCCAACTGGAATTCGTATTTGCCTGGAAGCGCAATGCTCAGGAGACCTGCGGACGTTTCCGTGAACTGGTAGCGGTCCAGTTTGCCGGGAATATTAAAGGCGCTTACCGGGGTGAGCAACTCAAAGGGCATGCGGCGCTCCCCTTGAAAGGTGTGCCCCAATCGCTTTGGAGGTTCCCCCGAATTCTCAATTGTGTACAAGAGTGTCGTATTCCTGCCATCGAAGGAAGCTGTCAAAATACGCCTTTCCCGGATCTTCCTCGCGGCCGAACCTTCCGCTTTCGCAGTTATTGCCCATTCGCGATTCACGCGAAACGCATGCCCCCGGGCAAGTATCGTCACACTGCTTTCACTTTCCAGGAAACCAAGTTTCAGCTCTGGCAAATATCCCCCCCCGCGGACCGCCACCGCAGTGGTATCATTGTCGATGACGAGGCGATGTTTGTCCCGTATTAGCGCGGTGGAGGAGGTGAGAACCGTTACGATCTCTTCCGGTGGAACAAACGTCCGCGTGATTTCACGGTATTGCATTTGAAGGGGCAACGCAGCGATCGCGTCCCGCCTGGCTTTCAGCACAGTGGCGACATCACTTGCGGCGGGGGGAGCAGAGTAAGCGGTCGCTGAAGCGGCGACCGTGAGCAAAACCAGACTACGGGTGATCACTTAGTCGCCGGTGACAATCGTAGCATTGGACTCTGCGAGTGCGCGGATTCCCCCATCCACGGAAATGACGTTGGTGTAGCCCATTTTCTGGAGATTGTCAGCTGCCATTGCCGACCGGAAACCGCCACCGCAATAGAGATGCAGCTCGGTACTTTTGTCCGGAAAGCGGTTCTCGATGTCTCGCTCAATAATGCCCTTACCCAGATGAACGGCCCCCTCCACGTGCCCGGCACGCCATTCATCGTCCTCACGAACATCCACAAGAACCGCGTTGCGCTGCCCGGTAATCCGGGCCAAAGCCTCGGATGCAGTTTCCTGCCGAACGCGGCTCTTGGCATCATTCACTATGGCCAGAAATCCTTCACTGTGTTTCATGGGTGGGTGCTCCCCTATTTCATGTTTTTCAGGCGAAAATCGCCCTCTGGGAACTCAATCGGAATGCACATTTCACAAATGCGCGAAACGATTCGAGCACCGAGCTGCTGGCGGAGTTCCTCAAGGGTCTTGTTGGTTGTAATGATTGTGGCCAGGTCGTGCTCATACCTCCCGTTGACCATAACATACAGGCGTTCCGTTACATAGTCGCTGGACCGCTCGGCCCCAAGGTCATCCAATACCAGCAAATCAATTGACAGAGCCTCGTCGAAGATGTCGGCTTCGGTCAGCTCGCTCGACGTGTTCATAAGCCGGCGCAATTCGAGAAACAGCTCCGGTACGTTCCAGTAAAGCCCCGTGAATCCGCGCCCGATAACGTCCTTAAGAATGGACACCGCAATATGGGTCTTGCCCGTCCCTTCCTTTCCTACAAGCAATAACCCCTTCCCGGGGTGGTCGGATGCTTGTGAACGGAAGCTCTTCGCGAACTCCTTTGATGCCATCAGGATTTCCCGCTGCCGGGCATTCTTCGCCTGAAACGAATCGAGGGTCTTCATATAGAACTTGCGAGGAATGCGGGCGGCACGGTAGGCACGGTATGTCTCCGTATCGCGCTGGCATTCGCAGGGCGCGGCCCCTTCGTCGGTCAGCACGAATCCACTGCCCTCGCATTTGGGGCAAACGGTCGTGGCGTTAGCTGTCTTTCTTCTCATCTTTCTTTCTCGCGCGCACCAATTCGCGAAGAATCCAGTGCAGAGACCGGATTTCATTCACCTGGGCCCGGCGAAATACCTTTCGCACCTGCTCAATGGGAAATTGCTGGCGCAGAAGCCGCAACTCGTCGAGCACAAAAGCGTTCATCTTCAGTCCGACGGCATTGAAGTATAGGTCCACAACTTCCTGTAGCACGCGATCGCGGCCATCCAAATCGTCACTCGATTCGCCACCGACGGGATCAAGGTAACGCCAGTGGGCTGGGAGGTCGTCAAGACGGCCCGGCCATCGGGCCAGCATCTCATCCCTGGACAGCGGCACCGGAAGCGGTACTCGGACCTTAAGCAAGGCTACTTCCTCGTCCGTTTCCGGCAAGAAGCACGCCACCAACTTCAGTTTGCGGAGAGAGAGCAGCGCCTTGCGCGCAGCCCCGGCGGCGACCCCCGACCTCTCGGCAAGTTCCGAAATACCAATTTCCACAGTGTCGGGAAAACCATTGGCTGCGCAGTCGAGTTCGGTGATCTTCTTTAAAACAGGCCAACCGGCACCCCCTTTGATCTTTTGGCCCAGATATGCGGGAAGTCCGCTGTATTCCAGCCAAAGCGGTGAGGAGACAGTCGGGTCGTTGCTCAAAGCCTCAGCCACCTGTTACAGCCCGGCTCCATGGAGAATCAGAATATGTCCCCGGCGGTCTGTTCAAGCCGTTCCATGCGTTCGGTGATCTTGATGTCCCGGGGATAACTGCCCATGATTTTGAAGGACTTGGCCGCTTTGCGAACCTCTTCCAAGGCTTCAGCAATGGGTTTGTCCGCAACGTGTCCTTCGAGGTCGACAAAGAACACCAGATCCCATGCCTTGCGGCGAGTCGGCCGGCTTTCGATTTTCGTAAGGTTGATGCCCCGCGCCTGGAAGGGCTTCAGCAGGTCAAACAGGGCCCCCGGCTTGTCCTTAATTGAGATCATGACACTGGTCTTGTCCTTCCCCGTGCGAGGGGAATCCTGTTTGGAAATCACAAGAAACCGAGTGGTATTGTCCTTCATATCCTCAATATTAGCGGCTAAAATCGGGACATTGTACTTTCGCGCGGCCAAGGCGGGGCCTATGGCGGCGGCATAGTCGCGGTCCTTGGACATTTCCACTCCACGGGCCGTGGCGCTGACCTCAATCAACTGAACGTTGGGCAGGTTCTCCCGCAGCCAAATCTGGCACTGCTGGAACGGCTCCGCTTTGGAGTAGATTGTCTTAATGCGTTCCATGGGGTTGCGTGAAATGAGGTTCTGGTGAATTCGCAGAAAGATCTCACTGCAAATCCGCAGGTCGTAATCCAGGAACATATCCAAGGTGGAATGAATGACTCCGCCGGTGGAATTCTCGATGGGTACCACACCGTAATCAATCCACTCGCGATCCGTAGCGATAAAGACATCGAGAATCGAATTGAACGGCCGAAGGTCGGCGGAGTTTCCGAATTCGCTCATGGAAGCCAGATGACTGTAAGTGGCCTCCGGCCCAAGGTAACCGACCGTCGGGGGTTTCTCGCGGGCAAGGCAACCGGACATAATTTCCACAAAAACATTGCGCAAAGATTCGCCCGGGAATTCCCCGTTGCTGGCATCAAGTGCCGACTGTAGCACCTTCTTCTGCCGTGATGCGTCGAAGAAACGCTGTTTTCCCTCGGTCAGCTTTGCTTCGCCAATCCTTCGCGCCACCTCGGCACGCTTGTCGAGGAGACGGACCAATTCGTGATCCAGTTCATCAATCTGCGCCCTCAGTTCATCAAGGGTGAGTTTTTTAGGTTGTTTACCGGTCACGTCACCCGTCCTTTCGCGCCCAGTCGTAGGGAATCTCGCTGGAATGCGGATCTGTCCGGAATTCATCGGGGTTTGAATAGTTGTAAACTTCAGTCACCGTGTTGATGACCAGCGCCTCCTTCTCGGAGATGCACTTAAACCCGTGGTAAACCCCGGCGGGTATCTGAACAAGCAGCGGATTATGTTCGCCGAGAAAGAACTCATTTACCACGCCTTTGGTGGCGGACCCTTCGCGCGCATCGTAGAGCACGAGTTTCATCATTCCGGAAATGCAGACGAAGTTGTCCGTTTGCTTACGGTGGAAGTGCCAGGCCTTTACCACACCCGGATAGGCAGTGGTCAGGTAAACCTGGCCAAATTTGAGAAACAACTCGTCATCTGAACGCAGCATTTCCATGAGCCTGCCGCGTTCGTCGCAGTGCATCTTGAGCGCCTTTGTGCGCACACCTTCGATAAGTTTCTGGGGCATGACGCGAGAATAGGAAGGCTCAAAACCAAGGTTCAACCGAAATGACAGGGGGCAAGAATCGCGGTTGTCAGGCTGTATTTGCCAATTTACACCGTTTCCTACCCATTATGGAAACAAACCAGCGACGATTGGGATTTGCGAGGCCCCCGGTAGATATGCTGGGCGTGCCAGTTGCGTGCTGCACCACTGCCGAGTTCATTGGGGCATTCCTTGATGGCATCCAAGCCATCAAAGCCGCCCAAAGTGCCCGGCCGCTTTTCGTGACATACCTTAATGCATGGTGTTCGAATATCGCCGGCAGGGACCCGGAGTATGCACAAATTCTCCGGAACGCGGATGCTGTCTATGCGGATGGGCAGGCAATCGTGTGGGCGTCACGGATCCTTGGATCTCCATTGCCGGAGCGAGTCAATGCAGCGGACTTCATACTCGATTTCTGCCGGGAGGCCGCAAGACGCCATGTCTCAGTGCATTTGCTGGGTTCAGCCAATGGGGTGGCGGCAAAGGCCGCGGATACGTTTCTGTCGGCGGCACCTAGCTTGCACATCACTGGTGCCGATTCGGGTTACTTCCATGACAACAAGGGTGAGATCCTCCGGAAGATTAACTCTTCAGCGCCGGACCTGCTAATCCTCGGCTTGGGTGTTCCCATGCAGGAGAAGTGGGCAATGGCCCATTTGGAAGAACTCAATGTGAGAGCTATCTGGTGCGTGGGAGCCATGTTTGAATACCATGGCAAAGCAAGGGCCCGTGCACCAGTGTGGATCCGCAAAGCAGGTCTGGAGTGGCTATTCCGGCTCGTGTTGGAACCCGGTCGACTCTGGCGACGTTATCTGGTGGGAAATTGTGTTTTTCTCCATCGTCTCGTTTCCGCCCGAATCGCCAGGAGTCCATCTGCATGAAGGCGCGCATAGAAGCCACTATCCCCTTGAGAGCAGGCCGTTAGCCTCCCGGCAATCTTCCGCAATTCGAATCCAGCCGCATTCCTCACCTCATTGAGCGTTTCTCCTTGACCACCCTGCCCGCTCCTCCATTAGGGTGGCGCGGTCGGAGGGGTCCATGAAAACTGTCAGGTGGGTCGTCGGTTTACGTATTGGGGTAGTTTTGGGTTCAGCGTTGGCGCTTTTTTCGCCCCAAACGGTACAAGCGCAGTACGAAGTCTTCCAGTGGGGAAATTTTGAGGACGGGAAACTCCCCGCATCCTCAAAACTGGTCAGGTCCGATGCCGCCAACGTGATGTCGGTCGTGGAATTGGACAAGGTGCCGGGAATGCCCCCGGAATTCCGCAGTGCAGAAGCCGCACAAGAAACCGGCAAATACGCGTTATGCATCAAAGCACGACCTGCACCGGATCAAAAGTTTTCCATTACCGGTGGTCTGGCCATTGGCGAAACACTAAATCGCGAGAAACTGGGCGCCAATGGTCGGTCCCTCTATCAAATGGATTTCTTCATTCCCACCCAGGGGCAAACTCCCGATGTGGCGGTTCTTGCCATGGAGGCCGGTTCGGATCCAGCCGCAAAAACTCTTAATCCGACCTCGTTCTATCGTTTTGGCGTGACTGCGGGGCGCGTGTACTTTTCCCTCCTGGAGCCCACCACCAATACGGCCACCATCTATAAAGTCGACAAAGGACTGACGGACGGCATTCCCCGCCCCGGCTGGCATCGATTTGCGATCGCATTTGAAGGCCGGGAGAAGATTCGGTGCTTCGTGGACGGCCGTGAGGCGTCATTCTCCCCCATCATGGATTCCAAGCTCCAGAGCCTGAGCGTCGGTGTCCTCGCTGCTTGGAAGACAGTGACTTATGATGCCTACATTGATAACCTCTCCATTCAATCCACCACCGACGAGATGGTTATGCCTGTTTCACCGTACTCCGCAGGGTGGAAGTTCCCCGAAGGTCCTGCGAGCATGAGGAAATCAGCCACGGCATCGGCGCCGGCAGCCCCGAAAATGCCCGGGTTAAATACCCTGACCTCCTGGGTGGAACCCGAGGCGGCATGGGCCAGGGCCAAAAGCGAGAATAGGCCATTCCTCATCTACTTCGGGGCCCAGAACGTTCCCGCTGTGGAGGAACTCAACAGGTTGATGGAAACCGACTCGAATGCAAAGAGTTATCTTCAGCGGTGTTCCTGTTCAAAAGTCGACATGAACCAGTTGCGAGGCGGGACCATTGCACGACAGTACGCTGTGTTCAAGGCTCCGACAATCCTTGTGATTTCGCCAGACGCAAAGTCATCCCGGCGTGCGACATTTCGCAAGGGCGACGGCTGGGAGAATGTCGCCTCTCAGTTAAGTGGAATCTAACCAAAACGACCCAGGATCACCGCTTAGAAACTAAGAGTGGTTTGAAGGAACAGGTAAGCCGATTGGTCGGGCTTGCCTACGTTGCCGCTGAAGTTACCCGGAAGGAAATAAGCCGCTCCGCCCTCCCACGACATGTACTTGCTGTACTTGTAGAAGGCTGTTACGTCCACCATCTGACCGACGTCCCGACCTGATTTCCCGGTGGTGTCGCGCCCGCGGCTGCTGCCGTTGGAATCATACCAGGCGTCCGTTTGCGAATCCAACCAGTAGTAATGGTATGCCGCCCTAAGCTTGAGTTTGCTTGTGGGGTCGATGGACCCGACAAGACCCACACTCCGTATGTTTTGAAGACGGAAAAAGGGAATACGCCCATAGATAAGGTCTGTGGCACCGAAAAGTGGATTAAAGGAATTCGTATCGTAATCCCCATTAACATTGTCGCCGCTGGCAATAGTGCCCTCAAGATCCAACCGGGGTTTCCATTTCCGATTCCACTGGTAGCCAATGTCCCCGTGGGCCATCCAGGCATTTATGTCGTCCTGCCCATTGTATCCGAACTGATAAGCACCGCCCAGCACATAGGATAGCTCACCACACTCGTTCTTGCGAAGGGGGCCGTAAAGTTCGGCACCAACCGTGTAGCGATCCGTGGTGGAGAAGTTGCCTTCCTCGTCCACTTGCTTATTCGGGTAGGTCCGATGATTGTCGCGGTCGCTTAGGCCCAGGAAGTAGAGTTCCAATTGTGTCGGCTGGTAACGCTTGAAGGTTCCGTACGCGCCATAGAAGTATCGGTTATGTGTCGGCCTGGCTGCGGCTGTCCCGTTTACGATTCCATCGTCAATGATGCTATTGGTAGATGGAGATGCCACAAACAGATCCAAGTCCAAGTCTTTTGTCCGGTACATGGCGCGACCGCCGTAAAAAGCCCGGCGAATATTGTTAAAATTCGAGGCATTGACGAGCCGCTTCTCCTTGCCCAGGACGATTTCCTGCTTTCCCAACCGGAGGCTCCACGGGGTATTGTCTGGATCCGCAATTTCGAGGAAGTACTGATGGAAGTCTCGCTTATCTTCCTGGTTGTATTGCATGTTGGCACCCAATTGCTGGGCATCCAGGTACTCCAGGAAGATACGAATGCGCCGGCGATAAGTAAGGTCGGCGCTTAACCGCGACCGCCAAAATGCCACCCGATCATTGTCCGGAATTTCCCGGTTTCCGTCGAAATTCACACGATTTTCTGCCCGATAACGTGTATCACCGTTAAGCAACAGTCTCCACTCATGATCCTGCCCCCAGGTGAGCGGAGGAATCAGTTGGGCGCGCTCGGGATCGGACGTCGAGCCGTCCTTCTGCCTGAGGTAAAGCGCCCGCGTTTCACTGATATGCAATTGCGCGTGTGCCACGTTGCACAAAAGCACCACTGCAAGTGCGCCAAATAAGCTCTTAAATTTCATTTTTGTTCCCAAATCCCCTTGATGAAGACTGTCTTGGTAGGGGGTGGAAATATCAGGGGCAAGCATCTATTTATGATTGTCCGATTTAGCCGGCAATCTCGCCTTCCCGGCGAAGAATTTCCTCGAACTCGACACGCTTTTTTTGCCGCACAAATCCCGGCCGCTTTATGGCATCCCGTACTTTGCGCCGAAGTTGCTCGGCGGTGAAGGGCTTCTCGATTTGGTCCGCCGCCCCCGAGGCACAGGCCTTTTCCACGGCGGCCTTATCGCTGCGTGCCGCAAGGAAAATCAACTGTGACGCCCGCATGCGCTTGTTCAGGCGTATGATCTGGGCAAGGTGGATACCACTGAGTTGTGGCATGGAGGAGTCCACAAGAATCACGTCAGGCTGGTAGGCAAGTATCTTGTCCGGCGCAAGATCCGGGTCAGACACGCCAAACGTTTCATAGTCTTTCGCAAGGACTGCCCTGACAAACTTTACCGTGTCCGGCTCATCATCCACGACCATCAAACGGATGCGGGGTTCGACCAGGGCTTGGGCAAGTTGCTCCGTCAGAGAACTCGTCCTCGCAGGTCCGGCAATCGCGCTAATTGGCGGAGGCGAAATGGATGCTGCGGTCGCCCCGGCAGCCTCAAGGGTCGCCAACTCCGTGATGCTGAATCGCTTCGGGCTGGGATCCGCGCCTCTATCGGCCAGGAATCCCGTTATGCGGGCCCGGAGTTGCGCTGTACCGAAGGGAAGCTCCACATAGAGGTCGTCGATCTCCGCAGGAGGCGCGGGGCGCTGAGGCTCAACCAACAAAACCGCAGGCAAAACCCTGAAACGGGCATCTTTACGGATTGCGCGAACCGTGTCAAAACCGTCGAGGCTGGCCATTGAGGCGGAAACGATAATAAGATCTGGCTCATACCTGTCCACATGATCCAGCGCCTCCAAACCATTGGTAGCCGTCAGAACCTCATGGTCCTCCTTGAGAATCTGTACAATCTGCCCAAGTTCATCCGGCTTGTCGCTGACTATGAAAATTCGATATTTTGAGGTATTAACCGGCACGATGCGTCACGTTCAGCAACACCTGCACCACAATGTCAAGCGAGGCACAGGCTAATTCCCTATCCATCGGGAATACGAAGGATCCGCATAGAACTTGTCGGCCTCCGTGCCGGCCTTTGACCCGCTGAGCAAAGCCGCTACGAAACCATTCCGTTCGACCAGAACCGTATGGAGAATCTTGTTCTCCGGGTTCTCGTGGATAAAAATCTCCACCTGGCCGTTCATTCCAGTGTTGTGTATGAGGTTGTTTGTCGTCGCACTGGTGAGGTCCGTTTCACGTCCCAGGTCCGATATCAGTTTCATGGTCTTTCGATAGGTCCCTCCATCACCGGAGACGACCAGTTTCCCATTCACCGTGATTCGGCGATCATCGTAGGCGGCCACGAAAAGGTGCCGGGACGGGTCACCTTTGAGCCAGGATAGAACCTTTGTGGTGTGCCCTTCCTCGGCGCTATAGCCGTAGTCCGCATCCAGAAACGCAATGCGATCCACCCATTCCGGAATGGAATTATTGGCATTGAGAAACCCGAACAGAAAACTGCCACCGCCACTGTGGCCCGACAGTGTCACGCGAGGTTTGTAGTCGCGAAATTGCAGGCGCGCAAAATCGAGAAAGGCCAAGAGGTGCTCCGGCGCCGACGGCGTTTCCTTTCGCCAGGTCGGCCAACTCTTTTTGGAAGCTTCGGCGTAGACGGTAATGATATTTTCGTTGGGGAGCAATTCCCTCAATCGCCGGGTCTGCGCACCAATATGCTGGATGTTGAAATGCCAGTCATCGCCAGGTCCCGTTTTCTTTCCAATGGTCCAAGTCGTGGAATTACCGTTCGGAAGAGTGTAAATGATTAAGCGGGTTGGCTTGGTCGCATCCAGTTTCGCAGGCCCAGGCGCATTGAAGTGAACCAGTATGCCGGGTGCGAAGACGGAGGAACTTGTCTGCTCGTCAAATTGCGTATCCGTCGTGAAGCCAGGCAGCGTAGCGCCCCACGAGACCATTGCACAGAGCACGACCAGCACGGTCACAGCCGAGCGAAACAGGTTACTCATGTGAATCCGGCACCAGGACAAGTTTCCCAATGTGGTTCCCCTTTTCCATTTCTTCGTGGGCCTCGCGAACACGTGACAGCGGAAATGACTTTGCCGTGCGTTGCCGGTAAACTCCGGTTTCGAAGCCCTTCAATATGGCGGCCAGTGCGTCGGAGAGTGGCGGGTTACCAGCCGCCACAATCTCTCCCAGCACCCACCCGCGAATTGCCGCGTGCTTCCTGATGAGGGGAGTCACGTCCACCTTGCCCGGCTCTCCGAGGAGCCCGTAAACCCAGATCGTCCCGAATTGGGCCAGCGCACGAATTTCCATGTCGAGAAACTCCCCTGCCGCCACTGGGTCAAAAAAGGCATCCACACCGCGCCCGCCCGTGATGCGTTTCAAATCGCGATGCCAACTCGTCTGTTTGCCGCTTTGATCGCGTGTAACAACCAGGTGGGCAAAGTCGAATTCCGGCATGGCTTTCAGGGCTTCGACCTTCGATGCCGACGTTGTCATGCCAATGGGCACGGCGCCGCAATGACGGGCCACCTGGCCTGCAGCGAGTCCGACACTGCTCGAAGCGGCAGGGATGGCAACGAACTGGCCCGGTTTGAGGTTCTGTTTCCAAACAAGGCAACCCCAGGCTGTCAGGTACGGCAGCCAGATGGCACCCAGTTGGTCGTCCGCAATGGCGTCTGGCGCTGGCACGACGTCCTCGGCAGCGCAGATGTAATGGGAGCGGTAAGTTCCTCCCCCCACGTCGCTGGTCATGCCCGGCGCGCGTCGCGGCGCATGTGGCCCAAGAATCACGCGCTGACCGGCAGAAACGGAAGTTACTCCCTCCCCCAGGCAGTCCACAAGTCCCCCGGCCTCGATGCCCGGTGTGAAGGGAGGATCACCGGAAACCAGTCTGTACTCTCCACGCCGGGCCATGAGGTCCGCATGGTTTAATCCAATGCTCGTAACCTTAACCCGCACCTGCCCGGGACCGGGTGACGGGGTGGGACGCTGATCCACACGGAGATTCTCCGTCCCCCCAAATGCTTCTACGGTAACAATCTGCATATCAATTGCCGAGGGTGGCTGGACTACTCCTCCTCTTCGTCCTCGCCGCTGCCAGCCCGCGCACCCAACTCGTTATCGAGATCCAGCAAGGCACCCGGATCATCACTGACGCGCTGGAACTTGGCCAGGATATCCCGTGCCGTCTTTTCCTCTTCCACCTGCTCCTTGAGGAACCACTGCAATTCTACGGCTGTGGCAAATGTCTTCTCTTTGAACGCCAATTCATAAAGGTCGTTAATGCTCGCGCTCACGGCTTCCTCGGCCTTGAGGGCTTTTTCGAAAACGTCGGTGATGCTCTTGTAGTTCTGGGGTGGGGCGGGCAGGGGCAGAAGTTCGATGGTCGCGTCGCGCTCGCGGAGAAAATCATAAAGTTTCATGGCATGGCCTTTTTCCTCGCCTGCCTGTTGCCGTAGCCAGCTGGCACATCCCGGAAATTTGATGCGCTCACAGTAGGCCGACATGGCCAGATAGGTATATGCCGATTTGAACTCCATGTTGATCTGCCCGTTGATGCCATTTTCCATGACCTTGGTAAGTTTCATCGCGAAGTCTCCTCTCACCCAGTATTGAATCTTCATGTTCCCCCCGATTCTGTTACCGGGCAACAAAAAAACCCCTCAATCAGGACCAAATCCATAAGCGTTGACACCGCATGCAGCAACTGAGGAAGGTGGGCTCCCATGATGTCTGTCATTGACGCCCACGGCCTGACAAAGTCCTACGACGGGCACCGTGCCATCGAAAACGTCAGCTTCTCCGTTTCCAAGGGGGAAATTTACGGGTTTCTCGGCCCAAACGGTGCGGGTAAGACAACGACCATTCGGCTCATGCTGAATTTTATCCGCCCGACACGGGGAAAACTGCGAATTTTTGGGGAATTCCCGGGAAAAGGCGGTCCATCTTTGCGCCGCCGCATCGGTTACCTGCCCGGGGAAATCGGCCTCTACGAGCATATGCGGGGTGACCACGCCCTCGCCTTTTACCGGGATTTGAGCGGGGGGCAGGCCCCTCTGCACGACTGGATCTGCGAAGCCATCCGGTTAAGCCCGGCGGACCGCCAGCGGCGCATCAAGACTTACTCCAAGGGGATGAAGCAGAAACTCGCAATTGCCCAGGCCGTACAGCACGACCCGGATCTGCTCATCCTCGATGAACCCACCACCGGTCTCGACCCACTTGTGCAGGCGGACTTCAATGAGGTACTGCATGAACTTAAGAACCGGGGGAAGACGATCTTTCTGTCGTCACATGTCCTTTCTGAGGTTCAAACCCTTTGCGACCGGATCGGCGTGCTTATGGATGGTCGTCTCATCCTCGATGCCGACATACCCACCCTCATGGCAAGGGCAGAACGACAGCTTTGGATTTTGCAGCCTTCGGATTCCGGTATGCAACCCGCACATCCGCAAATTACGGGCACGACTTTCCTCCGAAAACGTGGCGATTGGCTCGTGTATCACGTTGAACCAAAAGACTCGGGGACCATGCTTGAAGAGCTTGCCAATTTGAAGCCCCTCGACTTCCGATTCGAGTCGGCATTTGAGGAGAGTTTTCTCGACCTTTACCGCGAGCGCCGGGCGGCAAGCCGCACAAAATCGCAACGGGGTGGCGAAAGAACCTCATGAGACTTTTTCGCCACCACCTCGCGCGGACATGGAAATTGGGACTCCTGGTGAGCATGGGCCTGTTCGGATTTCAGCTGCTAATAGTCAGGATATTTTCTGCCATTTCCCGAACCGAAGGCGCACCGGCTCCATTTACCCGTTTCATGCCCCAGGGGTTGCGCCAGTTCTTGGGCATAGACCAATTGCCAATGGACACAATAAATGGTTTTCTGGCTGTAGCGTACCAGCATCCGTTCCTCCTCATCGCCCTGCTTGCCATTCCCATCTCCACCATTACGGCCTTGCTGGCCGGGGAAATCGAGAGAAAGACCATTGCCCTGTTGTTGTCGCGTCCCATTAGCCGGATTGGTATTGTGGTATCGGCGGCGGCCACTTCGGCTCTATGGTCCGCGTTGGCAATTACAGCCTCCACTGCCGGAACCGTGATTGCGGCCAACTTGGCAGGTCAGGCTGAAAAACTCAACATGGCAGCCATTCAATCCATCGGCGCGAACCTGTTTGCACTCGGCCTTGCAGTGGCAGGGATCTGCCTGTTCTTCTCAGCGTGTACCAACGAGCGGAGCGATGCGACGGGGTGGACCGTCACGGTCATTCTTTTCATGTACGTCTGGAATTTCCTTTCCCAGATGTGGCCCGTGGCCCGACCCTATGGGGGAATATCGGTCTTTCACTTCTTTTCCCCTGCCCAGGTCATGCTGGGGACCGCCAATCTCAGCGTGAATCACGCAGTGCTGGGAGTTGTGGCCTGCGTAGGTTTGATCATGGGGTGCCTGGTCTATTCCACCCGCGAGTTCAGGATTTAACCAGAGACTCAAACAAACTGACGTATTCGTGCGCAGAAGACTTCCACGAGAAGTCCTTAGCCATGGCGTTCTGCATCACTTTTTTCCATTCGGTCTTTTTACCATAAACCGCCAACGCACGTTTGACAGTTTCAAGCAGGGCTGCGCTGGTGTAATCGGCAAACGCGAAGCCCGTGGCGTCGCCGGTTTTGATCAATTCGGGCGTGGCGTCGGTGATGCTGTCGGCCAGTCCCCCTGTGCTGCGCACGATGGGAATGGTGCCGTATTTCAGCGAGTAAAGCTGATTAAGCCCGCACGGCTCATAGCGCGAAGGCATCAGGAACATGTCGCATCCTGCCTCAATGCGGTGGGCCAATCCATTGTCAAATTTCAGGTTTGCACTGAACTGTCGCGGCCGGGCTGCTGCCACCTTCTCAAACAGCGCGTGGTATTCCGGATTGACGGTTCCAAGGAGCGCAACCTGGACATTCCCCGACAGCAAAGTCTCCATGGCCTCCGCTATGAGGTCAAATCCCTTTTGTGGATCGAGACGCGAGATGACGCCGATAAGGGGTGTATCCGCAGACTCGTCGAGCCCAAGTTCCTTCTGCAATGCCGCCTTGCACACGGCCTTTCCGGCCAGCTTCTTGGGCCCATATTTGGCGGGAATCAACGG
>JAIBAT010000041.1 GCA_019695055.1 Candidatus Sumerlaeaceae bacterium | reverse complement strand
AAGCGGGGGCGATTCTTTTCGCCGCGGGAGTTTTGCTGGGCGGCGCGAAGGGGCACGCCTACACGCAGGTGGAGGTGACGAGCGGCGCGGTCATCCGGGGGACGGTGAAATGGGTGGGGCCGATCCCGGCGGCGCCGGATTTTGACGTGAACGTGGATGAGAACTTCTGCGCGCCGACGGGCAAAATCAGGAATGACCGGGTGGAGATTGATCCGGACACGCGCGCGGTGAAGAACGCGGTGGTGTACCTGATGGGGATCCAACGGGGTGTGGGCATGGGAGAATTGACCTCGGTGACGGAAACAAGGACGCACCCGAACGGCCCGACACTGGCCGTGCGGCAATGCCAGATTGTGCCCCGGATCCAGTTGATTCAGCGGGGGCGACGCATCGTTTTCCGGAATGAGGATGCGATAATGCATCAATTACGGCTGTCGGGCATGGACACGCTGAATTCTGACATCAGCCTGCCGGTTCGGAATGGAACGAACGATGTCTATTTCCCCAACTCGGGCTTTTTTTCGATTACCAGCACGAAACAACCGTGGATTTCAGCATCGGTGGTGGTGGCGGCGCACCCCTACTACACGGTGACGAACGACAAGGGGGAATTCGTACTGTCGGACGTACCATCGGGTACTCACAGCCTGACGGTTTGGCATTGTGGGATGGAGGCGAAACCCATCGTGAAAAATGCGCTGGTGACGGGCTACAAATTTGGACCAGACATTGCCGGTTCTGCCAGAATACGGGTGGAACCGGATCAGGTCCTGAACCTGCGGCTGGGATTCGCGGCGCGAACACTGGTGGTTGGCGGGCAGTAGCTGCACACGCGGGTGAAGTTTATCCGCAGTTTCTTATATTGAATTCCCTCACCGGCGTTGGAGGTTGCGGCGGCGGGAGAAGTGTCTGGTCGAGAGGTTGGGAACCATGAAAAACGCGGATCACTACAAGCAGCTTGCGGCGAAATACTCGACGCCGAACTACGGCGAGCGGGCGATCGTTTTGGCGCGAGGCGAGGGGTGCCGCGTTTCGGATGCAGATGGCCGGGAGTACTTGGATTTCCTGGCGGGCATCAGCGTGAACAACCTGGGTCATTGCGCGCCGGTCGTGACGAAGGCCATCGCGGAGCAGGCCGGAACGTTTGTGCATTGCTCGAATCTCTATGTGATACCGACGCAGGTGGAACTGGCGAAGCGGCTGGTGGAACTGAGCTTTGCGGACCGGGCCTTCTTCGCAAACAGCGGGGCCGAGGTGAACGAGGGCGCCATCAAGCTGGCGCGGCTTTACTCGAAGACGCACCACGGCCCGGGCCGGCATGAGATCATCACGATGCGCAATTCGTTCCACGGGCGGACGATTGCGACTATCACGGCAACCGGGCAGGACAAGATCCAGGCGGGGTTTGAGCCGCTGCTGGAGGGTTTTCACTACGCGACTTTCAACGATATCGAGAGTGTGCGCGCGCTGATTACGAACAAGACCTGCGCGATCATGCTGGAGCCTGTGCAGGGTGAGGGCGGCGTGACGGCCGCAACGGCGGAGTTTCTGCGGGAAGTGCGCGCGGAATGCGACAAGCACGACCTGCTGCTGATTTATGACGAGATTCAGTGCGGCATGGGCCGCTGCGGGCGGCTCTTTGCACACCAGGTTTACGGTGTGGAACCGGACATCATGACGGTGGCGAAGGCGCTGGGGAACGGTTTCCCGATTGGCGCGATGCTGACGCGGGAGAGAATTGCCGAGGTGCTGAAGCCGGGAACGCACGGATCTACGTTTGGCGGGAACCCACTGGCCTGCGCCGTGGGGTTAGCCATCGTTAATGAAATGGTGGACAAGAAGATCCCCGAGAGGGCGGAGCGCATTGGGGCGTATTTTC
The DNA here is from genome assembly GCA_019695055.1 of Candidatus Sumerlaeaceae bacterium. Taxonomy (GTDB): domain Bacteria; phylum Sumerlaeota; class Sumerlaeia; order Sumerlaeales; family Sumerlaeaceae; genus JAIBAT01. Next base: position 19,262 of record JAIBAT010000041.1, on the reverse strand, counting down.
GCGAGAAGCTGGCGGAGGCGCTGGGGCACATGGAGATTGTGCGCGGGTTTCGGGGTATCGCCATGATGGTGGGAATCGAGTTGGTGCATCCGGGAGCGGATGTCGTGAAGGAATGCGCGGCGCGCGGCCTGCTGATCAACTGCACCATGGGGAACGTGCTGCGATTGTTGCCGCCGCTGATTGCCACGGAGGCGGAGTGCGACAAGGCGGTGGCGATTCTGGCGGATGTACTGAAGGCGGAGCAGCAAAAACATTTGAAGTTGGAACCAGCAGCAGCGGGCGCCAAAGGAGGGGCCTACTAAGATGAGGGATTTCCTGCGGGCGTCGGATTTCACGGCGCACGACATTGAGCGGATGTTCAGCCTGGCAACGAGCCTGAAGGTGCCGGTGCAACAGCACCAGCCACTGGACCTGCTGCATGGGCGCAGCGCCGCCATGATTTTCCAGAAGCCCTCGCTGCGGACGCGCGCGACGTTTGACATTGGCATTTATCAGCTTGGCGGTCATGCGATCTACCTGGGGCCGACGGAGATTTCGCTGGGACAGCGGGAGTCGGTCTATGACGTGGCGAAGAACCTGGAGCGGTGGGTGGACATCATCATCGCGCGGGTTTATAGCCAATCAGACATTGAGGAACTGGCCGAGGCCGCGAAGCCTCCGGTCATCAATGCGCTGAGCAACGACGAGCATCCGTGCCAGAGCATGGCGGATTTGTTCACGCTTTACGAGCATGGCATCCGGAACAAGGATATGCGGCTGGCGTTTGTGGGTGACGGGAACAATGTTTGCGCGTCGCTCATGATCAACGCGGTAACGCTGGGCGCGGACGTGCGGGTGGCGAGCCCGAAGGGGTATGCTCCGCCGCAGAAGTCGATCGAGATCGCCGAGAAGCTGGCGGCGGAAAATGGCGGCAGCCTGCGGATCATGGAAGATCCGAAGGAAGCTGTCAAAGGCGCCAACGCCGTTTATACCGATACTTGGGCCAGCATGCACACCGAGAGTGAGTCGGAAAAGCGAAAGCACATCTTCCGGCCATACCAGGTGAACACGGAATTGCTGAAGAATGCGGAGGCTGGCGCGAAGGTGATGCACTGCCTGCCGGCGCATCGCGGCGAGGAACTGACCGACGAGGTGATGGACGGTCCGAACTCGGTGGTGTTTGACCAGGCTGAGAACCGGCTGCATATCCAGAAGGCGATTATTTTGGAATGCCTGGGGCTCGCGGAAAGCGCGGTGGCGCGGTTGAAGTATACCTACGCTGCTGCGGGGGAATAAGAAGAAACAAAGAGAGCCGGAGAGGTGATCTCTCCGGCTCTGATCATTCTCAAACCACTTTGCGGCTCAATTTTTACCCCGCAAAGTACTTCTGAGCAGCGTTCACACCGGCGCCACGGTCGAACTTGTGACCGAGCTTGGCGAGAGCCTGCTCCACGGCATCAACGATGGTGATGACGTCGAACTCATTGTAGTAACCGAGGGTCGCAAAGCGGAAGATCTTGCCTTTCAGGTGGCCCTGGCCGCCAGCGATGATGACGCCCATTTCCTTGAGGGTCTTGACGATCTTGCTGCCGTCGACATCGTCGGGCACGTTGACGGTGGTCACTGTGTTGGCCGGCGCCTTGGAGAAGAGCGTGCAGTTGATGGCCTTCATGGCCTGGCGGGAACCTTCGGCGAGCCGCGCATGGCGGGCCCAGACGTTTTCAATGCCTTCGGCCTGAATCATGTCGAGGGCGACCTCGAGGCCGAAGATCAGGTTCACGGCCGGCGTGAAGGGAGTTGTATTCTTCTCAAGCTCCTTGAGTGCCTTGGCGAGGGAGAAGTAGAACTTGGGGCACTTGGATTTCTTGATGGCTTCCTGTGCCTTGGCGCTGACGGAGACGAATCCGAGGCCTGGAGGCAGCATGACGCCCTTCTGGGAACCGGTGCCGACAAGGTCGACGCCCCACTCGTCGCTGCGGAGTTCATCGGCGCAGAGGCCGCTGACGGCGTCCACGATGAGAAGCGTATCGGTGTTACGCGTGATTTCGGCGACGGCCTTCACATCAGATACGGTGCCGGTGGAGGTTTCGCAAAGCTCGATGTAAACGGCTTTGGTGTCGGGACGGGCCTTGAGGAGCTCGGCGACCTTGTTGGGATCCGGGCCGTAGCCCCACTCGAACTGGACGCGGTCCACGTCGAAGCCGTAGGCTTGGGACAGCTCGCCCCAACGCTCGCCGAACTTGCCGCTTTCGAGGCTGATGACGTGGTCGCCCGGGCTGGCCGTGCTGACGATGGCAGCTTCCATGGCGCCGGTGCCGGAGGAGGCAAAAGTCACGACCGGGTTCTTGGTCTGGAAGATGTACTTGAGGCCCTCGCTGACCTTCTTGAACAGCGGGTCGAAGTCGGCGGAGCGGTGATGAATGATTGGCTTGGCGGTGGCGGCGAGCACCTGGGGCGGCACAGAGACCGGGCCGGGGGCGTAGATATAGTTCTTGCGGAGCAAGGTGGATCCTTTCATGTGTTGCGGGCCGTTGCCCGCGGGTTTCCAGCTTGGGATGCGCTTGCTGGGCGGCCTGAAGTGAAGAAGCGGCTTCGAGCCCGCAAGAAACAGCATACCCCATGGCGGGAGTTTATTTCGTGAAAATAATCACAGACTGCTCCAGACTTGACGGGTGGTTTGCCGAGCGAGGGGCCGATTTTAGTGGCTAAAAATCGGGATTCAGGCATGAACGAGGTTTCTGTTGAAAGGTACACTGGGCTAACATGGCGAAACGCGTTTTCTTGATGAACCCTCCGTCGGAGCTTTACCGGCGTGACGATCGGTGCCAGTCGAAGGTCGAGGACCAGACTGTGCGGGTCGTTTTTCCACCAATTGAGTTGGGCGTGATGGCCTCCATGGCACGGGAACTGGGCGCGGAAGTGGCGCTGAAGGATTACCCGACGGTGGGGGCAGACGGGGCGGCGTATCTGCGCGATGTGCGTGAGTTTGAGCCGGATTTGATCCTGCTCAACACGACGGCGCATACGGTGCGCCAGGATCTTGCGGCGTTTACCATGGCGCGGGAGTTCTTCCCGAATGTGCGAACGGTGGTGAAGGGTGAAGCCGTGGCTGTGAATGCGGACAAAACCCTGGCCGAATTTCCGCAGTTGGATGTGATCTTGGATGGCGAGCCCGAGGAGACGTTCAAGGAACTCCTTACGGACAAACCCTTGAGTGAAATTCGGGGAATTGTGTGGCGGGATTCCGAGGGTGTGGTTCACCACAATCCTGAGCGACCACTGATCGAGCCACTGGACTCACTCCCGCTGCCGGCTTATGATCTTTTTGAGAAGCACCTGTATCGCAGCCCGGAGAACAGCCGAATAATCACCGCGATTTATGCGCAGCGAGGCTGCCCGGCTAAGTGCATTTACTGCCCGGCGGGATCAATGTTTGGCTATAGCGTGCGGGAGCGATCCATTGAGCACGTGATGAAGGAAATTGAGCTAAGCGTGGAAAAGTACGGCATCCGGGATTTTCTTTTCCACGGGGACACCTTTACGCTGCACAAGAAGTGGCTCATCGAGCTTTGCAAGGCGATCATCGACCGCAAGCTGAACATCCGTTGGGGCTGCAACTCGCGCGTGGACACGATTGACGATGAGCGCGCCGACTGGATGAGGCGGGCGGGCTGTTGGGTGGTGGCGTTTGGGTTTGAGCACGGCTCGCAGATGATGCTCGATAACATGAAGAAGGGCGCCAAGGCGGAGCGCGCGTTTTCAGCGGTGGAGGTTTGCCGGCGCAACAAGCTGAAGATCCACGGATTTTTCGTGATCGGGTTGCCCTGGGAGACTGAAGAGACGCTGGAGGAGAATTTCCAGTTTGTGCGAAAGTTAAATCCGGACTTCTTCGATTTCAATATCGCCTATCCCCTGCCGGGGACGGAGTATCATGATATCGTGGTGCGGGATGGGCTTTTTGAAACGCCGGACCCGACAAAGGGCGGGTACGCACAGGGCGCGTGCCGGACGTATGCACTTACAAGCGCGCAACTGACGGCTTGGCGGCGCAAGGCGCTGCTGAGGATGTACTCGCGGCCGGGTTACATCCTGCGAACGCTGAAGAATGCTGCTGCGAACGGCAACACGCGGCACTATGCCAAGGCGGCAATTCAGCGGCTGTCGTCGCTTCTCAGCCCTGCTTGAGCGCCAAGCCATGAAACACGAAAAGGGACCTGAAGGTTTCTATCGAACTGAGAGACCTTCCGCAGGATTCGGGCTTCGGATCCTTTTCTACATTGTGGCGTTTGTGGTTGGGGCGGTGGCGTCCGGGGCGCTTGCGGTATACACCGGCAGCCAAAGGAACCGGTTTCGGAGACAGCAGGTGGAGTACCGCTCCACGGAGGATGAGCGGGCGGATTTTAACGAGCGCCTGAAGAACTGGGCTATTGCGGGGGGCCTGATAGCGGCTGCGGCAGCGGCGTGGCGGATGGAACGCTACAAGAAGGGGGATTACGAGAATGATGACGACTTCGAAGGATGATTGTCGGCGGCTTTCTGTTTAATGGGCAAATACCTCGAATACTTTCGCATTAGCTTCCTGAACATTTTCGCCTACCGGGCTCGGTATTACGTCGGGATCATTACCTATTTGATCTATATCGCCATCTATTACTATATCTGGAAGGCGATTTACGCAAACGCGGCGCAGATCGATTCGTTTTCGCTGGCCGACATGACGACGTACGTGGCCATCGGGTGGATTTCGCGAAGCTTCTTTTTCAACAACCTGGACCGGGACATGGAGCAGAAGGTGGTGGATGGTAGCCTGTCCATGGATTTGCTGAAGCCGGTGGATTTCCAGGGAATGATTTACGCCAAGGCGTTTGGGGAGTCGCTGTTCCGATTTGCGTTGTTCGCGCTGCCGACGGGGGTGGTGGCGGCGTTCTTGTTTCCAATAGCTGCCCCGGTGTCGATCGCCGGGGCCCTGGGATTCCTGGCGAGCACGCTGCTGGCGGCCGTGATTTATGTGAACATCAACTTCATGGTGGGGACTCTGGCGATCCCGCTCAAAAATATCGAGGGAATCGTTCATGCCAAGCAGAGCATACTTTTATTTCTCAGCGGGTTATTGATCCCGTTTGCGATGCTGCCAGAAGGAATTGCGGCGTTACTGAAAGTGCTGCCTTTTGCGGGCATCAGCTATGTACCGCTCAACATTTACCTGGGGAAGGTGAGCGGGACTGAGATCGCCGTCGCCCTATCGGGGCAGGCGGCGTGGGCGGTGGCACTGCTGGTGGCCTCCCGGGTCATGTGGAACCACTACACGCGGCGGATCGTCATCCAGGGAGGGTGAGGTCGTTGGCTACTGCTTGAATGGCTTCGCATTGCCATGGCAGATACTGCAGGCGCGAATCGTCGGACGTTGCAGAGGCTATTTCTGGAATGTGAGGCACGAGACCGTAATTTCTCATGCCCGACAATTCACAAACCGTGGGTGGACCGACTTGTTCCGCCTGAGACAGGGGCCCTTCCTCGTGCCGCACGAATAGTATACCAGAGATTTGCACATGCCGTGTGCGCAGGTGCTCAATGCAGGTGAGGGAATGATTGATAGTACCTAGTGCTGAACGGGCGACTATGAGGGCTGGCAGATTGAGGTCGTGGATGAAGTCGCTTACGAGAATCCTTTCGGTGAGCGGCACGGCCGCACCGCCAACGCCTTCGATAATGGTCGCAGTATGGCCGGCCATGTAGTCGCGTACCAAGCGGAGGGCTTGGGGAACGGGGACATGCCTGGATTCAAGCCGTGCCGCACTAAGTGGGGCCAAGGGTGCATGGAAACGGAAGGGAGTGCCTGCAGTCGGAGGTTCAATTAGTGCGGCGGCGCCCTGTAGAAGCCGGATGTCGCTTAAAGCCTCCTCGTCGTCATTGCCAGAAGCGAATGGCTTGAGGACGCCGACATCCACAGCGCGTGCGCGAAGGGCGCGGGCTATGCTGGCGGCTACGATGGTTTTGCCGATGCCAGTATCGGTTCCGGTGATGAAGAGGGTGCGCATTCTTTAATCGGCCGCAGCAAACGGGACTACGGGGCCGTCCCAAACGGCGAAACCTCCGGACATGGAGAGAGCAGAATACCCGCGGGAGACAAGATATGCGGCAACATCGTAGCTGCGTACGCCGTGCTCGCAGTAAACAATGATGGGCTGCGACACATCGAGTTCGTCGAGGCGATTTGCAAACTGGGACATGGGGACACTGCGTGCACCTGGCAGGATGCCGCGTGTGAGCTCCCATTCCTCACGGACGTCAATGAGGAATGGGACGTCGCCCCGCGCAAGGCGCGCGGCCACCTCGCCGGGGGCGATTTCGATTTCGGATTGTTCCCGTGGCTCCATATTTGGGTCAGTAACCGAGGGAATCCACTGTGTGGGCCAGTTTGATGTCGCTGTCGGTAATACCCCCGGCGCTGTGGGTGCTGAGGGTAATGCGGACCTTGTTCCAGCCGTGGATGAGGATGTCGGGGTGGTGATCGGCAGCCTCGGCCTTCTCCCCCACCTTGTTCACGAAGTCGAGGGCTGTCGCGAAATCCTTGAGCTTGAACTCGCGCTGGATTTCGTTGCCATGGCGGGACCAATTGGGAAGCGCTTTGAGCGACTCAGTAATCTGTTCGGGTGTGAGGAGGGCTGGCATGGAAGACCTTTCCTGACCGGATTTTACCCGGACCGTGGATATTTTGGCGCGCCCGGTAGGATTCGAACCTACGACCTACGGATTAGAAGTCCGTTGCTCTATCCAGCTGAGCTACGGGCGCCCGTTCGCACAACAGTGATGGTATACCGTCTGGAGAAGGAATTTTGCAGGAGGGGTGAGATTTTTCATTACTGCTGCCTTTCATTGGCATAAGCTCGCTGCCGCGGAAGGGTATTGCCCATCCCTCAATTTGGTTATTGCAGATTCACCAAGCGGGGGCATGGTGCTGATTGGATTGTGGGCCTAGCGGGGCACGCTATTGGGCCCAACATCCATGATTTGAGGGAGATCGCAACGGATGGGACTTTTTCGTACGCACCGCAATTGGGCGGCGTTTTTTTGCCGGGTGGCCCTTGCCGCGGTATTTATTCCGCATGGGCTGGATAAACTCGTGAAGTTTGACCCGTTGGGGTGGTCGGGACCGGAAGAATGGAACCTGATAGTCCTGGGGCTCATGAAGTTCCCATGGATTCCCGAACAGTATCAGCAGTATCTTCATTACGCCTCGCAAGTGAGTGCGTGGACAGAGGCAGTGGGTGGCGGGCTGTGCGTGGTGGGATTGCTAATCCGACTGGCCATGATCCCCATGATCATAAACATGGCCGTGGGAATTGCGCTCGTGCACGCCAGGAACGGATACTGGAGCAACCATACCCTGGATGGCGTATTGGCTCCGGGTTTCGAGTATCCAATGGTGTTGATACTGATTATGGTCGGGTTGTTCTTCTCGGGCGCCGGTTCCATGTCCATAGATAAGCTGGTTGCAAGCGAGCCAGATTACCATGACTACGAGTTCGAAGACGAGTACGAGGACGACTACGAGCCGGATTATGAGCGGCGTCGGCGCTATTGAGGATTGCGAAGCCCCCAAAATGAATCACCTAAACAATAATTGTTGGGCCAAACAATTTACCCCTGAGAGTGTAGGCCTTCAATATGAGTAAAATCGCCAACGAAATCAAACAGACCAAGCCATTCAGTTCCCTTGAGGAGGAGACTCTCCTCAATGTCCTGAGGACGGCGGATTACCTGAGCTATCAGGTCGACCTGATCATGAAGGAAGCCAACCTGACGGGAAACCAGTACAACGTGCTGCGCATACTGCGGGGTGCGCCCCCTGAGGGGCTGCTGTGCCATGAGGTTGGCGAACGGATGATCTCGCGGGTGCCCGACGTAACGCGCATGGTTGACCGGCTGGAAGCGCGGCAATTGGTCACGCGTACGCGCGAATCGTCGGACCGACGCGCGGTGCGGGTGAAGATCACACCGGACGGCCTTAAGGCTCTTAAGGGCCTCGACGAGATTGTAGCCGTCCGCAACAAGAGCCTTTTGGAGCATCTTGGGCAGGCGAAGCTCCAAAAGCTTTGCGAACTGCTGGAAGAAGCGCGCCCCTGAATTTGGCGTAACTAAGCGCCGGGCGTTTTCTCGAACAGAAATTCGTTGCACCCGAGGCCTCCGGCGCAGGTACGCATGCGCTTCAGGCGAAATCTCCGCGCGTCGCAAAAGTCAAATATTTCCTCGGGTTTTGCCACCTCAAAGGGTAACCCCCCCACCCAATCCACGACATCGTACCAGGGGGACATACCGCGAACGCCGCCGTATTCCTTCCAACTTTTCAGTGGATTCAGGCGTAACGTGTCGCGGAGAATGGTCGGGCCCCAAAGGCGCAGGAATGATGGCCAAAGGACCAGGAAGCGAAAGGCCGAAGGCAGGCGGTTGTACGCCTGCTTGATTTTGAGCCAAGTGCGGCTGGGGCGTCCCTGATCATTGTAAATCGCAATGAAGAAGAGCCCTCCGGGTTTGACGCATATCGCAGCGTATTCAATGGCGTTCCACATCTGTCCGGTATGGTGAAGCACGCCCCAAGAGTAAACGATATCAAAACCGCCGAGGCCTGCCATGTGATCGCGGTCCAGCACCGAGGCGTGCTCGATGGTCCACGATCCATCGTTCGGGAAGAACCGCCGCTTCAGTTCCTCAGCACAATGGACTGCCTGTCGGTCAAAATCGAGTGAATGGACTCTGGCGCCAAGACGGCGCGCTGCAAGGGAAAAGAGGCCGCTTCCGCATCCGGCATCGAGGAATGTGAGACCGGCGAGGGAATCAAGGCCAAGAAACTCGCGGAGAGACTTTTCCGCCTCTGCTATACGATCGTCGCTGAGAAGGCGAAGAAAGCGGGCCCAATTGTCCCCAAAGCGGAAACGCTGGCCCGCCTCCACCTCACTGGCGTGGGCTTCGGAGAGGGTATTTTCGTGATTCTCTGGCAAGACTTCGGCTCTACTTCCGGAATTTGTGATCGGCGAAAACTCGCTCCCATAGGGTTGGCGGGAATTCCAATGGCAAGCTTTGTTGTCGCCGCGGCGCCCCGCAGAATTGCCGTCAGCCCCGCATTTCATTCAGATATTCCCCTTGAAGGCGGCGCCCGGGCGTTACACTCTGGCAGTCATTCATTTTCATGCACGGTTAAGTTACGAAATGTCGCAAATCACGATGCCCCAATTGAGCGAGAACATGACGGAGGGAACCCTCCTGCGCTGGTGCATTGAGGCTGGCAGCGAGGTGCAGCCAGGGGACGTGATCGCCGAAGTGGAAACCGACAAGGCCAACATGGAAATCGAGGTTTTACACGCTGGTAAGGTGAACACGCTGCTGGCTGCCCCAGGGGACCTGGTTGCAGTGGGGGCACCGATTGCGGAAATGGAACTTTCCGAGACGGAGCCGCCCCCTAAACGTCGCACCGCCAAGAAGGGGCCGGCAGACACTGCCCCGTCGGGAACAATTAATGCGACGCCACTGGCCTTGCGCCTGGCAGAAAAGTATGGGATCGACCTCGCCAGTGTGACTGGAAGCGGCCCCGCGGGGCGAATTCTGAAGGAAGATGTCCTGGCGTCAAGGGCAGGGTATCCGATTGGCGGGACGGAAGATGTGGAGACGAAGCCCGACCAAAGGGACACCGAAAAACTTCTCGTTTCCACACCAACTCCAGAAGACACGGGACGGGGCTTTGAAGAGCCTTTGGCAGAGACAGAGGATTTGCTGTTTGGAGCCCCGGAAATTGAAGTTGGCCCAAAGATGGGAGGGCTTTCCCGCGAGCAGGAGGAGGAACTTAGCGAGGAAGCCCGCGTGCTCGAAATTCTCGAATCCACAAGTCCAACTAGCTCCGATTCGGAAGCGGCCAGCTTCACACTGCACAGTCCCGTCAATGCCACGGGGTTGGTGGCGTCCCTTCCGGCACTGCGCCAGCGATTTGCCGGAACAGGCGAAGAGATGGACGACCACTCGCTGATTACAGCGACGGCCTGTCTTGCCGCAGGATTGGCTTTGAGGAAGTTCCCCGTGGTGCGGTTGGGGGACGATCAGTCTTATGACGATTCCACAGGGGAATACAACCCGGCGGCCTCATTCCGTGTTTCCGTTTTTGACCGGGACCGCATTGTTTACCCGGTATTGGGTGACGGAGCCGCGATGGATGCCGGTGAAGTCTTCTTCATGATTCAGCAGGTTTGCCATGCCGCGCCCCTGGGCCAGTCTCCACCCGTGGAGATGTTTTCCGCCATCATGACAATCACCAATCTGGGACCGACAGGTGCCGGAAGCCTTACGGGTTTCCCGGATGCAGCGCGGTGCCCGTCGCTGACCCTGGGAAGCATTATTGCCCGCCCGATCATCACCGAGGGGCGCGTGGAATCGGGCTACGGGCTCGATATTTCCTTTACCGCACTTTCTCGCTCGGTGACTCCCGGCCTTGCGATGCAGTTTCTGGGAGAGGTTCGGCTCTTGCTTGAGAATCCCATTCTGCTGGCGGGACTTTAGCCCATGGCAACGCGCGCATCATCCAGTTTTACGAACATTGGAAAATCCGTCGATGTCGTCGTGATAGGAGGCGGGCACAGTGGGTGCGCGGCGGCGCTGCAGTGCGCCCGGAACGGGGCCAGCGTTGCGCTGCTCGAGATGCGGGATGGCGGCCTTGGTGGCGCCTATCTGCATGAGACTACCATTCCTGCGCGAGTATACCTTCGGTCCGCCGAGATTGCCCTGATGGCGCGGCGGGCGGGGGAATTTGCGGTGGATGTGGGAGGGGAACCGCGCATCGAACTGGGTGGGCTGCTGCGGAAGAAGCAGGCAGCGGTGACCTCCATAGAATCCAACATGCGGAACTCTCTCAAGAAGGCGGGGGTGCACATTGCAATGGCGCGGGGGTACCTCGCGGGGCCTGAACGGGTTGCGCTGCTGGATCCTGAAAGCGGTGATGACATTATGACCGTTTCCGCCAAGAACATTATCATCGCAAGTGGTTCGCGGGCAGTGGCCCCATTCGGCATGAAACCGGACGGCGCTCGTGTGCTGATTCCTGAACAGTTGTACAGCATTCGCAATGCACCCAAATCGGCTATAATCCTGGGGAACGACACGACATCGTGTGAGGCCGCAACCCTGCTTTCAGCTTTGGGATCGTCAGTGACGATCGTCACCGAAGCGGATGGACTGCTTCCTGAAGTGGACGAGGAAGTCGCGATGTTTCTCTCCCTCGAATTCCAGAAGCGTGGCATTAACACGCTCTTTGCAGCACAGATCCGCAGCACTGAACTTGGCAGTGCAGGTGTGAAGGCTAACATCACAGTCGGAGGGAAGCAGGAGTCTCTATCCGCTGAGATAGCGGTGGCGTGCGTTGCGCGCCAGCCTGCCACTGACCACCTGGGCCTGCGCAAACTGGGTATTGAAACCGCTTATGACAGCAGCATCAAGGTGGATGACCATATGCGAACTTCAAAGGCGCGGGTATTCGCAATCGGCGAGTGTACCGATCCGGCCATGCTTTCTGAAGAGGCGTATGCCCAGGGCGAGTATGTGGCGGCTGTCATCCAAGGCGACCCTGGCCGGCGTCCGGCGGCCCACGACTTTCCGCGCGTTGTCGAGACAGATCCGCCTGTGGCCTCGCTGGGTCTGACGCGGGAGCAGGCACGCAATGCGCAGATCCCGATAACCATTGGGCGTCGGAGCCTGAAGTTTAATTCCCATGCCATCGCAAGGGGCGAAACATCGGGTTTCATAACTCTGCTTTGCGAGCAGGCCACGGGTGAAATCCTGGGGGCGCATATCGCAGGACCTCATGCCGCGGAACTTATTGGAGCAGTGGCCCTTGCAAAGAAGTTCGAGTATTCGGTCACGGATTTTGCGCAAGGATTCGTAACGGGGCCCTCGCTGGCAGAGGCCGTGGTTGAGGCTGCCCAGGATGCCGTGGGGCAGCATTCACTTGATCAAAACGGCTAATGCCGGCGCCGACGGGTCCGGTTGAAACGAAGGGCCTGCCCGGCAAGGGACTTCCGGCCAAGGTGCGCACTCAAATCCACTCCGGTCTTTAGAATTACAAGCAATGCCACAGCGAACCATCGCGCCCCGGTGACCATGGCGAGCATGCCGCCGAATAAAATGGTCAGGTGCAGGACGATGATACGTCCGTAAGGCGCAGCCATAAGGTCGTTCAGCGTTTTTGTTTTGTACTCCCCGTTCGCGATGAAGTTGAGGTAGAAGTCCACCGTATAGCTGACGATCATTGCCAGGACAGGTAGCCAGAGTCGTGGCAAAAGTGTGGTAATGGCGAGGGTAAGAAACGCTTCGGGGTCACCGGATGCCTGGCCGCCAAGGATTCCGCCAAACAACACCACAACAAACACCCCGTGGACCAGGGTGAAGATTCCATAATGAACGCAGAAGAATGGAACATAAAACAACTTTGCGGCCTGCCCACTGACTCCCTGCCCCATGCAAGTGAGCATCTTCAGCGCGTTGAAAAACCCAACCACCACATTCTCGAACCAGAAGAGAAACATGATCGTAAAAAGGTCCCAGTGAAAGAAGACAACTCCGAGAAGTGGAATGAGATTGGAAATGATGAGCGAAACGGTGGACCCAACTGGACGTGCAGGTTCCACGGGTTGCGTTGTGTCCACGCCTGGGTCGAAGGTTTGCTCCGTCATGTTGGCGCGTTGTTAAGAGGCCGCGCCCGATAGTGCAATACTAATTCATGGTGCAGAAGGTGCTAATGGGGACTGGGCTGGGATTCCGGTGCCCTTGGCACTGCCATGACCCACTTGCGCGTATCGCTGTCGGATACCATTGGCAGGTTCATGACGGTTTGCGTGGTGGCGTCGGCTGAAGGTACCGAGGCAACCATTCCCGTAAACCCGGGGACTCCGCGCAGGGCGTTCTGCCCCTGACGGAAGTAGTTGATGGCCAAACCAAGCAGTCTCGCCGCCTCCTGAGGAGCGTGGAATCCGGTGCTGTTTTCCGCTTCCACGAAATCCAACAGGAACTGTCCGTGGCGGTGGGCCATAAGGCTGGCGGTCAATTGTTCGTCATTTGCACCGGCTTTGCGGGCAACCTTAATGTCGTTGATCAGGTCAACGAGGGCATCCATGGCAATGTTTCTGAGGAAAAACGTGCGATCCTGAATTGTTTCTGCACGGGCCTTCAACTCGGCTTCGGGCACACGATGGCAGGTCTGGCAGGCATTTGCGATGTTAAGCAGGGGGCTGCGAACGTGGTGGTCGCTGATCTTGAGAGCCCCCACACGGGTATAGGGCATGTGACAATCGGCGCAGGCCACACCCGAGCGGGAATGGATGCCCTGATTCCAAAGTTCAAATTCCGGATGCTGGGCTTTCAGCAAAGGCGCGCTGGTTTCCTTGTGGACCCAATCCTTCTGGCCCACCGCGTCGTAGTAAACGAGCATCTGGTCGGCCTTGAGGCCCTTGTGCCAGGGATAGGTGAGGCGCTTGTCGGCGCCCTTAAAATAGTACTCATCATGGCACTGGCCGCAGACAAAGCTTCGCATCTCCTGTCGGGTGGCCATCTTGTTCACGTCGTAATCCTTGATGCCCTGTGACTCCTTGTAGTTCTTCATGCCTTCGATAAAGGCGGGGCGGGTGACTCGAAGCTCCATGGTCTGTGGGTTATGGCAGTCGATGCAGGCTACAGGATGCTTCGCGAGTTTCCGGGCGTCGGCATAGGGCATTTTGTTGAGTGCTTCGAACCCTTTGAAAATGTCCCCTTTTCCAAGATCGTTGTAAATGGTATAGGCGGATGCGTGGCAGTTGAGACAGGTGCCGGGCTGCTTGGTGACGTGCTGGCGTTCGGTAAAGGTCTGGTCGTCCAGCATGTAGGCATGGCCGCGCTCCTCGCGGAAATCCACGGCGAAGGCATAGCCGGCCCACATGATTTTCAGGCGCGGGTCGTCCTCAAGGCGTGACTGAGATACGACGGAGCGCGGGTCGGCTTCCGTGGGGGTACGCTGAATGGCCTCGCTGCCCCCATAGCGTGTGCGCGATTGGTCCACAGTGCGCTTGTAGGCATCGTACTGCATGGGGAAGTTCTTTCCCCAGATCGCGGGGTCGTCGGTCTTGTCGTCGAGTTCCACCACGCGGAAGAAGGGATTGCGGGCCTCGCTCTTGCGCTCGAATATGTTCACAAGGAGTGCGGTGACCCCGAATGCCACGGCTGCGGCAACGAGGGTGAGCGCGAGAAACGCGATCAGCAACCTCCTGCTGGCCATTCCTCGCGACTTGCGACCATATTGCTGAGCTGTCCTGCGCATCTGTCTTCCTCCCGGTTTGGGTGTCATTCCATGTGACCAACGTTTTTGTGACAATGAATGCAACTGATGGGGCTGCTCTGTGCCGTGATGGCAAATGCCATGTGATCAATCTGCTGCGTAATATCCGCATGGCAATTGCGGCAGGCATTTTCGGTGATTTCGAGGTTCCGCGGACCAATCTGAATCGGCTCATGGAAATTCTGGGTCGTGAAGGCGAGGGAGTGATGGTAACCGTTGAGGGCCTTGGTGGTCCATTTCCCGATGAAGTTGTGGGGAGTGTGGCAATCATTGCAGACGGCAACGGCGTGGTGGCTGGATTTCTGCCAGCCGTCGTATTGGGCCGTCATGACGTGGCAATTGGCGCAGGCCTTGGGATCATTGGTCATGTAGGAGCCGCCCTTGGCGTAAACGAACGTGAAGCCTCCCACGCCGGCGCCCACGCCAATCACAAGCGAGCTCAACGCCAATCCCACCCAGATCAGCTTCCGACCAAACTTCGATGGTTTCCCCTCAACCATTGTGACGACGGTTGTGGCCGATGAATTCTGGACATGCAAGTCCGGAATTGGGGACCAGCCAAATGCTGGTTGCTGTAAAAGAAAAAAGGACGGGTCGATGGACCCGTCCTTCTGGAATCTGCTTCTTTGTCCGGCGCCTGCCGGAATCAAACTACCAGCGGTAGTGGGCGAAGGCCTTGTTGGCTTCGGCCATCTTGTGGGTGTCTTCCTTCTTCTTGATGGAGACTCCCGTGTTATTGAAGGCATCCGTAATCTCGTTAGCCAACCGGGCCTGCATTGTCTTTTCGCTGCGATTGCGGGCCGCTTCGATGATCCAGCGGATGGCGAGAGAGGTGCGGCGTTCGGGACGAACCTCGACCGGAACCTGATAGTTGGCACCACCGACGCGGCGGGACTTGACTTCGAGGACTGGTTTTACGTTTTCCAGGGCCTGGGTAAAAATGGCAAGCTGGTCGGACTGGTCGGTCAGCTTCTTCTGGGCAGTATCGAGTGCCCCGTAGAAGATGCCTTCTGCGGTGCTTTTCTTGCCCCGCTCCATTACGGTGTTGATAAACTTGGCCACGAGAAGGCTTCCGAATTTGGAATCGCCCGGAATCGTTCTCTTAACAGCCACACGCCTGCGTGCCATGGATTTTGTAAATCCTCCAAAAATTGAGTCAGCGGTCCTTGAGACCAAAGGCGGTTCTATGGCCCATCCCCATGTTTATTCAGTGGGGAGCCTGATCGCCAGAGGGTTAAGACAGGGCGACGCGGGGATTTATTTTGATTGCATTGGATACGGGGTTTCCCGACAACCTGCGGCCTGTAGCCATGAGCGAGCCCCTGTCATCGGAAACCACTCCCCCGTCGCGCGCGCTTTCGCAGCGCAAGTTGTGGATTTTCAGAGCTGTAGCTGCCGTAGTGGGGCTCCTATTTGCGGGCGGCTGCCTTGAGATTTTTGCACGAATTCATGCAGCTTCGCAATCGGATAATATCGAGGCGCTTCAGCGTTTTGACCGGGCCAAGAAGAGCGGGGTTCCCCTGACCCTGATCTACTTCGTCAAGATGAGCGCAGACCCAAAGCTGGTCTATGAGCTGATTCCCGGAGTTGAGGGGATCTTTAGGAAGAAGCCTGTGAAAATCAATTCGTCGGGTTTCTTTGATGTGGAGAGGAAAATCGAGAAACCGCCAGATACGTTCCGCATTGCAGGGATTGGGGACTCGATCATTTTTGGGTGGGGAGCTGCCAAGGAATACCGGTTCACAGATGTGCTGGAACGGTTTCTGAACGACACGACCTCGGGAACCGTGAAATTTGAGGTTCTTAATTTCGGTGTTCCCGGCTACAACACAGTTCAGGAGGAGAGACAGTTGAGAACCCGCGTGGCGGAATACTCGCCCGATGCGGTGCTGCTGAGTTTTTGCTTCATCAACGACGCCACGGTTCCCAATTTCCTGGTGCATTCCCAATCCGGATTGGAGTTGGGCCGTTCCTACCTGCTGGATTTTCTGCTGAAGCGCCAGAGCAAGACGATCCAGGATCCGGGCTTGCAGGGTGCAGACCCCGGGAATGTGCCGCAGGAATTCCAGTTCATGATCGGGTGGGAGAACTGCCGCAAGGCGCTGCGGGGGATTTCGGATTTCTGCAAGGAGCGGAAGATCCCGTGCGTGTTCTTCATGGATTATTGGGACGCGGAGAAGTACCGTGGTGCAAATGGCAGGCCGCTCACGGAGGACCCAGCGATGAAACTCTACGACTTCGTGCGCGGGCTGGGATACGTCATCGTAAATCCACTGGCGGAGACGGTGAAGTATTTGAACAAATGGGATTACCACTCGGACGCGCTGTCGGTGAGCCATGATGACAACGATGCGCACGCCAACCCCATCCGTCACGCTATTGACGCTAAGGAGATCTACCGGGAACTGGTCCAGAACAAGGTCTTGCCAGATTGGAAGGAACGGCAGGCACGCCTGGAGGAAGACCTGAAGAAGTGGGACGCGATCATCGAGGAGACACACCGTAAGACGCCCGTGGATCCGCGCTGGACCCACGCCGGACCGGGTACGGGGAAGGCCATCTTCGAGGGAACCTACGAGTAGGGCGATAGGCGCATGGCGGACATCCTGTTCCTTTGCGACACCTATGCGCCCAGCCTTGGGGGGTCCGAAACCAGCCTGTTGAATGCTGTCCGAGGCACCGTCGCGTCGGGGCACCATGTGATCGTGTTCACTCCCGCAAGCCTGCTGGGCGCTGAGGCGGAGCGCGCGTTCGACACGGGTGAGCCCTACAAGGTCGTCCGCAGCAGGTTGTGGCGGCGGCTGTTTGACCTGGGGGGGAGCAAGTCGGCCATCGTAAACCGGCTGGCGCGGGCAGCCATTGTGATCCTCCTGTTCCTGCGGGGAGCGCGTATCAAACCGGTGGACGTGATTGTGGCGGGGCACCCCGTGCCGCTCGGAAACGTGGCGCTGGCACTGAAGAGGTTGCGCGGGAAGCCCATCATTATTATTACCCACGGGGAGGACGTAACCATGTTCTCGCGGACGACGCGCATGCGGAGCATGCTGGCGACGGCCCTCGCGGGTGCGGACGTGGTAACCTGCTCCACGGTGGACAGTGCGAAAGAGATTGCGCGAGTGGCCATGTTTGCGGCGGAGCAAACAGTGGTTTGGCCGCCCGCATTGGACGCTGCGGGAGCGGAAGTGGCGGCGGAGAAGGTGGAGGAGGTGCGGCAACGGCACGGTCTGGCAGGGCGCCGTGTACTGCTGACCGTGGGACGTTTGGTTCCCAGAAAAGGCGTGGATACAACGCTGAGGGCCCTGGCCTCGCTGGCTGAGGAGTTCCCCGAGTTGGTTTACCTGGTGGTTGGAACAGGGCCCTACGATAAGGATTTGAAGTCGCTCGCAGTTAAGCTGGGTATCATCGAGCGGGTTGTATTTGCGGGATCAGTGGATGACACACGGCCCTATTATCATGCGGCGGATGTGTTCGTGATGCCGAACCGCATGATGCCCGATGGTGAGCGGGAGGGTTATGGTATCGTGTTCGTGGAGGCAGGGCTGGCGGGCAAACCGGTAATCGGCGGGCGGAGTGGTGGGGCGCAGGAGGCTGTTAAGGAGGGTGAAACGGGTTTGCTGGTGAACCCGGAGTCCCCAAATGAAGTTGCGGCAGCCATTCGCCGGCTGTTGACCGAACCTGGGCTGGCCGGAAAACTGGGTGATGAAGGCCGGAGGCATGCCCTTGAATTGACCGCGCCGGAGGCCCAGCGAGCCAGGTTTGATGCGCTGATCAGCAAGGCATTGGGGAAATAGGGGCTGCCCGCCGGCCCGTTCAACGGGCTTGATTTCAGGGAATGTGGCCTCAAGCATCCTTTGAATTTGAGCCCCACGAATTTGGGGAGCGGGTGTTTTTAGTGAAATACGTAGTCACAACTTGCACGGAATTGGATCACAGATGCCTCCAGTAAAGCAGCGGATTATTGTCGTGGGTGGCGGGCTTGCGGGCCTGATGACCACCATCAAGATTGCCGAAGCGGGGATTCCGGTGGATTTGTTTTCCATCGTCCCGGTGAAGCGGTCACACTCGGTGTGCGCGCAGGGAGGCATCAACGGCGCGAAGAACCTGAAGGGCGAGGGAGACTCACCCGAGATCCATTTCGACGACACGGTCTACGGCGGGGACTTCCTGGGGAACCAGCCACCCATCAAGGCCATGTGCTATGCGGCGCCTGCAGTCATTGACCTGTTTGACCGCATGGGCGTCATGTTCAATCGCACGCCAGAGGGTTTGCTGGATTTCCGGCGATTTGGCGGGACACTATACCACCGCACGGCGTTTGCAGGCGCGACCACGGGCCAGCAACTTCTTTACGCACTGGATGAGCAGGTCCGCCGCTGGGAAGATGCGGGGATGGTCACAAAGTATGAGCTTTGGGAGTTCCTTCGCATCGTGCAGGATGAGGAAGGTGTTTGCCGCGGGATCGTGGCGACTGATGTGCGCACGCTGGAACTCAAATCCTTCCGCGCCGATGCCGTGGTTCTTTGCACAGGCGGCCCCGGACTGGTCTTTGGCAAGAGCACGAACTCCATCATCAACACCGGTGCGGCCAATGCGCGCGCCTACCAGCAGGGATGCTATTACGCCAATGGCGAGTTCATCCAAGTTCACCCGACCGCCATCCCCGGCGAGGACAAGCTGCGCCTCATGAGCGAATCGGCGCGCGGCGAAGGCGGGCGCGTCTGGGTTTATGGAGATTCCAACAAGACCTACAAGAACCCCTTCATTCGTGACGACGCGGGGAATTTCAAGGAGTTCAAGTGCGGCGAAACGGGCAAGCCCTGGTACTTCCTCGAGGAGATGTATCCAAAGTACGGGAACCTCGTGCCCCGCGACGTGGTGACGCGCGAGATTTTCATGATTTGCACACAAGTGGGACTGGGCTTTATCGGCGAGAACAAGG
>JAIBAT010000060.1 GCA_019695055.1 Candidatus Sumerlaeaceae bacterium | reverse complement strand
GTCGCGCGCCGCCACGGCGGACGACATCGTCGACACCGCCACGCTGCTGCTGGCGATGTCAATTTAGGGTCAAAAACGCTCTGATAATCCTCCGAATTGCTCCAAATGGCGAAGCTTCGGCACCGTCTGGCGAGCGATTTTCGCGGGTTTGAGTTGACTCGCGGCAACCAACCGTTGCGTGTATCCGGGAGCGCGAACCCGTTTTGATGGCGGCTGGTCTTCGCCCATAGGCCCTCGCGGGGCTTTGGAAATGGCAGGGTGAAGGGGGCCGGACATGGGCGACAATCCCCGCCGCCCCCGCGCCGATTGTGGCCGAATGGTGGACTGTAACAAAATTTGATGAACGCCTCATTCGCCCAAAACTATTTTGGGGGCGGGGACCTCATTGCCGGGGCAGAAGAGATGTCCATTCGGGAATTGATCGCCAAGCGGCTGCGAAGCGCCATGGCCGATCAGTGCGCCGCCAGTTTGCGCCGGCCGCGCATAGAGAGAAACCTCCGGCATCTTGGCCCGCCCAACTCTTCCGTCACTCTCGCCACGCTGCACCGCGCGTCACCCCTATGTCGCGCGCCACGGGCAATACGCCCTCGCCGCGTTCAACCCGTTTGATCGCCTTGATCTTGAACGAAACGGGATAACTCCCGCCCTTCGATTTGCTCGCTCGCTTCAGCACAGTCTCCCTCTCCTCAGGTTGACTGTAACCGGATTACCGTGTCTCAACTAGGGGGTGCAGTCCAGTGCAGTCCAACACTGTCACCGTAATCCACCCTAAACCTTAGGTTATTCCGACGGCAGTCGAGCGAAAATCTCATTTGCTGCCTCTGATTTACCCAGATCCATGAGGTCCAACTGGCTGACGAAGATAATTTCCTCGTCTGACGAATTCGGATAAAAAATTTCGCTATAGGATTTCAAAATCTGAAATTGGGCTGATGTCGAAGAGTAGCTCTGGGCCACGGATCTTAGCGCCGCGGCCTTTACAAGTTTCACGCTATGATTTCTTGGCCACTTTACATTATCGAACACCCAATCTCGTGGGAATTCCGACAAAAAAAAACTCGGCCGACGACATGTCAACATTGTGAAATCCTAATTCGCTAGACCCTGCAAATCTGCGGTCAACTGCCCGCATTAATTTGTCCTGAAATTGACAGGCTCTGAACATTCCTCTGAGTTTGCAGTTCCAAAAATCAGCAATACCAAAATTGACATAACTCCAGTCTTTGCCATCAAACTCAATATTCTTGAACGTAACGCGAGAAAGGGCCGCACGCGAGAGCTTCGGGCGAAAAAAGCTACAAGTGTCAAATTCTGCAATTTCCGGGCCTGTGCCAACCCCAAGACCTACGGCTCTGAAGTCTGTATGCAAGAAGTGGCATCTAAAGAACCGGCACGTCCCGAAGGTCGTATCTAGCAAACTGCAGCGCGCAAACCGGCAATCTTCAAAACTGCACTCGTCCACAACAATATGGCTCAGATCCGCGTCGGACAAATCCAGAAATTTGAATTCTCTCGCTGTGATGCTCTGCTTGAGGTTTCCCTTTTCATGGGGAAACGAAAATCCGCGAAAATCCTGAAGCTGGCCATCGGACGTGCCAAATGGTGAGCTATTGCTCAAGATGCGCGAATGTCCGATCCATCGTTCTACAAGTGCTTTGCTCGAATTCGAGCGGGAGACCAGGGATGGGGTCATGATCTTGGCAACTGATCAGCAACGAGATTACGGCGACAGTGCATTCAATTTGAATCAGTCGAAGTTGCGGCAACTTTGTATGGACCGATCGTCTGCGGACCGGGAAGAAAGCTGGACCCCGGCTTTCGCCGGGGTGACGGGTTCGGGGAGTGGTGACGCCTGCCGCATTTTCGGAGAGGCGTAGGAGATTTCGTCTTGGCTGCCGGATCGGCCGCAGCAATTCGGGGCGTCCGCGGGGGGACTCGCTCAGTATACGGAAGAAATCGCCGGACGCCCTTCCGGCCTAGAATCCGCCGATGGGCTTGAAGCCGCCGAAGAACATGCGCTTGCCGTCGAAGGGCATGGTCTTGCCGTCGAACTGGTTCATGAAGGGGTCCTTCATGATCAGTTTCCACGCCTTGTTGCGCGCCGCCTTGTTCTTGAACTTGAGAAGCGCCACGCCCACCGTTTCGTCGGGCTTGGCCTTCACCGACCGCGGGAAGGACGTGCGCTTGCCGGGCGTGAGGCCATCGCCGATGGCTTCGACATACTCCAGGGCGCCGCAACGCTTCCAGGCGGCGGCACCCTGTTTCACCATCTTGCGGTATGCCGCCAAATTCGACGTGCGCACCGGGATCACCGCGAAATCATAGTAGGCCATGCCATCCTCCCCGATTTTGATGGCGGCAATTATGGCACAGCGCGGCGATGCTGGCTATGGCGGCGGCATGGCCGTCCCGCAGTCCACGGCGGCTTGGGCGCGCGTACGCATGGGAACAAGCCGTCACAGGGCCGGTCAGCCGGGATTGCGCCCGGAGATGACCCACGACGAGGTGGGCGCCCAGATGCCCTTGCCGTCCCGCTCGAGGCTTTCGAAGTAGCTGCGCATGTCGCGCTCGATCTCCGGGCGCCTGGCCTCGGCCAGCTGCTCGCCCGCCTCCCGGAAGACCTCTCCCCCCGGCCCGATGGCGAGCGCGAATGCGATGCATTCGTCGGGGGTGGTGCCGATCATGATCTTCTCGTCGACGCGGGTGAAGGTGACATCCTGGAACCCGGCGCTCTTCATCATCGTGCCCGCCGTCTCCTGATTGCCCATCGAGAATGGGCCGGGCCCGCAGGAGTCGGCGTTTTCGCCCGGCGGCGGCAGATACCGCAAGGCGATGGTCTTGGCTTCCTGCCATGCCGGATTGTCTTCGCGCCGGCGCCAGACAATATGGGTCATCCCGCCCCCCGGCTTCAACGCCAGGCGCATCCGCCGCAGGGCCGCCACGGGATTGGTGAAGAACATCGTGCCGAAGCGCGCCACCACATAGTCGAATTCGTTCTCGGGCAAGGCGATCTCGGCATCGCCCCGGACGAACTGAACGTTGGTAAGCCCCATTGCCGCGGCGTCCTTCCGCGCCTCCGCCAGGAACGCATCGACGCAATCGATGCCGACGACGCGTCCGGCAGGCCCGACACGGCCCGCCACCTGCAGCGACATGTCGCCCCAGCCGCAGCCGACATCCAGCACCGACATGCCCTTCTCGATCGGCAAGGCCGGCAACACCGCCGCGGAATGCCGCGACAGGCCGCCCTGCAGGATGTGCCGGTATTTCGCGAATTTGGGCGCAAGCACCGCGTTCCAGAATTTCACGAAGTCGGTGTCTGCTGGGTTGCTGGCTTCCATGTCTGTTCCCCACACACGGCGGCGCGGAGCCTAACATGGAACGGCCGGCCGGCCCACAGGAAATGCGGAGACGGGACCTCGCGCGCCGCCGGGCGCCGGAGCGCCCTGCTTGCTTGTCGATAGACAAGGAGGTCCCCCTCCCGCCTGCGCGGAAGAGGGACGAAGTGACCGCAAAGAATCGAGATCAGTAAACGTGGATGACCGTCCGGTCCTTGCGGTTGACCAGCATGCGCTTCTTGTTGACCATCGCAATTCCGAACGTGTCGGAATCCGGGACGTTGACGATGGTGACGGTGTCGGGAATCACGGCGCCCACCACGAAGTTGCCATCGACATCCACGTTGGTGTCGGCCTGCGCCATGGTCCAGGTCTGGAGCTCGGCCTTGCACTTTTCGGGAAGCGACTCGAAGGCGTCGTTGAAGCGGCCTTGGCACTCGGTCTTCTCGGTCTTGTTCTGGGTGTTGCTGTTGCTGTCCTGCGCGAAGGCGAGGGCCGGCGCCAGCATGAGGAATGCGGCCGAGGCCGCGGACACGATGTATTTCATGATGCGATCTCCTTTCGATGCGCACCATTTGAATGACTCATGTGTCTGCAAGTTCCGGGGAAAGCATATTTTGCTGAGTCCGGTCCTGAACACTGTGCCTTCAGCGAAAAGGTTCCGCCGGAACGTTGCGAGGCGCGCCGAAGGTCTCAGCCAACCTTGACGGACCGCATCAGGAAGGCCGGCATGTTGCCCTCGTGGAAGCCGCGGGAATCGGGAGCATCGCCGGCGTCGCGCTGCGGATGGCGGCTGGAGCTGCGCTCGGGGCGTGGCGACGGGCTCCTC
>JAIBAT010000047.1 GCA_019695055.1 Candidatus Sumerlaeaceae bacterium | reverse complement strand
CGCGGGAGACGGTAATTTTCAACCCCGGCCGAACGAAGTTCACGGTGCGCTCATCGACTGTTTTCACGACCCCGGCCGCCAGAATTACAGCGGCGCCGGCCGCAAGCACACCAATCCTGCTTCGCCGGGTCAAACCGGCGAACCATGCTTGGGACATGGCACCCTCCTTTCTTGCGGCACAGGCCGCGTTTCAGGCAGAAGTGGACAGGGGCCGCGCGGAACATGTGGGTGCACAGACACGCGAGCCCCTCCCCTGTTGCGTCAAGCAGTTACTTGGCGCAGGTCTTCAGATCTTTCTTTTCGTGGTAGCACTTCCCCGTATCATTCAAATCCTTGGACTTTGCGCTCACGTGGCAAGTCGTGCACGCTTTCTTTTCCTTCTTCGTGTACTCCGGCTTTCCGAAGGAGGTGGTCGCGCTAATCAAGAACACGACTCCCAGAATCAGCGAGGAAGCGATCAATGGCAGCTTTTTCATGTACTCTCTCCTGTCAATTAATGGATCCGGACTCCGACAGCTCCTTGGTGTGTCCGGAAACCCTCAAAATGGTAAATCTGTTGGGACAACCCGTAATAGCGATACTCAGCGAACAGGTCCAGATGCGAGACCAATGGTGTGTTCAACCGGACCACTGGCTGGTAATAATCGGTCGGCCGCGTGCCGCTGGTCAGATACAACGACCCGCCTGCCGACAACATCGGATGCCAGGTCCAGCCCGCGGCGATGCGCCACTGTACCAAACCCGTGATGGTGTGGGTGTTTTCCCGGTAATGGGATAGCGTGCTTTGCAGGACTTGCGGAATCAGGTAATCCATTTCCGACTTCACAGCAGCTCTCGAATATTCCCCTGTCATCTGGATGGTGTTACCACCACTCGGCATCCATTGCAATCCGAGGGCCGTTTGATGACTCCTGAATTCAAATCGGTTGAAAGACGGCGGATTTGAATTATTTAGAATCTGCACAGTACCATACAGTCGTAATGAGGTCAATAACTGATATCGTCCTCGCATGCGAATCCGCTCATAATCCGTCAACGAGGTGCGAAACATGACCCTATCGCTGCGTGCTATTTCCACATCCGCGTTCAGCGACGCCTTGTCAGTGGCGCGGAAACCGGCTCCGCCGAGAGCGACGTGGCGCTTCAATTCCGTACGCTCCGTGGATGTGGGTGACAATTGTCCCGATCGCGCTAATCCGTCGCCCCAGACGTATCGATAACCGCCACGCAGCGTGATCCGGTGTGTCGGTTCCACAATCGCTTCCGTCTGGTGCTGATTGTAGTTCCACTCCAGCCTCTCCGCCAATGGCGTCCCGCTTAGCGTCGGCTCGCTTTGCAGCCGGTCCGTGACATAACTGGACATCACCCGGACACTCGAATAGGGGCGCAATTCCAAGCCTAGATTTCCCGTGGTGTGGGGCTGCCTGGCCGCCGAAACGAGGCGGATACTCTGCGTATTGAAAAACAGGAGAGAGTCGAGATCTACGAATCGCCCATCGTTTTCCTGGCGGTAATTCACATCACTTTTCGGCCTGCTATATTGAAATGCGCCTGACACATCCAGCCATCCCACCGGTTGGGCGGTCATCAGTGCCTTGGTATAAATGCTGCTGCCGTCCACCTGATAGGCTTGCAGCAGGTTGTTAAGGAACAGCGTCTGACCGAGCGCCGGGATCGGGCGATTGCCCTCAATGCGCCCCGCATTCACCAGATTCTGGTCGTCATTGAACTGAATGCCGCCCTGCTCGAGCGTGGCGTGCAGGCGCTTCAGTTCCACCCGGACGCCGCCCCGGTACAGATTGGTGCGGTCATTCAGGTTGGTCAGCACCGGGTATTCGTTGGAGTCGGCCACGAAATTGGACGTGCCGCGTCCAAAGCCCCGGTCGCGCATGAAGCCGAAGAAGGGAATCAGCTTGGCGCCGGGCATGAAGTCCACCTGCAAGTCGGTCAGTTTACGGTGTGTATCGAAGGCCCGCTGCGAGGCGTAAATGCCGCGGTCGAGCAACGGATTGGCGAACGAGGGGAGTGCGTTGAAATACGCTGTATTCCGGTGATCTGCGTTGAAACGAAAGTACTTCTGGCGTTCCAACTGGAAGTTCAGCCATTCCGACGGGTCTCCGCCCCAGCCCGCGCCGCGGCTGGTGGCCGACCAGGCGTCCTTATGGAACCGGGTATCCCAGTTCATGATCCGGACCCCTTCGCCCAGGTTCACCACACTGCGGTAGGTATCCCGGTTGCCGAGCACATTCTGTTGCCAGCGCGTGCCCACTTCCAGGTCGATTTCGAACATCCGTTCGACGGCGGCCGCATCGGGGGCGGCTTCGGCTGGCTTTTCTTCCGCCTTTGCCTCGGTCTTGGCCTCTTCCTTCGGGGCTTCCTTGGCCGGAGCCGCCTGCTTGGCTTCCTGCGGGGCAGGCTTGTCCTGCGCGGGCTTATCCTGAGAACACAAGATGCCCGCCATGAGCAATGCTATGAGTGCCGGTTTCATCGCAATAAGGTCCTATTCACATGCGATCCATGGATCTTGACGTGGCAACCCGTGCAACTGCGAATGCGCGGATTGGACAGGTCGTGGAAGGCCGGCGGAATGGTGCCGGTTGTGGGTGAGGCCACGCCGGCGAGATTGGAGTGGCACTCCAGGCACTGCTGGGAAACCTGTGGGCGGGTGAGCATGCGCGGATTCGAGGATCCGTGCGATTCGTGGCACGCCGAACAGCCTTCCATGCGCATGGGCGCATGCTCGAAGGCGAACGGTCCGCGTTTGTCGCCATGGCAGCGAAGACATCCCGGTTCGTTCGACGATACATCGCGAAGTGCATTCGTGAGCAACCGGCCATGGGGATTATGGCAGTCGACGCAACCGATGCCGCCTTCCTGCAACTTGTGGCGGTAGGGCCGCTGGAACTGTGCTACCGTCGCCACATGGCAGGTGCCGCAATTGGCGACGTAGTTCCTCGGCTTCGGCTTGTGCACGCTGTGACAACTGGTGCAGGCCACCTGGTTACGGGCGTGGCCGCCGCGGATGGCGCCGACGCGAGAGGGCTGATTCAGATGGCAGCCGAGACAAACGCGATTGGATTGGGGCGCCGACAAACGCAGTGGGTTACGGATGTCGCTGGGTGTGGCAGATTCCGCATGGGCGCTTCCTGGCCCATGACAGCTTTCGCACGATTTCTCGGCAAAGCCGTGCTTGGCATCGGTCTCCACCCGGTAGTGTGGACTCTTTGTAAATGATTGAAAAAGTTCTTCGTGGCAGCCCTGGCAAACGGCTGTTCCCATGTACTCGGGAGCGGCCTTTTTCTCTTGCCCCACTAAGGGCATCCCCAGAAGGATGATGACCAAGAGCATTCTCACGGCTTTGACTCCTGCACGTATGATTCCAATGAGCGCGGTTCCGGCACGGGGGTCACCATAGGGGTGCCGCCATCTGCCGGTTGAGCTCGTCCATCTCGTTTTTGAGCCCCTGCAGGCGCCCCGGATCCTCCGCCGCGCGATTGCGCATCTCGCCCGTGTCTTCTTTTAGATAAAACATTTCCAATGTAGATTGTTTTGGTCCAGGAGTAGCCTGGCGTACGATCTTCCAGTCGCCGCGGCGTAGCGCGATGTTGGCCCCGTAGCGCCAGAACAGCGCCCGTTCGGGCAGCGATTTCTGCTTGCCCGTGAGCCGCGGCAGCAGGCTGAGCCCGTCCAGCCGAAAACGCCCCGGCGGAATGGCGGCGGCTTCCAGGAAGGTGGGAAACAGATCCAGCGAGATCACCGGATCGTCGATTGTCTGCCCGGCGGCGATGCGTCCCTTCCATTGCGCCAGAAACGGAACGCGGATGCCGCCTTCGTACAACTGGCCCTTGCCGCCGCGCAGCGCGCCATTGCCCGAGGTCAACTCGGCCGTCGGTCCGCCGTTGTCGCTGAGGAAAATTACCAGCGTGTTCTCCTCCAGCCCCAGGTCGCGCAGCTTGGTCAGCACGGCGCCCACCGCTTCGTCCATTGCCGCCGTCATTGCCGCGAACAGCCGCCGGTGCTCATCGCGGATGTATTCGAATTTCTTCAAATACGGCACCGGAGCCTGCATCGGGCTGTGAATCGCGTTCAGGGCCAGGTAGAGAAAGAAGGGCTGTGCCTTGCTGCGCTCGATGGCGGCGGTGGCTTCGCGGGCGAAGGCGTTGGTGAGATACGCCGTTTCCTTTACCT
>JAIBAT010000161.1 GCA_019695055.1 Candidatus Sumerlaeaceae bacterium | reverse complement strand
TATTTCCGCTACTCCCGGTTCCGTGGCGGGCAATTTGGCCCGCCAGACGCGGAGGGTGTGCGCGAATCCCTGGACGAGGCCCTGCTGACCGAGAAGGCCACTGGTTCCAATCGCGAGCCGCTGCTCCATGCCCTTGCCGGGCTGTCGTTGCTGGCGGGAGACGCAAAAGCCTCGGCCCGGTGGGCCTCCCAACTGCCGAAAGGGTCCCTTCCGGCGCGGCTCTTTGCCGAGGAAAGCAAAATCATCGAGGCCCGGAAGCCGGCCCCGTAGCGGAGTGGGCCCGCTGGAATGCGCCGGAATTCGAGATGTAGCAGCAAATTCGAAAACGATAGCGGCTGGTACATAAGGATGGAGATATAGCGATGAGGATTCGGGGGCTTCTTGGGCAGATAGTACTGGTGGCCAGTCTGGTAGCACCTTTGGCGGCACAGCCGGGAGATCAGGATGTCTCGAAACAGGCAGGCATTGGCGCCGCCGAGACAACCTCTGGCGCTGCAAAAGCGCCAACGCCAGCTCCTTCTCCGACGCCCGCACCAACACCCACGCCGACACCGACCCCTACGCCAACACCCGCCCCGACACCGACTCCCACGCCAGTCCCCACACCCACTGTAACTCCATTGCCCAAGCCCACAGTGGTCATTGAACCAAGCAAGGGTGGCGACGGCCAACCGGTTGTCGGCCTGACAAACGGCTCCATCGGACCCATGATTGACAATCGAGTCGTGTCTCCAAAGACGTCGGGAATCGTCATTGATTCGGCTGCGGGGGGCGCTTCCGGCTCCCCGGCAGCAGGTCAGCCCATCGAGATTAACCTCAAGAAGTCCAATGGTGATACCACCGCTTCGCGAATCAGACTTCAGGTCGGGAATTAGCTGTCCGGTCTGCCGGGACCCTATGGTATTAAGAATTTAGAGGGCCGAAAAAAGCTGCAACTTAAGTCGCGGGAATGTCATATACTGCCGCGAACACCACGATAACCATGGAATGAACTGCCCATACCATGAACATCCCAGCTCGAAACACGCTTGTTGCTGCCCTGAACTACCCCGATACGCTATCGTGTAAGCCGGGTCTCTCAGCCGCGCTTGGGGGTGCGAAGGCGGCCCAATTGTCGCGCGTCATTGGTGAGCAGGTCCTGCGCCAGTCCCTGCCCGTGGCCAATGAATTTCGCGCGACCATCTACTATGCGCCCGAGGAAAGCCACCGCCAGGTGGAGCGATGGCTCGCATGGGCGCGTGGGCGCACCACCTTTGAATCCCATGCCACCGCCACGCCGGCGGATGCCATTCATTGGGCTTTCGACCATGGCGCCTCCAAGGTCGTGCAGATAGGAACCTATTGTCTCGGTGTGGACCGCCCGCTGGTGGAGAGACTGTTTGAAGGCCTGGAACAGGACGCCGCCATCGTGGGACCCGGTGACAACGGCGACTGTTACTTGCTGGCATTGCGGGAGTATAGGCCGGGCCTGCTGGACGGAATTCCCTGGGGCACACCCGACACCTGCGAAGCCGTCATGACACGGCTTGAGGCGGCGGGGATGGATTTTGAAGTCATGGAGGACGAGGTCATCATCGAGCAGCCGGAAGACCTGGCGCGAATCAGCCCGAACCTCCTGGGCGTGATGCGCCCCAATGTGCGTGAGCAGTTGCGCATTCTTGGGTTCGAGGATGTTGTGGCTCGTGCAAATATGCCGAACGAGGACACGCTGGTTTAAGTCAGCGTGTTATCTTGAAGGTGTCCAGGGTCTCGCCGCGATCCGAAATTTGCTGAAATTCGAAAGCTTCGTCGCTCACATCCACCACCGTCAGCGAATGTTTGTCGGCAATGTACTTCACGGTGAACGGCTGCCATGTGTTGGGCTTGGGTTGCTGGTCTGCATTGTACAGACCGGCTCCGCCTGCGCCTGAAACGATGTAAAGCGGCCCCTCCGGTTTGGTGTGAGTTGCGCCATCAAAGGTCTTGTCGAGGGTCCATGTGCCGGGAACCTGCCCGTCCTTCTGGCGCTGAACAACTCCCTGTGTTGTTCCGTCGGCGACAAAGCGGAGCGGATGGGAACGCTGGTAATTATGGACATGCCCCGCCAGCACCACTGAGACCTTGTGCTTCTCGAAGATGTCGGCAAGCAGGCGCATCCATTGATCCTTCTGGTGCGCCTTGGAGGACTGGAACGGTGGGTGATGAAACGCCACAATGCGCCATTTTGCGGATTTCGCCGATTCAAGATCCTTGTCGACCCACTCCCGCAACTTGCGGTCTGACCAATCCACATAGGGGTTGGAGTCAAGGACCGTCCAGTGGACGGTGCCGTAATCGAAGGAATAATTGGCTGAGCGGGGCCATCGGGAACCGGCGGCGGCTTTGAAGGCTGCGACCGCCTGGTCTGAACCCTTCAAGTTTGTAATACTGGCCGTGGTGTCGCCGGTCAGGGGACCGTTCAATGGTTGGGACCAATAATAGTAGTAGCCAAGGGCGTCGGGGGAACGATTCAGGTCCGCCCTCAGGAGGTCATGGTTGCCGGGCGCCGCAAGAAAAAGTGTGGAACGGATCAACGGGGCGCCGGACTTCGGCCCCGCAACATCAGCATTGTACACCGGGAAGTATTTCCTCAGGTACTCGGAAACAAGGCCATAGTTGTAAACAATGTCACCGGTGATAAAAACGTAGTCCGGCTTCAGGAGCGACGCCTGGTAGGCGATGCGTTGCTGGCCCGTGGTTTCCGCGCCACAATCGCCAAACGCGACAAAGCGGGTCTTCGAGTCATGCTTACGGGCGGCGCCCGTGGCCTCAAAAGCCGTTTTGCCGTCTGCACGCAGGCGATAGCGAAAGGGCTTTCCCGGCTCCAAGTCCGCCAGGTTCGCCGTCCACAAATGCAGCGTGAACGATGTGATGGCTGCAAGCGGAACGCTTGCCGGGGCTTCGCACTTCCTCCAAGGGGCGGAAGGATCCCCTTTGGCAACCTCGACGCTCCACTTGTTCTGGGTATCGCTGGTCTGCCACAGGACTTGAACGGTTTCCGGCGTACTCAGCCGGGGGTTATCGCCAAGCTGCAGCCACGGCTTGGTGGCAAAATCTGCAGCAGCGCCAGAGGCGGCTGCAATCATTAGGGTGAATGCGATTGAGAATCTTCGGAATCCGGACATGGGTTTGGCACCTCTGCCTGTGGGCGGGATTGAGTGAAACTCGGTTAAGGGTTTACCCCTCAATCCTGATGGCCTCGTGAGTCAAATCAAGAATCTTCGAACTCGAACTTGCCCGCCTGCCTGCCGGATGGGCAGCTACTCCTTACGGCTGCCGGCGCTTTCCAAGGCGGCCTTGATACGTGTGCGGGCTTCCTCGGGTAGCTCCACCTCATCGCAGATATGGTCGCCGTACTTGACGCAGAAATCATGGAGGAGCTGGATCTGCTTTTCGTATTTAAAGCAGGCTGGGCACAAACGGATGTGCCAGCGAACTTTCTTCAACTCGGACGGGGTCAGCTCACGGTCGAGAGCCTCGGAAACAAGTCCCACGGCCTTTTCACAGGTCATCATCGGGAGCTTCCCTTCCCGGCCGTTTTGCCGAACCAATTGTACTCCAGGCATTCCCGGAGCCTGAACCTTGCGCGGTGAAGCGAGGCGTAAAGATTCGTGGGAGTTATGCCAAGTTTCTCGCAGATCTCTTCACTGGGCATCTCCTCCATATCGCGAAGGGTGAACACATCAGCAAGTTTGCCGGGTAGCTTATCAAGGCAACCGCGCAGTGTCCGGTGAAAGTCCTTCTCCTGGACAAGGGTGTCAGGTGCTGCGCTCCACTCGGCCGGGCTGCCGCGCCAGTGGCCAACGAAATTGAACCGGCCATCGACGGCTTCGTCCGGCGATTCAAGGTCGGACATGGGCGTCTCCCGGCTGGTCTTGCGATAGTGATCGGCAATCTTGTGCTTCATGATGCCGATTAGCCAGGTGCGTTCTGACGACCGTGCATCGAAGTTGGGACGGCTCTTCAGGGCAGCGAGCAGGGTTTCCTGAACAACGTCCTGCGCGACGTCTTCGTTGCGGAGCCGCGACAGGGCAAAGCGGTACAGATAGTCTCCGTGCTCCTCCAGCAGGGCTGCGGGGTCAGTCATGGTGGGGGAATCATCCATGTGTTTATCTCCGTGGCAACCCGATTTCGGGCGGCCTGAGCTGTATGTATTGAGTGAGAACATGCGGCGGGACCATGTGATGAGTCGCGCAAGGGGCAAATTTCTTGCACACCGATGCAAGTTTTTTGACTGGATTCCGTCTCATACGGGCGAGAGAGAATATCACCAGCTTAAGGCGGGAGCATTCCGAGGGCCAAATGAGCGAGCAGGAGCCAAGAGTCACCGACGAACAGGCGGTTGTACGTGCGCTTGGCGGGTCTCCTGATGCGTTCGACGTATTGGTGGATCGCTACTTCGGCATGGTTTTTGTGCTGGCGGTGGGGCGGCTTGGCGAGAGAGCCGCGGCGGAGGACCTGACGCAGGAGGTTTTCCTGCGGGCCTACCTCAATCTCCACAAGTTGCGCAATGCGGCCCACTTCCCGGGCTGGCTGACCCAGATGACCCAAAACCTTGCGACCGACTGGCAGCGTAGCGGCATCAGCGCATCGCGGCTCGTACAGATGGTCGCCCTCGAGGCCATGGAGGAGGAAGTCGCGGATGCCCGCGCCGCCACGGCGCGTGAGCAGTTGGAATCGCGCGAAAGCGGACAACAGGTCCGCGACGCCATTTTGCGTCTCCCTGATTTGCAGCGCCAGATGGTGCTGCTGCATTATGTGGAAGAAATGTCGAAAACTGATATCGCGAGCCGACTGGGAATTCACCCCTCGACAGTCGGGCGCCAACTGGCCGCGGCCATGGCCCAACTTCGCGCCAGCCTTGGCGGCGAGAAGGAGGTGCACGCATGGGGCGCCTGAACTTCTCTGAAATCACCGGTCCAGCTGTTACCTCAAAGTCACTTCTTGAACGTATGGAGGTATTGGAGCCGCGAACCCGCGACATCGTGATGCTTTGCCACGTGCAGGCCATGGACGAAGACCTCGTCGGGCGGACCATGGGAATTTCCACCAAGGCCGTGAGAAAGGAACTCGGGCAGGCCCGCGAAATCCTTGGCATGACTGCGGAAGAAATCGCAGAGGCTGCGGCACGCGAGTTTGGCCCGCCGCCCAACGCTCGAGATAAGACACGGAGGACCGTGAGAAGCGTTGGGCAGTTGGCTCCGGCCACACGGCGTCGCATCCAGCAGGCCGCCGACACGGCGCCGCCCGTGGTGGCCATGGTGCTGGCGGATTCGCCCTGGCAGCGGTTCGTTCAGCAGGTCTCCCATACGTTCCTGTGCTTCTACAGGCGCCATGCCATGGCGCTGGCAATGGTGCTGATGGTCGCATTTGGAGCATGGGCTTGGAAGGCAGACGACAGCCATCCGGTTGGAGCTTTTGCAGTACCGGGCGCGTTTCAAACAACTCCCTGGCTCACAGACTACACTGCGCCCGTCACAGGTTCGGCAGTGCCCGGCATTTCTTCCGGTTTTCGGCAAATGGTATCGGGTCTCAGCACCCTGACGGACTACTCACCCATCACGGAGCATCGCACCAACACGGACGGCGAATCTGTGGTGGTAAGGGAACAAAGGTTTTTCCACCGTGCAACGCTGAGCTACGGCGTGGCAACGGAGGTTGAAGGCCCGAACGGAGAGGCCAGCAAGGTCACGGTTATCATTCCGGGCAAGTAGTGATTTTTTCGCGCGCAGTCTCTGCGCGCTGGCAACAGGCAAATCGAAAGAGGGAATTCCGCCATGATCGGAACCATTGATGCTGCCCAGCAGCGCCTTGATTCGCTGCCGGACACGGACAACTGGGGTGTGGACGCGGCCCAGGTACTGTTGGACGCGGCGGACACCCTGGGGTGCTCGGACCTGCACGTGGTCTGCCTGCGGGATGAAGTCCTGGCCCGCGGGCGTCGCGACGGCGCACTCATTCCGCTGGCGCGGATTCCCGCGGCGCGGCGCGATTTGTTGATTGCGCGCCTTAAGGTCATGTCGCGCCTGCCTGCGTTTGTGCGCCACGAGCCCCAGGACGGACGCATCGAGTGGCGGCGCGTTGCGGAAGAGGCACCGGTGCTGCTGCGCGCGGCGTTCCTTCCCACGATCCATGGTGAGAATATTGTCATCCGTTTTCCCGAACCCGCGGCGCGCCTTATGGAACTGCGCAGCCTCGGCATGCCCCCCGACACGCTTGCGGCGGTGGAGGGATTGTTGGCGCGTCAGGAAGGCGCCCTGTTGCTGACCGGGCCCAGCAGTAGCGGCAAAACGACAACGATGTACGCCATGCTGCAACACCTTCACGCGCGTCGCGGAGACCGCCTTCATGTGGTGACCATCGAAGACCCGGTGGAACGCGACCTTGGTTTCGCCGGACAGGTGCAGGTCAACGAACCACAGGGACTGACCTTTGATCGTGCCCTGCGCGCGGCCATGCGGCAGGATCCCAACGTTTTGATGATTGGCGAAGTGCGCGATGCCGAAACGGCGCGAATTGCGATTCAGGCGGGAATGACGGGGCACCTCGTCATCTCAACACTCCATGCGGGCCGTGCATCGCGAGTGTTTACGCGGTTGCTTTCGATGGGGGTCGAGCCCTATTTCGTTGCCGCGGCGCTGACGGGCGTCGTGGCCCAGCGCCTGGCGCGAGTGCTGTGCCCGGCCTGCCGCATGGCGGTGGGGGGCGATCCGACCCTCGGGTTTGTCGCCGAGGGATGCGCTGAATGTAACTTAACGGGCTATCGAGGGCGAACTGGACTCTTCGAGGTCGTCCCGGTAACCGAGAGTTTGCGCGAACTCATTCTGGCCCGGGCGACCAGCGCGCAGATCGCCGCAGCAGCGCGTAGTGTGCAGTCCGGCGATCTTGTATCCGAAGGCCACCGCCTGGTTGCATCGGGTGAAATCAGCCGGGCGGAGTTTGAGTACCTGCTGGCCGCGGATGATCGCGACTCCGGTCAGGAGGAATGACCATGGAAGATCCTGGCAAGCCCAAATCCATCTGGTCCAGAAACCTGTCCGACGTGCCGGGTTTCCGCTGGATGAAAATTCTTTTTCCGGCTTGCAAGGAGCCGCCGATGGTGCCGCGGCTGCCTGTGGAGCCAACCGACCATTTACTGGGCGCGGGGCTCCCGCAGCGGGGAGATCTGGCCAACATGCCCGTGATCGGCGCATGGTTTCGTCGCTGGCAGGACCTGATGGTGGCCAACAGCAGCGTTCGCCGGGAAGCGAAAGCTCTCATGTATGGCGAATTGGGGGAAGCCTTGAAGCAGGGAATGCCCCTCGACACGGCACTATCCCTTAACTCCCAAAATCTGAAGGAGCACCGGCGGCCGCAAATCGGGGGACACGGGCAGGGCGCTGATCGTCGCCATCCCTGGCTGTACCGATTTCTTGCCACCCTGAGCATCGCGCCGGAGTATTTTGTGGCCTTCAGCATCCTGCTGGACAGAGTCTTTTGGTTTGTGTGCTGGCCTGTGAATTGGGGCCTTTTCCTGTATAGTTGCACACCCTTTTGCTTTACAGACGCGGAGCGCGTCGCGCGTCTGTTTGCAAACCGCTTGCGCGAGCATGTGTCGAAAGGGTTTAGTCTATCCGAGGCCATGCGCAAATGCGGTCGCGACTTTGATGAACCGGAAATCGCCATCGCCGAGATGGGGGAACAACTCGGCAACCTTGGCGATGCCCTTTGGAGACTTTCGCGGTTCCACACCATCCAAGCGCGACTTTCCTACACAGCGCTCCAGGTGTCGTATCCCATCCAACTGGCGATCGTGCTTAGCCTTCCTATTTTCTTTGTTGTTATAGCCATTATTCCAAAATTCGCGGATATCTACAATCAATTGGGGATGGTGTTGCCCGCCTGGACACAGGGCGTCATCGAGTCGTCCTGGATCTTCTCAAGGGGTTTTATTGGACTCCTTTTGATGTCATCTGTTCTTCTGCTTCTGGTCCGCCACCTTATGAATGGACACGTGATGGCACGCTACTTCATCGGCCTTGGATTGGTGGGCTATTTCGCTGCCGTCTTTCTCCAAATGGCCTTTTTATCTGGTTCCCGATCCTATCTTACGGGAGGTGATTATCGGGATCAGGATGCTCGACTCGAAGTCGCCTTCTTCTTTGCCTGCGGCATAGGGGCCTTCATTGTCGTCATGCCGTGGGTCATTGGGATGGTTGAACGGCTCGTGTTGTGGGCGGAGCGATGGACGCGAGCTATCATTCTCAAGGTTGGTGTACTTGCATCGGCGGTGCGTGCCGAGCGGGAGTCGCGCTGGCTGGCGGCACTTGCGATCTCAATTTGTGGCGGCATGAAGCCTCATGAAGCGCTCCGAATGGCTGGCATGACCATTGGTGGGAGTTGTGCAATACGGTCTTTCAAGGCCGCGATCCTGACGGAGAAGGGGCTCCCCATCGGGCAAGCCTGCCTTAAGGCCAGGGTGCTGGCTGAGGAAACGAATCATCGCCTGGCATTGATTGATTCGCGCATGGAGCACGCTGCATCCCTGCAGGACGTGGCGGAGGACAGGACACTGTCCGCCGATCACCTGATGACTCGCGCCGGGCGCCTTGGTGAAGCGGCTGGAATCGTGCTTCTTGGGGGACTTGTTGCCGCATTTGTGATCGGTATTTACATGCCATTGTTTTATATTCCGACGGTTGTGGGAAGGTACTGAAATGTCGCAGGAATTGAATCACAACGACGTTGACCGCCTGCTGGCGGAGCTTTCGAGCTACAGCCGTTCGGGCTTGCCGGTGCCAGAGGGTTTGCGCCAGCTTTCGGCGTCCCTGGGACCTGGGGCGCTGAAGTTGCTGGCCGACCATGTGGCGGGCGCCATGGAGCGGGGCGAGGGGATGTCCGACGCGATGAAGTCCGCCCCAGTGCGATTGCCGGCAGAGTGGGTGGCCCTGGTGCAGTGCGGCGAAATCAGCGGGGATATGAGCGGAATCCTGGAATTCTCCGTCGAGCATTCGCGGAGGCTGCGCAACCACCGTATGTCCTTTGTCACGGCGCTTATCTATCCGCTAATTCTCCTCGCAGTCTTGATTGTTTCGTCGTACCTGATTCTGACTGTTTTTGTCCCGAAATTCAAGGATATCTATAATCAGCTGGGCGCGGAACTTCCCACCCTGACCCAGTTTGTCGTTGATGCCAGCTGGGCACTGACCCGGCCATGGGGAGTAGTACTGCTGCTAACTCTACTGGTCCTGGTGCTCCTGCCCGTCTTCTCAAAGGATTGGCGGGAACGATATTATCGAGTTGTCTGCAAGCTTCCTGGTTTTAACAGCCTTGTCGCTCTGAGCGACACGGCATTGATGATGAAGTACCTGGAACGCACCCTTTCCCGTGGTGTTCCCATGGCGTCGGCGTTGGCTGCGGCAAGTCTAGCCGTCATGAATGCACGCATTCGCATTGCCCTTCAACAGATGAGCCGGGCCGCAGAGCAGGGTAATAAGGTTGGCCCCTATTTGCCCTTGGAAATTCCGGCGACGGCCGCATGGTTGTTTCGCCAAGGCGAGAACAACGGAGATCTGCCGGCGTCCTGCCGCGGAATTTCCCGCTATTGCGAGGACCGGTTTGACCGCATCAGCCGGCGCACACTGACCATCTTTGAGGTGAGTATGCTTTTCCTCGTGGCGATTGCGACAGGCGTGGTTCTTATCTCACTTTACCTGCCATTGTTCAATATTCCTAAAATTGTTGGGCGCTGACCATGGGCCATATACATGCAAACAAGGCGCGCGGGTTGACGCTGCTGGAGCTGATGATAGTCAGTGCGGTGTTTACGCTGTTGGCGGTTGTGACCATGCGGTCGCTGGGAGAATCCCGGATGCTGCGGGGACGCGCCCGGGACCGCTCGGCCATGGTATTGATCGCCCAGGAACAGATAGACCGCATTCGCCAGATCCCCCCTGCGGATCTGAAGGCGGGCGAGGACGTGCGAACAAGTGAGGCATGGCCTCCTGGCGTGGAGGCCACGGTGCGCCTGGAGCCGGGCCCAGACAAGCTGTGGAAGATCGATGTGACGGTCCGCCAGAAGTCCAGCGAAGGCAAAGCCGAAGTGCAGTTGGCAACGCTGCTGCCGGGGGGGACAAGATGAACCGGTTACTTCACAACAGCTGCGAGAGAGCTGTGACTCTTATCGAATTGCTCATTGTGGTGGCCATCATTGCCATATTCTCCGGCGGGTCCATGGCGATCCTGATTGCCCCGGCCCAGGAACAGGCCTACGCGGGGATTGAGGTGCCTGCAGAAACCGGTTGCAGCCGGCTCTTTGCGGCCCTTGTGGCCGACGCACACTCCGCCACCGCGGTGGAGCACGATGCCGCAACGTCCACCACGATATTTCGCGCCGCTGCCGATGGCAAGGATGTGGTTTATAGGGTGGATGCCAACGCACGCCTGCGACGAATCGCAGGTGCGCAAGCCGATGACAAGATTCCGGATTCGTCCCGCGGAAGCATGCTCATCGAAAGCATTTCGGAATTCTCGCTTGTCAGGCAACAGGGGAACCTTTGGCGCGTGAGCGTTGCCTCAAACACCCGTCGCATGGCGAGAAACCTGGGATTGCATCGGTCGCTGGACGTGGCCGTCGGTCGATCCTGGTCGGGAGGGACCCAATGAATCTCGCAAAAAGAAACAAGGCCATGCGATTCGGCCGCCGTCATGATCGCGGCATGGTGACACTGATGGCCTTCTCGGGTCTGGCATTTGTGCTCGCGATGTTTTGCGGCGCCGTCCTGATGCAGTCCATGGATGCCTACCGCGCCAGCGCAACGTTGGAAAACCGTCTGCGGGCGCAGGGCGCCGCGGAGGGCGCCGTTGTGGCCATCTTAGCAGCACCTGACCACAAACCACGAAGTCCGCTTTCCATCGGAACCAGCAAGGTTCTCCTGCAAACATCCACTGGCGATGCGGCAACCTCCAATTTCACCCTCACCGTCCAAGTCTTTCGCGATTCCACCCGGCCGGCGCTTGAACTCAACTACGTCGCCCGATTTGCATTGGCAGACGGCAACCCGAAGTTTGCGGGGTTGGAGGTAAGGCCATGAGACTCAAACCCAAGTCAGCATTCAGAATTCAGAATTCAGAAGCTCATCATAACCGCGCCTTCACAATGATCGAACTTCTGATAGTCGTCAGTGTCATCGCCATTCTCGCCGCCATCACCGTCCCCAATTTCCTCGAAGCCCAGGTGCGCAGCAAAGTGGCACGCACCAAATCCGACATGGCGGCTATTTCGGCGGCGCTGAAATCTTATTATGCGGACTATAATCGGTATCCCCCCAACAACGAAAGCCTGAGAGATTTCCTCAAGGGTGCAGACAAGTTGATGTGGATTGGCGAAAAGAACCTGCCAACGCCGACAACCGCCCCGTTGGCATGGTCAATAGACAACAAATCCAGGCCACAGGTTCCTCGGGAATTAGTTGGACAAGGTTCCGGGCGCGGCAATTTTACATGGCCCATCCTAATATTTTCTGGCGGCGATCTCTCCGTACTGACGACTCCGACACCTTATTTAATTGGCAGCCTGCCAGTAGACCCATTTGCCGATATCAGGCAATCCCTGTTTGTTTACGCGAATCTAGAGGATTTGGAATCGACTGCAGCTTTGAAATCCGTCAGCGGTCCGTCACGACGCTACCTGCTTATGAGCTATGGACCATCCACTTCTCAATCGACATTTGGATACAACCATCCCACTCGCGGGCCTTTTATCCAATACGACCCGACAAATGGAACCGTTTCTTCGGGGGTCATTGCAGAATTCGGAAACGGCGTATCCGAAGTGCCCCCGGATTTGGTCCAGCCCAAAGCGGGGCAACCCAATTCCTGGGGATTCAATCCATACGGCCCGCAGGATCGCGGCCCGGATTCGTCGGCACCCCCCGGATCATTGCCTCCAATTTGACGGGGCTTGCCTACAGCGATTTGCCGTTGTTCTATTCTTTTTGATCTTTCTTCGAATGACCGTCAGGGCAGGGAACCCATGAACCTAAAGAGTTTTTGTATCGGGCTGTTGATGCTTTTCAGTTTTGCGACGGCTTGGGCAGGTGACCAAACGACACCTACGCTTCTGGGAATGGATGTGAGCACCCCGACGCTCTCGTGCTTCTCGGCGCTTCCAACTTCCGATGACAAATTCTCGAGGCAGATTGTAACATTGGTGAAAGAGAATCACCTCGACGAACACGTCACCACCGACAGCAATCCCGACAACGTTGAGGCGTGGGGCTCGGTGTGCGTGGTGGATCTGTCGGATATTTCCAAGCCTCGGGTGGGTGGGTGGGAGATGGAGAACTTCGTTTATCCCGCCAGCACGTACAAAATGTATGTCATGGGCGAGGCTGTTCGCCAGGCATGCGTCGGTGAACGCAGCCTCGATGACATGACGACCGTCGTGGGTCTCAATGTGCGAGACGATGACCGCCTTTCCACAGGCGACGTCGTTTCCCTCGCCGAGGTGTTACGGCTCATGTGCACTTATTCCGACAACACCGCAGCCAATGTGGCCATCGACACTGTGGATCGTCGCAAGGCCAGCGCGCTTCTTCATGCCATGGGCTGTTTCGGTTCGGAAGTCACACGCAAGTACCTGCCCCGCAGTCGCGAACCCGAGGAGTACAGAAAGATCCGATCCACGGTTTCATCCGCACTGCACTTCGCCACGTTCCTGTGGGCGACCGAAACTGGTGCCATCGGCGGGGGCCGTGGGCGGGGACTGATCAAGGGTTTCCTTGGCACAAACGTGCAAAACAAGACACGGTTTCGCGCCGGTCTCCCGGAATCGGCGACCATCTATAGCAAGACTGGCGAATGGAACACCTTCACGACCGAGGCGGCCATCGTCGAGGATGGCCCCGTGAAATATATCATGGTCGTCATGACCGTTCAGCCCATCTCCGTTGCCGCCCCGCGCATGGCGGCATTCGCTCGTGGGGTGCATGAATTACTTTCTGCCCGCCGGTAATAAGTTCTGCCTCAACCATCCTTGTCAGGGAGTCTGAACCATGAGCATCGCCGACCAGTTTCTTGCCGAAATTAAACATGAAGCGGCCATCACGCGCAAGTACCTGGAGCGGGTGCCGCAGGACAAGTTTGATTGGCAGCCCCATGAAAAATCCATGACGCTTGGACGTCTTGCCTCCCACCTCGCCGAAATCAACGGGTGGGTGGAGATGACCATCAAAGAGACCGAGATGAAGTTCGATCCCGCCACTTTTAAGCCTTACCTGGCAAATTCGCCGGCGGAGTTGGTGGCTACGCTCGACAAGGGTCTTACCTCCGCCGAGAAGGCACTTGCCGGCGTACCTGATGAGGCCCTCGGCGTCATCTGGAGTCTCAAGGCCGGCGACAAAGTCCTCTTCACGATGCCCCGCGCGGCGGTGTTGCGTGGCATGATGCTCAATCACACCGTTCACCACAGGGCCCAGTTGGGCGTTTATCTTCGTCTGCTCGGTGTGCCGGTGCCCGCCACGTATGGCCCCTCGGCCGACGAGCAATAGCGGCAACGTGGCGCTCCGCATTTTTCGCCTAGTCGCGATACTCTGTTTCCCGATATTGCTGGCCGCCTGTGGCCAGCAATCACCGCCGGCTGGCCCGTCGAAGAAGGTGGTCGTGGCCAGCGAGGCCAGTTTCCCACCGATGGAGTTCGTCGAGGATTCGGGCGCTATTGTTGGGTTTGATATTGATTTGATTAAAGTCGTGGCTGCGGCCGCTGATGTGGAACTCGAAATTAAGAATGTTGCCTGGGACGGCATCTTCGGCGCGCTGAAAAGCGGAACCGCGGATGTCATCGCGTCGAGCGTCACCATCACGGACGAGCGCAAGGGACAATTTGATTTTTCGACACCCTACCTGCGTGCCGGCCAGGTCATCCTTGTCCGCACAGCGGACAAGGGAGCGTTTCCAGACCTTGCTTCACTGAAGGGCAAAAGGGTTGGCGTTCAAATCTCCACGACCGGCGCCGAGCGGATGCAAAAGGAGCCCGTCGAGCTTAAGCAATACAACACGGCGGGGCTGGCGGTCATTGACCTCATCAATGGCAACGTCGATGCCGTAATGATCGACAGGCCGGTGGCCGATTACTACGCCGCGCGCAAGGCCGAGTTTGCGAAAAAGGTCGTGGTGGCGGGCGAACCCTACACCACGGAGCAATTTGGTTTCGTGGTGCGCAAAGGTGACGCTGAACTTCTTGCCAAACTCAATCGCGGGCTGGAGAAGGTGAAAGACGATGGTACACTGGCCAAGCTCGAGGAGAAATGGTTCCGCTGAGATTGCGTGGTACGCCGTAACCGCGGCGACGCTTCTTTTGATCGGCGGTTTGATTCGGTTCGGCCCCGCGTCGGCCCTGGACGCGCAGGGCAAACCTTACAACCCCTTTCCGCCGATGACCTTTGTGCTCCTGCGGGGACTCGCGCTGACCGGGCAGATCGTCGGTCTGTCGCTGCTGTGCTCGCTCCTTGGCGGCATCCTGGTTGGCATCGGGCGGGTCTCGCGATATCGCGTGGCAAATTTCGCCGCTTCGGTTTATGTGGAGACCATTCGCGGCGTGCCACTCCTTGTGCTGCTGTTCATGATATATTTTGGCCTGAATCAGTTTCTGCCGCCGGGACAAAAGCTATCTGCATTTGCGAGCGCTGTGCTGGGGTTGAGTATTTGTTACAGCGCCTTCATGGGCGAAGCGGTCCGCGCCGGCATCGAGGCCATTCCGCCGGAGGAAATCGAAGCCGGCGTCCTGGAGGGAACCACCGCCCAGGTGTTCTGGCACGTAATCCTGCCGCGCGCACTTCGCACTGTGCTTCCGGCGGTGGCGAATGAGTTCATCGCGCTCCTGAAAGACTCATCCCTGGTTTCCATTCTCGCCATCACGGAACTCACCCGGGCTGGACAGGAATTTGCATCGTCGAAGTTTCTCTACTTCGA
Organism: Candidatus Sumerlaeaceae bacterium; assembly: GCA_019695055.1. Taxonomy (GTDB): domain Bacteria; phylum Sumerlaeota; class Sumerlaeia; order Sumerlaeales; family Sumerlaeaceae; genus JAIBAT01. Next base: position 6,453 of record JAIBAT010000161.1, on the reverse strand, counting down.
GACTTACACGATGGTCGCGCTCATTTACCTCGCGCTGACCTTGGCGCTGTCGCGGGTGGTACGCCAGCTTGAGAAGAGTTGGGCGGCGTGAGGTCGCCCTACTCCTTCGCCGGCCGTTTGGGCATGACAACCGCAAGCACCACATAGGCCACAAAGCCGGCCCCACCGAGGAAAAGGCTGAGTACGAAACCGAGACGGAGCAGGGTCACGGAAATGTGGAACTGCTCGGAGAGACCCAGGCAAACGCCGGCGATCATTCCATGGCGGCTGCGATACCATTCGTTTTGCAGAGGATTGCCGGAAAGCCAGGAACGGCAATGCTTGCAACGCACCGCATCTGCGAGGATCTCTTCCGCGCAATAGGGACAGTTCTTCATTCCTGGGGTTGTCATCCGGTCACCATCCCGTGCGCATAGCCGCGGGCCTGTGTGTCGCGAATGTGACCAGCCAGCCAGATTCCGAAAGGAATCAGGGCACTATAGAACAGTACAATGCCGCATATCTTGAACCACATGTAGATCCCAGTGCCGATGCGCGATGCCTCGACGGGCAACAATCGGCCAAGCATTGCGGAGACCAGTGTGAAATCAAAATAGAGGAACAGCAACGGTACCGGCAGCGTAAGCAGTACCGTGCCCAAAATACCGGCGATCATACGGCGGCGGGCACGCACGGCAACGGGACCGCGGGGCCCGGCGAACTCGGCGCGAGCCGCGCGAAGCGTTGACTGCATCACCTCGGGCCGCGGTTCCGTGCGCGTCGCGCGGCCAAGGGCGCGCAGGCGGTCTTCCAGGTTTGTGCGGGGTTCACTCATGATGCTTCTCCCAAAATCTCTTCCAATTGCCGCAGCCCTCGGGCCAGGCGACTTTTCACCGTGCCATCGGGCAGGCCCATCACGGCGGCAATCTCCGCCACGGGCAATTCCTCAAAATACCTTAACTCGACAACCTCACGAAACGCCTCGGGTAGCTGCGCCACAGCGCGATGCAGGGCGTCGGCTTCTGAAGGGGCCAGCCCCGCAGGGGCTGGCGCGGCTACGGTTGCGACAACCTGCTCGTCCAGTTCCACATGGACGGAAGAGCCACCGCGCTTCTCAGCCCGCTCGCGGCGGCTGTGGTCGCGCGCGGTGTTCATTGCAATCCGGTACAGCCAGGGGCGCAGACCATGGGTTCCCACATGCTGTGTGCAGTTTCTCACCACACGGATCCATGTTTCCTGGTAAAGATCCTCAGCCGTTTCGTGGGAGCGGGTCAGGCGCCGCAGGTACGAAAAGATCGCTCCACCATGGCGCCCCATAAGCGTCTCCAGGACCTCGCCGTGGCCTTGCGCGAGTTCGGACATTAGCTCCCCGTCCGTCGGCGTTTCCACAGGGTGGATGAGCGTCAAGGGGCTGGCTCCGGGGCCAAAGAGCATGCGCCCCACCGCAGCCGCCACACGGGCGGTTGGATCGGCATGCTGGCTTGGCAGGCTGGCAAATCGCAAGTCCATGGATCTAATTTCTGTGTTCCGTCACAAATCAGGCTTGGTTCTGGGGCTGGTCGCAAGGGGGAACCGCATCCGTCGGGACCGGGGCTTCGGGCATCGGGGTTGCCGGGGCCGCACCGGCCGTCGCGGTCTTTGGGGCGGCGGTGGTTCGGAAGCTCTGGGCAGCCGCCCCAATGGCATCCACGAACCGGTCAAACAGGCTCCGCTGCCCCGCTTCGCCGGGCAGGATGGCTGCCAGCGCCAGGTAAACGATAATGCCCGCAGCACCGAAGAAGGTCGCAACAACAAAGCCCAATCGAACCAGGGTCGGCGAGACATGCAGGTTTCTCCCCACGCAGGCAGCCACGCCCAGCACCTTGCGGTCGGGTTGATCGCGGTGCCAGCCTGGAGTTTCAGGTCTTGGTGTCTTTGCCCCTTTCAGGCTGCTGCCGCACTCCTTGCATTTCACGGCATCCGGCAGGATCAGCTCGCAGCAGTATGGGCAGGGTACGCGTTCGGTGGTTTCCATCTGTATTTCGCTCCGTTGGATTATGATGATGTCCAACAAGTAAAACGCGTAACGGGGGCGATGGGTTCCCCGGGAAACGAATTATTTCCTCAACCGAAGCTTTGGCGCAGATCCCGCAGCACCTGATCCATCATGTCGATGCGAATCCATCCCGCGCGTGGGTACTCGAGGTCCAGGATCACAAAGACTGCCACGGATGTAACCAGACCGAAACTAAGCATGTGCAACAGGCTACGCCTGCCCGATCCCGCCATGCCATGGCCGGCAAGCAGTGCGCTTATAAGGGATACCGCACCAAGCATGGCAAAAATTGGCATCGGGGGATGAGTCAGCAGGGCGACCGTTCTGGAGGTTCGGATATCAAAGACTTCATTAAGGGCCGGAAGCAGTAGCATGGGAGCCTGGGGTGAGCGGCCTTCGCTGGTGGCGGCGACGGTGCGCGCCCAGAGTTCGGCCTGGACAGCATCCGATTTTCTGAGCGTTTCGCGTGCATTCTCCGCCAGGACATCCTGATAGAACTCAAGGCGCAGGTCGAGGTACTTGCGAAAAAGGTCGCGTACGGCGGGCTGGGATTCGGCGGGTAGGAGATCCACCCGCAACCACGCGGTCCCAAGGGCGTTGGCCTCCTTGACAATAAGCTCCCGCCGCATATCAAACCGGTTGGCCGCCCCAGAAAACGTAAAGGCTATTAGCAGCCCGAGAAGCGCAAATATAGCTCCGTCGATGGTTCCAATGCCGACGTTTCCATCCGAAGACCTCAAAGAGCCCCGGCGCAAAGCAAGACGGCGACCGATTTCCAGGCAAATCATCAAGCTGATAAAAAGACCAATTGCCGTAATACCTGGCGGAAATACACTGCCAATTTTGATTTCCAAGATGCACCTCCATGCCTGGCGCTTCGCAACTGTTCCCAACCCGGCACGAACCAACGTTGCACATGATGGTTGGCAATCAAGGACTTGTTGAGGAATCAGGAAGCAGGAAAGCGATTCGCCCCGGGGTGGGGAGCCATGAATACAAGCAGTACGGCATCCTCCTCGCTGTCGTTTCGCACGCCATGCAGCGCCCCCGCAGGACAATGGACCAAATCACCCGGCTCCCCGGCAATTTCCAGTTCGCCATCCGCAAAAATCACCCGGCCCGAGATGACCTGATATATCTTATCCTCCGCGCCATGGGTGTGTGGGTGCTGCGACTGGCCGGATTTCAGGCAGTAAAGATCGCAAAAGAACCTGGGTGTTTCAAACAAGTTTACTTTGCCGAGCTTGTCGTCTCGGAAAGCAATGTGATCGGCAATTTTCTTGAGAGGCATGTCGGGTCTTACAGCGTGATGTCCAACTCATCGTCGGCGGAAATGATGCGAAAACGCAGAGGTTTCTCCTTACCCGTGGCCACCATGCTCCACATGATGGCGAGTTGCTCCATCTGCACATCCTCGGGGATGCGGCCGCTTTTCCCAAGGAGGATTTCCTCCGCTCCAATATCCTTTGCTGTGCGCGCAATGGCAAACCAACTGTTATTGGACGGCACCACAATCGGCACCACGGCTTCGCCGTACTTCTCAGCCAGCTCGATCACCTTTGTAAACAATTTTTCCTGCTCATTGGTGAACAGGTTCTGGAAGGATTGGTCGCCCTTCTCCACCTTGATGGTCATGACGATGACCTCCGTCCCAAGTTCGTGGGCTTCTTCCAGGGCCTTCTTCAGGTGCACCAGGTTGTGCGGGTCGCGCACCGGGACGAGAATGCGCTTGCGCCCGGCGGGCAGTTCCAGCGTTTCGGGGTCCACCTCACTTTTTCGCTCAAGGGTGAACTTCTCAATGTGTTCGTGCTCTCTTGCCTCGCGCTCGCGACGGCGGCGGGTCGTGTACTCGGAAATCATGAACACCGCGAACAGCGTCACTGTAAAGATCACGCCGGAAATTGTCGCCACCTTCTTCGTGAACAGGTTCACGATGGCAACCGTGACGAGGATGCTGACAACGACCAGCAAACCGGCCGGAATTTCCGTTTTTCCGATGTGAAAATTGACCGGCACACGCCAGCTGCGTTCGCCCTTGAACTTGAATCTCAGGATGAGCATGGCCAGCCCCATGAAGGTAAAGCTCCAGACCACGCCAAAAGCATAAGCCTCGCCCAACACGTAAATCTCCCCGTGTGTGGCAATAATCGTAATAATCTGCAGAATCGCCACCATGTCGATGATGCGATAGGTGGTGCCAAATCGGCTGTGGGGTTTGCGGAACCAGTCGTCGAGAATCCCATCCTCCGCCACGCGGTTCAGCACACCGTTGGACCCAATGATGGAGGTGTTCACAGCTCCCGACAGGATCAGAGCACCCACCACGACCACCACGGCCTGAAAGGCCAGTTTCAACGGAGTTGGTCCGCTAAACGCCATCACCAGTCCGTTTAGCAGGTTCTCCAGGTAATCCTTTCGCGTGGCATCGGGAATCAGCATGACCGCGGCAAAGGAAACAAAAGCCGTGAACATCGTTGAGAAAACAAAAATCAGGATTCCGGCCCGCATCAGGTTGCGGTGCTTGGGCGCCTCAATCTCCCGATAGACCTGCGCCAGGGTTTCCTCGCCGCTCATGGCCAGCAGGGAATGGCCGAAACCCACCAGCACCAACGCCCAAGTCAAAGTCTCGATACCGGGAAGGTGGCTCAACCAGCCAAGGGTGTGCTCGCGGGTGGCCGGGTTCAGTTGAATTTGGAATGGGGGCAACTGGACGGTATCCCGCCGTAAGTACATCGTCAGCAACGACCAGAGTATCAGGATTATCACCATCACGCCGGTGATCTGCATGATGCGTAGTGCCTTGTGGCTGCTCTCCTCGATTCCGCGGATGTTCAGGCGCCAGAAATAAACCGTGATCGCCACGGCGAAAGTCATGGAGAACATGTCTGCCGATATCGGCAGGCTCACATGGAAAAATTGGACAAGGGTGTTGTTCAGCAAGCCGTGTATATACTGTCCCGCCGACACCGACGAGATGGGACCTGTCAGCACATAGTCGAAAACAAGGGCGGACACGCTGATCTTGGCCATGGTGCTGCCCATGGCTTCCTTGACGATGCGGTAAACCCCGCCTCGCACAAACATCGAGCAGCTTTCAAAATAGATGGAACGCACACCCAGCGAGAAAATCATGACCGCGAGGATGAACCACGGTGCCGACTTGCCGATGGCCTGTTCGGCAATGCCGCCGATGTAGTAAGCCGTGCTGGCGAGGTCGCTCAGCACAACGGCCGCCGCGCGCCAGAACGAAATGAACGTTAGCATTACGGTCGTGACCACCACGACCTTTGTAGCAGACACAGGATGTGACCCCGACGCACTTCGATTGTCGGGGGCTTGGGGTGAGGTTTGGCTCATTTATGTTTCTCCAGTATTTGGAGAAACGGGTTGCTGTCCTCCGGCCTTTCGGGGTTCGCGAAGGATTCCCGCTTCTCGGTCGCCTGCGAGGTTAGCTGACGGACTCGGGATGAGAAGCTTCCCGCCGGGCATTTCTGCCCGGTTCGCCCCAACTGCCTGGGTCCCCCGCCCGAAGCGCAAGGCTTCGGTTCGGCGTTTGTTTCATTTTCACGATTTCTTTACGCTGATATAAAAGGTGCGTCGTCAAGTGGGTTCGCGCAAGGCGTCGCCCAAGGAGAGGACAGGCAGACCCCCTTGCCGCAGAACTTAACCCGGGAGTGCCTCGTCGGCAAGTACGGTCGCGACGTTGTTCACCACTTCGAGAAAACCGCCCGTGACTTTCATGGTCTTCACCTGATTCTCCCGAGTCACGGTCAGCGTACCACTTCCCAAGGTCGTGATGAGCGGCGCGTGGTCCGCCAGCACGCCAAGATAGCCATCCTCGCCGGGAACCTGAATGGAGGTCACCGATTCATCGAGGATCTTCTTTTCCTGGGTAAATACCTGAAGCTTAAATTGTTTGGCCATAGCGATTACGAATATGTAATGATGCGGGAATTTTGTTCAATATCGCAACACGGTTGACCCCTAAGCGGACACTTTTGCGTATGGTCACTGTTCACGAGAGACACTTGTAACTTTAATTTTGGCAATGATTTGCGCCGAATGGCCCGCTTCCTGCCATTCATCCACCCAAGACGCGAAATGATCGCGCACGTTTAGCCGGGGAGGGTGACTTACCGGCAGGGAGGTTGTAAGGATGAAACAGAATTCGATGATTCTTGTGGCTGCGTTGGCCCTTTCCGGATGCGCCGGCATGACGCCAACCCAGCGCGGCGCCGCCGTGGGTGCGGTCGCCGGCGGTACAGTCGGTGCCATTGCTGGCGGCGCGGCTGCACACGTCACTGCCGTGGAGGGAGCGGCCGTTGGCGCAGCTATCGGTGGTCTTGCGGGTGCATTGGTTGGTGGGAAAAGCTATGACCAGCCGCGCCCCGTTTCGGTAGCCCCAAGCCAGCCGGTGCCTCGCGCGGAAAAATCCTACC
>JAIBAT010000092.1 GCA_019695055.1 Candidatus Sumerlaeaceae bacterium | reverse complement strand
CCTGGTGGGAGTTCGCCTGATTTCGGCGCCGACCACCGATGCGCAGGAAGCGCAAGCCATGACCTATCAGATGAACCCCGGCAGCGCAACCGACCGCGTTCACATCAATTCCAATTCCTGGGGTCCGGCGGATGACGGCCTGACCCTTGAGGGGCCGGGGCCACTGACTTTGGCTGCATTCCAGTCGGCCACAACCACGGGAAGAGGGGGCAAGGGGACCATCTTCACATGGGCATGCGGAAATGGCGGCACTGCTGACAATGCGAACTATGATGGTTATGCCAACAGTCGCTATACAATTGCCGTGGCTGCCAGTGGCGGAGCCGGCCAGCAGTCGTCCTATAGCGAGCAAGGGTCGGACGTGGTGGTCAATACATGTTCCAATTACTCCGGCGGTGGGATTACAACGACCGACAGAACTGGTTCCGCAGGGTACGAGGATCCTGCCGGTGACTACACATACACATTTGGCGGCACGTCCTCGGCCTGCCCGCTTGCGGCGGGTTGCATCGCGCTCATGTTGCAGGCAAACCCCAACCTCGGCTGGCGCGACGTGCAGTATATTCTGGCGAACACCTCGACCAAGAACTCACCCGCGGACGCGGGATGGATCGTGAACGGGGCGGGAAAGAAGTTTAATCACAAGTTTGGTTTTGGCCGGCTCGATGCCACGGCTGCGGTGGCGGCGGCAACGACATGGGTAAACGTTCCGGCAGAGGCCACGCCATTGACAGCCACGGAGTCGCCCAACACGGCCATTCCAGATAACAATGCTACGGGCATCACGAGGACGTTGAACATTTCGGGTTCGCCGAACTTCAAGGTCGAACACGTAGTGGTAACGGTCAACGCGACCCACACATGGCGTGGAGACTTGGAGATGTTTCTGACTTCACCATCAGGAACAGTATCCAACATTGCCGCGACGCGTAGCGATTCGGGCGACAACTACAGTAGCTGGCCCTTTATGACGGTGGCCAATTGGGGGGAGAATCCAAACGGAATCTGGTCCCTCAAGGTTGCGGATCGTTTTGCATCTGACACGGGAACTCTCAACTCGTGGACAATTACCATCTATGGCTATACAGTTGCGGTCGCCGACGCCGCTGATTGGGCACTTTACGAATAGGGCGTAGAGTTAAGTACCCGGCGTCTGGGCCGAGCGTGATACCAACCGGCGCGGCAGATTGACCAACGTAACAATATTGCGTCCCATCCACCCCCAGAGGCGACTGTTTGCCGCGTCGTCAAACAGGGAGTAGGCCACGGGTGTTGCGATGAGAGTAAGTAGCAGCGACAGTGTTTGTCCGCCGATCACGACGGCGCTGATGGTGTAGTTCGTCGCGGCTCCGGTTCCGCGTGAAACCAGCAGCGGGAACATGCCGGCCACGAAGGCCACCGTTGTCATCAGGATCGGCCTCAGTCGGTCCTTGTTGGCGGCCAGCATGGCCTGCATCTTGGGCATCCCTTGGGCCCGCAGCTTGTTCGTATGGTCAATCTGCAGAATGGAATTCTTTTTGACCACGCTGAAGAGGACGAGAACTCCAAGCATGGAGAAGATGTTCAGGGATTCCCCGGCGATGAGAACTGATATCAAAGCAAAGGGTAGGGTGAGGGGCAGGGACAGCAGGATTGTGATGGGGTGGATCCAGGATTCGAACTGCGCCGCAATAATCAGGTACATGAACGCCAGCGACATGGCAAAGACGAGGAAGAATGCCGTCGCACTCTTGGCCAGTTCCTTGGAACGGCCCGCGAGGCCTGTCTTGTACTCCGGCCCAATGTTCATCTTTTTGATGGCGGCATTGGCTGCGTCGATGACGGCCTGTTGCGAAAAGCCCGGTTTCACGTCCGCATAGAGAGACACGCTGCGGCTGCGGTTAAGGCGTTTGATTTCGGAGGGGCCGGTGCCCGGTTCGAGTTTCACCACGTCCGACAGCGGTACGGAGCCAAGGCGCGTGGAAGGAACGGTCACCAGGTCCAGTGTGGCGGCGTTGCTTCGCCACTCATTACCAGCCCGCACATTCACGTCATACTGCTCGCCGCCTTCGGAGTAGTCGGAAACCTTGCCGCCGGCAACCAGTTGGCGAAGGGTGTTTGCAATGTCGGTGACTGAAACGCCCAGTTCGGCGGCCTTCGCGCGATCAATGGTCACGCCAAGCTGGGGTTTTCCAAAGACCAGGGATGAATCCACGTCCACCGCGCCTGGAACGCTGGAAATAACCTTGACCAATTCCGCGCTGAGTTCCGCGAGCTTGCTGATATCGGGGCCACCGATGACGTACTGCACATCCGATTCCCGGTCTGCAATCAGGCCCGGGCGTGCCTCGGAGACGGCGGTGCGCAGGTGCTCGTCCTTGTATTTGGGAATGATGTTTGTGCGCACGTAGGCCATGATATCGGATTGCTTAAACTTGCGCTCGTGCACGTCGGAGATGCGCACGTAGATGCTGGCCGAGTTGCCGGCGCCGTCGTTGCTGCCTACCGTGGCGACGGTGTACTGGACGCCGTTCAGTTCGCGGATGTCTCGCGCGATACGGGATGTAATGGTGCGGGTCGCTTCCACACTGGTACCTTCGGGGGCGCGCAGTGCCACCTGGAACTGTGACTCATCGTCCGTGGGAAGGAAGTTTTTTGGCACGAGGGCGACGAGCTTTGGAACGGCCGCCAGGGACCCGACGCAGAGCAAGACCACCACCCAGCGGTGCCTGAGTGCGTGGCCAAGAAGAAACATGTATCCCACTTCGATAATGTGGTAAAGGCCGCGTTTCTTGGAGGCTGCTGTTTCAGGTTCCGGCAGTTCATCATCGTCATGCCCCTTGTCACAATGCGTGCTGGCCGGTTTCCTCAGGAAGCGGGCTGAGAACATGGGGGTGAGGGTGAAGCTCACGAACATACTCACGAGAATGGCGAAGGCCATGGTTATGCCGAAAGAGCTCATGTAGCGCCCCACAATGCCACCCATAAAGGCTATGGGCAGGAAAACCGCAACGAGCGACAAGGTGATGGAGAGGACGGCAAATCCAATCTCGCGGGTGGCGGCAACCGCGGCGTCAAACGGTTTGTAGCCATACTCCTCAATGTAGCGGTAGATGTTCTCCAGCACCACGATGGCGTCGTCCACCACAATGCCGACGGAGAGTGTCAGGGCCAGCAGGGTAAGCACGTTCAGCGTGAGGCCCAGGGCCCACATGAGGCCAAAGGTGCTGATGATGGATGTCGGGATGGCGATGGCGGCGATGACCGTCGAGCGGAAATTTGCGAGAAAGAAGAAGACCACCAGCGCGGCGAGAATGCTGCCCACCACAAGGTGCTCCTGCACGGAATGGGTTGCTGCGAGGATGTAGACGGATTCGTCCCGAACAAGCTGAATTCGATCACCTTGCGGGAGGGTTTTCTCGATGTCCTCGAGTCGCTCCTTTACGTTGCGGACAACCTCCACCGTGTTGCTGCCCGTTTGCTTGAGGACCTCGAGGACCACGGCCGGCTTGCCGTCGAGCTCGGCGATGGACTTGACCTCCTCGGTACCGTCCTCCACCCGGGCCACATCCCCGATGGTTACGGTGTGGTCTGAGCGTCGTGCCACCGGTATGTTGCTAATCTCCGCAACATTGTTCACGCGGCCAAGTGTGCGCACGGTGAATTCCTCGGAGCCGCGTTTGACGGTGCCTCCGGGAATCTGTGTGTTCTCGGAACTTAGGGCGCGCTCCACGGCGGCAACGGTGAGGCCCTGACCCCGAAGTTTCATTGGGTCGACAAAGACATTAATCTGGCGCTTTTGCCCGCCGATGATGTTGATCTGTCCAACGCCGCTGACCGACTCAAGGCGTCGGCGAAGTGTTTTGTCGGCGTACTCTGTCACGTCACGGATGGGACGGTTCGAGGAAATACTCAACGAAACGACAGGAATGGAATTGGGATTCAGTTTCTCGACCACTGGAGGATCGATGCCCTTGGGAAGTTCGCTTAGGACGCGATTCACACGGTCGCGTACTTCCTGGGCGGCGATGTCGGCGCTCTTTTCGAGGACGAACTGGATGAAGATCAGCGATACGCCCTCTGAGGAAGTGGAGCGCAACTCGTCGATCCCACTGACGGTGTTGATGGATTCCTCCAGTTTGTCAGTTATTTCCGATTCGACCTCCTCAGGCGCCGCACCCGGGAGGGTGGTGCGCACTGTGACCATGGGAAACTCGACCTGGGGAAAGCGATCCACACCGAGCTTGGCATAGCCAAATACTCCCACGACCATGAGGATCAGCACCAGCACCGACGCCAGCACGGGACGGCGTATGCAGATCTCGGCAAGTTTCTGCATGGCTATTCGACCTTCATGCCGTCGGCCGCCGTTGCGGCGTCCGCAACCACTTTGTCGGTGGGCTTGAGCCCTTTGAGTATCTCGATCCTGCCTCCGGACTCCTCGCCGAGGGAGACGATGGATTCCCATGCGGCGCCGTCGTGAACCACAAAAACTTTGGCCACCTCGCCTTCACGGCGCACGGCCGAGACTGGGACAGTGAGCGCGGGCATGGTGTCATTGACGACCAGCTTCACAGTGGCGAAAAAACCCGGATGAAGACGCCCGTCGGCATTTCCAACCTTCGCTTCAATGGTCAGGGCCCGGGAGTCGCGGTCAAGCGACGGGCCCACATGATTCACGACTCCGGAAAATTCCTGGTTGGGAAAGGCCCGAACTGTGAATTCGACACGTTGGCCTTCCTTGATGAGCCCCACCTGGTGCTCGGGTATGGTCAGTACCAACCGCAGGGGATCCGTCTTGACCAGCACAGCGACTTTCTCGCCGGGATTCACATGTTCGCCCGGCGAGACCATACGCGACGACACGCGGCCGTCAAAGGGCGCCGTTATGGTGGTATCCGCCACCGCTTGTTGCAGGGTGGCAACTTTGGCGAGGGCCGTCTGATGCTGGCGGTAAAGCTGGGCCGCGAGATGCCTGGTCAGGTTATATTTTTGGAGGGATTCTTCGTAGGTCTTTCGCGAAGTGTCGATTTCGGATGTTGAAATGGTCCCTTTTGAAACCAGCGCCTGGTCGCGGTCGTAGTTCGTTTTTGACCAGTCGAGGATGGATTTGGCGGATTTTACCTCCGGTTGCTCCTCCACGTTGTAGCTGCCGGATTTGGGGTCCAACGCCAGGCGAGCCGCCAATTCTTCCACAACGGCCTTTCCCTCGTGCAAATTATTTTCGGCATCCGTAGGGTCAATTTTCACCAGGATGTCGCCCTTGCGGACAATGTCACCACGCTCCACAGGTGCGGAGAGAACGACTCCCTTTCCCTTGCTGGCCACCTCGGAGTCCTCATCGGCGGCAAGGCTACCCGTTAGCCGGATGACCTCGGAGTGGGTCGTTTGCTCTACCGGCACAACGGCTAATTTCACCCGTGGAGTTTCCGCGGCTGCCTTGGGGCCAAGTGTTGCCTGGTGATTGTCGCGATTGCAGGCCGTGAAGGACGTGATGGAAATCAAGAGCGCCGCGAAAAATGCTATGCACTTCGGCCCCGCATCCCGAATCAACGATTCGGCCCCACGGGAGAGGATTCCCGCTGGCTTTGGACCAGCATCCATATCGCCAGCTTCCAGCAGCAACTCATGGACGCGATTAAAGGCAGTGACCAACTCGGCGCGCTTGTCGTCGGGAAGACGGTCCAGTACCTCCGCGAGTCGCTGTTCATGGATTTCATTCAACTTGTTTACAACTTCCCTGCCTTTTGGGGTCAGGTCGATGCGAATGATCCGGCGATCAGACGAATCTGTCTCGCGGGCCACGAGTCCCGCCTTAACCATGTTTTCGACCACCCCTGTGGCCGCAGGCATCGTAACGGCAACTTGTTTGGCTACCTCGCTCATCTTCTGGGGCCCCTCAAGGCTTAGCAGGAGAAGTATCTTTTTCTGGGCACCCGTAAGGTCGTCAAATTCTTCGGAGCAGTCACCGCTTCGAAGGATGATCTGGCTGATTACGCGGAGGAAAAGATAGTTGAGGACTTTGACCTGACTGGATTCGCTTTTCATATTGGGAACGTAACATTGCGGAACACCAATTATTCTGATGCCTAAATAAACTGTTCCAGAAACAACTTGGACTTGGAGGGATGGAATTGTAGATGATTGATTATGTTATGCTTAAAAGAAAGTCGTCGGTGTGCCGAAGTAAGGTCCCTGAGCTGCATGGAAGCCAATCTGGCGGCAGATTTCGGCTTCATCTCCCCGGGATATGCGGTCGGCGATACAGTGGACGTTGCTTTCGCGGGCATAAGCTACCAGCCGCCCCACCATATCGCGATGGTCACGAGGCTTGGTATGAATGCCCTGGAGAAGGTTCTCGTCAAACTTTAGGAAGTCGGGCGGAATCGCGAGAAGCTCCTCCAGGCGAATCCGCGGCCCGCGGAAGCCATCGTAGACCAGACGGACAGACAACTGGTCAAGGCAGACGGCAATCTCCTCGATTTTCTCGGTGTGGACAATCAGGGACTGGTTGATGACGAGGGCAAACGGCAGCCCGGGATGACGACCCCGCAATTCGGCGAGGGATTGCAGCAGGCGGCGCGGCTGCTGGATTTCAGTCGGGTGCGCCCTGAAAAACAATGGTGCGCGTAACGGCATACGCTCGGCGTGCTCGGCGCCCTTGTCGCGCATCAGCTGGCTGAGTTGCTCCTCCCGGCCAAGGTAGGCTGCAACAAAGAATAGATCACTCGGGGACGAAACAAATCCCGGCAGTGTGCCGCGCCCGAACACATCGTAGGCGAAGATGGACCCGCCCTCCAACTCCACGATGGGTTGAAAAATGGGCCTCACGGCGCGCGTGGAGATCAGTTCGCCCAATTCCCGGGAACCGAGATAGAGAAAAGTCGGTGTGCGCTTGGCTGGAGTAGCCTGCTCCACCAGCGGTGCAACACCGTGGCTGCGCTGCAGGCCGATCCGAAATTCGCGCTTGCCGAGACGCAAAAGCGCTCCCTCGACAAGCGGGGCCGTACCGGTCACTCGGTTTCCATTTACGTAAGTCCCGTTCTTGCTCGCAAGATCCCGGACAAAAACGCCGCCATCCTGAAACTCGATCTGCGCATGAACTTTTGACACATCATGAAAATCCACGCGGAGCGAAAGGTCATCGCTGCGGCCGATTTGAAAGGGGACCTGCAATACAGGCACGCGCTGGATCTCCCCCATTTCATCGAGGGCACCCTCTATAAACCAGTAGTATGCTTTCGCCTGGTCGGTTGTTTCAACGGCCTGTGTCAAATGCGTACCTCTTACCTCATTACCACGGTGATAGTATATCACCGCCGCAGGCTAATTCTTAAACGCTTACTTTGGCGGCAATTTCGCCCCAGTCAAGGTGTCCAGCCGCCGTACGATTCCGTATAGCATCTCCAACCGGGGCACGGCAATGCCCGCCGCCTTTGCCCGGCGGTAGGGTTCCCCGAGAATCGCCTCCACCTCGAGCCGCCGCCCTTCTTCGTAATCCACCTGCATGGACGTCCGATAGTTGCCCATGCTCCGGGTGGATTCCATCATTCGATCAATTAAATCCGTCGGCAATGAGACCCCATCGGCCCGTGCCGCGGCCAGAACTTCTTCCATTAGCCCGCGAGCTGTTCTATCCAGTGTTTCATCTGCCAGAATCGCGGCGGTATGGGCCGCTCCGCCAGCCACACCAAGGCCATTGAATGGGATGTTCCAGACCAGTTTTCCCCAGCGAATTTCCTTCAGCGAGTCAAAAACCTGGCACTCGATACCCGCATCCTTGAATAGCTGGGCTATCGAGTGGGTGCGACTTTGGGCAGGGCCAACTAACTCTGCCAAATGGACCCAGCCATGGGCCGTGTGGTCAATGACACCGGGCGAAATGCGGTTACTACAAAGGAAGGCGATGCCGCCCAGCACCCTCTGGCTGGCGCCCTCCGCGCACCCCAAAGCTTGGACCACTGCCTCCTCATTTCCCAGGCCGTTTTGCATGGTCAGTACCAGTGTGCCGGGCCCCATGGTAGGACCCAGCAGTGATGGCAACGCGCCGTTATCCGTTGATTTAAGTCCAATGATGACAAGGTCGCATACCCCGAGGGCTTCAACGGATGGGTAAACCGGGGGCTTGATCTCAAAATCCCCATCCACAGATCGAACCACCAGCCCGCGTTCCCTAACCGCTTCGTAGTCCCGGCGCATCAGGAAATAGACGTCATGCCCTGCGCGGAACAGCCGGGCCCCGTAAAAGGCCCCCAGCGCCCCAGCGCCGATGATACCTATTTTGCCTTGAAATGCCTGAATCATGGGTGGCTGATGGTGACACTTCGTTTGAAGAGTTGCATACTTAAACGAGAATGGTCGCAAGGGTGGCGAAGGCCGGTTGTCATGACTGCCCTTGATATATAATTTTACTGGTCTTTGCCCCCCTTGCGACCATTTCCGTATCACTGAGGTCAATTCTTTTCCCCGTCCGTCCGGAAAACCCCAACCCTCCCATGCCATCCTCAGACCAGCCTCCCAACTTCAAACTCCACAGGAACGTCATCCTGGGAGAAGGCTGTGTCGTCGGGGATTACGCGATTGTCGGTCTGCCGCCCTCTGGCAAGACAGATGGTGAACTCACAACGCGCATCGGAGCCAATGGCCTTATCCGGTCCCATACTGTGATCTACGCCGGAAATGTTATTGGCGCTCATTTTGCCACCGGCCACGGAGTGCTCCTTCGCGAGGAAAACGAAATTGGCGACCGCGTGAGCATCGGCTCCCACTCCGTCATCGAGCATCATGTCAAAATGGGCAACCGCGTTCGGGTGCATTCGGCGACGTTCATCCCGGAATTCTCCATCCTCGAGGACGACGCGTGGATTGGCCCCAACGTCACCTTCACAAATGTCCTCCATCCCCTTTGCCCCGAGGTTTCAAAATGTATCAAGGGCCCCCATATCTGTCGGGGTGCAAAGATCGGCGCGGGAGCCACAGTGCTGCCCACAGTCGTAATCGGGGAAATGGCCATGATTGGCGCAGGCGCCGTCGTGACGGAAAACGTTCCACCGCGCATGGTCGTCGTAGGGAATCCGGCGCGGATCGTGAAATCCATTGATGAAATCAAGTGCCCTTGGGATTATATTGCCCACCCCTATCCGCCTCCGGTGGATCCAACATGAATTGGACGAAAAAGATGCTCGTGGGGATGATCCACGTCCGCGCTTTGCCCGGCACCCCAAAAAGCAAACTTGGTGTGGCGGAGATAGTTCGCCTCGCCGCCGAGGAAGCCCGCGTGCTCGCGGCGTCCGGTTTTGATGCACTCATTGTCGAGAATATGCACGATCTGCCCTACTTGAAGCGCGAAGTCGGCCCGGAGATTACCGCGGCCATGACCGCCGTGACAGGTGAAATTGTGAGCCGGGTCAAGATACCTGTCGGCGTCCAAATCCTGGCGGGGGCAAATAAGGCCGCTCTTGCCGTGGCCAAAGCCACAGGCGCCGGGTTCATACGCGCCGAAGGATTTGTCTTTGCCCATGTTGCCGACGAAGGCCTCATGGAAAGCGACGCCGGCGGTTTGCTCCGCTACCGCCGCGCCATCGGCGCCGACAGCATTGGAGTCTGGGCCGACATCAAGAAAAAGCATTCCAGCCATTCCATCACGGCGGACGTGAACCTTTCCGAAACGGCCCATGCCGCGGAGTTCTTTGGCGCCGACGCCCTGATTGTCACTGGCAGCGCCACGGGCAAGGCCGCGCGACCGGAAGATCTGCGCGAAACCTCAAATGCCACCCGTCTGCCAGTTCTCGTCGGCTCCGGGATCAGCGGAGCAAACCTTGCCGAGTATTGGCCCCTCGCCGACGGATTTATCGTGGGCTCATCCCTGAAAAAGAATGGTCGTTGGGATGCCCCCCTCGACTCCCAGCGCATCAGCAAATTCCTCAAAGCTGCCGAGAAACTTCGCCGCGCTTACGGACGGCGCTAGCCGTGACCCGGACACTCTTGTCCGGGCAACAAAACCGTTGGTCAGGAATCCGGATTCTTGTTTCCAGCTGCCTTTTCCGCCGCCAGTTTTTCCCAGTACTCCACGTCGCTGCGAATATCGATCTGTGGCGGATAGGGGATCTTCCCCTCACGGTAAGCCTGCAACGCTGCGCGTCGAAGTCCAATGATGAGATTTCTCATTTGCGAAACCCGCTTTAGGCGCCGAACCGCCTCTTCACCGGAAATCATGATGGATTACCGCCTTCCTTCGCTTTGCGCAGGCCAGCTATATCATTTTCGTCCTTTGCGGACATTCGGCGTTTCTTAAGTTCGATAATTGTGTCGACCGGCGCGACTCTAAAAACCCGATCCTTATAAGGGAGCGGAATGCTTTGGTGCACGGCATCCGCGAATTCTTCCTCGGCCAGCAGGAAATCCAGCACAAGGGCGTCGCCATCCTGGATTTTAGTCAGGCGGTTAATCCGCAATGCTTTAAATTCCAAGGGACTGGTAAGTTCCTGAAAGCCAAGAGGAGCAAGGAGAGCCGGGATTCCGGGCCAACTGTCTGGCAAAATCAGCAAATCAATATCCTCAGTGGCACGGGCTTCAACCCACATTGAGTAGGCCAATCCGCCAACCAGCGCATAGGGAATTCCCGCCGCATCAAGTTGGGCCGCGACGTTGGCAAGCTCCTCGTATAGATCAATCATGGCTCATCTTGCCTGACGGTTCAGTTGGTAATCTGTCCTGTCAATTGTCTCGGAGCAGCTTGCTACGCCTTGCCCTTCCCCGGTTTCCATCTCGGATCAATAATTGCCCGCGCGGCCTCGCTGTCCTTCATGGGCAATGTGGTGCGGTGGATGCCGTCGTAGGCCTCTAGGGCCGCCGCCACGGCTGGTGCGGTCGGGACCAAACCGATTTCCCCAACGCCACGTGTGCCGTAGGCGGTTTCAGGATCCGGCTCCTCGATGAAAATGGTTTCGACTTCGGGCATGTGGTGAGCCCGCAGCACGCCGAGATCCTTGATCTTGCCGGTGACGATGTGGCCATCCTTCATCACAAATTCCTCGCTGAGGGCATACCCCAGCCCCATGTGGATGGAGCCATCCATCTGGCCTTCCAGAAGCGTGGGATTCATGACCCGCCCCACATCATGGGCCGCGATAACCTTTGCCACGCGTCCGTCGTCGTCCAGAATGACAACCTGTGTCGCGTAACCGTAAGTAATGTGTGTCTTCGGATTCTCAACCTTCGCCTCGGGTTTGTTCGTGTAGGCGAAGCGGACTTCGCCAGGATAAACCTTGCCGACGAGCTCGCTGAGCATGAGGCCGGCTTCAAGATCCGCCTTAAGTCGGCGCGCCGCGTTCATCACGGCCTCTGCGCCAAGCACAGTGGCCCGACTTGCCGTGGTCTGCCCGCAGTCGTGCTCCATGGAGGTATCGGTTCCAGCGCGGAAAATGCCCGGCGGCAGCCCGGTTTCCTCGCAGGCTGTCTGGATGCAAATCGTGAAAAGCCCCTGGCCCATTTCCGTGAAGCCCGTGCGGATCATAAGGCGATCCGGCGCCTCCACGGTGATGCTGGCCTTGCCCTCGTCGGGCATGCCGTTGCCGATGCCGGTGTTCTTGATGCCGCAGGCGATACCCGCGTATTTCGCGGCGCGGAACTTGTCTTTCACGGCCAGCAGCGTCTTCTCCAGGCCGATGGGCTTGTCGAGCACCTGCCCCGTACAGAACGTGTCGCCTTGGCGCAGGGCATTGCGCCAGCGGATCTCCCAGCCATCCACGCCCACCAATTTCGCGATCTTGTTGAGCAGCGCCTCAATGGCGAACGCAGCCTGATTCGCCCCGAAGCCGCGCATGGCCCCACAAGGCGTATTATTCGTATACACCGCCAGCGATTCCACGTCCACCGAGGTGAACCGATACGGTCCCGTGGCGTGACCCGCGGCGCGCTCCAGCACCTTGGCCCCCACGGACGCATAGGCTCCCTTGTCGCCAATCATGCGCGCCCAGATGCCGGTCAGTTTTCCCTCGGCATCCGCGCCAATCTTGACGTGCATTTTGATGGGATGGCGCTTCGGGTGAACGCGCATGGATTCCTCGCGCGTGAGGGTGCATTTCACCGGCTGGCCGAGCAATGCAGCCGCCAGCGCCGTCTGTCCTTGGATGCTCATGTCCTCCTTGCCGCCAAACGCGCCGCCGTTGGACACAAGCTGCACATAAACGCGATCCTTGTCCCAGTTCAGGATGGAGGAAATCTGCCGACGGTCGTCGTAAACTCCCTGCCCCTGGCTGAAGACCCGCAGCTTCATCGGCGCGCCGTTGTCCTGCTCGGGAACGGCCACGCACGCCTCGGGTTCCAGGAACATATGCTCGATGAATTGGGTCTGGTAGGTCCCCTCGACCACATGGGCGGACTTCTTCAATTCCGCCTCCACATCACCGCGCTTCACGCTGGATTTGGACAACAGGTTCCCCGTCGGATGAATCTGCGGCGCATACGGCGCCAGGCCCTCCTCCGGTGAGGTGATGGGTTTCAGCACTTCGTAATCCACATTGATGAGCGCCGCGGCTTTGCGGGCCGTGCGCTGATCGTCGGCAACCACCATGGCAATCACGTCGCCAACGTAGCGGGTTTCCTCGCCGATGGCGACCATGATGGGCCAATCCTTCTTGATAAGGCCCACGTAACGCTCGCCGGGGATGTCCGCGGCGGTAACCACGCGATGCACGCCGGGCACTGCCAGTGCCGGTGCGGCGTCGATGCCCTTCAGCTTCGCCCGCGGATGATCGCTGAAGCGCATGGCGGCGTAAACCATGCCGTCCACCTTGATATCGTCCACGTACTTCCAGTCGCCCAGCACAAACTCCTGCCCGCGGTACCGATCAAGACGCGAACCCACCTTGCCCGATTCATCAGCCTCCGGCAGGGCTTCGCCGCGCTTCGCGCGGGCCATCATGTCGATGGAATCAATAATCTTCACGTAGCCCGTGCAGCGGCAAAGGTGCTGCTTCAGGCTGTCGGCAATTTCCTCCCGCGACGGGTTGGGATTCTGCTGAATCAGGGAAAGTCCCCGCACCGCCATGCCCGGGATGCAGAAGCCACACTGCAGGCCGCCACTGCGCGTGAATGCCTCCGCCACGAGCTGGCGGTCTTCCTCGGGAACGCCCTCAAGGGTCACAACACTTCGCCCGGCAACCTTGCCGGCCTTCAGCGCGCACGACAGCATCGCCTTGCCATCCACCATCACGGCGCAGCAGCCACAATTGGCCTGGGGCGCGCAGCCGTTCTTGGGCGACGTCAGGTTGAAATCATCCCGCAGCATTTCGAGAAGCGTCTTCTCGGAATCCACGCTGGCCGTGACGGCCTGGCCGTTCAGGTTAAAAGAAACGTCGGTGGGCGCAGCTCCGGCCACCGGCCGTTCAAGTGTCGTACTCATCTCAAATGACCTCTTTTGGGGGTTCCCTGTCTCTGCTTAAAAAACTTGTAAATGTGCCAGAACCACAGGCTATGTCAACGATTCTCCAATGATGATGGAATCAGGAGTTTAGACCTAAAACCATGGCCGAATTGCATTCCGCGCCTTTTGCCGACCTCGTGCGGCGCCTTTACCGCGAGCCTGCGACCCAGGACTCCTTGTTTGACCTCCACAAACGCGGTTGGTTCCTTCCCGCCGACGGCGGGCCGGACCTCTCCGTGGCGTTCCACGGCAAGCGCGCCGGGAATCCCTCGGGCCCAGCCTCGGGACCCCACACCCAAATGGCCCAGAATCTCGTCCTCTCCTATGTGGCCGGAAGCCGCATTATGGAGCTCAAGACGGTCCAGATCAATGACCGGCTCGAAATCCCGCGCCCCTGCATCGACATGGCCAACGTCGGCTACAACGTCGAATGGTCCCAGGAACTTCGCATCCAGGAATCGCTGCGCGAATACGTCGCCGGCATGATGCTCGTCGAGATGCTGCGCCGCGGCGCCCATCCGCAGATGCCGGCTTCGCTGGCCGGTCCCGCTGGCGAGGTCATTTACGACATCAGCCTTGGCTACGACCTGAAGGGCATCCAGTCGGCGCCGATTCAGGCCTACCTCGACGGCATCCGCGACGCCAGCGAGGTCATCGAGGGCTTGCGCGCTGAGATCCCGGCGGAATACGCCGCCGCCCGCGCCATTGATTACCCGAAGTGCATCTCCAACACCCTGACGCTTTCCACATTCCACGGCTGCCCGGCGGACGAAATCGAACGCATCTGCGAATTCCTCCTCGGCGACCGCGACCTGAACGTCATCGTGAAGATGAACCCGCCCATGCTCGGCAAGGAGCGCCTCGAAAACCTGCTCCACGACGTCATGGGCTACACCGAGATCCGCGTCCACGACCACGCCTACGAATCGGGCATCCAGTTCGACGAAGCTGCCGCCATGTGCCGCCGCCTCACCAGCTTTGCCGCCGCGCGCGGAAAGAAATTTGGCTGCAAGTTCAGCAACACCCTCGAGGTTGTGAACCATAAGGATTTCTTCCCGCCGGGCAACGAAGTCATGTATCTGTCGGGTCTGCCGCTCCACGTCATCACGCTCACACTGGCCGGCGTCTTCCGCGAGGCTCTCGGCGCCGAGTTGCCGGTTTCCTTCAGCGCGGGCATCGACCAGCATAACTTCGCCGACACCGTGGCCAGCGGATTTGTGCCCGTCACCACCTGCACCGACCTGCTCAAGATGGGCGGCTACAGCAGGCTGCCCGTCTACATGAAAAATCTCGCCGAAGCCATGAAATCCTGCGGCGCCGATACCGTGGACCAGTTCATCCTGCGACGCTTCGGCCACGAGGCCGCGGCCCGCGAAAAGGCCGCCGGCAATGAGGCCCTCGCTGTGCGCTGGGCCAGCCTGATGAACAACGCCACCGCCGCCGAGGCCGCCCAGGCCAACCCGCGCTACCGCGCCGACAAGAACCGCACCGTGCCCAAGCGCGTGGACTCAAAACTCGTCGTGTTCGACTGCCTCACCTGCGACAAGTGCGTCCCCGTCTGCCCCAACGACGCCAACTTCACCTACCCGGCTCCCATCGTGGAGTTCGACTACGCCGACATCGTCGTCGAGCCCTCTGGCGCCACCCGCCCCGGTGAGACCCGCAAATTCGCCATCACGAAAAAGCACCAGATCGCCAACTACGCCGACTTCTGCAACGAGTGCGGAAACTGCGACACCTTCTGCCCCGAGTACGGCGGCCCCTACATCGAGAAGCCCAGCTTCTATGGCAACCTCGAATCCTGGGAAGAGGCCGCGCCCCGCGACGGCTTCGTGGTGGGCCGCGAAGCCGACGGTGCCTGGATCCGGGGGCGCATCAAGGGCTGCGTCTACGAACTGCGCCACGACGCCGCCACCGAAACCGAAGTCCTCAGCGATGGCAGCGTCACCGCGTTCTTCGACCCGGCGACCCATGTCCCGCGCAACGTGAGCCCCAACCCGGGACTGGAAGCGGCCCACACCCTCGACGTCGGCATTTACCACACCCTGCGCCACCTGCGGGCCGGGGTGCTGGACACCTCCCGCGTCAATCAGGTGAACGCGGCGTACTAGTCTTGGTTCTGTGTAAATCCGTGTAATCTGTGGATAAGCTTTTACCTGCCGCCCCCCGCGGCTTTCAGGTTCTTCCGGTAAAACGCCACACATTCCGCGTAAAACTCGTCCATTTTCATCGTGTTGATATTGTGCCCCACGTCCTTCATCATCACGAGCTTTGAGTCCTTCCCCGCCTTTTGCAGCGCCGCGTGGAACCGGGTGGATTGCGGCGGCAGCACGATGGTGTCCTTGTCGCCCTGGAAGATCAGGAACGGCACCGCGTTCGCCACGTGTGTGATGGGCGACGCCTCCCGCGCGATCTCCTTCACCTCGGCCATGGGTTTGCCGAACAGATTCTCCACGATCTGTTGCACGTTCCCGATGATCCCCGTCGTCGGGAAATCCTCCGTCAGGTCCGACGGCCCGAACAAATCCACCACACAGTTCACGCGGCTCGACCAGTCCGGGAATTCCACGGATTCCGTGGTGCGGGTGTCGGTCGTGCCCAGCAGCGACACCAGATGCCCGCCCGCCGATCCGCCCATCGCGCCGAGGGAGTCGGGATCAATGTTATACTGCACCGCATGGGCCCGGATCCAGCGCACCGCCAGCTGGCAGTCGTCGATCTGTGCCGGCCACTTGTTCGCGTTTGGCTTCACCAGGCGGTAGTTCACATTGAACCCCACGAACCCACGGCCCACCAACTCCGTGGCGATGCGGTTGAAATCCTTCTTGTCGCCGCCCGCCCAGCCGCCGCCATGGACAAAGATGATCGCCGCCCGCGGCGCCGGGGTGCTCGTGGACATGTCCGTCGGCGGGAACAGGACGTCCATGAGCAAATCCTGCCCGTCCGCTGTGCCGTAAACCACGTTTGTGCGCGAGGTGACGGCGTCGGCCGTCCCGGCCGCAAAAGAACGGCCATTTGTAGCGGCAATGATAACGGCGGTTACGACGAGAAACAGTTTCCTGATCATTCGGGCTCCTTCTCCGATTGTAAACCTGGATGGGCACTTTTTTGCTCGTGCAAGAGCTTGATGATTTCTCCATTTGTGGCCACAATTTGGTCCGAGTTTTTCGCGATCTTCGCCAGGAATTCCCATCCCTTGCACATTGCCCACCATGCTCCATTTACTGCGATCCAGATCAACGCAATGACCAGGAGGGTCCCGTGGGCCATGAGAGTCTGGGAGGCCCTAAACGAAACCTCCTGCCCCAAATTCCAAAACAGGAGAACTATGGGAAGCGTGCGAACGCAAAGTAACACGTTGATCACAACCACGCCAATCCAATAAAGGAATTTCAGGATTTTGGGAAAGTTGTCAGGGTCTCGAAGGCCTCCGAGGTGATTGCGAGCGACAAAACCCAGTTTCTCAAACATTTCGTTTTGCCGAGGGGGTTCCACGACCAACGCAAAGTGTGTGGCCCGCGTTTGGGTGCGTTTCTCGTACTCCAGTCGCAAGCGCTCCATTTCCTTGCGCTTCTCTTCCTCCTGCTTTCGGCGCTCCGCTTCATCGCGCTCAATCAGCTTTTCGTAGTCTTCGATGCTTCTTTTAGGCTCTTCCATGCTTTGATCCCCCGACCCCGGAAAGTGATTACCCGTTACGGCTTGGCAATTGGGCTGCCCTCTTCGTTTCACAGACTCAATGAGAATTGTGGGCTGCGAACCCCGTTCTGTCAAAAATCGCAGCTGTCCTCGTGGGATTGCCACATGGATACTTGAAATCCCACGGCCCACCGCAACCCGGAGGGCTGCCAGATAGTAGCCGGAGGTCGAAGACCTCCGGACCCCAGGCCTTTTCGCCCCCGACTGTTCACAAGGCCCACCCGAAGTTGCAGCGGGACAACCTTCGGAGTGCGGCGGCCATGCCGCCGCTTTGTCCGTGCGCGGAGCGCACCCACCGGGAGGAAACTGTCTCAGGAAAACAGAAAATCCCACGGCCCACCGCAACCCGGAGGGTTGCCAGATAGTAGCCGGGGGTCGAAGACCTCCGGACCCCAAGCCTTTTCGCCCCCGACTTTTCGGCAGGCCCACCCGAAGTTGCAGCGGGACAACCTTCGGAGTGCGGCGGCCATGCCGCCGCTTTGTCCGTGCGCGGAGCGCACCCACCGGGTGGAAACCATCTCAGGAAAACAGAATATCCCACCGCCCCACCGCAACCCGGAGGGTTGCCAGATAGTAGCCGGAGGTCGTAGACCTCCGGACCCAATGCCCCTCCCATCCGCACCCTGAAGGGGTGCCAGAAACCCCGACCCATCGCCCACCGCCAATCTCATCGGGAGCCAACGCCTCACCGGCATGCTCGCATCGGGTTACACGCCATGCCTTTCCATGGCGCGGCCGCTACTTCCCGCCAAACCGCTGGATTGACCGCGCCCGCAGCTTTGCTTCCTCCTCCGCGCGGTTACGCGGCTCGCCGGCCGGTTTCAGCGATTCAAGGAGCCTCATCGAGGCCGCACTGATCTCATCCACCGCACGCTCAAAAGCCGCGGCATTCGCCCTGGACGGTGCGCGAAACCCGGAGATCTTGCGCACAAACTGTAACCCCGCATCGCGAACTTCGCTCTCTGTCACGGGCGGTTCAAAGTTAAACAATGGTTTGATGTTTCGGCACATGCGCTCTTTCCTCGCCAACTAAATACGGCAAAATACAGTACATGCGCGAATCCTGTCACAAACGACTTCTGGGGAAACGGGGGCGGGAGTAGGACTCTCAGACGACAAAGACTCTTGCAAATCGTGGCATTACAATGCAACTGAATGACAAGAATTGCAACGGATGCAAATGGAAATGTTACACGTCCCTATTTCCCGCAGAAAGGTGGTGACTGGTGATTTGACCGGAGCGGTGGAGGAGACGGAACAATTATGGAAACGGATAGATGCTCGTGAATCTATGACGACCAACTCTCTAAGGGTACGTAGTTCCGCGGCTAAATTACGACAATCATTATTAAGGGCACAAAGATACGATCTTGTATATCGGATTGACGGTCTGACCGGAATTTCGCGGCCGAAGCCAGTGGTGATAAAGCCATTACCAACCCCAGCACTAACGGCCATTAAGAAAAAGGATCACAAATGATAAAGAGAGTGCTCATGTTAATGTGTCTCGCTTCGGGCGGTCTATGTCGGGCCGAAGAAGTCACCACGGTATCCATATCGCAGGGCCTGTCGAACTGTTGGAACCAGGTTACGACAATGTCAGGGATTTTGAGAACTAAGGCTTCTTTTCAAGATTGGCCGGTATTTGATGATGAGGTGTCGTCTGTTCCATTGGAGATTGTGAACGGAGACGTATCTGACGAAATGACAAGTTTTACGATCTCTTCGGACGTAACAATTATTGAAATGGATTGGAAGCGGCGCGGGCAAACCAGAATCCAAAACGCCAAGCAGTTTGTTGGTGGCAGGGTCACCAATATTCGGAGAGACATCACCCCCATCCTTTACGAAGTTTCGAGTGGGAAAGTAGAGGATGGTGATTTGACGGCGTTAACCGTGTATTTTTCACTGATTGGGGCGTTTCCTAAAGCAATGCAACTCTCGGAAGATCGGAAAGAGAGGTACGCCGTAATCCCCATTAGGTGGAAATCACGAAGTAATCGTGTTGAAGAACAATACATTAATGGACAAAAGTCTCTTGTGGTGTGGGATGGAAAAGAGAGAAAAGTCATATTGGAGAAGGATACGTTGACTCCCCTGAAAGCGGAATGGTATAACGCGGCCGGAGACGTAACTCAGTCCGTCTTTTTTGGCGACTTTCTTAAAGTTCCGGGTTCCGAAGTCCGTATGCCAACAAGAGTCGAGGTGATTACAAGAATGGAGGTAATCGAAGGGCACCAGCCGATACAGATTAGGCAATTGTCATTGGAGGAGATTTTGTTTAATAATGACGTGCCCGACGGTCGGAAGAGATTGATTATTCCAAATGGTGCTATTGAGGTAAGTCAAAATGAGAATTAATATTATTACGACTGCAACATTGATTGTGGTTATCATGTCGAATGGCATTCAATGGATATTTGCTGAAGAAACCTGCCCTTGTTGGAAGGCCTCCGCGTCTTCAATTTTGGAGCGCAAGTGTGAGGAGATAGAGGTGCGAATTGGCGCTGGAAGGTGTAGCCATGAACATTGCAATGATTCCTGGCAATGCTTATCAGGTCAAGTTCCCACTGGGAAACCAATGTACCAAGTGAAATGCTCGGAGAAAAAGGATCGCCAAATTTTTAATGCTTCGACTGGCTTCGAACTGGAGTTGGTCTCGTGTCCTGTTCTTTACAAGCGAAAATGTACATGCAATACCGGCGGCCACTGTGATGCAGATGATCGATTCCCTGTTGTGCCAAT
Organism: Candidatus Sumerlaeaceae bacterium; assembly: GCA_019695055.1. Taxonomy (GTDB): domain Bacteria; phylum Sumerlaeota; class Sumerlaeia; order Sumerlaeales; family Sumerlaeaceae; genus JAIBAT01. The sequence goes on along the minus strand of JAIBAT010000092.1, from coordinate 1,763 downwards.
TGGAGGGGAATGCGGTCGGTATCGTTTCCCAAACGCCAACAAGCCGTGTCCATAGAGTGGGATAAACGGGAAAATAGGGCCGTGAAACATCTGCCTTCAGAGCTACCTTTCCCACTACACCACCTCCAACACCACCTCCCGCCCCGGATCATACGTTAACCGCAACCGAAACGCCAGCCGCCCTGCGCTTCCCTCCGCATTCGCCCTCATCGGCACCTCGAGGTCATAGGCCTGCTCAGCCGTCACGCGCCGCTGAGACCATGGGCGCTCGTAGAATTCGTACAGAATCCCCTGCAACGTTCCAATGGCCCACGCTTCCGTCGCCTGCTCCACGGGGTTCTGCACGCCGGATGGCAGGGGCCAGATCTCCACGGGAAACTTTGGCAACTGGTGTTCCGCCAGGCCGACCTTCTCCTGCGCTTCCTGGATCCTCTGGTTTTCCGACCGCCGGGTCATATGGATCTTGGCCCGAATCTTCGCCTCGATGGCGGTGGCTTCGTCGATGCGCTTTTGCGCCGCCTCGGCGTCCATTCCCGCGATACCCATGCGCCACTTCGCCCCCGGCGGCAGATGCCCCCCCGGGTCCGCCACAACCGCCAGCCAGGAAAGCACCATGCCCCCGAAACCGGGAACGCGCGTCAGCGCACCGCCCGGTCGGCGCAACGCCGAGGCATCCGGAAACGGCGGGGGAGTGGCGCCCGCCCGCAACAGGCAAAAGGCCGCCATGGCAAACACCGTCTCAATCTCCACTCCCGCAAACCCTCCACGCCGGTTCCCCCAGCGAGTCAGCGGCATCAGCGCGCCGCTCTTTCGAACCAGCCGGGACATGTCCGCCACCAACCCAACGGGCGTGGCCGACAAGCGAAACGTAAATTCCACCATTTCTCTTGCATCCCGAGGGGTGCTGCCGCCGTCGAGTTGCTCGAACAAGGCCCGCGACGAGGGAAAAGGGTCCATAATCCCCTGGGCCAGGATATACCTTTCGGCAAACTCCGATTGGGCCCGCTTATCCCGCCGATACCCCCGGGTGTACATCCACAGACCCGCGTAAATCCCGCCGAACACCAGGTACACAATCAAGTTGGCGATCGGGTTGACCTGTTTCACCGGACGATTGTGGGCCGGGTTGGCGGGCGAGTAATAGACGGGAATGCTTCCTCCCACCACCAGCACGTCCCAGTCAAATTTCCTGATTTCACTCCGCCCCTTGAAGGCCCGCCCGTTGAGTTTCAGTTCGTACCGCACATAGTGCTCGGTCCCGTGCTCGTTGCTGCGCGTGTACTTCTCCGTCACCACCGCATCCGCCGCCGGCCCGCCGTCCAGCCGGTAGTGCCAGTAAGTCTCCACCAGCGAAGACCCGACAAGAATAGCCACTATAACCCCAAGCAGGCAAAGCGCAAGTCCCGTGAGGATTCGCTTCACCCGCATCCAACGCCGATTCGACTCCACGTCCTTCAGGAACTGCGAATCGAACCGATTCCGCGCCGAAGCCAGGAAGTTGGCGATCATGCTGCTGTCTTGGTTTTGGAGAGGTGTCGGCATTTTGTAACTGCGTACAAAATATCATTTCACGCCCTTCGACAAACCTGTCAATCCCAACAGAAATCCACAACGGCGTGCGATATAAGGCCCCACAATTCAGAGAGGGTGTTCCGAAAATAATTTAGCGCCACATTACAAGTTGTTCGCACTCAAACTCAACAACGTTTCTCACTGCAGGGGGCATTTGTGAGCGTTTTTCGGCCACAATTCCCAGACAGATC
>JAIBAT010000051.1 GCA_019695055.1 Candidatus Sumerlaeaceae bacterium | reverse complement strand
AAACGTCGGCGCTGAAGGATCGGCGGATCACGCTTGGAAGGGTCGAGGCACCGAGCGGCGAGTTGCTGGACGAAGCACTCGCGGTTGCGATGCACGCTCCTCACAGCTTCACCGGGGAACACGTTGCGGAGTTACATCTGCACGGAAGCCGTGCCGTGGTCGCGGCCGTGTTGGATGCTTGCGTGGCTCTTGGAGCGCGGCTTGCGGAACCCGGCGAATTCTCTCGACGGGCATTCCTGAACCGCCGCCTCGATCTGGCCCAGGCCGAAGCAGTGGCGGACCTAGTTGCGGCAAGTTCCGAGGTTCGCCGCAAACTGGCGCTAAGGCAATTGCAGGGTGGATTGTCAAACGAGGTTCGATCCATTCGCGACAGCTTGGTCGACGCCGCGGCCCGCATTGAGGCTCACTTGGACTTCCCGGACGAAGAGATTCCCGCGGTCGCAAGCAACGAGCTGTCTCAGACGATGGCTGACGGCCTCGCCAGACTTGCATCAATGTTAAAGACTTTTGAGGGTACACGCATGGCGCGCGAGGGAATCCGCGTGGTGCTGGCAGGTGCGCCAAATGCCGGGAAATCGAGCCTGTTTAACGAGCTCGTGGGGCGGGAACGAGCCATCGTCACACCCCATCCGGGGACAACTCGCGACACCATCGAATCCACCCTCGAAATTGGCGGAGTGGCCGTAACCATTGTGGACACGGCGGGCGTTAGGGAATCGGCGGACAGCGTGGAACAAATCGGCATCGAACGCACCTGGGCTGAGGTGGAGAATGCCGACGTGGTGCTGGTGGTGATGGATGCCGAAACACCTGACGATTCCACACTCAAATCACTCGCCGATGATCAAAGCTGCCAGAGGATTATCCTGCTCAACAAGTGTGATCTGGTTCCCACGGATCAAACCGAGCTCCTGAAAGCCAGGTTCGGCGCGCAGGCCACGACCGTGATTGCCTGCTCCGCACTGACGCGACAGGGCTTGGAACCCCTGGAAACGGCACTGCGCGACATGGCAATGGGCAGCGCCGCGCCCGAGGAAATGCTGGTGGCCAACGCGCGCCAGGCCACCTGCCTGCGGGCCGCACAGGCCAGCCTGTTGGCCGCCAGTGCCTCCTTCTCCGCAGGCTTGTCCGGCGAACTCGTCATGGTGGATCTGCGCGATGCCATCGAGCATGTTGGCGAGGTCATCGGGCTTGGCATTGGCGAGGACATCCTTGACCGCATCTTCAGCACGTTCTGCATTGGAAAGTGAAACATGACAATTGCCCCTTCATATGTGATTCGCTTCTGCGCCGCGTCCGCTTTGCTGGTACTGGTTCCAATCGGCGTATGCAATGCGGACCAGACTTCCTCAACACTCGCAACCACCACGACTGCCACCGTGCGCAAGACCACAAATACCATTGTGGGCCCTGCAAGACGGGATGTTCCGGGAACCACGGCATCTGTTGGGATGGGTGAACTTTACATTCCCGGCTTTTACGACGCCGCCAACAGCACTGGAACTGACATAGTGGTCTTCTTTCACGGCGCGGCATGGTGCGCGCGCCAGAACTTCTATGACGCGCGAAAGAACGCGGTGCTGGTTTCTGTCAGTGGGGGCAACTACGAGAACACGTTTCGCGACCCGGCGGCGTTCGCCGGAATCCTGGACGAAACGACCAGAACACTAAAACGGCTCGGCATCTCGGAGAAGCCCCTCGGCCAGATTTGCCTGGCGTCCTTCAGCGGCGGATATTCCGCCGTTCGCGAGATTCTGCGCCAGCCTCAGTTTGCCAGGAACATCACCTGCGTGGTTCTGGCCGATTCCCTGTACGGCCCCAAATCGAAATCGGACCCGATCCGCCTCGACGCGGAGGCCATTGCCCCATTCCTGACCTTCGCGCGACGTGCCGCATCCGGGGAAACCTTCTTCATATTCAGCCATCTGCACCCGCCCGACCCGCGGCACAGGTCCAATACCACGGAGATCGCGGCGGCTACGCTCATCGAAGCCATCGGCGCGGAACGCCGCGACGACCACGGCCGCAACTCAGCCGGGGCAGAGATTCTCTATCGTGCCGACAAAGGTAATTTCCACGTCCTGGGCTATTCCGGCATGAGCAACCAGGATCACTTCAACCACTTCTATGGCCTGTGCGACCTGCTTCGGGAAACGCCGCTCCCTCCGGCCGGCCGCTGATGTCACGAATCCTGACTGTCCGCGCCCATCCGCGATCGCACGTGGAAAAGGTGGAGGTCCGCGGGCCCGACGAATTTGAAGTATGGACCCGCGCCCTGCCGGACAAAGGAGCGGCAAACACCGCCATTGCCCGCCAGCTTGCGAAACACCTCGGCCTGCCACCGTCGTCGGTGGTCCTCAAACGCGGTGGTGCTTCACGGATGAAGCAGTTTGAAGTGCTGTAGGCCGCAGCCTACTTCTTGTCTTCGAGCAAGTCCCTGATGGCTGATTCCAAGTCTGTGGTAAAGCCGCCCACCAGTCGGATCGTGCCTTCGCGGTCAATGAGCATCACCGTCGGAAACTGGCCCACACCGTATTTGAACAGGACCGTATCCTCCGTCATGTTCGGCTCAAAGATCTGCTTCCAGGGCATTTCCTTCTTCTTGATGAAGTCCCGCAGGGCCTTTTCGTCGCGGTCGGCGCTGATTCCGATGATCGTGAAACCCTTGTCCTTGAACTCCTCGTAAATCTTAACCAGCTCCGGCACCTTGGCGACGCACGGCCCGCACCATGTGGCCCAGAAATCCAGCAGGACGATCTTGCCCTTCAGGTCCGCCAGCGACACCGTCTCCCCATCAATGGTCTTGGCCGTGAAACTGGGGGCTGGTTTCCCTTCCTGGGCGTTCTTGCTGTTCTCCCCCATCTTGCGGGCAATCGTCAGGGACTTGACCACTTCCTTCAGGATGGCGGCAAAAGTGCCCTCCGGGAACTGCTTCAGGTATTCCGTGGCGGCCTCCTCGGCGCCCTGGCCGGATTCCAACTTGCTCGTGGCAGCCACGCCCGCGGCGACATCCTTCTGGATTTTCTCCAGGTCGGCAGCCGCCAGGACCTTTAGTGAATCCAGCTTGGTATCGAACATGAATCGGACCGTTCCCGTCAGCCCCGACTCGGTTGGCACGTAATACTCCGCCGTCCATTGGGCCGATTTCAGTGCGTGGTCCTTCGTCGAGTAGACGAACTTCCCGCGGAACACATTGGGCTTCATGGATTCATCCTTCTTCTCGGGCTCGCCCGGTTGGATGTCGTAGGTCTTCAGGCCGTCCTTTTCCGTCACGGTGACGTTGACGGGCAACCTTTCGGGTGTCGGCGCGGCGGGGGGCTGAATCTTCCCCTTCCCGGCTTCGGGAAACTGATAGAAATCGATCTTGGGTCCCCAGCCGGGGAAAACCTCCTGGGCCAACCCGGCAACGCGGGACTGGATGGCGCCCGCACCATCGAGCTGGAAGTTGAACTTGGCCAGGCCCGCCACGGGGTTTCCGGCCTGCTGCTCGTCCGGGGTCAGGTTCTTCGAATCGGCGAAGATGGTGCGGATGTCGCCCGCGACGTTCAGGACGGTGTACACCGACTTGATCTCGCCACTGCGGTTAATGGACTGCGGCCCCTCCACCTGAAGGGAACCGGATGTCGTGTATTCGAGCTGCGTGCCAACAGGCAGGTCGAAAAGTGTCGCGGCGGGTGCCTTCTCCGTCTCTGAGGCCGTGGTTTCCGCATGGGCTGGAACGGCAGCCAGCGCAAGGCAGCAGATGGCAATGGTGGAAAGGAATCTCGACATTCGAAGTGGCTCCTGATGGCGGGTTTCGCCGGATTGTTTAGGGAAGGATTACCCGCCAGGGGGGAAATATTTGGGGGGCGACGCCCTAAACAACCCTCGGCAAGGGGCCATCACCCCCGCGTCGGAATAATCTTACCAACCAAGTCGGAGTTGCCCTGGCCCATGGCCCTGTTTTGGAAGCGCAAGGAAACGAACGAGGAATTTCAGGAACCCGTCGCCGCGGAGAAACCGGAAGTAACATCGGCTTCCGGAGGCTTCATAACCGCCACCACGCCGGAACCCGCCCCGGCCGAGGCAAAGAAGTCCGGCTTCTTCGGCAAGATCACCTCAGCCCTGTCCCAGCGCATCAAGAAGACCAAGGATGAATTCGTCGGCCAGATCGGCGCGGCCATCAAGGCCGCCGGCAAGGTGGACGAGAACCTCATCGAGCGCGTCGAGGAAATCATGATCCGCGCCGATGTGGGCGCCGAAACCACCATGAAGATCGTAAACGAAATGCGCGAGTTCGAGGCC
>JAIBAT010000127.1 GCA_019695055.1 Candidatus Sumerlaeaceae bacterium | reverse complement strand
CGAGTCTTCGCGCGCAGCCAACGAGTCCGGGCAGGTTGGGTTATTGTATTTTCCATTCTTACAAAAGAAGGCCAAGGGTGTGGGGAACTACCCTACTGGCGGCGCTGACCGTACGTTTGGCCAAGAGCAAGTCAACAGCTTAATACCGTGAGCTCCTGCGCCAACAATCTGGCAGACTGCACACATTTCTGTCGTCACATTTCCATCCTGCTGCGTTTTTTCTCGCTTAACCATCCTCCATCCCTGTACTCCCCTTCCATGAAGCGAATTGCCACCGTCTGCGCTGTCATTGGCGCCGCCGCATTGCTGATTTGCGCGTGCAAAGACCAGATCAACCCGCACGTCCTGCCCGAGGCCGACGCCGAGGTCATCGTTGCCAGTACCATGGGCATTGCCCAAGGTCGCCCGCTGCCCACTGGTGGCCCCACCGCAACTGCCTCAAAGGTCGTGATTCTCACTCTCAACAACGCCCCCAGCGGCGCCCAGACCGGAGCGCAGGAGATTGCCATCCGCGAACTCGAGCTCTTCACCCGTAAGAACCCCGGCATTCGTGTGGAGTACAGTCCGTGGAAATTCTCGCCCGAAAGCTTCTTCGAGCGCGCCAAAACCCGCACCCTCACCGACATCATCGAGATCAGCGTCTCCCAGGCCGTCCCGATTATCGACCTGAACTACGCCGCCGATATTACCGACAACGTTCTCGCCTCCCCCGAAGTGCGCGCCCTCAACCCCGAAACGCTCCTCTTCCTTACCCGCAATGGCCGCCACTATGGCATTCCCGGCGAATTGCACACCATGGCCCTTTTCTACAACCGCCGCCTCGTCGCCGAGGCCCTGAAACCCGCCGACGCTAAGCCCGGAACCCCGCCTGCCGAAACACCCAAACCCAAGGAAAAGCCCAAGGGCCAGGGCGCCGACTCCGAGCCTCGCGATTTTCTCGACACCTCCGCCGCCGACCTCGCGGCCCTTGCACCCGTGCGCGAGAAGACCGTCGCCCAGTTCTGGCCATGGTCGCGCCGCCGCCAGCAGCAACAGCAGCAGCAAAGTAATGACGATCAGCAAAGCGACGACGAACAGCGCGGCGTCAGCCGCCGCGGCCAGCAGGAGGTGCAGGATTACTACAATCTCCCCTCCGGCCGCCAGCCCCAGCGCCCCGGCAGCCTTTACGACACAGACAGCTTTTCCGCGCCGCAACGCGAACCCGGTGATGCCATGGAAGGAAGTTCCACCCGCGACACCTCGGACATCGATTCCGCAGCCCCTTTCCAGTCCAAGAAAGGCCGCAAGGGCATCGACGGAGACATCCTTACCAGCGAAACACAGGTCACCCCAGACGAAACCCCAAAGAAACCAAAAGCCGCACCCGAGGTCACCCAACCTGGCATGCCTACCGACTGGTCCGGCTTCATTAAGCTGGCTACCGCCCTCACTGACCATTCGCAGGGCCGCTACGGCTACGCCCCCGTCATGTTCGCCGAGGAAGGCGGACGCGAATTCTCCCAGTGGGCAATCCAGACCGGGCTCAGCATCGAGATCTCCGAGAAGGGCACCGTGAACCTCGACGTCAACACCAGCGCCGCCGCCGAGGTGGCCACCTTCCTAAAGGAGCTTCGCTGGCGCTACGACGTCACGCCCCCCATCGATCGCTGCTATTACGACAACCTTGTCAAAATGTTTGCCGACGGACAGGTCGCCATGATGATGATGCCCGCTACCGGCGAGACCATTGACAAGCTCGTGCGCCTCGGCATGCCCATGGACGATATTGGCATTGCCGCCCTGCCCGGCGGCCCCGATAATCGCAACCACCTCACCTTCGGGCGCTGTTATATCCTCAATTCCCAGCTGAACAAGGAGAAGCGTGACGCCGCCTTCAAGTGGCTCATGTTCCAGCACGACCCCGAACGCATCCAGCTCCGCCAGCAGCTTCTCGCCCGCGAGCAGGAAATGTCCGGCCTCCCCAGCGTGCCCCTGTATACCCCCCAGCGCCAGCAACAGATTTACGAACTCCTCAAGGCCACCCGCACATTCCCGCTGTTTCGCGATTACGAAAGTGTCCTCGCCAGCCAGATTCGCCCCGAGCCCCCCTACTTCACCGACCGCCTTTTCGAGGCCATAGCCCAGGGTGTCCGTCCCATCGTCGAGCGCAAGGACAGTCGCCCCTCCGCCGAAATCGGCCAGGTCTGCCTTGATTTCGAGGCCAAGTACCTGCGAAACGCCCCCACCAAGGAAGGCCTCCAGCGTTACCTGAAGTTTTTTGCCGGAAAATAACCCAACAGCACTTGCTTGACCCAACACATCCGCAGGAGACAACCACCCACTCCATGACCAATTACAGCAACCCGCTTGACCGCTTTCGCGAAGTGTTTGACCGCGCCGCCGTTGGCGCCCCCTTCGACCCTACCGCCGTCACCCTTGCCACAGCCGGTGCATCCGGAGCGCCGTCGGCCCGCATAGTTCTCCTCAAGGAGTTCGACGAACGCGGATTCGTGTTCTTCACCAACTACAACAGCCGCAAGAGCGCCGAGCTGGCCGAAAACGGCCGCGCCGCCATCGTCTGCTACTGGCCCTGGCTCAACGAGCAAGTCCGCGTTGAAGGTCACATAGAGAAAGTCTCCGACGCCGAGTCAGACGCCTACTTTGCCAGCCGCCCCCGCGAAAGCCAGATCGCAGCCCGCGCGTCCTTGCAAAGCAGCCCGCTCGCATCCCGCGAAACTCTCGAAACTGCCTTCCGCGATATCGAGGCCGCGTTCGCCAGCCAGCCCATTCCACGCCCCGAGAATTGGGGAGGATTTCGCATTATCCCGGACCACATCGAATTCTGGCGCGATGAAAAGCACCGAATGCACCATCGTGACATATACTCCCGCCATGGCAACACTTGGAGCCAGCAGTTGCTTTACCCCTGATGGCCTTTTCCCCCGGAGGCCGGGAATTTTTCATTGAGTACACACCCTTGAGTCCTCCGGAGTTACGATTGTGAGTCGCGAGAACCGCTCCTACAGGGTCCTCATTGTGGACGATGACCCCAGCCTCGGGCGAATCATGGCCTATTTCCTCCAGAAACAGGGCTACGATACCGTTCTGATGAATACTGCGCGGACTGCCTTGGCCGAAATCGACCGCCTCCTGCCCGACCTCGTCCTCCTCGACGTAACCATGCCCGGTATGTCCGGCATCGAAATGCTCACCAAGCTGCGCCAAAGCGATCGCACGCGCCTCCTGCCAGTCATTCTCAACTCCGCCCTCGACCGCCCGGAGGACATCGTCACCGGCCTGCGCGCCGGCGCCAATGACTATGTTACCAAGCCCATCGACAACGCCATCCTGCTGGCCCGCGTGGAAACCCAGCTCAAAATGGCCACCCTCCTTTTCGAACTCGATAGTCAGCGCCAATTGCTCGACAAGCTCGCTGCATACGACTCCCTGACCGAAATCTACAATCGCCGCTCCCTCATGGAAGTTCTTGATGCCCAGCTGCAGCAGGCACGCACCCATGACCGCAATCTGTCTCTCCTCATGCTCGATATTGACCACTTCAAGCAGATCAACGATACCCATGGCCACCTTGTCGGCGACCAGGCCCTTCGTGGATTTGCCCATCTGTTGGAGAAACTTACCCGCAAAGCAGACACCGTGGCGCGTTTTGGCGGGGAGGAGTTCACCATACTGATGCACGGCATCAATTCCGCTCAAGCCATCGAAGCCGCCGAGCGCATACGCCGAACCCTCGAAAATACTGCCCTTGATTGCGATGGCAGCACCGTAAAAATCACCGTAAGCATAGGAATATCAACATTTTCCGCCGACCACCCGGCAGATTCCCACACATTGATCGGAGAGGCCGACCGCGCACTTTACCGAGCCAAACTGGAGGGGCGAAACCGGGTCTGCCTATACGACCCGAACTGCACCTCTGTCTTTGCCGGTACCCCGGCTCCCCCCGGATGACTCAAGTTGCTTGACCTGCCAATAATTTTGGCCCGTTTGCTGTAATCGTCGCTGGCCCGGTTCCAAGCTCCACTTCAACCACCGGCCACGGAAAGGCTCTATTCCCAATGATGGATATTCTGTTTTACGTGTTTGTGGCGGCTTACTTCTTGCTCTGCCTCACCATGGTCATGGTCATTCTTGCTCAGGAGGGCAAGGGTGGCGGACTTTCCGGTATCGCCGGCACCGCGGCCATCGGCGAAACTTTCGGCTTCAGTGGGGCGGCAGACGCCCTTCGCAAGTGGACCCGCAACTTCGCCATTACCTTCTTTATCATGACCTTCGTGCTCACCTTCTGGGGCGAGAGCCGCACCAAGAGCCTTGAAGCAAAGTTCCTCC
>JAIBAT010000109.1 GCA_019695055.1 Candidatus Sumerlaeaceae bacterium | reverse complement strand
GCCACACCCCCTGCCCCCCCTGACCCCCTGACCCCCTGCCCCCCTCCTCCCCCATGAACTACCATAATCCTGTCCGTCCTGCTATCCTGTCCAGTCTCCGCCCTGACAAAAAGGAGGAAATAAAAATGATTTAATCCGTACGGTTGCTTGAAAACGCCGGACTTAAAAAATTACCCGCAAAAAAGTTCTCCTGGCCAAAAACGTTTGACACACGTCCAAATCGGGAGATTGCCATTTGTCCGCTGGGTTCTGGCAGACCTGAATCGGCAGATCACCTGTTGGAGTTCAACCTTCAGGTTGAATTGGGTATTGTGACAATGGGTTCGCGCTGAAGCGTGGACTCCAACGGGCTGGCCTTGACCGCGTCATTCAACGCAGGGGGCAGAGTGCGTAGAGAAGGGCAAAAGCAATAGGCCGACGGGGGCGTCGGCGCTCCCAGGAAAGGCGGAAGCTTCACGCCAAAGCGTGAACTCCAACGGGGGGGGACGGGGTTATTAGTTCTGGGTTCTGAGTTCTGAGTTGGGGACTACTCGTTTGAGTGGGGGGATTGGCGGGAACCAGGAGGGCGCAGTTCTTTTGGGAGTGATGTAATACCTGCTTGCTTCTGGGTTGATGGGCCCGCAGGTTGATTCGCTTAACTTATGATCGGGAGGATTCGGGACGTGGCGGCAAAATCCGGGGGGCTTACGACTGAGCAGAAGTACGAGAAGTACGTGAACACGAGTTTCGTGAAAAAGATCCAGCCGGTGGTGGTGGACACTGCCAAGGGGACCTGGATCACGGCGGCGGACGGGAAGCGGTACCTGGACTGCTTTGCGGGGATCTCGGTGGTGAACGCGGGACACTGCAACGAAGAGGTTGTTTCCGCGGCGAAGGCGCAGATGGACAAGGTGGTCCACATGTGCTCCTATGTTTACTACAACGAGCCGATGGCGGACCTGGCGGAGAAGTTCGCGGAGATCACGCCGGGCAGGCTTCAGAAGTCGTTCTTTTCGAACAGTGGCGCGGAGGCCATCGAAGGGGCGATGCGGCTGGCGCGGCAATTCACGAAGAAGACGGGTTTCCTGGCGCTGGAGGGAAGTTTCCACGGGCGCACGAACGCGACGCTCTCGGTGACGGGAAACAGCGCGCGCAAGAAGGGCGGGGGGCCGTACATGGCGGGAGTTTATTTCGCGCCGACGCCCTACTGTTACCGTTGCCCGTTCAACACGACGCCGGACAAGTGCCAGCGCGAATGCGCGACGGCGGTCGAGCGCATCCTGCTGCTCCACTCGTGGAAGGATGTGGCCGCGTTCATCGCGGAACCAGTCCAGGGCGAGGGCGGCATCGTGGCGCCGCCGGAGGATTACTTCAAGATCGTGAAGGAGATCCTCGACAAGGAGGGCATTCTCTTTATCTGCGACGAAGTTCAGAGCGGGTTCGGGCGCACGGGCAAGATGTTTGCCATCGAGCATTATGGCGTGGAGCCGGACATCCTGACGAGCGCGAAGGGCATCGCGGATGGCTTTCCGCTGGCGTGCTTCATCGCGCGGCCGGACGTGGCGGATTCGTTTACACCGGGCGATCACCTGTCCACGTTTGGCGGGAACCCGATAAGCTGCGCGGCGTCGCTGGCGAACATCGAGGTTTTTGAAAAGACAAAGCTGGCAGAGCAATCGGCGAAAAAAGGCGAGTTCGTGATGGCGAAGCTGCGCGAGCTGGCGGACAAGCACCCCCTGATCGGCGATGTGCGCGGCAAGGGACTGATGGTCGGTATCGAACTGGTGAAGGACCGCAAGACCAAGGAACCAGCCGCCGCCGAGGCGGGGAAGGTGCAGGACCTGATGCGTGACGCTGGCGTCTTGATTGGCGTCGGCGGGACCTATGGAAACGTTATCCGGTTCCAGCCACCGCTGATCATTTCCGAGGACGAGCTGACGCAGGCTGTCGAGGCCCTTGGGAAGGCGCTTTCGCAGGCCGTTTAAGGGGTTTAGCCACCTGCAAACGGGCTAACCATGTTGTTGGAACCACTCCGGGGGAGACAGGAATGTCTCCCCCATTCGTTTTTTTGAGTCTTTTTTCAGGGTAGTGCAGTTTCGGCGTTTTCGCACCGTCTAACATTCCAGATGCAAAAGTTCGATGCGATTGGGAGATGTTGGGCCCATGTATAAACCCCTCCCCCCGGGTGACGAGGAAAAGCTGGTCAAGGCGGCACAGGGTGGCAGCGGCGTGGCCTTCGAGGCCCTCGTGCGCCACTACTGCGGCATGGTGTTTGCCGTGGCCTTTGCGCGCCTGAAAAACCGCGAGGCGGCGGAGGACCTGGTTCAGGATGTGTTCCTGAGGGTGTTCCTGAACCTGGACAAGCTGGCGCAGCCGAAGTATTTTGGCACGTGGCTGGGGCGGATCACGCGGAACCTGGCCATGGACTGGGCACGACGGGACCAGAGGCGGTCGGCACTGGTGAGCATGGTGCCACTGGAGGAGGCGCCCGCACGCACGGACGAAATCGAGGAACGGAAGGAACGGGACAAGGTGGAGGAGCGCGAAAGGGAGGAAACGGCCAACGCGGCCATCATGAGTTTGCCCGATGACCAGCGGGAAATCCTGCTGCTGCATTTCTCGGAGGGCATGACGCTGGTGGACATTGCGAAGATGCAAGGCGTCCACCCGACAACCGTGGGTCGGCAACTGAATCAGGCGCTGGCGAAAGTGCGACGGGAGGCGCTGGAGCCTGCCGTGCTCGACACTTCGCGTACGCTGAAGGCCCACAGTCAGCTCGCGACCCGGACCGTGGCGCTGACCTGCGCCGCCGCGGCCATGACCGGGGAAGCCAAAGCAGCACTGTTGACCGAAGCGCAAGTTGAGGCTGCGGCAGCGTTGGCGCAGACAGCTGGAGCGTTGTCCACGAAAGCCGGCATGCTGGGTCAGTTTGCCCAATATATTGCTGGCATCACTGGCGGGGCTCTAACAGTGGGAAAAGGTCTCGCCATCCTGGGGACGGCATCGGCCATTGCGGGCGCCGGATGGATTGCGACCAATGGTCAACCCGGAGCGACGACGGGATCAACCGCACTGGTCTCGCCGGGTGTGGCCCAAGTCGCAGGCGCGACGGCGGGCAGGCAACCGTGGCCGATTGGCACTTGGATGGGACCGGTTCGCTTTCCGGGGGCCAAAAAGGATATCAGGATTGTCTACATTGTACGCTGGCTCCCCGACGGGAAGCTGAAGGTCCAGGCACAGAGTCCCGATCAGGGATTTGGCATTCTCGAATCGGAGATCATTGATATCTTTGGCGGGAAGTTTCATGTTAAGCTGCCAACGGTGGATGCGGAATTCATTGGCCAGCAATCCGGTGAGGATAAAATCACGGGAACCCTGAAACAGAAGGGAGCGGAGGTCCCCGTGGTGCTGACGTATGTGGAGGAGAAACCACAGGGAAAGCCCGGCGCCCCGTTCCCGAAATCGGACGCGGGCACACTGCAGCAATTTGTCGGGACATTCGCCAGCCATCCACAGGTCAGCATCACGATCAAACAGGATGATCAGGGCCTGATCGTCGCGGCGCCGCAAATGGCGGATACCCGGCTGGTACAGGAATCCGAATACGAATTCCGGCTGGCTGACGGCAACACAGTAGCCACATTTGGCCGCGGCGACACCGGTAAGGTGGACCGGGTAATCTTCCGGATGCAGATTGGCGATTCCGTTTTTGAGCATCGCGAAAGGAGGATCAAATGATTGCTCCACGCAGACAACCGGCACGCCGCGGCTTCACTCTCATCGAATTGCTGGTTGTTGTCGGAATCATTGCCATTCTGGCGGCCATCGCCGTGCCGTCGCTGCTGACGGCGCAAACGCGGTCAAAGGTTTCGCGGGTGAAGGCGGATTTGCGAACCCTGGCGGCAGCCATCGAGATGTATTCGACGGATGCCGGGCTGCCGCCACTGGATTACAATGTCTCGCGCGGCGATCCCCAGTGGCCGGAGATGACGCCTGTGACCTCGGGCATCTTGCATCCGGGATACGCCGATGCTTCCGCGCCCAACGGCGTTAAGCTGGGGCTTACGACGCCGGTGGCCTACACCTCGAATTGCTGGATTGATGACCCCTTCGTGAAAGGGGCGAACCCGACACAGGTGCCATTTGACGAGCAGAAGTACACCTACAACTGGTTCGCGCCCAACCCGTTACGGGGTGTGGAGGTGAGGGAGGAGTATGTCTTCGAGGAGTACGAGAAGTTCTACGGCAACTGGCGGCTGGGTTCGGTGGGGCCTGACCGCCAGTTTTACAACGGCGGAGGCCTGTACACGGCATCGAAGGTCTACGATCCGACCAATGGCACGGTTTCCATCGGCAACATTTGGCGATCCCAGAGGGAACCGGATGTGCGGCAGCGTCCTCCCGGTGACGAGATTATCGATCCGTAATTCGGACAATTGCGGAGCTAAAAATCTGATTGCGTCGTGCGCCAAAGTCCCGCTGGCGTGGTAGGGTGTAAGTATCCGGTGCCCAAGCCGGGCCTGCCGCATCCACTGTTTTCCTGGGGAGGAAAGACATGAAGTCGCTGCGTTTCCAGCGGGTTGTTTTCCTGGAGCCGAGATCCACACACATCCACGTTTACAGCAAGGTCCGCATTCCGCGCATTGGCAGCCTGCTGTTGTCCACGATGCTAAGACAGGCGGGGCACGATGTGGCGGTGATCGTGGAGGACATGCTGCGGAAGCGCGTGACGGAGAACGACGTTTGGCGGCGGATCCGCGAGGCGGATCTACTGTGCGTATCGGCGATCACGCCGACCGTGGGCCGCTGCTATGAGTGGTGTGATCGGGCGCGGGCCGCGGGAATCCCGGTGATCCTGGGGGGCACGCATGGCAGCTATTTCCCAGACGAGGCCATGACGCACGCAGACTACGTCATGCGTGGTGAGTGTGATGAGTCTTTCCCGCTGCTCATGGAGACGCTGGAAGCCGGTGGTGATTTGGCGAAGGTTCCGGGGCTGAGCTGGCGCGCCGGAGTCGAAGTGCGGCACAATCCGGAGGGGAAATTGCCCACGAGCGCGGTGCTGGAGGCGAACCCCTTTCCGGATTATGAATTGTTGTGGCAGACGGATCTGCGCGGAGGGGTGGGGAGTTTCGCGGCAGCGCGGGGTTGCCCTTTTGACTGTTCGTTCTGCTCGGTGACGAAGTTCAACGGCGGGCAGGTGCGGGTGGTGAGCCCACAGCGCACTCTGGACATGATCGAGGAGCACTGGCTGCGGTATAAGCCGCATTACATCTTTTTTGCCGAGGATATCTTCAACCTGCTCAAGCCGCGGGCGAAGGAGATCATGCGCGGACTCATCGAGCGGCGCATCCGGCCGCGGGTGGGTTTTGGCGCGCAAATGCGACACGAGGTCGCAAAAGATCCCGAATTCCTGCAGCTTATGAAGCGGGCAGGCTTTGATCGGGCGATGGTGGGTTTTGAGAGCATCAACCAGGCGTCGCTGGACCTGTGCGGCAAGCGCGAGAAGGTGGACCACGTGCGCCACGCGCTTCAGGAATTCCACCGGCATGGGATCAAGGTCCATGGGATGTTCGTGGCGGGCTTTGACACGGATACACCGGAGACGTTTAGCGAGACGCTGAAGTTCGTGAAAAAGTTTGACCTCGACAGCTTCCAGCTCATGGTGCTGACGCCCTTCCCCGGCACGAGGGATTGGGTGAACCAGGGATTCGCGGACGGCACGCGACCACTGCTAACGAAGGACTGGAGCCGGTTTGACGGGCACCACATGGTGCAAACGCCAAAGCTGATGACGGCGTTCGAGGCCAACAGCCTGGCGCTGCGGACCATGCAGAAGTTTTACACTTTGCGAGGTGCGTTTTGGCGCCTGCTTCGGGGGGATCTCGTCGAGTTCATCATGCGCCTCGAAGGCCGCAAGCTGGTGCACGAGTGGTTCAAGGCATCCACGAATCGGGACTATTTGGCCATGCTGAAGCGCCAGGTTACACCAGATTTGGGGAAGTGGGATCTCGCGGCGGCAAAGCGTCGCATTATCATCGCCCATACCGAGGCGAGTATTGCCTTGAAGGGACAGTTCGACAGGTTCTTCGCGGAATTGGGCATCCGCGTGGAGCATTCGCGGGCAGGGCTTGGCGAGATGCTGACACAAGGGCAAAGCCAATTGCAGGGGCTGCAAAGCAAGATGGCGGAGTTCCTGCCGGATTGGCGGTTGTTCCCGCGCGAGCGGGCTGACTTGATCATTGTGCCTGAGGACAGCGGCGGGGAGATGGACCTTAAAGTGGAGGAAATGGGAACTGGGGCGCCGCTATTGCTGCGGATCAATATCAACAAGAAGGCGAGTGTCCTGATGACCCAGGTCGTGAAGATTGCCACGGGATTTACCGACGATCTTCGACGCGCCACGGAAGCCTATCGCCGGACAATAGTGGAACCGACAGCCACGGCCTGGTAATTACAGGTTGCCGCGGCGACCGGAACAAATCGTAAGTTCGGGCCGACGCCAATTAGAAATTGCGTTTGAAATCGAACCAATTGACCCTCTGCATCCATGATAATGGGAATGAAGAAGATTGCCGTGGCAGGATTCGCCGCGTTAGTCAGCATGATGGAAATTCCATATGCTGGCGCAGGTGTGGAATTGCCCGTGCCCTACCTGCAACAACCTGACGATCAAACGTGTCTGCCGACTTGCCTGACGATGGCACTGCATTTCATGGGGCGGGTGGATCTGACGTCGGAAACGGTGTTCAAGTTTCAGCCGCGGACGAACTATGACCGCTACAATGTACCGGGAATCCTGAAGGAGTACGGGCTTTACGCGCTGCCGAGCTGGTACGAACGGGGCTGGACACGGAAAACCATTGAACACGAACTCGATTGCGGGCGGCCGGTAATCCTGGGATGCAACCAAGGGCCGGCGGGGCATTTTGTGCTGGCGATTGGGTACACGGACGACGGCCGGCTGATTATCAATGATCCCTCGGCAAAGACGCCAGGCTATGAGATAGGCGGCCCGCGAAGCGTGATCCGGTGGGAGCAACTGCTGTGGCGGGGAGGGGTGATCATCAGGGCCGATGAGCTTCCGACAACTCCGACGATTTCGGGGTCGTGCGTGGAATCCACATCTCCGCGACGGATGATTTGCGGTGAAACGACGACCGCTGTGTTCGCGATCAAGAACAACGGCAGCCAGTCCTGGCCGGCGGAGGTCTTTTTGTGCCCCATCGAGCCGGAAACATCGCCGACGCAGTTCCGAAGGAGTGCTTTTGAACCGCCGGGCGCCTGGATTTCATCGTCCCGGATTTGCGCGGCGGACCGAAAGGCAATTGCGCCGGGGGAAGTTGCGAATTTCGCCGTCCCGCTTCGCGCACCGATGGTGGATAAGCCCAAGGTATTTATGGAACACTGGAACATGGTTGATGGCAGTGGTCGGGCGTTTTCCAGTTCCTATTTGGCAGGCCCGGGGGACTACCAGATTTTCACACGGGTGTGCGTGGAACCGGCCACGACGTTTACCCTGCCGCTGATTGAGACTGTGGCAAATGGGCGGCCTGCGCTGGACTGGATCGTGAAGAAGGGGCGGCTGGAGGTGGCCAATGACGTGCCCGCTACGACAGACGGGGCCACCATCCTGAAGCTGGCCACGGCAGGGGCACGGTATGATAGCGCCTGGGTGGGAAATGGCGATTGGCGGGATTACCGGGTGGAGGCGCTGGTGTATTGCGATTATCGCCCTGAACTGGAGAAGAAGGGCTTTGATCGCGTAGGGATTTTCATCCGCGACAACGGGGACCACGCCGGGGACACCAAGGACGGGGTGGAACTGGGGGAAACCTACGCCATGACTTTTGACACGGATGATGGCGGGATTCGGGCAGCCTATGTTGAGAATGGTGGCATCCGGGACTTCAGACGCGGCCCTCGATACACCATTAAGGAGTCTGGCTGGCATCGATTTGCGATTCGGTGCGCGGGCGACGAGCTGGTTTATGAATTGGACGGCAGGGAGTTCTGGAGGACCCGGGACCGCATGCTGACGTCCGGGGATTGTGGTGTTTACTATAAGGCAGGATTTGATGATTTATCGTTATCAAGAGGTCTGCGATTTGCTGATTTTAAGGCGACGCGGTGAAACAGGCTGGTTCGGGGCCACTCCAAATGATAAGGAATGAATAGAAAATCGGGGGCGTGTTTAAGTAGCACCGTATCAGAGGGATCTGTCGCCCTCAAAAAGCGGCAGGGAAGCATGTTTGCAGGACTTCGTAGCACAATCGCTCCATTTGTTTGCTGGCCGGTTGAGTGAAGATTCCCGGCAGCACTCTTTCCTTAGTTCCTTCACCCATTTAACACGGAAGCTTTGCTTCCAAACAGGAGATGTATCATGGCTAACGGAACCGTGAAGTGGTTCAACGACGCCAAGGGGTATGGCTTTATTACCCAGGAAAACGGTCCGGATCTGTTCGTGCACCACACGAGCATTCAGGGCAATGGCTTCAAGACACTGGCCGAGGGTGAAGCGGTCACGTTCGACGTTGCAAGTGGTCCCAAGGGTCCGCAGGCGCAAAACGTCAAGAAGGCCTAAGTTTCAACTACCGGTAGTTCTGCAGTGGGTTAGGTGGCCTTGCCGCCTCTCCCCTGCCGTACCATCAATTTTGCGCGAAGCAGGTTTCCTGCTTCGCGCAGTTTTTTTTGCTCAGGGGTTTTCGACAGGGGTAACCTTGATGTCGTGCTTCCACTTGTCGTAGTAGAGGTTGCCACCTTCCCACTCGACTTCGCCGCGCTGGTTGTCCACGGGATCGGAGCGCCAGTGGGTCTTGGGCGGGTCAAATTGTGACTCGATTTCGTGGTTGGCGATCATGCGGTAGGCGTCCACGTGGCCGAAGAGGAATTCCTTGGTGGGAATGTCCTCGGACTTAAGCCATCCCACAGAGGGATCGGCGGGGAGCCAGCCGTACGGAGGCGCGTAGAACTCGGCCCAGTCGTGCATATTCCAGCTGTTGGGACGGGTGACCCAGCAACTCTGCCAGCGAGCTGCGACGCCGGCGGCGCGGCAGAGGCTGATGAACATGAGGGCCTGGACGCCGCAGTCACCCTTCTTTTCCGCCATGATCTTGTTTGTGATGCCGGGGATGATGGCGTATTCCATTTCGGCGCAGTACTTGATGTTATCCTGCATCCATCGAAAAATCTTCTCAGCCTTCCGGTAGGGATTCTTCTCATCTCCGACAAGTTTCGCGGCAAGTTTGCGCACTTCGGGAGTGAGATCGATGTGGGGCGGTTGGCTCTTCGTATACTGCGAAACAACGGGATCGCCCGATTTGTAGAGCGGGATTTTTCCAGGGTCAATTTCGGGCACAAAAGACGCACAGGTGTATTCGAACTCCGCAATAAATGTGGTTGGCTGGTCTGCCACGGCGGGTTGTTCCATATAAATCGTACGTTGGCCGGTGCCGTTGGGGGCGATCTTGTGATTAGTGGGGGATGTTGATCCGATCTTCACATCGGTGAGCTGGCTGTACTCCTGGGGGTAAGGCATCCAGCAGCGAATGTTTTTGCCCGCGGGGGCGGCGTTAGGCTCCACCGTGATGACGTGGCGTGCATGCATGCGGATGGGCAGGACGATGGAGGACCCTGAGTCTTTTGCCGCGGGAATGGCTTTCTTTGCGTGATCCAACACGGTGACCGTGCCGGTTGTGGCGCGGGCTGCTGGATCGCCAGCGGCTGCGGTGGCGCCGTCCCGGCGTTTGCGGGCTTCGGCGCTGAAGCGGAAAAGGTTACTGGGTTCGCGGTTGTAGTAGCGGCGTTGGCCGTCGAGTGTGATCCATTGGGCTTCCTTTTCGTCCCGCCATCTGGCGAGGTCCTCGGCGGTAACGTCGGGAACAACCTTTCGAATCTTGGCAAGAAGCTCGTCTTCGGTCAGGGAGAATTCACGACGGAGGCGGCGCAGGCGCTCGAGTTCCTGGGTAAGAGTATTTGAATTGTGGCCGGACGCGCCGTCGGCGAGGTGAGTCTTGATCCAGTCCTCGGCGTCCTTGATGCGACCTGCGGCTTCCAGGGCCGAGAGCTTCGGCGGAAGGTCGTGGCCAACGAGATAGGATGGGAAATGGGATTTCTCCGCTGTTTCCTTTGCGGACTGAATCATTGACGCACCCCCGAAAGCGACGCCGAGCGCGAAAACCAGTATGGCGCGGGCGGCACTGGATCTGAATTTCATTTGTTTCCTCACTTGGTGATTCCCGGCAAGATAGGGGCCAATACCCACATGGGAGGCAACCGGAATTGAAACGGTACGGAGGAATATTTTGGCGCAGGCGACACGGCGCGCTGAAACTACGGATGCGAGGTTTACGATGAAACGGGTCTGGCTTGGGTTGGTTTGCTTGGTTGTGGCTTCGGCGGGTTTCGCCGCCATTCAGAGCGACAAGGTGGAGTACAAAGTCGGCAGCGTGACACTGCAGGGTATGATTGTGCGCGATACGTCGAAGCAGGGGAAGCGCCCGGGTGTGGTGGTGTTTCCCGAATGGTGGGGCGTGAATGATTATGCGAAACGGCGCGGAGCGGACCTGGCGAAACTGGGGTACGTGGCATTCGTTGCGGACCCCTATGGCAAGGACAAGATCACAACAGATGCGAAGCAGGCCGGCGCCTGGGCGGGAGAGCTGAAGGGTGACCCGAAGGTCAAGGTCGCGCGCATCGAGGCGGCACTCGAAGAACTAAAAAAGGACAAGGATGTGGACCCGACAAAGGTGGCGGCCATCGGGTACTGCCTGGGGGGATACCTGGCGCTGGAGCTTGCGCGAACGGGCGCGGATGTGAAGGGGGTGGTGAGTTTCCATGGCTCCCTGAAGGGCGCGACGAATGCCGAGAAAGGCAAGGTGAAGGCAAAGGTCCTGGTATGCCATGGGGCGGACGACACCTTTGAGTCGCCGGAGGAAGTGGAAGGCTTCAAGAAGGAGATGGCCGCAGCAGGTATTTCGATGCAGTTCGAGAGCTATCCGGGGGCTGTGCATTCTTTTACGAATCCCGACAGCGCCAAGGCTGGGATCAAGGGCGTCGCGTACAACGAGGCGGCGGACAAAAAATCCTGGGCGGACATGCAGAAGTTCTTTGCGGAGATTTTTAAGTAACCCTGACCCGGTCCAAATTACCGCGATATTTTCTTTGCCCGTGAGATTTCCCGTTGGGGAAATATGAACCACTTAACAAGACACGGGAGAGGGAAGTATGCGCGTTGTGATGTGGTGCGACATGGAGGGGGTTTCGGGGATCGTCAAGTGGGCCCAAGTGAACGCGACGTCCTCGCAGTATGAGGAGGGACGGCGACTCTATACGGGGGACATCAACGCGGCGGTAAGGGGCGCGAAGCGGGCCGGGGCGAAGGAAATCATAGTGGTGGATGGCCACGGCGCCGGAGGCGACCACACCTTTAACAGTTTCATCAAAGACCAGCTCGAACCGGGAGCCGAGTACGTGCTGGGTTATCGCTGGGGCAGCTATGTGGAACCGCTGGTATCGGGTTGCGATGCAATGCTGTTGCCAGGCGCACACGCCATGGCCGGAACACCGGATGGGATACTGTGCCACACGATGTCGAGCGAGTCATGGTACAATGCGTACATAAACGGCGTGAAGGTTGGAGAGAGCGGGCTTGTGGCAGCCATTGCAGGCACGTTTAACGTT
Organism: Candidatus Sumerlaeaceae bacterium; assembly: GCA_019695055.1. Taxonomy (GTDB): domain Bacteria; phylum Sumerlaeota; class Sumerlaeia; order Sumerlaeales; family Sumerlaeaceae; genus JAIBAT01. The sequence goes on along the minus strand of JAIBAT010000109.1, from coordinate 10,812 downwards.
CCCGTTGTCTTTGTATCCGGGGACGCTGCCACGGTGAAGGAAGTGCAGGATCTGGTCGGCAAGAATTGCGTGGGAGCGACGGTAAAACGCAGCCTTAACAGGTATGCGGCTCGATGCCTTGCGCCGGCGGATGCCCAGCAACTTATCGAGGACAAAGTTTACGAAGCATTGACCAATCGGAAGAAATGGCCGAAACCCTACAAGGTCAAATCACCGGTCGAATTGAAAGTGGAGCTGAACACGCCCGACAAGACGAAGGACTTTGTCCAGAAGCGCGGCTGTGAGATTCTGGGGCCGCGGCTGGTGGTTTCACGGGGGAAGAACTTCTGGCAGGTCTGGGACCAATTCTGGCATCCATGATTGGCGGCTCGAAAGGGCGTTCATCATTGAATTCTCGGAGTCTGACTCCGAATCTTTAATGATAGAGGGGAAAATCGCTACCACATCCGGGCCAGAACCACTCCCACTCGGAGGGCAATCAGGCCTGCAACGACACTGCCGACGATGTTGACCGAGGCAAGCAACCACTGGCCATCGGAGAGGAGTTTGTCACTTTCGAGAGCGAAGGTGGAAAAGGTCGTGAGCCCGCCGAGGAAACCCACGGCAAGGGCGAGACGGATGTGGTCAGGATAGGGCACCGTCTTTTGAGCCACGATGGTGGCAACGACGCCTATAAAAAAACAGCCGGCAACATTTACGAGGAACGTGCCATAGGGAAACCCTGCGCCGAGCCAACGGCCAGCTCCCAAGGAAACCAGGTAACGCGCAACGGAACCGATAGCGCCGCCAAGGGCAACGAGCAGCAGCGCGGTGGCCATCCTCATTCGTTTTCCTTCCCGTTGGTGCGTGAGGAGTACTTGATGACCTCAACGGCTTCGAGGGTCACGAGTCCGTCCTTTACCATGGCCTCGACGACGGGGACAAAATCGCGGATGCGCTGCTCGGTGTCGATGATTTCAATGACAACTGGAAGGTCCGATGACAGTTCGAGAATCTTCGAGGAGTGCATGATGCTGTTCTGACCAAATCCCATGGACCCGCGGAAGACGGTGGCCCCGGCGAGATGGCATTCGCGGGCCCGGAGCACGATGGCTTCATAGAGCGGCCGCCCTTCGTGCATGTCACTGTCGCCGATGAAGATGCGCAGCAATTCCCCTCTGTCGGGACATTTCATGGCCGTGGACCTTTCTCGCCCAGCCGTGCGAAGTGAACCCAGGCCCGTTCAAGTGTGACAATGGCGTCGGTCAAGAGCGGTTCAATTGACTCCACGAAGGACTCCACCTGAGGGCGGGAACCAACCATTTCCAGGACCACCTCCACATTCGATGAAAGATGCCAACGACTGGATTTTAGAAACTGGCCCGACTGTCCAAATCCTTCAACCCCTTCGAGGACCATTGCCCCTGCGAAGTGGCTTTGGCGGGCGCGCTCGAGGAGCACCTCATAAAGGGGGCGATGACCGTGGCTCTGGAACTTATCCAGGAAGATCCGCAGCAGCGTGTTTTCGCCGTCTTTAGTCCCCACCGCTCCTTCAGCTTTCGTCTTCGTTTGCCTCGACAACAGGCTCAGTTTGATTCCTTGCCGTCTGCTTGAGAAGCCGATTGATGTGGTCAGCCTCCCGGAAGGAATTATCCACCTCGAAATGGAGATCCGGCATGCTGCGCAGGATGACCCGCTGGCCGAGCAGGCGCTTGATAAAACCCTTGGAATGATTTAATCCATCCACGGCGTGGCGGGCCTGTTCCTCGGTGCCATAGGTGCTGATCCAGACATGTGCGGTCTTGAGATCCTTTGCCGATTCGACCTGGCTGACGGTAACGAGTCCGGCAGCCACGCGGGGATCCTTGACCTCGGTCATTATGATCTGTGCGAGGGCTTCGCGAATCTCCTCGTTGATGCGCTTGACGCGTGAGTGAAGTGTCATTGGCTTAACCTGCTTTCCATAAAAGGCTACAGGGGGTCAAAAAGCAACGGGCGCGCCAGATATTCCTCGCGCGCCCGTTGGCAGAATTCGTTTTCATGGGCACGGGCGCGACGCCCGAGCCACAGTGTAATTACAGTGTGATCTTAGGATCGCCGTCGCGGTCAAAGTAAGGCAACTGCTCGCCCCAGACATCCGGAAGTGGCGTTGCAGGTTGCATCATGGGTTCGTAGTTGGCCGGAACCGGAACCGGGAATGTCACGGTTTCGAATGCGCCGACAGCCATGCGGGTCGCAGCCCAGCCGACACCCTTGACGCCGCCGACAATCACACCGGTGGCAGGGTCAGTCTTGCGCCATTCGCGCGAAATGTTCTTGGGGATTTCCACCACGCCCGTGAAGACGTTGGCGAGTCCGCGGCCCAACTTGGTCTGCATTCTGCCAAAGGCGCTGGAATCGCGGTATTCGTCACCATAACGCTGTGCGCTTGCGTTGCCGCTGGCGAGGACGAGTGCCGCCCCGAGCGCCGCTGTCGCGATTAACTGGTGAATCTTCATGGCCCTGCCTCCTTAATCATCGCCAGCTTTCGCCAGCGTCCAAAAACTTTGCTAAGTTCCCGGCAATTGTCGCCGGGGTCAACTGCTTAATGTGTAATCTTTGAGGTGCGCTGGTCGCGGTAGTAATCTTCCGCACCCCAGTCATAACCATCTTCCATCACGGTCTCGGGGTAAACGATCGGCTGGTAATTGGCCGGTGTATCCACAGGGAAAGTAACCATCTCGTAAACGCCAACACCGAAGCGCTGGGCACCTTTGTACAGTCCCTTGCCGGTACCGGTGAAGACTCCGGTGAGGGGATCAACGTTTTGCCAGTCGCGGTTGACTTCCTTGGGAATCTCGGCCCAGAAAAAAACCGTGTTTAGGAACCCGCGGGTAAATTTGCGGCCCGAGCGCGCCGGGACGGATTCACTGTAAAACGGCCCGCGCGCAAGCCCGTCGGCGGCGATTGCGACAAATAGAGCCACAATCAGAAATTGATAACGGATTCTCATTGTATCAAACCTCAAGGTTGCCTGAATTGAGGTTGGTGTACTGCCCCACGGAGGGGCTTGGCAACAGAAAACAGACAGTCTCTGGGAGATTTTCATGGGTTTCTTGCGGTTCGGATCTAGAATGCTTTGGGTGGCGCTTGCCGTCGTGGCAACGGCAAATTTGACCGGGAAGGCAATGGGGGCCGAAGAGGCCGGGAAGATTCACGTGGTCAGCACCATTTTCCCCGTTGCCGACTGGGTGGGACAGGTGGGGGGCGACCGGGTTACTACGGCTGTTTTGGTCCCCGCCGGGGCTAGCCCCCACACGTTTGAACCCTCACCGGCGGAGATGCGCGGGTTAAGCCGTGCCAAGGTCTTTTTCACAATTGGGCTGGGGTACGATAATTGGGCAGCGAAGCTCGCGTCGGGAGGAGGAAAGGGCCTAAGCACCGTGGCATTGGGCGACAGCCTGAAGCGGCGCAAGCAGTTACCGGATGTGAGCAGGGCGACGGCGGGACAAGCGGAAATCGAATCCTCAGAGGCCAGCCACGATCACGATCACGACCATGACCACGGTGGGGTGGATCCGCATTACTGGCTGGATCCGGCGCTTGCGAAGCTGAGCGTGATGGAGATTCGGGACGCACTTAAGGCCGCAGACCCCGCAAATGCGGCGGTTTTCGAACACAACGCAGCGGGGTATATTGCGGAACTGGACACGCTGGATTCCGAACTTTCCGGAACTCTGGCGAAACTGAGGCGGCGCGAGTTCGTGTCCTTCCACAATGCCTATTCCTATTTTGCGACCCGATACGGGCTGAGGATCGCGGCGGTGATTGAGGAATACCCGGGCAAGACGCCATCGAACCGCTATGTCATGAACGTTGCCAAGCGGCTAAGGGAATTGAAACTCACCACTGTTTTCTCGGAACCTCAGTTCAGCCCGAGAATGGCAGACATCCTGGCGAAGGAAATCGGGGGCACGGTGGATATGCTGGACCCACTGGGGGGACCGGGAATTGAAGGACGGGACAGTTACGTGGCCATCCTGCGTTTTAATGGTGCGCAGCTCGTGCGCTGCCTTGGCACAAAACCATAAGACAATCAGCTTGCATCGCTCCACCCCCCGGCTAAACCGTGGTGGGTTTCCCCAGTTTTTCGCCAAGCTTCTTCAGCGTTTCCTTGATCCCCTGATTGGTCGGATCCAGGGGAATGGCGATCTTGGCGTGCTCGTAGGCCTCCTCAAGGTTATCCCCCAAGTCCAAGGCAATTACAGCGAACATGTAGTGGAAAGTATGCCTATCCGGGGCAAGCATGATCTCGTACTCGCACCGCTCAAGTGCTTCACGATGTCGCTTCAATTTCCACATGCTTTTCACGATGCAATAGCCCATGCGCTCGCGATCCTGCCCCCCGAATAAATCGTGGACAGCGTCGGCCCACTTGAGACTCTCGGCCCACCGGCCCTTAGTCTGGGCCTCGCTGGCCCGTTTAAAGGAACGTTTGAGGTAGGGTTCAAAGATCTCCTTCCATCGTTTGGCTTCCCCACGGGATTGAAGGACTTTGGATAACATGTCAATCTGGGCAGGATAAATAACGAGATCCGCCTTGAGTGCCGTAGTCATCGCTTCGTAATAGAAATCCGCTTCGGGGAGGCCAGTCAACGCGCCTGGGTTCTGGTTACCTCTGTTGTACCAGTTCATCCTGGCGCGCAGTGGTTCGATCATTGTGGTGGCGACCTGATACATAACCTGGGGATCATTGTTGGTGCGCTTTGCCACATCGCGAAGCACAGAGAGTGCGGCGGCGGGATTGGTTTCGAATTGAGCCTCGGCCACGGCAAAATCCGCATCCACATTCTTCGGGTCGAGCAAACCAATGCGCGCAAGCAGTGGACTCTGGACGGTAAAATCATTCTCACCGGCCCTTATCTGCAAGCGGACCAATTCCGCCAGTAAGCGGGCGCAATCGGGCCTGCCTGCCACGGCCATTTTGAACTGGGCGATGGCTTTTGCGAGGTATTCCTTTGTACTGTTTCCAACATTGCGGAAGTATTCCTCCATGAAACGGCGAACCGCGGCAGGGTCGTTCTTGTCGATATCCGAGCCTGCCTCTTCGAGACCGAGATAGCCCCCAGATTCCGCGAACGCCCAAAGCTCGTTGCCATAATCCCAGTGGAGTGCCCAGTTTCCCGGCATGGCGTTGGCTTGGGTTTCGAGAAACTGCAGGGCACCTCGATAGGCAGGAGCGACTTGCGCCGCTGCTGGTCTGTAGCGGCTTAGGGCGTACAGGGAATCGGCCATCTGGTCCGCAAAAATCAGGGAGGCCGGATAGCGACGTGCCAAATCTGAAAGCAGCAGGTGGGCGGCATGCGGGGAACCAAGCGCTCTAAGAAGTCGGGATTTGGCATATTGAAGCCGATAGTCCCTGGGGTGAAGTCGAATGGCGTCGTTCATGATTTCGAGGGCTTGATTGCGATCATCAACAAGATAACTAACGTTGGCGTACAGAGCAGGACAACCCTCGGCAAGGGCCAGCGCGGCGGTTGTGTCGGGAGGTTTCACCGCAATTAATTTTTTGAACATGGCATAGGCCTCGGCGGAGGGACTTCCGGAAGTGAGGCCGGCTTCCGCCTGGTCTGCCTGGGAAATGCCGGTGAATCCCGCGATCTTGGTGACCGCGGCATTTATGACTTCACCCGCCTTGGAGGAAGGCTGGCTCATTGAAAACGTGTCGGTTCGGCTCGTCTTCAGGTCGGCCAGTCCAAGCTGAATAACGACATTTTCGCCAACCTCGTCTGCACGACCGTAAACGAGAACGTCGGCCCCCATGGTGGTTGCATCCCGCAGGTACTCCTCGGGCTTTCGCCCTTTGTAATTCATTTCTCCGGAAGCATCGGTATAGGGCAGGGACATGTAGGAAGTTGGGACAAGATTGACCAGCAACCGGTCCCCTGTGGCCGCGGTCAGCTGGTATCTCACAAGGTCCTGCAGTATCTGGGTGGCAGTGGTCGGCTTGGGATCCGCCGGGGAGGCACTGTAAAGGGGGGCGAGAAACAAGACCTTGGGAAGCGAACCCAGGGTGACTGTCGTCGATTCCATTAAGAACTTCGCGCCGTCGGCGAGCGGATACCTTTCGGCTTCGGTAAAAGTGAGCTTTGGCGGCGGAGACTTCTTCCGGGCCTCCCGGTCCTTCATTGCATTTTCGTAGTCGCGCTTTTGGGCCTCAGCAATTACCTTTTCTTGCTCGGTAATTTTCTCCTTTTTGGCCTGTTTCTCCCGATCCTTCCTGGTAGCCTCCAGTTGCTCCGGAGTTGGTTGGTGTCGCTGGTACCACCAAAATCCGTATCCCCCCGCCGCAACCAGCAAGACAATGGCCAATATTTTTTGGCGACTCACGATTCACCCCCGTAGACATTCATCCTTTCATGGGCTGGTCTACAAATCTAATTGTCAACCCTGATGCCAGCCATCCTGGTTTGCCACCCTCCAGCGCATTTTTCAGGGAATTCCCGACATGAATTCCCCGCCTTGGGAATGGGAATTGGGGATGATTAACACCATTGACTGTTCACCTGGTGCCCCCCGAATTGGCTTCAACAAATCGAAATCGTATACTCTGGAGCAACAACCGCAGTATGAAAATTGCGCTGGCCAGCGACCACGCGGGTTTTGAGCTGAAGCAGTTTATCAAGGGACTGCTGGCAAACCTGAAACACGAGATGGAGGATTTCGGGACGCATTCCACGGAATCCGTGGATTTTGTGGACCATGTCTACCCTGCCGCCCTGGCGGTTGCGGAGGGACGGGCCCAGCGCGCCATCCTGATTGATGGTGCGGGCTATCCGTCGGGAATCGTGGGCAACCTGATTCCAGGCGTATTTGCTGCCGTCTGCAATGATCCGGTTTCGGCGAGGTTCGCGCGGGAACACTCGGACACGAATGTGCTGTGCATGGGGGGCAAGGTCATTGGCGCCTTGCTTGCCCAGCAGATTGTGGAGACCTGGTTATCGGCGGAGTTTCTCGGAGGCAAATACGCCAGGCGGGTGAACAAGGTGAAGGAGCTGGCGGAGCGGCACAAGAGGCCACTGAGCGAGAAAGCACGCACTGTGATAACCGTGCAGGACATCAAGGATTGCCTGGCGCGAAAGCAATCGCTGCTCATCGACAGCAAGACCATTATCACCCCATCGGTAAAGGATCTGCTACCCTAAGGCGCACTCATGTATGACTTCAAAGACAAGGTGGTGCTGATCACCGGCGCGACGAGGGGCCTGGGCGAGGCACTGGCGCGAACGCTGGCCGAGGAGGGCGCCAAGCTGGAGCTGGTGGCGCGGGACGCGGAGGCGGCACGGGCTACGGCACTGGAAATTCGGCGTGAGTTCGGCGGGGAGGTTTTCAGCCGGGTCTGCGACATCACCGATCCGCAGAAGGTTCAGAGCGTGGTGGAGGAGGCTTTCCGAAGATATGGCCGCCTGGATCTTGTGATCAATAATGCCGCCATTCTTGGGAAAATGGCCCTGGTTCCCGACTACACCCCCGAGGCTTGGGCGGGAGTAATCAACGCCAATTTGAACGGTGCCTATTACGTGGCGCATCATGCGGCACGGAAGATGAGAACCGCGGGTGGGGGCCGCATTGTGTTTGTCACTTCATCCGTCGCCCGGAATTTTCGTCCGCGTTGGGGAGCCTATTCGGTGAGCAAGGCCGGCGGCGAGGCACTGGTGCGGCTTATGGCGGAGGAGACCGCGGAAACACAGGTTGTGGCGTGCGCGATCAATCCGGGAGCCATGGCAACCGGCATGCGTCAGGAGGCATTTCCCGAAGAGGATCAGTCAACATTGCCGAGCCCGACCACTGTAGCGCAGGCATTCCTGAAAATTTTGAGGCAGGCTGACAAGCAACTTAACGGACGGACGATCAACGCGCGGGATTTTCTCCAGTAATCGATTTGGGCGAAGCCGGGAAGAAACCGGTGCCGATCAGCCTGGCAATACCTGTCCCATCATGAATGCCTTTTCCCAAACTTTGGCGCGCGCATAGTCTGGGTGTTCGCGTTCGCGGTTTCGGAACTCACGCGTATGGACGTAGCGGCGACCATCGGCGTCATGCTCCGGGTCAATCACGGCATGGAGCATTTCGTGGTAGAGAACAAATTTCACGAACCATTCGGGGACGGACGGATCATCAAGAGCGGGATGGATTCGGATGAGGTGGGTGCTGTGGCTGTAACTCCCGAATATCATGTGGCGGCGGTGGCCCTTGCGAACCGTGCCGCGTCCCCAGGTTACCTTGATCTGAACCCTACCGCCGAAGAACTGCTGATTAATGGCTTCTGCAAGCGTGTGCAAGTCGTGGGTGCGTCCGCGGGCGCGAAGTCGCAACTTTTGCGGGCTGGCGGCGCGAGGTGTCAATTCGTGGGTATGCGCGTTGATGTATTGGCGCAAAGTCCGGTTAGCTGTTGGCGTGGGGCGCCTAAGGTACTGGGCAAGCGCCCGGGTTATCTCGTTGCCGCCGCGTAGGAACATGTGGTGCACAGACAGTATGGAAGACTTGCCTCTCGGGTGGCGCACTTGGAGGACTGAGGAGCTATTGTTGTTTACCCGGAGATCGACTTTCTGGCCAAGAAGGATTTCGATTTCCCGGCGGAACTGGGCTATGGCATCGGGTGTCACAGACGGCGGCAATGAACGGGGCATTGGCCGACTGCTATCGTGCATTGGAAAGTTCGCGTCAAGCTTCCAACAATAGACTTCACTGGCCGGAATGGCAAAAAAAATCCCCCTGCCCAATTGGGCAGGGGGCGTAACTTCTTATTTCGAGAATACTACTTCTCGACGGTCTTGCAGTAGACCTTTGCAGGCGCGCAATTGGACTTCGGGCACGTCGGCTTGCAAGCCGTGCGGGCACGCAGGTTGCAGCAGCCAGTCATCGAGACGGCAGCCACAGCAACAGCCAAGGCGATCATGAGAGCCTTCATTCTACATTTCCTCCTAACCAAGATTTTCCTCTACAGGAACGTACTGCCTTGGGGACACCTCAAGCAAAATTGCCGGAGTTTCCAGCGACCCCAATTTTACAACGAAACTGTCCTACAGCCGGAAGGTGATTTACTTCTCGACTTCCTCGGAATACACACGCTTTGCAGGCGCGGGCATTGCACAAGGGGCGCAGGCCGGAGCGCAATAGCTCGGTGCACACGGCGCACAAGGCCGCGGACACGGACGATAGCAGCAGCCCGCGAAGCTAACAGCGGCAACCGCCGCAAGAACGATCGATGAAAGCTTCATAATTCTCCTCCTAATTTGTTACTAAATTTGGGGTTGGAGAGCGGGGTCTCCAGCCTGTTACAGTCAAGGAGTTCGCCCATCCGAACCGGGGTGTCAAGGCCAACTTGCACAACGTGTACCAGTTTTTTCGAAATGTTCCCAAAGGCCCAAAGATTAATTTCGTTCCGTAACGAAAGCGCCCTAAGCTCTTTATTTACAGTTATCTAAAAATACGGGGTCTGCGTCGCTTGGCGGCGAAAATTCGAATTGAAGTAAGTGTACATCTGTCTGATCTGTGCAGATTCTGACCGGATGGCCTAAATTGTTGTTTGAGAATCGCCCACGGCTCGGCACCACGAAAAAAAGGTGCTTGCATTGAAGGGGTGGTTGTCGCAACGCCATCAAGGTTTTGCGCTGGTAGATTTTCCAGACTGAAGTTTTGGACAAATACCTGCCGCTTATGGGCGGCATCATGGATGGAAGACAGGGCTTTATGAACGTTTGTGTTATCGGCACCGGCTACGTGGGTCTCGTGACTGGGGCGGCTTTCTCGGACCTCGGCAATGAGGTCATCTGCGTGGACAAGGACGCGAAGAAGATCGAGTCGCTGAACAAGGGGGTCATGCCGATTTACGAGCCGGGCCTCGAGGAGATGGTGAAGCGCAACCGCGAGGAAAATCGCATATCATTCACAACGGATTTGGCCGGGGCGGTTCGAAAGGCGCTTGTGGTTTTTATCGCCGTGGGAACGCCCCCCAAGGACACCGGAGAAACGGACCTCCAGTTTGTGGAGGCTGTCGCCAGGGAAATTGCCCAGCACCTCGACAAGTACACGATCATCGTCAACAAGAGCACGGTGCCGGTCGGCACGGGTGATTTTGTGCGCAAGGTGATCGAAGCCAACAAGAAGGGCAATGTGGAGTTCGACGTGGTATCGAACCCGGAGTTCCTTAAGGAAGGCACCGCGGTTCACGATTCCTTGAACCCTGAACGCATTGTGATTGGGGCCCCGAGTAAGAACGTGGCCATGGCCTTGCTGGAATTGTACGCTCCGCTTGAGGTGCCCATGCTGATCACCGACGTGGAGAGCGCCGAGATGATCAAGTACGCCTCAAATGCCTTCCTGGCGACCAAGATTTCTTTCATCAATGCGATTGCCAATATTTGCGAACGCGCCGGGGCGGACGTGACCCAGGTGGCGCGGGGCATGGGCTACGACTCACGCATTGGCAAGGAGTTCCTCCAGGCGGGGCTGGGCTTTGGCGGTTCGTGCTTTCCCAAGGATACGCTGAGCCTGAGGTCGGTAGCCAAGAAGTTTGGGGAAGACACAACCCTGTTCGACTCGGTAATCAGCCTGAACGACCAGCGGGTGCCGCGTTTCGTAAGTCGGATTGTCGAAAAGATGGGGAATGTGGAGCGCAAGACCCTTGGGATCCTGGGTCTGGCATTCAAGGCCAACACTGACCACTTGAGGGAGGCCAAGAGCCTGGAGATCATCGCGGCACTTCAGCAGCAGGGCGCCAAGATTAAGGTTTACGACCCCATCGCGATGGAAAATGCAAAGGGCATCCTCAAGGATGTGGTGTATTGCCGC
>JAIBAT010000130.1 GCA_019695055.1 Candidatus Sumerlaeaceae bacterium | reverse complement strand
GACTTTGCCGGCTAAAAAAATGCCGACAAGCGCAGGGAACGCGGAGCGACGTTGCCCGCGGAGCCAAGACAGGGTAGGCGTCTCGCCTGCCTGTTGCATGCGGAGCTTGCGCGGCACCTTTTTCGACCGCTGAGTGCACGGAATACACGGACAAAACTTCAGGATGAAAATCATGGAATCCGATGTCGCCAAACACATCACCGCTCAGAGGAACGACTTTGCCGGCTAAAAAATGCCGACAAGCGCAGGGAATGCGGAGCGACGTTGCCGGCGGAGCCAAGACAGGGTAGGCGTCTCGCCTGCCTGTTGAATGCGGAGCTTGCGCGGCACCTCTTCCGAGCGGTGACTGCACGGGAAGCACCGCCAAAACTTCAGAATGAAGAAGGCCGGGTCCGATGCCGCCAAACGCATCACCGCTCAGAGGAACGACTTTGCCGGCTAAAAAATGCCGACAAGCGCAGGGAATGCGGAGCGACGTTGCCGGCGGAGCCAAGGGGGGGTAGGCGTCCCGCCGGCGTCCCGCCTGCCTGTTGAATGCGGAGCTTGCGCGGCACCTCTTCCGAGCGGTGACTGCACGGGAAGCACCGCCAAAACTTCAGAATGAAGAAGGCCGGGTCCGATGCCGCCAAACGCATCACACCGCGTCCTAGGGAAACAAGAACGCCGAATCGATTCACGAATCGTCCCTGAAACGATCTTGAGAGGCGAAATCCCACGCGCGTCCGACTCCTGGTTCCGACTCCGCCGGGTCAGGATCTTGGGTCTTGCCGGATAGGCACTTGCGCCAGTCGCCTTTGGCTTCCCGAAGGAAGGTTTGAGAGCGTCGCTCAAGTCATTGACCTTGAACAAAATACGTCATCCATCCACTCTCTCGGTGTCTTTCCAGGTCCAGATCCCAGCACTCTGCGTGACGCATCTGGATAAAATTAGCCTGGGCAAAAAAAAGAATGCGTTTGTCCTTGAGCCCAGAAATCCTTTCGAGTATTCCGGTCGAAAGCCTCTGCAACCATTCAGTTTACGTCACTATCGACCCGTCGAATGCACACGAAATCCTTCAGAACAATCACCACCAAGCGCGAGTCCTTGGCCATGGCAGGCGGGCTCTTCTCAGCAGTAATCGGATGTGGTGTTGTGCCAGGCCCCCACGCCCTGGCTCAACCGGAGGTCAAGAAGCGAATCTTAATCCTGCTTACATGGGGGAACGAGGGCGAGTTTTCCTACTATTGGATAAAATCTCCCTGGCGGGCCGAGCGTTATTATTCTCCGATTTCACGAACACTGCCGTATGGCATTTCCTATGAGCTAGCCCAGAACAAACTGCAGCACGATGTTGTGAAGGTGTCCATCATGAGACATGAATCGTCGAAAGAAATCGTGATAGGGACCGTGGAAGCCGATGTCGACGAACTGCGATTCCGATTGTGCCGCAAGCAGATAGGAGAATTGAACGTGCAGCTTGCCATGGTCTATGATTAAGACTCTCCCCGTCTCGGAAAGTCCGGCCAGTTGCCTGCATCACCGTTCCAGGAGCTTATCCTCAACGCCTGATTTTTGGGTAAACCCTGATGGAGAAGTTGGATTATTGCGGCAATCAGAAGCCACTCACTCAAACTTCAAATTCAAGTCGTATCGATCCCTGAATGCGTGCACTCTGGTAAAGTTATGAATGGAAAATACATCGGGGCAATTCTGATGACATTGGTCGTGCACTTGGGTGCCTGCCAAGGCGATTCTCCGGGAGTTCGGAGGGCGTCTACCGGCCGCTTGGCAGCGCCCCCGTTGTTGAACATCAAGTTCGGGACCAAACCTCGACCCCTTCCAATCAGTTGGGCCGCGCTCCATGCGCCGCCGGAGAATTGGATCAAGGTCGGAAAGCAGGTCTTCGAAGGTGTCATGGGAGAAAGTCCCTTTTACTTGCCGCTCGATGCCACTCGAATTTGCTTTTTTGTCGAAGACAAAGAGTTCCAACGAGAGTTGGTATTGGTCGACCGTGCGACCGAAGAAGTGACACGAATTGCTGGGGATTGGACAAGATTTGGGTGAACGATGGGCAGCCGCGATCCTGCGTTCTTGTATGAGCTGAAATGGGTGAATCAGGATGTGTTTATCTTAACGGCGCACGACCAAGGCGAAGTGCATGAGGCGCGGGTCAATTCTCTGACAGGCGTCCAGCTGTCTTCGCGCAAGATTAGATAGTGAAATACCAGCAGAAAATCAGTGGTGTGCAAAAGTGCTATGACTCCAGCGTTTGATCCAGACCGCAAAGGGAAGATAATTTGACGCGCATGTCGATTGATCCTTTCAAATTACGAATCTGGGGATTGCTGATGTTTTCCACATGGATCTTCCTGCCTCAGTGTCGGGCGCAGATGGCTTTTTCGATTGAGAGTCGGCTTTACAAGCCGATGCCAAATGGAAAAATCGTTCAGTTTACTGTCGACTATCGCATCGAGCCGGCCGGTAAAAATGTCTACAAGGTGGCCATTTATTCCGACGACAGTGGAAAACCGTGCGCCGAGACCCAGGTGGAAATGCCTCCGCTCAAGGGCGATCCCTTGTCACGGCGACCCGACTCGAGCGCCACGGCAGGAGGAATCGGCGATGATCGTGAATTGAGAGGTCAGTGTGAAAACATGGGGATGTTTAGACGGTTGCGTCTCGGTGTGAAAGACGGCGGAACGACGTTGAGACGAGAGGTTGTTTTGGACGGGAATTGCGTCGAGGTGTTCGATGAATTCGAGCGCTACGAGTGGCTTTTCCACCTGGCAGTCAAGCTCTCTGCGTTGACGGACGTGGGCGGGTTTGAGATGGCACCGTTTGCTGCTGTCATCGTTGAATCCAATCTGAGTGGCGAAAAGGCGACCTATATGCACGGGCGCCTCACCATGCAGGAGAGTGGATATTGGAGGCGCGAGAATCCGAATTTTCGAACGTTGGAGGAAAGACTTCGGGGAATCAGCAAGACCTTGCGCGGAGGATTCGATAGCGGCAAATAGCGCCCGCGGCGCTGCCGTTTCTTTGCGTGACTGCCTGCAAAGTGGGGTGTTGCGCCTATGATGGAGGGACTGTAATCATGACCGTGCCCTCCAACGGAAGCTTCACGGGCGATCCCGCCGCCGGCACGGAGGTGCTGACGGTCGGCACGGTCAATGGCCGGGTGGCCAGCTACGTGTGGGGGCCGGACATTGCGAGCCGGCCGGATGGGCACAGTTCCTGGCAGCGGGCCGGGGGTGTGGGCGGGTTGCTCATGGTCGTCGATGGCAACGGCACCTGGCCGGGCATTCCCGCGACGACCGACGATCACTTCTTCCCGCTGATGGACCGCCTTGGGAACGTCACCGGCTGCCGGAAGGCGGCCACCGGGCTGCCCAACGATTCGCTGTCGGCGGTGCTGGAATACGACGCCTTCGGCCAGGAAGTCCGCTCCACCGGCCCCGCGTCCGATCTCGTGCTGTTCCACTTCTCCACCAAGTTCACCGATCAGGAATCCGGCCTGAACTACTACGGGTATCGGTATTACGACTCGGGGAAGGGGCGGTGGCTGTCGAGGGATCCAGTTAATAACATCGAGTTCAGACAGTTCGGTGGCAATATGGAGATCATCGGCGATTCGGACGTTTCTGAAACTGCAGTTTACGGTGTTCTGGATAACAATGTATTAAGCAGATATGACGTCTTGGGCTTGCTTTGCGGGCCGGACGGAGGTGGACCGATCAATCGGATACTTGAGTGGCTCATTCCTGACAAACCAGGAAGCACGTTGACTTGCGGCTTGTGTAGCGGAAACTTCGAAAAGCCTTGTCTGAATCACGATCGGTGCTACGCGACTCTGACACCGCAGGAGCAGTGTGATGCCCAATTTTATAAAGAAATGCTGTTGGAGTGTCGGAAGCAGAACGCTGGAAGACCGATTTGCACGGACATCTGTGAAGCAATTGCTGGGCTCTATCGGAAAGCCGTTGGAGGGCTAGGTGGTAAATTTCGGGATTCTCCCCAGACTAGGGAGAAACAACCCCACCCTGGTAAGCATCCGGTGAGGCGCGCCTAAAGGTTAAGCTCTAAAGGAAATGAAAATATCTAATGTATGCAATTTGGAAATCGGTCTGGTTTGCGCGGTTGTTCTCTTTTCATGCTCGTGTGGAACTGCATCGCACGGTTGGAAATGGGTTCGCCCGTGGATCGAGGACAGAGTGGAAAGTGAAAAGCAGCCACTTCGTATGACAACTGCTGAGTTTCAGCATCGCGAGGAAGGGCTTGGTGGCCAGATAGTTGAAGTTTCGGGAAGTGTGGATTTTGTGTCAAAAAAGCCGACCAGACCCGGGTTCATAATGAGATGCAGGCGCAAAAACCGTCGCAGGCCGATTGTGGGCGATCGTGGAGGGAAGAGCGTTGAATTGAGGGATGGCGACGGTGCGAGGGTTGGGGGCCGGCGGTGGCGATGGAGGCGTCGGCGGGCG
>JAIBAT010000016.1 GCA_019695055.1 Candidatus Sumerlaeaceae bacterium | reverse complement strand
CAGGTCCGCGTTGGTCTCGCCATCAGCGACGAAACGCAGGCCCTCGCGCGCCCATTGCGGATTCTCAATCGCACTACCGGCCGCATCATCGAGCGTATCATCGAAACAGCCCGTGCCGAAGGAGCGGTAGGCATTGTCGTGGGGATGCCGCTCAACATGGACGGCACCACCGGCCCGCAGGCCCGCCGCTATGTGCGGTTCGCTGATAAACTGCGCGAGGCTGCGCCCGATCTCGAAATCGCGCATTGGGACGAACGCCTCTCCAGTGAAGAGGCCCGCGAAAAACTTCTGCAATCGGGCGCCGGCAAGAAACGCCGTGCGCAACCCATCGACGACCTCGCCGCGTCCATCATCCTACAGGGATTTCTCGACGCACAACGTGCGCCGCAAACCCCTTAGTCAAATGTTCCGCCGCGCTTGGTGATCGTCACCTTGCCGTCGCCGTCGCGATCGATATAGATGGGCCCGCACCACGCCGAGGGCATCGAATCGGATCCATAATCCAGTGGTGAATTCGCCAGCACCGGCGTAAGCGGACGGACCGGACTGTAGGCAAAAATTTCCACAAATGAGTCCGCCTCGATGTATTGCCGATCCTGATCCGCATCCTCTCCTTCGCGCACCGGGAAGCGAACAATGCCCGGCATTTGCCGGCCGATGCTCGTCTTGCGCACCGCGAGGCCGTTCTGGTTCGCATTGAACCCGGTGACCCCAATCCACGGGGCCGACTCGATCCGGACTTTCACCGTCAGCGCGGATGTCGTGCTCAAGTCCAGCACATCCCCCGGATACTTGCTAAACTGTCCCGACTTCGGGTCGTAGGCGCTGAACTGGATGATGGGGCCGTTGGTCACCATGACCCGCTGGTTGCGGATCGCAGTGACAATATCCGCGCCCGTAAGGCGGTCCACCGTGTCGCGGACCGTGCGAATGTAGGTCCGCGGATACCCCGTCTCATCGCCAACGGTGATTCGTGCCCCCGAGCCGCCGGTCGCAGTAACCGGCGGGCCGGCCGACTCCGGTCGCGTTCGCCGCACGGCAACGTCATAGAAAGGCGGCCCGTTCACATCGTAGAGCACATGCCGCTTTCCCTCCACGATCTGGACCGAATCAAAATCCGGCGGAGGAATGGAATCCGGCGAAAAGGAAAGCTTGTTCGGGTTGAAATTGAAATCCGTGAAATAACCCGACTGTGGATCCATGGGGCGTGTGATCTCGATGACCACGTCGGGGAAGGACTTCTTCAGGTCCGCAATGAACACGTCCGGCGGCAGTCCCTCCGCCTTGGCGCGGAATGCCGACAGGCTGGTCGCGTCGTCGCGCGTCAGAGGATAGACGTACAGGTCCGCCGCCTGATTATCCTTTTTCACCAGCATCCTCATCCCCATGAACACTTTCATGCGGTCGGCAATGCTCAGGATCTGCGGTCCGGCCTCGCGCTCAAAGGCATCCAGCACCGGCTGGAAATCTGTCGCGACATTGTAGTCGCCGGACACAATCACCGGGATTCCCTCGCAGGCTGCCATGATAACGCGATCGCGCGGCGACACGTTGCTCGTTGCACTGGCCGTCGTCATCACACCTGCATCCATGGCAATCTGGCCCGGCGTGCGGATGATGCGTGGCATGGAAAAGACAAAGGTCTGCGGCACGCCCTGCGCCACCTCGATATCCTTCTGGATGATATCGTACTCGATGCCGCGGCTGATGGTCATCTGGTAGCGCCCGGGTGACAACGCAATGCGCGCCGCACCATAGGGCATGTAGTAAACGTTGCGCACGCCCTTCTCAATGGGGTTCCCAACTCCAAAATCCACCGGAGGGGTGCCGGGCTTGCTGACAAATGTCACTTTGCAAGGCAACGGCATGGACGTGGGTGTGTCGCCATCGGCAACCGCAATGCTGATGAGCGTTTCGGGCGAGAGGACCATCGGCAGCAGTGGTTGGGGTGCGCCCTTGCGCACCTGGGTAACGCTTGGCTGCCCTGCCGCCGCCCGGCCACTCTTGTAGGGCCGAACCACATAGTTCCCCTCGGGAACCCAGACCTTGAATGTGCCATCGGCAAGGGTCAGCGCTTTTGTATAAGCCGCGGGCGCTCCCTGGCCGGTCCACCCCGGACCGCCGGAAATCCGTACCTCAGCTCCCGCAATGGGAGTTCCCGTGTCGGACTCCAGGACCACCCCGGCCACAGGATAGGTTGGAATGCCCTTCTGCTGCATCGCAAATCGCGAAATGCGCGCAAAGTTGGCGTCGGACACCACAAAATAGCGCGTAAACTCAAAGCTCTCACCGGGCTTCAAAGTCAGCCGCGACGCCCCTGCGGTCGTGGTGGCTTCCGTTGCCGTGGTCTGCTCGACCATGGACGGCTCACCGCCACCCAGCGGCACCGGGGATAGCACCTCGGCCTTGGGGCTATATGGCGTTTCCGTCCTGGGCATCGGGTTCGGCGCGTTGTACTTGGTCTCGGGCACGTTTGGCATCTTCACGTCAAACATTCCCGGCGTCCCCGTTGTGGCACCAGTTCCCGCCCCGGGCGTCGGCGAAGGTTGCGGTCTGCGGTTCAGGTCGGGCATCAGGCTGCGCATGAATTCCTCCTCGTCAAACTTTACGAGGAAATCCGAATCAAACCGCCCCTTTCCATAACCGCGCATGATCGAAACATTGCGCCCGTACACTCCATCTGTCGCCTGCGTACCCGAGGTCACATAGCCCACGGAAAAATCATCGGCAAAAGCCGCATGCCAGTTCAGGGCCGCCTCAAGATTCTGCATCACGAGGCCGATGCGCTCCAGGAACGTTCCCGCGGTGCCCCAGTCCGCATAGTCTCCCGGCAGCAACGACTGGGTCGAGGTGGAATTGTTCGTGAACTTCGTCGCGACCGCCAGCACCGGCTGATCCTTGCCCAGCGAGTAAGTCGTGGTGACGTCCAGCCCCTCGATCCGCTTCCACGGTTCGCTGGACTCCTCGTCATTCTGGCGAACCGCCACATGGCCGTGCAGGATCACCGTGGCCGTCGTCTGCCCCTCCACGGCTGGCGCTTCCGCGCGATCATAAAAAATGCGCGTGGCAGTCGTCTGCACATCCGGCAGAGATTCCACAAAATTGATATAATCGAGGCGTGTCTTACTGTTGGAAAGATCCACCAGGTGCCCACCGCTCGGAGGTTTGGAAAACTTGCTTTTCGGCGCGGAGATCACCGCCTTGACGAGGTCGTTCTCCAGCACCAGGTCGCCAATAAAGCAATCCGTCGGATAGCCGGCGCTGTAGCGCGATACGTCCGTAATGCGGTAAGCCTTGATGTTCCCGTGGGTCTCCGCAAACGGCTCTTCCTTGGACAGATCCACCGCCACGGGCACTTCCCGCGCTGGCGTCGGGACCGGAGTAGCCGGGGGAGGCGTTGGCGTCGGCGTCGCGGCTGCAACAGCCGGTGTCTGAGCCGGCGAGGGAGGTGTCTTTTCCTCCGCGCAACCCTGTAAAATCACCAGACACACCGCCGCAACCGCAGCCAATCCCAATCGTCTCACAGCCATCTCCCTCCAAAACCTGATTGAAGCAACGTTTCCCCAAAAGACCCAAACCCAAGGTCGGGCCCCCAAATTGACCAATGACCCGAACCAAAGCCACTCATCAAAGGCAAGAACCATGCTTGATGGCATAACAAGCCGTCAAGCGGTGGCAGCCCCCCATACACGACTGATTCAAAAAGATTTAGGCTGGGCGACCCGGAGCCCTAACGGGACTCATGGCTCCACTGGCCCGCTGACTGCGACATTCCGTCGCGCCGCCCCTTACGCATTCTTCAGCAGCGAAACGCCCTCCATGTCCGCCGGCTGCTCCGCCCCCATCAGATCCAGCAGCGTCGGCGACACATCCGCCAGTCGCCCGCCCGACCGCAACTTCGCGCCAATCCGCGAGTCGTCCACCACGATCAGCCGCACGGGATTCGTCGTGTGCTGCGTGTGCGGCGCATTCGCCTCGAAATTCCACAACTCCTCGGAATTCCCATGGTCCGCTGTCACCACCGCCGCACCGCCGCGCGACAAAATCTCCGGAATCACACGCCCCAGACACTCATCCACCGTTTCGCAGGCCTTCACCGCCGCCTCCACGATCCCCGTATGCCCCACCATGTCCGGGTTCGCAAAGTTGCACACGATCGCATCCGGCGGCCCCTTCTTCAGTTCCTCGATAAACGCATCGGTAATCCCCCGCGCGCTCATCTCCGGCTTCTTGTCATACGTCGGCACGTCCCGCGGCGACGGAATCATCACGCGGCTCTCCCCCTCAAACGGTGTCTCCTGCCCGCCGCTAAAGAAGAACGTCACATGCGGATACTTCTCGGTCTCGGCGATGCGAAGCTGCGTCCTTCCCAGCTTGCTGACCACCGCGCCGAACGTATTCGCCAGCGACTGCGGCGGAAACGCCTCCTCCGCCTTCAGCCCGTCAATGTAGTGCGTCATCGTCACCAGATCAATGGCCACCCGCTTGCGGTCAAACTCCTTGAAATCCGGCTCCGTC
>JAIBAT010000151.1 GCA_019695055.1 Candidatus Sumerlaeaceae bacterium | reverse complement strand
GCCGACGCGACCTCGGTTTCCAACCGCGCCGTCGTGTTCTTCAGGGCCGTCGAACTCGTGGAGGTATCCTCTCCCGGCAGGCGCACGGCCAATTCCTTCACGTAGTCACTGTCCGCATAATTGATTTTCAGCCGTTCGCGTGCATCCGCGGCTTTTGCCGGATCCGGCTCTACAATGGCAGCCAGAAACAGCGCCCGCGGCGCAAGCCGTGAGCTGGGATGTCGCGAGGCAAATTCGCGAAACTGATCCGAGGCCAGTTCGTAATTTCCTGCCCGGGCCAGATAAACCGCCGCTGTATAACTGTCGCGAAGAGCTTCGTTGTCTTCCACGGCAGGGTTGGGCATCGCCAGGTCGTTGGGCTCAAGGGTCGGTGAGGTGTTTCGAGCCGCACGCATAACCACTGGAACCGCGGGCGCTGCCGCTTCAGCGGGTGGGGGAGGTGGAGTCGCTGCCGCAACAGGCGTGTGACCCGGCCCAATCATTATGCCCCCCGGAGTGGGGTGGGGTTCCCGATTCACTTGAAAATCCTTGGGCGTAATGGCAAAATCCCCCTCAACTGACGGGCGGTGCGCAGTCCCACCGAGGACAACGCCAGGGCGCGGCTGTGTGACCGTGGCGGGTACTTGGCTGCCGCTTGTCACGTCGTCGCCGGTTGCTTCCGCAGGGACCATGGAATTATTTCCCGTAATGGGACGATAGCCACTCCCCGCAGGGTTCTCGGCCGTCGACACCACCGGTCTGGAAACCCCGGAATTTGCAGGCGGCGCCCCACCGTCACGGTCTGGAGGCGGCGGGTAGAGTGTTGGTGGAGGTGGCACAGTCCGCGCCGAGTCCATACCAGGCTGCGCAGACTCTGGAACCCCTTCCGCAGGCCCCGGTGTTGGAACCGCATTTTCGATTTCCTCCGGCTGGGGAGTGCGACCAGCCACCTTTGGCCCGATGACTGGGATCGAACCCAGAAAACCGCGAATCTTCCCGGGCTTCTTTGTCGGCTCCGGCGATTTGCGGGAAATGCCCGGAGTCTCGGCGGCATCGGCGCGGGTTGGCACAATCTCCGGCGCGGGACCGATGGGGGTGGATACTGGAAAAGGTGTGTTGGCAGATTTGATCTTGTCGCGCCCCTCAAACTGAACCCGGGGCACCTGCCGCAAAACTTGAAGTGGGCTGGTCGACGCACCATCGGGCGGCGCCACACCTGGGGGCGGCGTACCGGTTGCCACACTGGACCCCCGAATGACAAATCCGGAACTGGGCGGAGGCGCCTGTGCCCTCCCGGCAGTCTCTTCCATTTGAGCTGTAGCCGAGACAGCCACCACAGCCAGCCCAACCGTGATACACGCACGTCGCGATTTTCGAGTCATTAAGATGAGAGTTTTATCCTGATACTGCAGATTGTGTTCAGTTTCCGGCAATCATCACGCTACCAGCCGCTCCAAGCAGGATTCGTCCCAACTCAGGGGCTTGCTGAACCTAATGAACCAAGTTCGGTGGTGGAAATCAGCCGATACAGCCCAAAATCCGCCCCAAATACGCTTCGCAAAGAGACTTCGCTGATTGATTTCAATAATGTTACGAGCCAACATCATTGGCGGAATGGATTTTGCCCCATTCACCACGAAACTTTAACGCCGTTGCAGTGCTCCGACTTACGACCCACCCGGGACAAACGTCTCGAAAGCACACTCTTATAGTGCTTACGAATTCTCTGTCCCAGAATTGTATCGTATCCGGGGAGAACTTTCACCTGCGTGGGTTTCTCGAAGTCCGGTAGCCCGCCTGCCACTTCTCAATTATCATTTTTAGGGAGTCGTAAAGCCATGTCTGATGCACGGCCGATTATGCAGCGCCTGAAGGAAGATACACGGTCGAACCACGACGGTGCGGAAGAAAAGAATTTTATGAGAGATCTCATGAACGGCACGCTCCCGCGCGAGGTTTACGCCGCGGCCCTGCCGCAACTCAAGGCCGTCCGCTCCCACATCGAGCAGCGTCTAGCCGCGCTTAGAGGCTCCAACCGCCACATCGCAGCCTGCTTCCAACCGCATCACGAGTTTGCGGCTGCTTTTGACAAGGACATAGCCTTCTTCGGCGTGGCATCCGACGCGCCGCTTAACGATGGCACCCGCGAGTTCATCGATGCCGTGGATGCCACCGAGAAGGCTGACCCTTCCACGCTCCTCGGCATGTTCTACGTCCTCGAAGGCAGCAACATGGGCGCAGCGATCCTGAAGAAGAAGGTTCAGGAAATCTATGGTCTCACCGGTGATGAAGGCATTGCCTCCCTGGAGCCTCACGGCCCCCTGCTCTTTCCCCGTTGGAAACAGTTTGCCGGTACTATGGACCAGATGGATTTCACAGACGCCCAGAAGGACGCCATCGTGGCAGCCGCAAAGAAGGCATTCGACGCGGTCGGCAAGCTCTACGAACAGGTTTACGCTGCACCTGCTGCGGCCAGGTAAGAGACTCCCCCAATGTGCGGACCACACACCTCGATAAGAAACAGGAGAATTGAACGGATCATGAAGAACCATTTGAAGAACGGCCTGCAGCGCGCAGTGGCGGGGCTTTGCCTCTGTTTCGCGCTGGCTACCAACGCTCGGGCCGCCACAACCTTTGATTTTGAATCCACCAACCCGCTAAGCTCCGCCCTGGTGAGCGGCGACAAGTCCTATTTCGGCATCACCACCGAGCAGGCAAAGTACGGCAGCCAGTCCATTAAATTTGTAGACCCAGGTCCGGAGTATTTCGAGTCGTGGACTTATGATCTGCCCTTCTCGCTGACCAGCGGCACCATTTCCCTGTGGTTCTACGATGCCAACGGCACCGCGACCCTCCAGGCAAATCCAACCCTCGCCAAGTGGGGAGGCTCCATCATCCTTGAGGACAAGAACAGCCCCGCAGATTTTGGCGCGGTGGAGATTTCTGAACTACCCTACGGCGGTGGGCGCTATTATGGGTCCGAGGGCAACACCGACCGGCAAACGGCCAGCTTTATCTTTGATTCCGCAAACTTTCCGCTCCGCACCGTAGGCTGGCACAAGGTTGAATTCCAGATCGGTGCCACGGAGTCCATCATCACTGTGGACGGGCTCGCCAGTACCCGGGTGGGCGCCCCTGGCGGCAACAAGACGCTTCGACTGCGGGTAATGGACGGCTCCGCCGGCAACGGCAGCGCGCCCGTCGGCACGCCGGGCCTACCTCCTGGCTATCAGCCCAATTGGTACCTGACCACAGTTCCTTTTGCCCCGCCGACTCGGAACCCTTGGGTATCCTACGACGACCTGACCATCTCGGCACAGACACCTTCTGCTCAGACCCACACCATGGGTTTCGAAGTCAGCCCAACGCCGCCCGCCGAGAGCTACGACCGCAATGCGATCCCCTTCCCGGTTCCGATTTCGGCTTATGACAATATCTACATGAAGAAATTTGTGAACCAGTGGGACGTCACGACCTCGGCCAGTTTTGTACGGACCGGGACGCAGGCCGCCTATTACCGCAATCCTGCCCCGTCGTTCAAGAGCATCGCCTTCGACCTTTCCTCGGTGACCGCCGGCAACGCGGTGACACTCTGGTTCTACGACACACGCGGTCCGGAGAACTCCCAGACCGAATTTGGCGGTACCGTTGCCATCGAGAACGGAACCACACCTTCGGAATTTCTGGGCGTGGAAATTTGGAACTTCCCCTACCCCGCCAGCGGTGACCCCACACCGGGCGGTCCCAATTACTACCTGACTCGCGGCTCCTCGTCTGGCACGCCCGTGGACAGCTTCGACAGCCGGATTTTTGGAAACAGGACTATTTCGTGGCATAAGGTGGTTATCACCGTGAACGCCACCGACAGCACCATAACCGTTGATGGAATCGGCGACGCGACCCGCAAAGGGCCCGGCCTCAACAAGAACCCGAAACTTCGCATCATGGCGGATTCCGCGACAGCCGGCGGCTTTGCGAACTATACTAATGTGGACGAACTTGGTCACGTGTACTTCGCGACGCGATCGCCTTATGTGTACTATGACCAGGTCATTATTAACGATACCCCAAGCGCCGCGGTTGAGGACTGGTCCATTTACGAGTAATGCATCACAGGCAATGCCATAGACCGGGCGGCTGGTTTCCACCAGCCGCCCGTTTTCATGTCCGGGGATTCACGCTCATCGAGCTGCTGATTGTTGTCGCCATCATCGCCATTCTCGCGGCCATTGCCGTACCAAACTTCCTCGAGGCGCAGACCCGTTCGAAAGTCAGTCGTACCCAATCCGACCTCCGCTCGCTGGCAACGGCCTTGGAGGCCTATCGGGTAGACAACAACGGTTACCCCACCGTCGGAACACCAGCGTTCCCATCCCCTCTCGACGCGCTAACACCCTTCGCGTTTCGATTGAAACCCCTGACGACGCCCCTCTCCTACATTTCCTCCCTCCCAAACGACCCCTTCGCCCGGCAAAACCAACCAAACGGCAACGGCCTGCCTTTCACGGACCAGACTTACAGCTACGCACCTGGCAATTTGTACTTTGGGGCATCGCCCGC
>JAIBAT010000107.1 GCA_019695055.1 Candidatus Sumerlaeaceae bacterium | reverse complement strand
TCGAAGCCATTGAGAATGGCTCCGAGGTGCTTCTGGGGATTGGTCTCGTCGAAAAAATCGGCATGACCAATGCCACCGTTAAATTCAAGGTCCCGGGACGGCCGGACCATATCTCCACCCCGGCCATTTGGGATCATCAGGCAGCCATCAAGCAGGTCATCTCGTTGCTCACGGATCCAGAGCACGGCATCGTCCGCGATCCGGCCGAAATCGAAGCCGTTGGCCATCGCGTCGTCCACGGAGGCGAGTATTTCAAGAGTTCCGCAATCATCGACGCCGACGCCGTCGAGAAAATCCGCGAGTGCTTCGTCCTTGCCCCGCTTCACAATCCCCACAACCTCAAGGGCTACGACCTCATGCAGCAAATGCTGCCCAATGTACCACATGTGGCGGTGTTCGACACGTCCTTTCATCAAACCATGCCTGCGCACTCGTTCCTGTACGCTCTGCCCTACAGCTACTACACCAAGCACAAGATTCGGCGGTATGGATTCCACGGCACATCACACCGGTTCATGACCTACACCCTCGAACAGCGCTACGCCAAGCGCCCGCGGGCCCAGTTCAAGGCAATTACAGTTCACCTCGGCAACGGGTGCTCCGTGGCTGCTGTGGACGGTGGCCGCAGCATTGATACCTCCATGGGCTTCACGCCTCTCGAGGGTCTCATCATGGGCACCCGCTGTGGCGACATGGATCCTGCTCTGGTTCTGCACCTAATGTCGAAGGAGGAGATCAGCCTCCACGAGATGAACACGGTCATGAACAAGTTCAGCGGTTTGGCCGGGCTCTCCGGCGTCAGCGGAGACGTACGCGAACTGACGGCAGAAATGGAAAAGGGCAATCCCCGTGCCGAACTGGCCCTGAAGGCCTTTGCTTACCGCGTCCGCAAGTACATCGGCGCTTACCACGCCTCTCTGGGTGGCGCGCAGTATATCGCGTTTGCTGGTGGCATCGGCGAAAACAGTGCCCTCCTCCGCCACATGATCCTGCAGCACCTCGAACCACTCGGCATCCATCTTGATGTTGAGGCCAATCACAACCTTAAGAAAGAGGGCGTCATTACCACCAAGGACTCGCCCGTGCAGGTCGTGGTCGTCCAGACCAACGAGGAACTCGTTATCGCCCGCGATACGGTTCGCTGCATAGCGGCACACAAGAAGGAAGAGATGATAGGATCAACCTGGTCTTTGGCGGATGGCATTTAGCTTCGTCGCGGCTTGAAAAGATATTTTGCCGGAAATGGTTCCAAATCTTTTCAAAGTGCTTCTGTAGGAACTTCCAGCGGCACTCAGACCACTCTACTGGAGTTCCGGCATGTTTCTTATCAAAGTTCGATGCACGTTCAGTTGCGCCCTGCGCCTTTACCGTCCCGACCTGACGGACGAGCAGAATCGCGCCATCTACGGCGTCTGCTCAAATCCAAGTGGGCACGGCCACAACTACGACCTTGAGGTCGCCGTGGCTGGTGACATCGACCCCGAAAACGGCATGGTGGCTGATTTCTACGCCATCCAGAAGCTGGTGGATGAGCACATTCACGACAAGGTGGACCATCGGAATCTGAATTTCGATGTTCCGTTCATGCGTGGACTGGTACCCACGGCCGAGAACATGGCCGTGAAGTTCTGGGAAATTCTCGAACCGCTGGTGCCTGGCGGACGACTGTTTTATATCTCCATTGCCGAGAAAAACAACAACATCGTGACTTACTTCGGCCCCAAACCGGCGGCCCAGTATTTGCAGGAAACCTCCGCTGCAGCCCTCACGGCGGCCCTGAATAGTTAAGCGACTTCACTTACAACGGAGCCACTAACCATGAAATCATCTGATATCCGTACCGTTACAAACCTTGCCGATGCCATGGCCCAGGACGAGGACCTCAGCGGCGAGCGCAATGAAGAACTCGAGGACTGCGTTCACCGCATGATCACACTTCTTGGCGAGGACCCGACTCGCGAGGGGCTCGCGCGCACCCCCCTGCGCGTAGCCAAGGCGATGCAAACGCTGACCTCCGGCTACTCCATGTCCATCGATCAGATCGTCAACAACGCTATTTTTACCGAGAAGTACGACGAGATCGTGTCCATTAAAAACATTCACTTTTTTAGTCTCTGCGAGCATCATATGCTGCCGTTCTTCGGCATCGCGAACATCGGCTA
Organism: Candidatus Sumerlaeaceae bacterium; assembly: GCA_019695055.1. GTDB lineage: Bacteria > Sumerlaeota > Sumerlaeia > Sumerlaeales > Sumerlaeaceae > JAIBAT01. The sequence continues at coordinate 21,596 of JAIBAT010000107.1, read as the reverse complement.
TATCCCCGATGGCAAGGTCATAGGCCTCAGCAAGATTCCGCGCGTGGTGGACATGTTTGCCAAGCGACTTCAGGTGCAGGAGCGCCTCACCTCCGAGATTGCCTACTGCCTCAACGACATTCTGCAGCCCCGCGGCGTGGCCGTAGTGATGGAAGCCTATCACCTGTGCATGATGATGCGCGGTGTGGAGAAGCAGGACTGCCTGACTGTGACAAGCTGCATGCTCGGCGATTTCCGTTCATCGGTGCAGACCCGCAATGAGTTCCTGCATCTTTGCGGCGGGCATTCGCTGAAGTCCTGACCGCCTTCACTAGTCAGGGCTGACGAACAGCACTTCGCTCTCCCGCTCTTCCTGGACCACCTGGAATCCAAGCTTTGCCATGCTGGCGTCGCTGTAAGCTTCCCGGTAATTCCCGCCAGGCATGGGAAGGTCCACGTCATATTTCCCGTCCAGACCGGTTTCATCAAAGATTGGGATCTGGCGGTTCAGCGACATATTCCGCACAAAGCCTTTCATCGTGGTGTTCCGCATCTGGATCACGCCATCCTGGGAACGAACCAAGGAACTGTTGCCGGCCGATGGCTTGAAGTCCGTGGGTTTACCCGTTGGCGCTCGCAGCACCAGGCAGGCAGTCTTCCGCTTTTCCATCGTTGCGCGGAATCCGAAGAGGCGCTGCATTTCAGTGCGCATGACGGCGTTCATATCATCGTCGGTGACTCCGGCCGGTCCGGTCAGTTTCACGTCGTAACGGTTTTCGTTGGGCTTGAAGGCCGGGTCAATCACCCGGGCCACAGTGCCCCAGTAGTTCAGCGCATTAGCCATGTCGATTCCCCTGAAGTCATAGGCTCCCTTCTTGGAAAGGGCCTCTATCACTGTCCTCGGTTTGTGCGGGGTCACCTCCAACTTCCAACCGCTGGGAAGTGCCGGCAAGACTCCGGCCGCTTGTTGTGTTTTTGGGACGATTCCTGTGACGGTGGAGTTCACGGGAATCGTGTGAAGGTGCTCGTAATATCGGTTATAGCCGACAACTCCTGCGGTCCCGGCGAGAAGCGATCCGACGATGATGCCACCTGCGACTTTTCCTTTTGCCATGATGATGGCTCCTTTGGCTGCGGTCGTTGCTGTGGTCATCAGTGAGGCGCCGGTGCCGCTACCGGAGGAAGCGGCGGATGCATTAGCCAGGGCGCGAACTGCTTCAGCGACAACGGCGTCAGCCTGAGTCCAGGCGGCGCCAGCAATCACCTCAGCTTTTGCTGCACTGCTCGCGGCAGCAAAGGCCGTCACCACCAACCCTGCTCGGGTAATGGCCGGCGAACCGGGCCGTGTGGCCGAAAGGTGCTGGCGAAGCGCAGGTTCCAGGGCGGCACGAAGCTGTGCCAGGGCTGCATCCAGCCGCCTCCCTACGGTGGCCGGATGGACGCCCAGTTTCGCGGCGATGTCCCGCCGCGGGATTCCCTCCATGTAGTGCAGCAGGACCAATTCCCGCTGCTCCACCGGTAGGGCTTCCATGGCCTCGTCCAGTGCCTCGTCCTTTTCGCGTTGCATCAGCCTCTCCCTCGGGTTCTGCGCTGGTGGTGCCATGGGCCCGGACTGCGGACAGAATCGGGCCGAAACCTCACGTACAAGCCGCGACCCCGTCTGGTTGCGCCGCTGCCAGTCCGTGGCGAGGTTCCGTGTAACGCAAATCAGCCAGGCCAGCCGCCCTTCAGGCCCGCGCGAGCGATCCAACTGGACGAAGGCGCGTAGGAAGACCTCCTGCGCCAGGTCCTCGGCAGCGTCGCGATCGCGAAGCCGTGCCAGGGCAAGCGCGAAGACGAGCCCATGGTGGCGTGCGACGAGATCCTGAATGTCGCTGTCCTGCCCGACGGCGTTAACGGCCATTGCTCCCTGCTTGATGAAGGATGTCGCCGAGTGATGTATCCGGCATTTTACTGCTGATTACCACAGTTGCCCAAGAAACGCGCAGGGGTTGGTAAAGTTGCAGGTGGATTTGCGATTTTTCAATTCTGGCATTCCACACGCACATTGTGATCCCAATGAAACGAAACGCGGGCAGCTCCCATCCGGGAACTGCCCGCGTGATAATGCATACTGTCGCGGGGTTGCCGCTACTTGGCGATTTTAGCCGCCGGGATTTTCCAGGAGCCATCAATAATACTGGGCTTGGATTCCTTTGGCCAGTACAAGCGGAGCATCAGGATGAACTTGTCCTTTGGGGCCGGCAACCAGTTGGATTCCTTGTCCTTGCCAGGGCTTTCATGCTGCAGATAGAGGTCCACGCTACCGTCGTCGTTCTTCTTCAAATCCTGACGCGCACTGATGCTGTAGCGGTTCAGGGGATTGTCCACAAAGAAGTAATCCTTGTCGTACATGGTCAGCGACCAGAACCCGTCCACAGGGGGCAGTTGCCCCTTGGGGAAGTGCATGACGTACTTGTTCGCGCCGTCATAGGGTTTGCCATCCGCGTCCGTCTCGCTGGTGGGATAAACGGCATCCTGCGGGCGGTTCGCGCCAAGGCCAATGGCCGTGACGAGCGCGCGCTGGAGGTATTGGGTGCCATAAATCCCTGTCTTGGTCGTGAAAATCCAGCCGTTCTCCGCGGTGCCAGCCGTCTTGAAGTGGCCCATGATCTTCTTGAACCCGTCCTCGGGAACCTTCTTGAGGGCCGCTGCGGCATCAGGTCCCAGATTGTTAATATCAAATGGTTTACCGGGTTCAATGCCAAGCCTGGCCAGCTTCTTCACCATCGGTGCATCCGCCTCCGCCGGGGGATTTGCCTTCATGAGCTCGGCGAGGAGTTTGAAGTAGTCCTCGGCAGACAGCCGGTTCACCTGTTCGCGAACAGCGGTTTTCATGTCAATGGATGGGTCTACCTTGCCCGCGGGAGGCGTGTAATCCTTCCCATAGGCGCTCAGCGGCACCAGCTTGCACTCGTCCTGCATCGCGTGGACAGCCTTGTAGTCCTCGGGCGTGCCCGTGCAATAGATTCGTCCCAAAATCCACACAATCGCCGTTGGCGACTTGTATTCCTTCACGCCCTCCGGCAGCTTACCCTTCCAGCCTGGCCCCGTGATGGCGTACGTCTGAGCCTTGGTTCCAGTAGTCCGCTTGCCTGGCACCTGGAACACATCCGTCCATCCGCTCAACATGGGAAACAGGTAATAGCGGTCCTTTGCGTCAGGAATGCTGAGAACCCAGGGTTCGGCACCCACATCAATAAAGGCGGTGGTGTAAAGCGTATCGGCATTTGGCGCCGTCACGTCCCGAAATTTCGCATCGGGGTACTCGCGCAGGCGGATCATGGTCCCCATGGGCCCCTTGGTCCCCACCGGCTTCTCCACGTTGGTAATCACGCGCCGCGTGTACTCCATGGTCACCAGCGGGTAGCCATAGATGTAGGCCTCCTCGCCCAGTTCGGTTGCTTCCTTGGCTGTCAACTTCTCGGCGCCAAAAGCTGCTGGTGCCGAAACGGCAAACATGCCCGCGGCAACCACAGCGGCGAGGGTACTGGTCCTTCTAACCGATTCAAACATGGTTACTAATGCCTTTCCTTGGTGATGGGTTGGACAACTTCTGAAGCCGAGGTTCTGGCAGTGGAACTGCCTACCGGTCAAGGGGCGTTTCCGGGGGGGAGGGAAGTGATGGAAAATAGCTCGCCCTCGGGCGCGTCCTCGCAATCCTTTGAAAAGCGGTCCAGATCCTTTACGGTGCCTCCCTCAATCTTGCGGATGAATGCCGGGTTCGGCTTCAGCACAACCCCTTTTGCCGAACGATCCACGGGCCGTGCACTGATGTGCATAAACTCGACGGAGGCCACCTCCGCGCTCTTCAGGTCAAGGCGCCCCTCGCTATTACCCGTGCCCACCGCGAGGCCGTCGAGAATGCACGAGTAGGGCATACGCATCGGGATGTGGCTCGTCACGACCACAGAGTGGTCGCCCCACTCCGCCTTGCACTCGCGAAGGATCGCCTTACCCATACGGTAACCCAGCACGTTCCACGGTCCCACATGACCGTGGCGGTTTTCGATTTCATTCCACCAATCTTTTGGTTCGCGCCCGCGGTTCCACTCGTTGCGGCCCGCATGGGAGCGGCTCGTCGCAGCATCCCCCGCCGCTGCGGATTTCGTGGCGAGTTCATCAGCGCCAGCCGGGGCCGGCGCGAATCCACAAATGGCCATCACCACCCACACCTTTGCAAAGCGGTGCGCCATTCCCGCTGTCATTACGAAGTTTGACGTCCTCATGGATGCGGCACGCTTTCCGAGCGCAACTGGCATCGCACCACATCGCCGTTGCTCACAGTTCCGTTCGTTGGGTCATAGATGATATTGCTCTTCGTGTCCTGACCGCGATCCTGGTCGGGTCCGCAGGCACTCATGCGCCACTTCCCCCATTGCTCGACAAACGACTGCGCCACCGCCAGCGGCGGAGCCCCCGGCAGGCCAATGTGATAGTCCAGGTTGATATAATCAAAGTATCGGATCTGCGGGGAGGGGCCGATGATAGCCGTCGCAAAAGGGTCCGGGAACAGCGACGTAATATAGGCCACAGGCGTGGTGATGGTGGCGTAAAGATACTCATTCTTGTCGGTAAAAGCCGCCCCGGCCGCGGGCTCCTCGGTTGCGTCGGCCACCGTGACTCGGGCATGCAGTGGGTACTTGTTGCCATCCACACAATACGACTCGATGGCGGTCGCCAGTGACCTCATGTCGGCCTTCGTGCGGCTTACCTTGGCGCGCACCTGCGCCTCCAGGAAATTCGGCACGGCAATGGCCGCCAAAATGGCAATGATGGCTACTACAATGAGCAACTCAATCAGCGTGAAGCCACGCGCGCGACAATTTACAACCATGGGTTATCTCCCCTTTGATCGGTAGTCATACGAATTATTAATTCGTATGAACACACGAAATGAAGATTCGTGTGAACACGTCAATGGAAAAAGGAGGAGGATGCGTGGGCAAAGGGGCGAAAGAGGGAAAGGGCCTTGCAATTGGGCCCGCGGCGGGTCGACGGTGCCAACAAACCAAATAGGGAGAATACGCCATGAACGAACTCGCACGCTACACCGTCTCCATGGATTCGCGTCTCCTCGCGAAATTCGACAAGCTCGTTGAGGCCCGTGGTTACGAAAACCGTTCCGAGGCAATCCGTGACCTGATCCGCGGCGCACTGGTGGAGGAGGAATGGGCCGCCGCATCCCAGCGGGTGGCGGCAACGGTCACGCTCGTCTATAATCACCACAGTCATGTTGGAGACCGCCTCGGCCACGTCCAGCACCACCACGTGAACATCGTGGTTTCCTCCACCCACGTGCACCTGAACAACGACAACTGTCTCGAAGTGATCATCCTGCGTGGCAAGAGCCGCGACGTGCGCTCCCTCGCGGAGGAACTCATCGCCATAAAGGGCGTCGTCCATGGCAAAGTGGCTTATACGACCGAAGGCACCAATATCCATTAATGGCGGGTGATAGATCGGGACTTCCAAAGTGGTATTTGTTGGCGATGCGGAGGCCACGCCCTTCGCTTCGCGCTCGTTGTGGCTTCCTGTTGAGATTCTGCCCTTCCCCCCGCGCGCTATTTTCGCACAGGTCCAGTCATCTCCTGATTTAGGATTGACCGCCCTGCACCCCGACCCAAACAATTCGCGATAAGCCTGAGCCAAAAGGTATACGCATTCATGAAATCTCCAATGCAGCTGATTATCAAACTGTGCACCGCATGCCTTATCCTTATGGTTTCCATTGGTCACTCAAAGTCACTGGAGGTTGAATTCGCCACCTCCCATGCTCTCGTACGCGGGACTTTGCTTCTTCCGGAAACAAGTGTCACCGTTCCCTGCGTCGTCATTATCGGAGGAACACTTTCCTCCGGCCGCGATGGCCAAACGGGAGACGCCGGCGCTCCCCGCCGCGATGCACTATCCCGCCTTGCCCTCGAACTCTCCCGTGCCGGTTATGCCAGTCTTCGTTTTGACAAGGTGGGCTACGGCCCCAGCCGCCCACTTCCCGGCTGGAACGGGACTTACCTGCAAGAGTCGCAGGTGGCCGCTGCCGCCATGGAATTCGCGCGCCATCGCCCGGAGATCAGCCGAGTCGCCGCCGCCGGCGAAAGTGCCGGAGCCTTCCTGGCATGTCTCGCGGCCAAGAGCGGCAGCACTGCCGACGCCTACGTCTTCCTTGGCGGGCACTGCGGACCCGGGGAAGAGATTTACGAATACAATTTCGGCAATCTCCTGCAATACGCCACGCAGTCGCCAGAAAATATGGAGTGGGCGCGCAAGACAGCCCGCCAGGGCCTGGCTCTTGGCCGCGGATACAAGGAAATGTTCGCAGCTGTTCGCGAGGGGCTCCCCGATTTTGTACTCCACGACGGCGATTTCATCACCACGTTTGGGCTCGCACGGCGCAGAGAGGAAGTCCAGTGGCCGCCCGACGAGATGTATCGTCACATCAAGTCCCCCACCCTCGCCCTTGCCGGTGAGTTCGACCTCAACGTCCGCCCCGAACATGCGGCCCGCATTGCACGGATCATCAACGATGCGGGATTCACCAGCGCCACCAGCATTGTAATTCCCGGCGTGGATCACAGCTTTCAACTTTCGGCGCCCGACCCTGACACCCGCATGCGCGAACGCCACAGCCGCGAATCATACAAGCGTCCCTATCCACCAACAATGTACCGCGAACTCATCACATGGCTTGATCGCACCATTCCCACCCCACTGCAAGCAGCCCGCGATGCTGCCCTTGCATCTGATTCAACGTTAATTCGTCCTTCCGACATTTATACGACCCAAACCAATCCCGCCAGCACACCCCGCATCGACGAAACCACCACCTGCACGCCCCGACGTGTTCAGCTTGCCCCAGGAATCACCATTCTGGATGATATTACCGACACCACCAACACACCCGGTGTCATGACCCTTGAAGGGCGCATTGGCCCGCTTCTTCTCGGCGATTCATCCCAGGCCCACTTTATCGAGATGTCCCCCGGCATGTTTCTTGGCGAGCACCCCCACAGCAGCGAAAGCATCATCTACACGGTCCGCGGAAACTGGGTCCTATGTAGCAATGGCCAGCGCCATGTCATGCGCCCGGGTTCCCTGTACTGGTTCGCACGAAACACTCCCACCGGATACGAAATGCCCTTCGACGAACCCGCCTACATTCTCATCTTCAAGGGCGAACGCAGCACAGCCCGCGAAAAGGATTTCATGGACTACCTGCGCGGCCTCAACGGCTGGCTCGAAGGTAAACGCAACCTGGGAGAGGCATTCACACTTGGCGATCTCCCCACCACTCACCCAGCCCGCCTCTTTTCAGACAAACTGAGATCCTCTGTGAAACAGGTACGGTAGACCTTTTTCTCATGGCCCGAACCGCATCATGTCCCCCGGGCTGACCGTGCCGTTTGTCGGGTCGTAAAGTATGATCCCGTGATTATCGGCCAAGTCTGGACCAAAAGACCACACCGTCCACATCACGGCGCGGTCGCTGCCGGTCAGGGATGTATAATGCTGCTGCACGTGCCCCTCGTACTGGGATTTCCCGAGGTAAACCACTTCATAGTTGTGCATATAGAAATAGGGCGTGTTGTTGTCGGTGGCAAGGCCGGTGCGCTTGCCCGGGAAAACGTCAGCGGGAAGGGAAGTCATGTAGGCCACGGGCGTTGTGACGGAGACGGGTACAAAAACCACGGCCTCGCCGGCAAAGAGGGCGTAGTCGCGGGGGTTGCCATAGGCCGGATATTTGTTGTTATGGTCGACGGCGTAGGCCTCGAGGGCGGTGGCCAGGCTGCGCTGGTCGGCCTGGGCTCGGGAAACTTTCGCGCGCACTTGGGCCAAAAGGAAATTGGGCACGGCTATGGCAGCCAGTATCGCTATGATGGCTACTACGATAAGAAGCTCGATGAGGGTGAAGGCGCGGCGGAGTTCCGAGTTCTGAGTTCTGAGTTCTGAGTTGAGGAATGACTGTTTAGGCATGGGCCTGTTTCTTTCCAATAGTATTGTAAAAGTCGGGTGCGCGCGCTCGTTGGACGCGCGCACCCTTATGAGTGATCAGCGATAATCCAGCCAGTTATCCACTGCGGCCGGAATGGGACGCCCGTTGGCAAACGGATTGGGCGTGGTGCCGTTGTTGCTCCAATCAATCTTCCAGACGGTGAATTCGTCCACTGAGACTCCAGCCCCGCCGAGGAGGCGGATTTCCAGTTTCGTGTTGTCGTGGAGCGCCACATCGGTGAGGTCAGCCGTAAAGGGAAACGTACCCGTGGGGTGACCGTTCAGCCAGAACCGCGCAACGCTGCCGGTACTGTAGACGTCGTGGGCACTGACCGAATTGTAGAAGGTGCCCGTGGGGTAGATGGTGACGGCGGCATGGATCCACTCGCCGAGGGGCCCTTCCTCCGCCCCCACGGTTGGCCAATCGACAAACCCCGGCGCGCTGACGTAGTTGCCGTGGACGGTGGACAGACCGAAGCGATCCAGCGACGCGCTGGTGGTGTCGCGCGTAATCTGCAGCTTGGCGGCGGAACGAAAGCCGACAACCACCGAGGAAGACGTCATCGTGGCATCCCACTTGAACCAGCATTCGATGGTGACCGGGCCGGTCGTGCCATCGGCCTGGGTCAGGGTGTCGGTGCTGTCGTTGGTCTGAACGGAATCAAAACGAACGGAACCGGGATCAAAGATGGGATCTTTGACATCGGTCGAGGGCGAAGCCCCGGCGCCGCTGGTCGTGCCGAGAACGAGGCCGCGCCCAACCGGTAGGCCGGCGGCAACATTCAGGGCTTTCCCCGGGCTGGTCAGGGTATCGCCAAGGTGATACAGCGCAATGCAGTTTGCATCCACGCCATTGACGCGGGTCCAGTCAACGTGGGCCAGCGCCGGTGTTTTAATTGTACTGACAAGCAGGCAGCATAGGACAGCTGCCCGCGCGCACAGATGTGCGTTAGGCATGGTAATTCCTCCAAAATTAGTATTGTATTGGTGTTTTGTGGCGCTAAAAGGCTAAGCGGCGCGCCTTGGAGGAGGTGTCGGTGGGGTGGATTCAAATTCAGGGAGGGAATCGTCGGTCGGGCTAAACGTCAGTCGTTCAATGATGGGTTCCGACGGACCCGCAACAACCGATGGAAGAAAGATGAAGCCAAGCGATGCCGGCACGTAGTCAGCCGGCCCATTCGGCGTGCAACCGATGGCTGCCAAAAACAACTGTCCGGGCAGCCGCATCTTGATTTTCGGGGCGTTGCAGGTGCACGCCTCTCCCATCGGGCAAACCGGACCGCAGCACTTGCAGGTGCAGACGATCTTGTAGGGGAAACCCCCACGCGTACGCGTTTTGACTGCCACAGGGGCGGCCTCCGGCTCCTCACAGCAGGATCGCTTCTTCTTCTCACAGCAGGAAGCGGGCGCAGCCAGCAAGGGCTTGAGGTCCGGCCAACAAAGCAATCCCACCTCCAGGGCTGCATTCGTGGCCATCAAGGAAAGCATCACAAACGCAGCAACCCAGCGAAATGACGGCAGGACTGGCTTGGGGAACTTCATGAAATCAGCGACTCACGTTACCGGACGGTCCTGGTGGAATTCAATGGGAATTGATGCCGGACAGCCGGAGAAACGGGCTGCCCGGCACCTTTTGACGACCTACTTGGGTATTCCGCCTCCGGCCCCAAAGTAGTAAATATCACCAATCGACACGGTTCCGTTGGTCGGGTCGTACAAACACGGCGGGTCCGCATCTGGCGGACCTGACTGATGGCTTAAGTCCGGCCCATGACTGAAGATGAGCCACGGAATCTGAACAGCGTTGCCTGTAAGCTCCTGATGAAGGTTGGCCATGAAATTGGGTTCCGACAGTGCTTCGGCGTTGAATTTCTGATTACTGAAATGAAACGGGATATCGTAGGGGTGTTCATCCGGATTCTTGACTCGGAAGGTGTCCAGCGGCCGTACCGTAATGTAGGCGATGGGTGTGCTGACCTTCTCCGGCACAAAACCCTCAAAGGGTTCAGTGGCCGGATCAATGCGGTCGGCTTCATTGGGGCCGGTGTAACCAATCGGTACGGGATAGGCGTTGTTGTCCACGGCGTACGATTCAATGGCCGTGGCCACGGACCGCATGTCGCTCTTCGCGCGGCTGACCTTTGCGCGGGTCTGGGCTTCAAGGAAGTTGGGAACAGCGATGGCCGCGAGGATCGCTATGATGGCGACGACGATCAGCAATTCGATGAGGGTAAAGGCGCGTCTTTGCATCGTGATTCTCCTTTGTGATGCGTAAACGGAGTGGATGACAATGTTACGGGGCAGCACGGTGCCGGTTCCTGGAACTCAGGAAAATATTGGTCAAACCGCTGCGCACTGGACTGATGCCCAATCGCTTAAAGCGCCCGTGCTGGTTGGATAAACTGTGATCAGGCGGTGCCGGGTGGGGGGGAACGACCGGCGGGGCGTTGCCGGGAGACTAAGACGGGGTTGGATACTGCGGCGTGATAAGGGACAAATGAAATCTCAATTGTGGGAATCTGAATCGCCGGGGCAGCAGGCAGCAACTGAAGTTCCAGACACTGGGCGAATTCGCAGGCTTCGTGCTCGTCGGCATGGAGGAAACTGTGCAGGGTGCCGCCAAAGGTAAATGCGGCAAAAAGGATAAGGAGCAACCATCCAAACCGCCGGATGCGGCCTCGCGACTGAGCAGCCGGCTTCATATCGTCGAAACCCTTATCGTGGGGGAGGGCTTGCATTGTTTGCTTAGTTAGAACCGCTCATTAATAATATTCAATTATCAATAATTCGCAAGTGGGGTTGTGCGCATGGCGTTTATGGTGAGGGAGAACCGCTGATTTGACCACCGCTGAAGAAAAGCAGGCGGGCCGCCCGCGCTCCCGGCACTCATTTCGATTGAAGGTCGGGAATGACGGAGTAAGCCTGAAACCTCATTCGCGTGATTCGCCGTTCTATGGAGACGTTTGACCCATGAGATTTCCCCGCCTGCTTTGCGCCGTCTCAAAATTCAATTTCCAAAGGGTTCACCGGCCAGCGGCCGTCCTGCTGTGGCTCGCAATGGTTGTGGCGATGGCGCCCCCCTTACCCGCCAAGGACGTGGTGCGTCTGCCCGTGCCTTACATGCGCCAGCCCGACGGCAGCACCTGCCTGCCGACGAGTCTCTGCATGGCCATGCACTTCATGGGGCGCTGCGACCTGACCTCGGCGACCATATTTGAGTTTCACAAAGTCTGCCGAACGGACCGCTACAACGTGCCTGACCTCGTGCGCCAGTACGGTCTTTACGCGTTTCCGAGTTGGCTGGAGAGTAGTTGGACCCGCGAAACCATCGAGCACGAACTCAACTGCGGACGACCCGTCGTCCTCGGCGTCGACGTCAGCCGTGCCGGCCACTTCGTGCTGGCAGTGGGCTACACGGACGACGGGAAAGTGATTATCCACGATCCGGCCAATCCTCATCCCGGCTGGTCGTTCAATGGCGCCTATACGACGACGACCTGGGACAAGTTGATATGGCGCAATGGCATCATGCTGCGCGGCGAACCTTTCCCTGCACCACCGCGAACGATCTCCGGCACTCTCGTGGCCACAACGGCTCCGCGCACGCTGGTCAGTGGCGAAATGGCCATGGCGGAGTTTGCCATCAAGAACAACGGCACCGAACCATGGCCTGAGGGCGTGGCCCTGGCACCGGTCGATGCCTATTCCATCCCCACAAAAGAGCGCACCAGCGCGTTTGCCATCCTTCCCGGCGACGAAAAGGCCACCTCGGGAACCTGGCTCAGCCCCACGCGTGCCGCCGCGCCGAGCGTCAACCGCCTGGCACCCGGCGAAACGGCCCTGTTCCGCGTGCCGCTGCGGGCCCCAGCCACGCTGGTGGATGGCCGCCCCGCGCTCTACCGCGAGAACTTCAATTTGATTGATGCCAGTGGCCACTGGTTTTCCGAACACTGGCAAACCGGCCCGAGCAACCGGCAAATCTTCTTTCGGGTTTCCGTGGTGCCTCCACGCCGCACGGATTCGGTGTTGCCGCTGGAAGAGACGGTGTCAGGAGGCAAACCATCCCTGCCCTGGAAACTGAAGAACGGAGGTGCAGAGGTGCTCGCCGTGGCGGCAAACGCACCGGCGTTCCCCTCTGTGGATCTGGACACGTCCGGGATTGTAGAGGTCGTGGCGCCCCCGCCTTCGGATGAGGAAACGACGCCAACATCCACGCCCGATGTCGGTACCACGGAATCCGCCGTGGCCGCAGTCAGTGCCACAAGCACCACACTATTCTCGTCCTTGCCCCGGCCCAAGACGCCAGTACTAAGTCTGCGTCCGGCGGACGGTCAGGATTACGAAATGGCGTTTGTCGGCGATCCTCTAGGCACTGATTACCGCGTCGAGGCGTGGGTTTACTGCGACGTGCGCCCTGTGGAGCGTGGCCGCGGATATGAGCGCGCCGGGATTTTCATGCACGACAGTGGCCAGCATCGCATCACCAACAAGACGGAATTGGAAAACGGCGAGTGTCTGCTGATGGCCTACGAAAGCAATTCCGGCCGCATTCGTGCCGGGAATTTCTTGAATGGCGGCGTTTCGGATTCAGGCCGTGGAAATGTGCGAATCAAGGAATCCGGATGGCATCGCTTTGCCATCACCGCAAAGGGGAATGAGATTTCCTACGAACTGGACGGCAACGTGATCGCAACAGCGCGCGGCTTCACTGGCCGCGGTGGCGGGCGTGGCCGCCGCGGCGGATCGGCATCCCGTGAAGCATCTCCCCGTGAAACGGATCCTCGCGCGGTCCTGCGTTTCGGTGATTGCGGCGTGTTCTGCAACTACCTGTCCCTTGGTCCCGACGACCCGCGGCACGGTTTGCTTTTTGCCGGGTTCCGGGTCGATCCATAGAACAGACAGCTGGCATTTTGTAAGCCTCTGCGCCCTGGATCCATGGACAAGCTTAGCGCCTACGATTTTTATCGTTGACAGCATTGCGAGCTGCGATCCATAAATCTTCCATCAATGGCAGGTGGACTGGATTAAGGATCGCAACTATGCGGAAGAAGCAGACACCAAAATCCATGGCCTGCGGGGCACCGCAGCCAACGGACGCAGAATTGGAAATCCTCGGAATACTTTGGGAGCGCGGGCCGTCAACCGTGCGGGATGTATTCGAGGCGCTGGCGGAGGCGAAGGACGTTGGATACACGAGCGTCCTAAAGCAACTTCAGGTGATGACGGACAAGGGGCTGGTGAAGCGGGACGAATCGGAGCGGGTTCATGTATTTGCCCCACAGGTTCAGAAATCCCATTACGCTCAGGATATCCTTGATCGCTTCTTTGGTGGTTCGGTTGAGAAACTGGTTCTCCAGGCCCTGAGCGGGCGGCGTGCCTCTCCGGAGGACTTGAAGGCGCTCAAGGACTTGGTAAGGCAGGCGGAGAGAAAGTCGCGATGATTTCGCCGCTCCTTGCCCACAGTCTCCCTGTGAGATTCCTTGAAGGATTCCTGGCGGACTCCCTGTGGATGGGATTTGCGGCGGCCCTGTGCTACGGAATGTTTGAACGGATGGCGCGCCGCGCGCGCCCGCAGGTGCGGTACGCGGCGGCATGCGCTGCCCTGCTCCTGACGGTGGCCGGGCCCATGATCTCCGCTTTCTGGCGGTTGGCACCCTGGGGCGGCGGGCCGGCCCAATCTCCGGGATATTTTTTGACTGTGCTGTCCGAAGGTGCCGCGGCGGTTACCGGTACCGGGCCGCAGTGGATCCCCGCGCGGCCGTCCGACTGGATTCAGGGGCTGGGCCCGATGGCGCCCCTGCTGGTGGCCGCCTGGGCAGCTGGGGTGGTGGTGACGGCCTTGCGTCTTGCGGGCATCTGGACGGTCGTGTCACGATTGCGCCGTCAGGAAACACTGGATATCCCATGCAGCCTATTGATGATGTTTGAGCACCTTGCGAAGCAAATGGGGCTTACGCGCCCGGTGCAGCTTGTGCTTTCACCTCACGTAGCCGTTCCCATGGCTGTGGGTTGGCTGAAGCCTGTTGTGCTGGTTCCGGCTTCAGCTCTGACGGGTCTTGACCCGCAGTGGCTTGAGGCGGTTTTGGCCCATGAATTGGCCCACATTCGGCGCCATGATGCCCTGATTAATCTTTTGCAGTCATTTGCCGAGACCCTGCTTTTTCATCACCCGGCGGTCTGGTGGCTGGGGGCGCGCATCCGGGAGGAACGCGAGTTCTGCTGTGACGATGTTGCGGTTCAATTTTGTGGCGGCCCGGCTCCCTACCTGGCTGCGCTGGTCCGGCTGGAGGAGTCGCGAATAGCGCCGGTTCCCAGCGCGGCGATGGCGGCCAATGGAGGATCATTGCTGGCGCGGGGACGCCGCCTCGTGCTCGGCGAGTCCCGGGCCGCCTCTCCGGGAACGCTTGGGGCACTCGCTGCGGCGCTAACCATTGTGGCTGCGGTTCTGTTGGCCCTGGTCCCATCGCGGCCCGCGCGCGCAACGGCCGAAGCGCCACTGACAGCGATGCCCGCGAGTGAAACCCTAAACCGGGATCGCATGACGGAACGGCTTTTAGTCGAGGCAAACCAGCGCCTGCAACGCACGGTGACAATTCGAGATGGGCAGAATACCCTTAGAAACGCGCTGATGGATATTGGGCGGCAGTCTGGCTTGAAAATTGTATTCCCCCTTGATCCGGGAACCCGGCAGATCCAATTCCCCGCCGGAGAATTGCGTGCCTCCGAAGCGTTGACTGCCGCTTTGCGCAATACGGGACTTGAATGGCATTATAGCGACGGACTGACAATTCAGGTTGTACCGGCAGGCGACCCTGACAAAGCCAGCCACAAGCTTGTGAGGTTCGTGGCCGGGTTGCCCGGTGAAGTATTTAAGGAGAAGGTTTCCGCCGGCCGCGCAGACACCATTCCGTACCTTACGGAAACTCTGATGAAGTCAGACGGACCGCAAATGGACGAACAAATGTTTCTTTTTGTGGAGGATGTGCTTTCCCGGGCTGCCGAACTGGCTACGGACGGGGCGGTTGTCACGCGGATCGTCGTCCAGGCGGAGCGCGATCCTGTTCTGGAGGAAAATCTGCGGTATGAGGTCGAACTGAGCGGCTGGAGTGGTGGGAACGGTTTGGCAACCGTAGCCACCGGGCCAGCCATGGAGTTTTCCCGCCGCGCTGCGACAGACGAGAAACTTGTCCGGCTTCTGGACGCTCCCCCCAAGCTTTCACTGATTGGAACGCCGGGCAGCCGAACCCCGCAGGAATTCAGCCTGCTGTTGTCGGGTCAACCAGAAGTCACTCAAACCAATCGAAATCCCTGAAATGGAGTTGAGATGCCACTAAGTATGTTGATGTCCCCAAAATACGATAAGAATCGTATAACGACCATCCTGGGCAGGTTGTTACCTGTTATGTGCCTTGTTGCCCTGTCCTTGGCACCAGAAGTCGCGCATGCAGAGCTTGTGACCAATGGCGATTTCTCCGGCGGCATGGCGGGCTGGTTTGCTTCTGGCGCGACCGTAACCGTCTCTGGCGGAAAAGCCAGCATTACCGCCCGCACAGGGACGGACAAAAGCATCCGCCAGTCCCTCTCAATTGGCCCGTTGTTGAAGGGGAAACCGTTTCGCGCACGGTGCGACGTTGGTGTCGCAACCGCCACGATGGTGCGGCTGACCTTGATTTACACCGACGGTACTTCGACCATCCAGCAGGTCCTGGCCGAGCGTGTCATCAGGCAGTCCCAGTCACCGGAAACATTGCAGGGGAGCTTCAAGCTCGACTGGACCACCACCATTGCCTCACCGATCTTGTTCCTGAATCTTGGCCACAAGACACGGGACGTGCAGGCGCTTCCCGGGGGAGGGCTGTCTCCGGACTACACCCTGGACAATATCAGTGTGGATGACGATACCGATGGCGACGGAATCTCCGATTCTGAGGAGGTCGCTCTCGGGACGAATGCTTCAAACCGCGACACAGATGGCGACGGTATACCCGACCTTTGGGAACGTGACTACGGCACATTTCCCCTTATCGGCAGCGCGGGGGCAGACCCGGATTCCGACACGTTCACGAATTACGAGGAGTATTATGCGGCGACGGATCCGCAATCATCAGCAAGTCTTCCTGGCGAACCGTGCGACCCCCTGGCAAGTCCCGCAGTTCGAGCAGTGCTGCGTTTTCTTGCGCTCCGTCCGTCCTCTGGTGTCACCAACAGGACGCTCTGTGGGCAGCACGCCGAGAACTTGGCGAGTTACAACCAATATGTTGTCCCCCTTGGCGCAGCCCCATACCAGCATTGGCCGGCCATCCTGAGTGTTTCCTATGATTCCTCTGCAAATCCTCCCAACCCGGCACAGTTTGCCACGGTTCTGAAGGCGTATTGGCAGCAAGGTGGGCTCGTCGCTGTAAACTGGCACGTCCGCCATCCATGGACACAGGGGCTCTATGGGTACTGTCCCGTACCGCAGATGCCCTGTCCCGTTGCGGATCCTGTCAATATTCCCGATTTGTTGAATCCTGTAACCACCAGCGGTCTTGCTGCGCGCCAATTTCTCGACAGCGAGCTGGACGTTGTGGGTGCGGGTCTTGCGGACCTCCAGTCCAGCGGCGTGGTGGTGATGTTCCGAACCATGGTCGAGATGAATGGCGGGCATTTCTGGTGGGGCGCCCGTGGCCGGCAGGAATATGTGGACCTCTACCGCTACATCCGCTCCCACCTGATAGGTCACTGGAACCTGCACAATATTATCTGGTGCTGTAGTGGCCTGCAAACTCCGCATCCGCAGCTGGCTGCCGACTATTATTACCCGGGCGATGATGCGGTGGACATCTTTGGCATGAACATCTATGATGGCTCGTTCAACCTGACCTTTGATGTGGATGCCGTATTTCGACGTTATCCTAAGGTCCATGGCCTTTGCGAGGTGGGGCCTGATTCCGTCGGGCAGGTGTCCGGGGCATTCAGCAACTTGATCTACCTACAGGGCGCGGATGGCCTGTCGGGTTTGAAGTTTCAGGATACGCGCGCCGTGTTCTTCATACCATGGAACAGTTTTAATAGCACCTCGTACCACTACATTGCCATTATAGACAACCCCGATGCCGCAGCGCTGCTTTCTGATCCGTGGGTCATGACACGCGACGAAATCCCCT
The DNA here is from genome assembly GCA_019695055.1 of Candidatus Sumerlaeaceae bacterium. Taxonomy (GTDB): domain Bacteria; phylum Sumerlaeota; class Sumerlaeia; order Sumerlaeales; family Sumerlaeaceae; genus JAIBAT01. The sequence continues at coordinate 4,440 of JAIBAT010000107.1, read as the reverse complement.
TTGCCCAGTGGCTTTCACCGATGGCCGTCGTGGACGGCTGGCGTTCCTATTAAAACTACTTAGCGGAGAATCACAATGAGATCCAAACTAGTTACGATGTTGTTACTCGCTGGGACAGTTGCCTCCTGTCGCTCCGGTCTGGGCCAAATAGTTCTGAATGGCAATTTCTCATCCGGGCTTGCCTCGTGGCAAGTTGTTGGTTCCAGCGCGAGCGTCACCGCCGGAGCCGCGGACGTGACCAATCGGACTGGCAAAGACAAGGGGTTGGGGCAAAACTTGCTGCCGAGGTTGGCAGAGTCCATGAAGGGGACAACTTTTACAAGCCGATGCAAGGTCACGGTGACCACGGCCACGTCGGTCCGGATGATCATGGCAATTACGGACACAAGTGGTTCGAGGAACATGATTCTTGCGGAGCAGGTTATCCGGAATGCGAACACGTTCTATAATCTCCGAGGTGTGAAGACCCTGGATTGGACTACGACCGCATCCTCTGCAGTTCTTCAGTTCCAGATTGGGCACGTGACCCGGGACGTACAAGCCCTCCCCAACGGTGGCCTGTTTCCAGACTATACGATTGATGATATCAGCATTGAGCCAGATGCGGACGCCGACGGCCTGACAGATGCGGAGGAAATTGCCTTGGGGACATCTGTCAGTTCCCGCGACACGGATGGCGATGGATTGCCGGACTACTGGGAGTTCGTGCACGACACCGGGACCACAACTCCTTCGGGCGCGCTGAATCCGGACGGTGATGGGTTTGACAATCGCCTCGAATACTGGGCCGCCACTGATCCGCAGACCACCTCGTCCTATCCCGGGAATCCGTCCAATCCAAACGCCACATCGGCAACTCGTGCGGTGCTCAAATATCTGGCCACGCTTCCGGCCAACGGCAATGTGAACCACGCGGTGGTGGGCCAGCATATCACCAGCACGGTTACGGAGCATGCCTCATTTGTGGTTCCTCTGGGTGCGCCGCCCATCAGCCATTGGCCCGGTGTTGTGGCCTTTCAGTATGACGACGGGGGAAATCCACCTGACACGGTTACCCCTCGATCCTACGTTCTTAGCCAATGGCAAAGCGGGGGACTGGTGGAAATCAAATGGAACCCGCGCAATCCGTGGACCGGCGGAAACTACAACTACTCGATGCCAGATTTGGTAAACATCCCCGGTCTGTTGAATCCGGCGACTCCGGCTGATGCGGCTGCACGGGCCTTCTTCCTGCAAGACCTCGATTCTGTTGCCGCCGGGCTGCAGGATTTGCGTGATCAGGGAGTCGTGATCATTTGGCGGTTTTGCTCGGAAATGGGGGGCGGACACTTCTGGTGGGGGCTGAGAGGGCGACAGGAGTATGGGGACCTCTGGCGCTTTATCCATGGGTACCTTTCAAACCCGACAGGCTGGAACCTCAACAACCTGCTTTGGACCTATGAGGCGATGACGCCGGCCCACGCCAACGTGCCCATAGACTACCACTATCCGGGGGACGCTTACGTGGACCTGATTGGGCACAACATGTATCACCCCACGTTTAACCTGGACTTTGATGCGAATGAACTCATGAGCCGATATCCGAAGGTCTATGCGTGTCCACAGACCGGACCGGAGGACGACCCGGCCTATCGGAGTGGGGCTTTCAGCAACCTAAACTATCTGGTGGGGACTGACGGTTCATCCGGGTTTATCAACCGCCACCCGCGGATGTCCTATTTCTCAGTGTGGAATAGCTTTACCAATGGCTATTATCACCACATCGCCATCGTGGACAATCCGGCTGCCCCGGCGTTCATGGCCCATACGTATCTGGTGACCCGCGAAGAACTGCCGTCTTCGCTATGGTTGCCTGCTGCGGCCGTGAGGGACTGGATGAATTACTGATACCCGCGCCGGAAGAGCCAGTCCTTACTGTCCCGGTATCGGTGCCAGCACAGCCTGCTTGGCTGCTTCCACAATCTTCGTGATCGGCGGCACCACGGGGATGGTCTGTACGATTTCGATATACTGGTTGGCGGCGGCGACAAGTTTCTTGTCCTTCACCGTGGCGATAATCTGCCCGCTTTGGCGTCCCTCGAATCCACCCGAGACAAGCCGCACGTCGCCGGGGAGGGTTTCCATGGCGGCGTTGGGAGCCATGTTCTCGCCGTTCACGGCGAAGTTGATGCCGCTGTCGGCGCCGAGGCTGCTTAGCAGGACCTTGGCGTTCTCGCGATTGTCGTAAATGAGCGCGACCACGATGTCAGCCTTCTTGCGCAGTTCGGGAAGATGCTTCTTCAGGGCCTCGGCGGGATCGGTGATGGTGTAGGTGCCATCAAGCGACGACGCCGGTTTGCCGGCGGCCGGGCCCTTCAGCAGCGGGCGTTGGGCCGTGACGCCGATGACGCCGACACGCACGGTATCACCCGAGGCAAGCTGCACCGGAACAATCTGGTAGGCCGCAAACAGCGGCTCGCTGGTTTGGTCCACGATATTTGCGGAGACAAAGGTCAGGCTGTTGGAGGTTTGCAGTTCCTTCAGGTAGGGAATTCCGCCCTGCATGTCGGTACTGGCAACGTTGATGACGTCCATCTTCAGCGCGGCGAGGCCCTGCATCAGGTAGCGGCTGCGGGTCAGGGCGACATTGCTGGGGGATTCGCGAACGAACCCACCGGCATCGACGCGGATGCTCGGGATCTTCTTGGCGTCAAGGCGCTCATAAAGTTGAGCCTCCTTGTCCAGCCCGCCAAGTTGGTGCGACACACACCCGCAGGGATCCAGCGTGGAGCGACGGAAACCGTTAAAAGTCAGTGCAAAGGAGTGCTGGGTATCGGGCGAGGCTTGTTTGGGGAAGAAGAGATCGTCGAGCTGGGCCTCGGTCAGCGGTGCCGGCGGAGCAGCCGGCGACGGCATAATGTTTGCCGGCGTGGGGGCCGATTGCGAGGTCTGCATGACCTGGGCAAACGTGGTTGTCGTCGAGCCAGCTACGGCGGCATCCGTACTGGCCGCGGGCTGTACAACCGGCACCGGGGTGATTTTGGGAGCCTTGTTCTTAACCGGCCTTTGGGCCTGGGATGCGGAGGAAATGGCAAGGGCCGCGCAGCAGAGGGCGGCAATCCGGGTGCTGAATCGGGTCAAGGGTGATTCTCCTATGGATCGGGTTAAAGGTTGGCGCTACAAACGCGGCAGGGCGGTGTCAATTTAGAACATGAGTTATAGTTGAATCCGTGGGTTATTTGCTGCCGCCTTGGTCGCGACCCATGAATGACAATTCTCCATCCCCGCCTTCCGCGCCGTTTTGGGGCCGAATTTCGGATAATCCGGCGGCGATTCTGGTGCTGTTGCTCCTGGTCGCCTTCGCGGCCATATTGAAGCCTTCCATCCATGGAAATGACGGCGTGCAGAACTACGTTTACCTCCGGTCGCTGTTGTGTGACGGCGACCTCGATTTTAGCAACGAGTATGCCCATTACATCGCGCGGGATTCCCGGTGGTTTGACGAGAAGACCGAACTGGAGCGCGACCCTGTCACGGGGCGGCCCATAAACCTGTACGGCGTAGGGAGTTCTCTGCTGTGGGCGCCGTGGGTGCTCGCGGCGGACGCTGCGGGAAGAACTGCCCGATGGCTTGGGGCTGGTCTTGAGGCGGATGGCTACTCCCGACTCTACGAATCGGCGGTCGGTTGGGCGTCTTGCTTTTATGCCTCCTTCGGGCTTTTCCTGGTGTTTGCGGCGCTGCGGCGTCTTGTCTCGCCGTGGGTGGCGCTTTGGGCTGTCATTGCGGTGTGGCTGGCATCGCCGCTGTTTTTCTATATGTATCTTCATCCCTCCATGAGCCACGCGAACTCCTTCTTTCTCGCGGCGTTGTTGCTCTGGCTGTATCGTGGCGGCGACGGACTGGGGCGATGGGCGGCCATGGGACTGGTGGGTGGGCTCCTCGCCCTGACCCGGTTCCAGGATGCCGCACTGCTTGGTGCGTTTGCACCTGCGGAACTTTGGCGTTTGTACCAGCGTCGTCGCGATGGCGGACCAATGGGTCACTACCTGATGGACCGCCTCAAGCGCTATGCGCTGTTTGGCGTGTGCGCCGTCATTGCGTTCCTGCCGCAGCTTGCGGCGTGGAATGCGCTGCAGGGCAGCCCGTTCAGCGGCCCGAGGGGTTACATTCAGCAGGGTCGCCTAACCCCTTTTGCCCCGGCGCACTGTGTTGAGGTGCTCTTCAGCTCGAAGCACGGGCTGCTGTTCTGGCATCCGGCGCTGGCGATGGGTGTCATCGGGCTGCTGCTGGCGGGAAAAGATCTGCGGATGCAGCTCTTTTGCGCCGCGGCCTTCTTCATCCAGTACTGGGTCATTTCCTCGTGGAGCATCTGGTGGGCCGGGGCCAGTTTCGGGCACCGGATGTTCATCAGTGCGCTGCCGTTTCTCGCCTTTGGCGTGGCCCGATTGCTGGAGTCCGTCG
>JAIBAT010000087.1 GCA_019695055.1 Candidatus Sumerlaeaceae bacterium | reverse complement strand
GGGGGGGGGGGAGGGGTGTTCTTTATTTTTTTGCGTGTATTTTCCTCCAAGTTCAGTGATTGGAATGTTTGACGGCTTCCAAAAAATCGCGCGGATTTTTGGCTATTTTTCGATTTCAGGGGTGGTTTGGGCGATGGGGGCGGATGTTTGGGGCTGTTTGCGCGGGCGACCGCGGGGACGACGGGGCTGGATTTGCATCTTTCGGCGCAGGGCTGTGTCCACCTGGTGGAGCCGGAATAGATGGGTGAGGGCCTGGACAGCCGCGGAGGTATCCGCAAGGCGGGTGCGAAGGGATGGGAGGTCGGCGGACTGGACCGGGTGGTCCTCAAAGGCACGCAGGAGGTGCCGGTATTGGGAGGCGGCGCAGGCGATGGCCTCGCCGAGGATCTCGTGAATGGACTCACCGGCGTTGCCGGGGAGTGGACTGGTGATTGTCATGGTGGGTCTCCTGTTTTTTGAAAGTGGAAGGGATCATGGCACAGGAGGGTGGGGCTTGCCTATTCCCTTACGGCTACTTAGAACCCCTTGTGGACCCATAAAATGAAGTTGAAGGTTTTGAAGCGAGCAAAATTGGGCGGTTGGCGAGCGACGGGAAAAGGAGCTGGAGGGTTTGTTGGAGGTTTGTTAAATTGCTTTGGTAAACAGTCCACTTATTTAGGTTTTGTCCAAAACTCATCATGGAGGACACGCATGCGGTATGCTGGCTGGCTGGGAATATTGCTTCTCGTGGCGCAAAGCGCGGGCGCAGAAGCGACGCGGCAGGAGCAGTTTGAGGCGCTCAAGCAGGAGGGCGATACGACCCGTGCGCTGGCCTTCGTGGAGGATTGGCTGAAGTCGTCCCCCGATGACCCGGATGTTTACGTGACGGCAGCCAACTACTATATTGACGCCTCCACGCGCAGCCAGATGACCGTGAATACCGCCAGAAGGGGAAACTTTGACGTTTCCGTCCGCCGGGAGGGCGAGAATCCGCAATTCCAACTTCTTGATCCGAAGACAAAGAAGGTTGTGGGGAGCATCGGGTCGGAAACGGTAGTGGAGGATCCCGAGATCGCCGACAAAGCGCTGGAAGTGCTGCTGGAAGCCCACCGGCGCTTCCCCCATCGCATGGATATTTCGTTCGGGATTTGCTACCACTACAAGGAGGCCGGCGACTTCGAGCACTTTATCCAGATGCTGGACGACGCCACGAGCTACGCCGTGGCGCACCCGGAGAAATTGAAGTGGATGAAAAACGCGCCACTGTCCGACAAACCGGAGGAGTTTATCCCCAGGACACTGCACGAATACTGCAAGCAGTTCATGGCCCTGCAACAGCCGGAAGAGGAAGAGCACGCCCGCCGCGTCGCCGAGGTCGCGGTTCGGTATTACCCGGGCCATCCCTATGCGTACAATGATATCGCGGGCTACTACTCGTTCCGGAAGGAGTACAAAAAGACGCTGGAATACCTGATGAAGGCCCACGTTGTGGCGCCAAAGGATGTCCTGGTCATCTGCAATATCGGTCACATTCATGATGTGATGGGCGACAAGGCGGCGGCCTGCGAGTGGTTCCAGAAGGCGCAACCCCTCACCACGGATCCCGACATGAAGGAGAATATCGCCGACGCGGTGAAGGAACTTTGCGGGAAGAAGAAGGCGAAGACGGGGAAACGGTGATGCCTGACACTCTGTACCAGTGCATGACCAAGGCGACCACGGCTGAGGGAGAGGATATTCGTTTCTCTCAGAACTGGGTCACGTCGCGTAGGGGCACGCTGCGTGTTACTACCGAAAGTTTGGAGTGTGGCGACTGGCACATTCGTTATTCCGACATTCGGGAGGCGGTTCTGTTTTCCACGCGACAGATGTTCATCCCTTGCTACGTGCTTCGGATTCGCACGGGTTCACAAATTTACCAGTTCGGACTAAATCCCGGGTCTTACTGGAAGGGTGAGTTGCCTTTTCCAGTGCGGCGGGAGCGGATGGCGTTGCGATATTCACCATTCAGCATCGTCGTGCGTCTCCTCCTGCTTGCTGCCGTTGCTTACTCCATTTGGAAGACTGGTCGGTAAGGGTTACGGATCAATTCATGCTGAAGCATGAACTCCAACAGTCTGACCACAACATGCGACTGGCTGTCGACCAATCGACATTTGGCCATCGCTAATCCGAGACCTCGGAAGCGACATTTACAGTTCGATCCCTCGAGTTCAAACTGACTTCATAGATGACGTAATCCTTATCACGCTGAATCGGCAATGAATAGATCATCCTCGTTGTGTCGTCGGCGCTGGATCCGGTGCTGTATGTGTGCAACGGCGGCCCGACCTTGCTGCGAACCGTCGACTCGTTGTCCCCTACCTTGAGCGATTCCCAAGTGCGCAAAGTCCAACTCGGGCCGACCTGGGTGTCTAGCATGTAATGCAGGTAGGACAAATAGTTGGCGGCATGGTACAAGCCAAGGATGAATGCTGCGGCCAACAGGGGGCCAAGGATTCCTAATCGGGTTGCTTTCGGCATGGTTCAATTCCGTAACGGCTGAAAATTTTGCAGGTTATAATAAGCCAAGCTTGCCACTAAAGTTTTGGCTGCCACTACTTATCGCACGACTTATCTGCTTCGAGGGGTGTTGAAGTTGGAGGGTCAGGCAAAATGAAATTCTACCTGTCCCTGTTTTCTGCTCGGCGGGCCAATAGACGTGCACTATGCTCGGCGCTCAAAAGCCCGATCAGAATATAAATTATCCAAAGATACGCATGGGTATTTACAGCTTCCATATATGTGATTCCGTTACGTTTCCATAGTAACACCTGAATGCCAACACCACCAAATATGCCAACCGCTGTACCAACAACTCGAGAGACAAGCATTATCTTGGTCATGTCCCGAAGAGTAGCGACCTTCTCAATCCACTTGTCAATTCTATCTGAAGACTATGCCAGCTCTCACCGACGGCTCCGAGTCAGTCCGAACAATAGCTCCAGACTTCGCGCGTCTTCTGATCGACGATCCACTCGCAATACCCTGCGTTCCGATACGTAAACCTGCGGAGGCCACCGGTTGCGGGGGCTTTCCACCAAGAGGCAGCTGCTTTTGGGATGGGCAGGGCCAGAATCAGGTTTGCGGCGCCACCAACCTCCGCATCGCGACGCTCCTTGCCACCTTTGGCGATAACGGCGGCCACATAGGATTCCACCTCCTCCTTGCTCCCGAGCACAAACCGCGTCCAGTTGGAGTAGGCGGTGGGCCCAGCAAACTCGCGGTACTGGAAAATCGCCTTCGCGTTGGGCGCGGGAATGAGGGAAAATGGTGGACGCGCCGCGGTGGCCGTGGTCATCTCTGCGCCCCTGATTTCGCGTTTTGTTACGGTGTTTCCCGACTGTGAAACGATGTAGATGCCTGTCAATAGGATGGCAAAGCAGGTGAAGGCAAGGATTGAAAAGCCTGTGGCCATGATCCTGCGGAGGTGACTTTGCCGCGGGTTAACGGCTTGAGCATTTTGATCGGATGGATTGCAGGCGAGCACTTCCATCAATCGTTCAACTGAGTTCAGTTTCCCAACACTCCCTTGGGCGAAGAACCTTATGATCCCGAACTGAAACAGTGCGACAGCTGGGGTTTGGCAGATGGGTGGAAGCCCTGGGAAGTGTTCACTGAGACTCAGAAAGTCATGGGAATCCAAATCCACGACCATTAGCCTGTGGGTATCGCGATTGTGTGAACGAACCAATTTCTTAATACTGGCAATCTCGCCGGGAGCCCAGTTAACGGAAAAGACCACAGCGCAATTGGGATAGGCCTTGAGATTGGGTTTGCCGTCCTGGCTTGACCATAGGCAGTCTCCCGCCGCCTCGGAGAATTGCCGAGCCAGTCCCTCATTTGTGCCTTTTGGTGGATTCTGAAACGTTTGATTAGGCTGTGCTAAAAGGCTTTGAATTCAAGGGCAAAAACCTCGCTCCAGTTGCTTCCCCCTCCCCTAGGTGCCTTGTGGCTTGGTAACCTTCGCTTCTCTGTCTGTTCCGTTTGCTCCCCACTGCTTCTCCGGCCCCGATTTCCTGCCGATCCCCATTCGCGAAGCTCGATTGCATCATATTTTAATCTTTATAGACATAATTAAACCAAGCTTTTACGAAATATATTCGCTATTCGCGAATAACGAATAAGCATGAATCTCAAGCCGCAGGATATCCTCGTTACCCTGAAGTTGCTGGATGGGGGCCACGCCAACCTGACGTTTGCCCAGCTCGCTGGTGAGCTCGGGATCAGTGCGTCGGAGGCGAACATGGCTTTTCACAGGGCGCGGGAATCGGGGCTGATCTCGCCGCTGGACAGAAGCGCCAACCGCTCCGCCGTGGCGGAGTTGCTGATCCATGGATTGAAGTACCTGGCGCCGGTGCATCCGGGAAAGCGTACCCGGGGGGTGGTGACTGGTTTTGCGGCGGCGCCGCTGGCGGAGTTTTTTGAGGCATCGCTGGACGATGCGGACGTCATGGTCTGGCCCGATCCGAATGGCCAGCGAGCCGGATGGGAAATTGAGCCGTTGTGCCGCTCGGTGCCCTTTGCGGCCCTGCGGGACCCGAAGTTGTATGAGTGGCTGGTGCTGGCGGACGCGCTGCGGGCCGCCGGCCGCGCGCGGGAGCGCCAGATCGCGGAGGACATCCTGCGCAGGAGGCTGGGCTATCTTGGCAAACGTTAATCTCGCCACACTGGGCAAGGTTTCCGAAACGAAG
>JAIBAT010000169.1 GCA_019695055.1 Candidatus Sumerlaeaceae bacterium | reverse complement strand
CGAGCGCCTTGATGCGGTTGCCTTCGATGAGCACGTCGGCGTTGGCCAGCTCAGTGCCGGCGTCGTCGAAAGCCGCAACACGGAGTGCGTTGCGGATGAGTATGGAAGTCGCCATGGTCGTCCTAATGTTTTGTCAGATTCTTAACGTGATGAAACCGGGTGTTGTGGCAGTGGCAATCGGTCGATGCAAGATGGATTGGCGGTGGGCTGAGCCTCCGCCCCGCGCGATGACTTTGGACTGTATTCCTTGCCAGAAACAGCGGGGGGGGGGGTGCCTAAAGATTTCAAACCAAGCTGTTTCAATCATCTGCATTGCGCCAATGTCAAAATGGGCGTCACGAAACACCGTTTGGGATCGGTTTAAATCACAGGTTTTTGCGCCGGAATTGCCCGTTTTTGCCAGATGGTGGCGCGGGGTTGAGTTTGGGGAATTTGAGTTCATTGTGAAGAAACCATAGCACCGGAAAATGGGCTTGTCTATTCCCGTGCAGACGCTTGCAACCCCTTGTAGCCCCATCGCGGGAAACGCTCATCCCCTTTCTGGAGGAGGAGGAATGCCGATGCTGCTGAAGTTGATGCGCCTTTCCTCGATCTGTACCGCTTAGCTGTGATTTTCCCCAATCGATAAGGTGTTCTTTTGCATTGACTAGCTACTATGCATTGCGCTATAGCTTAATGCAGAATACTGAAAAGGTGTGTCGGAATCATGCGAAGCTGGGTCGCACAAATGCGCAAGGGGCTCATCGAGTTGTGTGTCCTTGGCGTGCTGCGTGACGGCGAGGCCTATGGGTACCAGCTTCTTCAGCGGCTGGGGGAGGCGGACGGACTCTCCATCAGCGAGAGCACGGTTTACCCCATCCTGGCAAGGCTGGCCGAGGACGGCATGATCAAGGTTCGCGTGGCGCCGTCCCCCACGGGCCCGCCCCGACGGTACTATCGCCTTACCACGCTTGGTCAGGACCGCCTCAAGGAGATGCTCACCTACTGGAAAGACATTCGTTTGGCAGTCGAGAAGTTCCACAAAGGAGAACAGGCATGAGCGGTAACGCTCCCGAGCCGGGAACGGGCGCCACGCGGCGCAAGGAGGAGCATTTGCACGCGGTGGATGAGGCTCTCCGCAGGGCGGGCGTCTCCGAGCGCGAGCGGCGGAATATTACGGGCGATCTGCGTGCGCAAATCGAGGAGATGATTGCGGCGCGGGGAATAGCCGGGCCCACAGCAGAAGAAATGGACAGCGTCCTTGCGGAGTTGGACCCACCGGAGACGTTTGCGGCGGCAGCCCGGGACAATGAAACCTTGGATAGAAAGTCGGCTCCCTTGGATTCGCCAGAGACCGCCCCGAGCGCCGTGGCTGCGGCATCCGTCGCGGTCTCAATCTGGACGATTCTTTCCAGGATTTACGTGGTACTCTTTGGCATCGTGCTTCCCATCGGCACGCTTGGCTTTGAAGCAGCAACCCACTTTTGTGGCCAGCAACTCTTTGATCCAATCCCCACATGGTGGCACGTGGCATTGGTGGCGCTTGTGCCACTGATGAATCTGGCGGTCCTAGTTGCCACTACGCGCAATCCGCCCCAAAATGGGCCGCTTCTCGCCTTTGGAAACGGCGTTGCGCTTGCCGTCTCAGCATTTTACGCCATTGTATTCTTGCCGATGGTGCCGATTGGTGTGGTGGCAATTCTCTATGTCGGAGCTGGGTTGCTCCCATTGGCCCCCCTACTTGCCTTTTTTGCGGTTTTGTTGTGTCGCAGCCGCCAGAAGTGGCTCGATACTTATCGGGTAACTTACGTCCGTGGACGCGGATGGGGATTCCTTGTTGGGATTTTGCTGTTGCTGTCGTTTTCAGCATCGGAAATGGCAACCAACCATGGCGCCCAATTAGCCTCGTCACCTTCGAGCGAAAACAGGACCCGCGGTCTTTGGTGGATTCGTACGTTCGGAAGCAAGGATGCTCTGTTGCGATTCTGCTACGGGAATAGCGGGGAATTCGGCCCTTCGATGATTCTTTTACCGTTCTTCTCGGGGATGGTCACCCCAAAGGATGCGCAAACAGTTTACTACCGCCTGACCGGTCACGCTTTTAACACCGTCGAACCGCCACGAAGTGTGCGTCCCGGCGTTTGGGACCGCAGCGACTTCCTGGAACTAAACCCTGATTTCCGGGATGAATCTGTGGGCTGGCGCGACTCGCGGCTCTCGCTGGTTGCCTCGCGCCTTGACGGCATGGCCGATTCGGATGTCGGCGTGGGGTACGTTGAATGGACCCTGACATTTCGCAACTCGGCATCATGGCAGCGCGAGGCCAAGGCAGAGATTGCGCTACCCCCGGGTGGAGTGGTGTCGCGACTGACACTTTGGGTCAACGGCGAGGAACGTGAAGCGGCCTTCGCCGGGCGCGAACAAGTCAAAGAGGCCTATGAGCGGGTGGTTTCGCGCCGGCAGGATCCGGTGCTGGTCAATACCAGCGGTCGCGATCGCGTCATCATGCAGTGCTTCCCCGTGCCCCCCAATGGCGGCGAGATGAAGACTCGTATTGGGATCACCTTTCCCTTGCCGTTGGATTCATTGTCCTCCGCACGATGTGCGTTTCCAAGGTTTATTGAGCGGAACTTCTCCATACCGAAGGACGTGTCCCATGCCGTGTGGTACGAATCCACCGGCACCATCGATCAGTCACCGACCGGCTTGAAACTGGCAGCGAATGGGAACGGAAACACGCTGCTAACGGGGTCCGTGTCAGACACCAAATTGTGTGACATGAAACCCGTGGTGGTCGCGCGCCATGCCGACGTGGTGGAAACCAAACTTCCGGACATTCGCAGCACGGCCACCGCCATGATTCGTCAACACATCCAGGAGTCCCAGACATCGCGGCCGAAGCGCGTGGTGTTGGTCGTCGATGAATCTGAAAGCATGGGTGCCTTTCTGCCGGCCATTGCGGCGGCGATTCCGTCGCTACCAGCCGGGACGGAGTTTGCCATGGTGAGAGCCCGCGACGGCGCCGACATTCCGGCAAAAGCACAGCCCGCAACCGCACGCGAGTATCAGGCGGCGGCCGAAATGTTGCTGGCTGATACAGCCGAGGGGGGACAGGACAATGTGCCCGCGCTGCGGCAGGCCTGGGATCTGGCTGGAGGAGCCGAGGGCACCATCGTTTGGATTCATGGTCCGCAGCCGTTACGAATCCAGCCCGTTGACGAGCTGATCCAGTGTGTTGAGCGTGCGGCTGCGGGGCCGGTCATTTATGAAATGCAGGTTGCGCCGGGACGAAACTTCGTCGTTAACGAGCTAGAACGAACCTATGGGCTGACCGGGATTCCGAGCAAAGGAAATCCGGCGGAAGACCTGAAGCAGTTCTTCTCCTCATGGAGCACGCCCGTCAAGAGTTGGGCCTACCAACGGGAAAAGGTTGATACGGTTGGGGACGCCGCATCCACCACCGGCACCCGCACCAATGCCCATTTGGCGCGACTTTGGGCCTATGACAAGGTCATGGAGATGATCCGTAACCGCAACTCCAAGACCCGCCAAGTCACAGAACCGGCCAATCAGCCCATTATTGATCTCGCTGCAAACTACCAGCTTGTCACACCCGTCACCGGAGCTGTTGTTCTCGAAAACCAGGCACAGTATCGCGAAGCGGGATTGAAAGCCGTTGACGCCTCCTCGGTGCCTACGATCCCCGAGCCCGAAACGTGGGCCATGATTATTGTGGCCGTCATTGTGCTGGGGGTAGCGGTGGTCCGAAAGCACCGACAATGGAAATTGGCATGAGCGCTGCCCAGCCCGAGATACAGTCCCGTGGATTGCAAACAACGGCAGGCAGGCTGCTGCTGACCTCACTTCAGCTGGTGGCGTTCTGGCCGGTGTGGTCGTGGTGGATGGAACGCATGATGAGCTTTCCTGAGAATCGCGCCGGGCTGGCGTCGCTGGCGGCGGTCATGGTATTTCTTGTTGGTTATACGATGTCCGGGAAATTGAGGGCGCCGCGGCTCGCGGTGCCCACGGTGCTATTGTTTTGCTTCGCTGCCACCCATCCCTTTGTTCATCCCTTGGTGGGTGCCGGCATCGCGGTGCTATCCGTCGGCTGGACGATCCTCTCCATGTTGTCCGGGGCGAGCTACGGAATACTTGGACTGATGCTCTTGAGTCTTCCCGTGATCCCTTCCCTACAAACCTATGTGGGCTACCCGCTGCGGGTGGTGGTGGCAGCCGTGGCCGCACCGTGGATTCGACTGGCGGGTTTCACCGTGGAGCGCGAGGGAGTTTGCCTGCGCTGGGGAAATGAACTTGTCATGGTGGACGAACCATGCAGCGGCATCAAGATGCTGTGGGCTGGGCTGGCACTGGCGTGCGCTTTGTCGGCAATGCACGGCCTGAATGGACGGCGCACGATGTTGGCCGTGGGTGCAGCGGCAATGGCGGTGGTGGGTGCCAACATACTGCGATGCTGCGCTCTATTCTATGCGGAGTCTGGCATGGTGGTTCTCCCCTTGTGGGGACATGAGGCCGTGGGTATTCTGGTTTTCGGTATATTCGCCGGGGCGTTGGCGTGGGGTATCGCGCGCCTGAAAGGGAGGCAAACGTGCGCCCCCGCATGACCTACCTGTGCGCCTGCGTCGTGGCGGCACTGGCCGGGTTTGTTCCCCCGATTACACCGCGTGCAACGAACAACAGCGATTTCCCGGGTTGGCCGAAAACGTTCGAGGGGCGCGCGCTGAAGGAAGTGCCCATGACCCCGCGCGAATCAAGGTTCTACAAGGATTTTGATGGCCAGATTGGGCGCTTTACCGATGGCAGTCGCGAGATCATAATTCGGTACGTCCCGGATCGAGAGCGCAAATTTCACATGACGTCGCGTTGTTATCGCGCGGTGGGGTATGAAATTCGGCCGCTGCCGGCGCGAGTCGATGCCGACGGCAATCGCTGGGGCACATTTCGCGCGACTCGAGGCAAGGAATCCATGGAGGTTTCCGAGCAAATCAAGGATTCTACCGGGCACGTCTGGACCGATGAGTCGGCGTGGCGCTGGGATAGTTTTTGGGGTAACACAACTGGTCCCTGGTGGGCCGTGACCATTGCTACGAAAGACTGATTAACCGAGCAGCGGATTCCAAGCACAGTCCTTTCGGGGCGTGTTACTTACCGCGCGAGACCAAGATTCTTGTTATTCTCTGGGGGCACGCACCAGAGATTATAACGCTGGCCCTCGCGCAGGAGCTCCCAGCCTTGCTGCTGGAAACGCTGGTTAAGTTCCGACTTGCCGGCGAGGATGGCGTAACTGAGGCCGAGGCGGGCGAGGGAGTCGGTGGTGGGGCTGTCGAGGGCTGCGTTGAACCTGGCTTCGCGCTCCGCCTCGAAGGGGACGGCCATGACCTCGGGCATGTTATAGAAGACGTGGTTGGTGAGCGCAGGGACGAGGATCGCGTTCTTGGGGGCCTCGACGAACACAACCTGTGGCGCCGGAGAATCGGGGAGGCTGTTGAGGGTTTCCATAAGATCCTTTTCAACGTATCCAGTCTGAACGCCTTGAAGCAATGCTCGGATGAAGTAGAGAGGCTGGTCGAAGAGGAGAAGCGCCGCGAGGACCACAAACCAGCCGGGGATCACCCGCAAGGAGGCAAGCGAAACGGCGCCGGGAGTTCGCGGGGCAAGTCGACGAATGGACAGGATCATTGCCGCACGGAGAGTCACGGCGACGAGGCCGATTTCCAGGTACCCACGATTAAAGTGAAAGGGTTGTGTGGCCTCGGTGCGAAGGAGAGCGCCATGGAACAGGAGGGCAGCCTGAGCAACAGCAAGGGAACCGAGAACGGCCCATCCGGGGTGGTGCCAGACGTGGCGACGGCCCGAGGGCGATGCCACAGACCATAAGAGGGCTGGAAGAAACGGGCCAAACAAGCCGACAGCCTGCCACGGGGTTAACGGGCTGACGGAGGCCACCTGGTGCTGGGCATTGAGGGCGCGGTAAATGGGCCATTGCTCGAGGAAGATGCGGTAGTAGGCCAGGCCGATCGCCGAGATGAGTATCCACGCAATGAGCTGAACAATGCAGACCCCGCCAAGGTGCAAACCCGCGGGCTTTCCCTGACATCGGGAGATGATTAGGCGCAGAAACCAATAGAGCATGGCCGCGCTGGAAAGGACGGCAGCGGAAAAGGGGTGGGAAAACCAGACCGCGAGCCCCACGGCAAGGGCCAGGCCGGGACGGCCAAGGATTAGCAGCGCAAGACCGCCAAGGACGATGGCATGGTAGAGGGGCTCCATGGGATAAACAATATTCTGGAACACAAACGGCAGCCACGAGTAAAGCTGGCCCATGGCATAGGGCATATACTCCCACCACTCGGTGAGCCCGCCCGGGCCGGAGATACGAAAGGCATGCCCCACGGCAATCCACGCGAACCATCCGCCGCCAAGGAGGGTAAGGACGCAGAACCACCGTCTCCACGACCCGGCAGGGCAAAGCCGGGCCGCCATGGCGCCGAGAGCTGCCCCTGTTCCGGCGCAACCAAGAATGCGGGCGAGCTCAAACCCCATGGGCAGCCCGAAGAGCCTCCCCATCCACGCCACAAGGACCAGCGGAAACTGGAGCATGACGGCGGGGGCGGGCCAGAAGAGCTGGAACGGGTATTCGTAGGTGAAGCCGTTGGGACTGCGCCAGATGGCGCGGGCAAGGGACATATAGACGAATTGGTCCTCGCCTTGAGGTGCCCCCGAGTAAACCGAATCGGGAGGGCACATGATGCGGGGCCAAACCTGATAGTAGATTGCGGCAATGATCCCGGCCGCCACCCCCAGCAGCGCGCCGCGGCGGGCGCTGGAACGAATGGCTCTGCGGGCTCGGTTCATGGCGCCCATCTGGCCCCAGTACGGTTGGCGCGCGCAAGACGGAATGGGGGCCTCAAGGGCCGTGCCTGCGGGGCAAATTTTCTCCCGACACCCCCTGTATAGGTTAGGGCCGCTGAAAAGTGGCTTTTGCTGGCGAGTGGCGCAATTGGCAGCGCATCTGACTCTGGATCAGAGGGTTCTAGGTTCAAATCCTAGCTCGCCAGCCATTTTTTTGCCCTTTGCTCGGGTTACCCCGCTTCCCCAAAGCCTCGTCGGCCACTAACTATTTGCCCTTCTGCATTGCTTCGGCCTTGCAGGGACATCCTGCCACAATACCGATCGTGCCATAACTCACGACAGGGGGGCAAACAGTCATGATTGCGAAACCGAAATTGAGCCGGGTAAGGTGCGCGGTCCTGGCGGGTTGTTTGGCTTGGTGTGTGATCCAGCCAGGCCTGATCACTGCGCAAAGCAGTTACCGGGTTCCCCCGGAGGAGTTTGCCATTCTGCCCTGGGGGCATACCCCGGCAACCACCTCTGTACTGGAGGGAATTCGCGATTGCGGCTTTAATCTGGCAGGGTTTGTTTCGGCGGATTCGGTGGGGGCGGTGGAGGCTGCGGGGTTAAAGTGCATCGTCAGCAGCGGGGCGATTCGCGTGAACGGCGATGGATGCCGGATGACACAGGAGGAGATTCGGAAGAGTGTTTCCGATCTGGCCCGCCAAGTGGGATCACAACCGGCGGTTTTTGGTTTCTACCTACAGGACGAGCCCGTTTGGACACAGTTCCCCTGTCTCGGGAAATGGGCACAAGCGGTGCGCGAAACAGCGCCGAACGTGCGGCCCTATATCAATTTGTTCCCGAATTACGTGGGCGCATCGGCGCTGCCCAACGGGAATTACGACGACTACCTGACGTCGTTTGTCGAGCAGGTGAAACCGGCGTTCATCAGCTATGATCACTATGCCATGATGGAAGATGGTTCGGTCAAGGAGGGGTACTTTGCGAATCTGGAAAGCGTGCGGGCCGTGGGACAGAAGCATGGGCTGCCATTCTGGAACATCGTGCTGGGCAACGCGCACTTTGCCTTCGCGGAACCGTCGCCGGCAACGTTGCGGTTTCAGGTCTTCACGACACTGGCCTATGGCGGGCGTGGAATAAGCTATTTTACGTATTTTGCGCCAAGCATCGGCAATTACCGACTCGCGCCCATTGATCAATTTGGCCACAAAACGCCGACATGGGACATGATGCGGCTGGTAAACCTGCAGATTCACGCGCTGGCGCCCGAGTACCTGAAGTTGAAGAGCATCAACACGTTTCACCACCCGACCCTGCCGCCGGGCTGTCGGGGGCTGGACAGCAGTCGTTATCTCAAGGGTCTGTCCGGCGGAGAACTGCTGGTGGGCGAATTTGAGCAAGCCGACGGTAAACCGGCGATGATAGTCGTCAACAAGAGCCTGACGCGCGCGGCCATGATCGACGTCGCTCTCAAGAAACCTGGCAAGATCCGGATGGTGAACCCCTATTCCGGGGGTATTGGCAATTGGGATGGGGAGAACAACTGGCTGGCGCCGGGACAGGGTATATTGCTGCTGGTGGAACCGGAGCCTGGGGCGTAAAGTCCGCCGGCAATTGTGGCGGGGCTTGACATTGAAAAGAAGATTTGGCGAAGGTTGATGGGTTGTCGGATCTGTACCTCCGCCCTGTCAGGCCCGGTTGACCACGCAGCGATATTTATGAATTGGGAGCACTTTACTTGTCATGAGAGATAAACAGGAAGTTACTCAGGCGGCATCTGAAGCCGTGGAAGCCCAGGCCTCACAGGAAACATACTCGACGGGTCCGAACCGGCGGCAATTTCTTGCGAGTGTTGGCGGGCTGGCGGCAGCCGCTGCCCTGGTGCCGGGCAATTTGGAAGCCGCGCCGGCAATTGGCAACCCCTTGCTGCCACCGTCGCGGACCGACCGTTCGCGGCGATCCCAAAAGGCGTACCAGGTGCGAGTCAACGCGGCAAACGCCCTGCGCAGGGCCCCACTGGTGGACACGCCAACGAACGGGGACGAAACGGCCTATTCCAACCACATCGGAAGTTTCTCCAAGAGCCTGCCCCACGACAGCCTTGGGATCGTGAGCAATGCCGCTTACCTGGCGTTTGTGCAGGCCTGCGCCGACGGCACAGCTGCGTCCTTTGAAAACGTCCCGGCGGGGGGCTCGCTCCAACTTAAGAACCCCCTCGCAGCTTATGCGTTTGCATTGGAGGGAATTGATCCGCACAATGTTTTTCTCCCGGCCCCGCCGGCTTTTTCCAGTGCACAGATTGCCTCGGAAATGGCGGAGTGTTACTGGCATGCGTTGGTGCGTGATGTGCCGTTTGCCGATTACGGCACAGACCCAATGATTCTTGCGGCTTGTACCGATCTTTCGGGCTTCTCGGATTTCCGCGGGCCACGGATTGGCGGTGTCGTGGCACCCTCCACGGTTTTCCGTGGAAACACGAATGGCGACCTCAACGGTCCTTACCTGAGTCAGTTCCTGCTCAAGGATATGCAGTTTGGCAATACAATGGTCCCGCAGCTTTACAGGACAACCGCCCCCAATAGCGATTTTAACTCAACTTATCCCCAGTGGCTCGACATCCAGGACGGAAAGGCGCCGCAAGGCTCCCTTAATTACCTTCCAAATCCCCGTTACATTGCCACGGGACGCGACTTGGCGCACTATGTGCACAATGATTTTCCCTATGAATCGACGCTTTGCGCGGTGTTGGCCCTTATTGCCATGGGGGCTCCGGTCAGTCCTTCAAATCCGTACAATTTCCTTTCACGGCAGTGCGGATTCTCGACGTTTGGCGTGCCGCATATCACGGACACGGTCGCGCGGGTCGCCGCGCTGGCCCTGCGCACGGCATGGCGCCAAAAGTACACAATCCACCGTCGGCTGCGACCCGAGGAATTTGCGGGACGAGTCCACAACCGCATACTCAGCCTCGCCAACCACCCCATTCACCCAGACCTGCTGAATTCCCAGGCGATTGCCGAGGTCTTTGCAAAGTGGGGCAGCTATGTATTGCCGCAAGCGTATCCTGAAGGCTGTCCGGCGCACCCAGCCTATCCGTCGGGGCACGCCACGTTTGTGGGCGCGGGTGTTACCATTGTGAAGGCGTTCTTTGACGAATCGTTTGTGATCCCAAATCCGGTGGTCCCCAATGCGGATGGCTCGGCGCTGCTGCCCTACGTTGGCCCGCCGCTTACAGTGGGTGGTGAGCTCAACAAGCTGGCCGCCAATGTTGCCATCGGAAGGAACTACGCGGGTGTCCACTGGCGCACCGACGCAGTTGAGGGAAACCGCCTCGGGGAGAGGGTGGCCATCGGGGTGCTTACCGATCTGAAATCCTGTTACGCCGAGTCGTTTAATTTCACGTTGACGACGTTTGACGGGCAGCAGGTGGTCATTTAGCATTCCCGAGCCACTTGAATCCCGTAAACCATCTCCTGAAGGATAATAATTCGTTTTGCCACGGAACTCCAAACCGGTAGCCAGACCGCGCCCCGGCGCGGCGATTAGCAACACCAAGTCGACAAAGCCCGAAACGCCCATCAGTGTTCATGTCTTCAATGTGGTGGCAGCCGTTGCTGCCGGATTGATCATTTACCTTATCTGGAAGCAATGGATTATCTTTGGGTCCAAGGTGGGGTTGTATCTTTTCATCTACACCCGCAAGGCTACTCCCCAGGCGTTCCAAATGTCTCTCGTGCTGGCGCCATTGGTAGTGGCCCTGGCGCATGTGTCGCGAAGATTCATTGATTCCAGGCCATGGCTGGTGCTGGCCGCATGGCAGGTAGCGGGATTGGCTTACCAACTCACCATGCGCACCCTGCAACCGATGACCCTCACGGACATTATCGTGAGTCGGCCTGTGAATTCTTTTTACGAACCGACAACCCTGTATTCGGCCTACCACTTCCTGCACAATTACTATGACGTGGCGCCAAAGCTGGGGCGGCACGCGTTCACCAACATGCCGGGAAAGATCCTGTTTTTTTACCTGCTCGCGGTTTTCACGAAATCTCCCCAGGTTATGGGCTATATCATTATGGTTCTGGCCAACCTTGGCAGCCTGGTGGCCTATACCATAACAAGGCGGCTCTTTAACGACCGGCTTTCTGCGCTTTATGCGATGATTCTGTTCCTGCTGGTGCCGGCGCGGATTTACTTTACGCCGCTTCTCAACGTGCTGGCGCCGCTTGAGATTCTGCTGCTTCTCCTGCTGATGATGATGTATGTCGAGCGATCGCGGGCGTGGGTGTCGGTGCTGATGGGTGCCACGCTATTTGGTGTTTTCATTATGGAACCCCTCGCCTTGTTCTCGGGGCTTGTTTTCGTGGCTGTTCTTGGCCTGGCCCTCTATCGCAAATCGCTGACCTGGCGGGGGGTCGGATACCTGATCCTGGGAAACATCGCGGGCTTTCTGGCGTGCTGCGGACTCTTCTACGCCACAACGCAGTTCGATATCTTCAAGTGCTTCGTGCATATCTTTCACATCGCCCATCAGTTCTACGATGAAGTGAAGCGTCCTTACTGGCTTTGGTTTTTTCACAATATTAAGGAGTTCTTCATCAATGCCGGGATTGTGCAGTCCTGTGTGTATGCCCTGATGCTTGGGCTGCTGGCGCGGGCGACTTTTGTCCGGCCAGGGCGCAAGGAGGCGCAAGGCGGACTGTGGGAACGGATCATGACGCCGGAATTCGTGTTTGTGCTGGGGTATACGGCGTCGGGGCTGGCATTGAATGCCTCGGGAATTGAGCGCGGCGAGGATACCCGGCTCTGTCTCTTCTTCACGCCGTTTCTTCAGATAATCGCCGCGCGATGCATGGCGTCCCGGCTGAATCCAACCACCTTCGACATCGCGCTGGTTGCCACCGTGCTGCAAACAGCTATCACCATCAATACGGTGCGGTTCATGGATTGGAAATAGGAACTAAATCCAGAAGCGCTTGACTCGGTGGTGGGCCAAGCGGGCAATTCGCCTGTGATGAGGATCGATATTGATTACGATCCTTCGCGGATAGCGGGGAACAAGAAAAGGTGGGATGCGGCGTTTGCCCTTTCGGTGGCGGACCGGCCGCCGGTATCCTGGGGCGCCGCGCCCCGGTTGATGCTTGGTCGAAGGGGTTCGAACTTCCACAAATTCTTTGACGATCCTGTGGATCAACTGACGGAACTCGTACTGAACTACAAGTGGCAGGTGGAAAACCTGCCGGGGGATTTGGTCACGGATCTCAACCTTACGATTCAACCACAGTTTGAAAATGCCTCGAATGCCAACGCGTTTGGCAGCCCCACGCTCTGGGGGGACACCGAGCCGCCGCAGGCCATGCGCGCTGTTGAATCCATTGACCAGGTTGTTGCCTTTCGGCCGCCTGCCATGGAGACCACACTTTGGGGACGGATGATCGAGTATTACCACGCCATGAAACGTTGGCTGGATGATGGAAACATCGAGATCACGATGCGCGGCGAGCCGGTGAGGATCGACTTGCAGCTTCACACGGGTGGCGAAAGCCCGTTCTGTATCGCGACGGACTTGATCGGGTCCGACATCTACCAGTGGATCCTTGAATACCCGGACGAAATGCTCAGGTTCTTCGAGATCACCACCGACCACGTCCTTTCGGTCGAACGCGACATGCGGGAGATTGCCGGGTTGCCGGCAAAGGGACGATGGTTCCTGACGGACGACACGGCACAGATCATTTCGGCGGAGGATTATCGGGAGTTTGTGGTGCCGTTCAGCGGGCGGATTTATGACGAGCTGACGTCGAAGCGTGAGGAACGCATCATGCACCTTTGCGGGCGACACGTTCATCTCTATGACGCGCTTGTGAACGATTTGCGCATCGCGGGAATCTGGGGAATGGGTTCGCCGAACAAGCCCGAAGAGGTGCGCGACGGGATTGGTGGGAAGATCTGGATGATCGGCAATCTGGACCCAGTGCTGCTTTGCTCGGGACCGCGGGAGCATATTGTGGCAGAGACGCGTCGCCTCTTGGATGCGCTGTTGCCTTGTGGTGGGCTGATTGTGGGCGACGGTTACAACCTGGTCCCCGAAACTCCCATCGAGAATCTGCAACTTGTTGTGGACACCGTGCGCGAGTACTGCGGGGCTGCAGTCTAAAAGAAAACCCGGACAGGCGCCAGCCCGTCCGGGTTCACCACATCTGTATTAGTCCAACGAACTTCTAATAGGCCGACCACTCGGATACGTCCACGGCAGCCACGTGGTTCACGGCGCCCGGGCTGGGGCCCATGATGTAGAGATCGGGTGCATTGTCGGTGTCGAGGGATGCGGGACTGCGACCGATGGAAGCGCCTGCATCGGAATCAAAGCCCGTGGAATCGCCCTGATAGTAGGTACCGGCGCCCGGGTCTGCGCCAAAGAGCGCAGTGCCGCCAAGGGAACTCCAGCGGACATAATCAATGGCGATGCCATAAGGATCGATAAGGGATGCGGCACCCGGGCGATCCTTGCTCCAAGGCAGATTACCACTGAGGAGAAGCGCCGCGCCTGGCTTCGGCGATGCGTCATAGGCCAGGGCGTACCCGCCCGAGGCTCCGACGCTCAAGGCGTCGAGGCCTAGGTCATTGGAGTACCCCGAACCGTCGGCCCAGCGCAGTTTCCAGTTGGTCAGCGCCACGGTGCCGGTGGTGGGATTATAGATTTCAACCCAATCCGGAACGCCAGTGTTCACCTCGTTAATCTTCAGACGCGCGTACTTGGGAAACTGGGCGAGACCGTCAAGGGTTTGCACGGCGTCAAAGGTGTTTTGCGCGTTTTCGGGCAGGCTGTTGGGGCTGGGGAAGCTGCCGTCGGAGGTGGTCACAACCGCGAAGGACATGTCGAGGGGGTTCGCGTTCCCCAACTGGCTGAGCGGAATGGCAAACTCGAACCCGGTGGGGCCATTGACGATGGTGCCTGTGGCGCCGGGATAGGAGCCGAAGCCTGAACCAAATGCGAGGGTGCCTTGAAGCTCGGCGAAGTTGTTGGTTGCGCCGGAAACGCCGGCGGTGCCAAGGCCAAAGATTTTGTAATCAAGGGGACTGGCGGCGTTGATAATCACCGCCGCGTCAAACCCGCGACCGGCGGAAATCATGGCAGAGTTCAGCTTGAATCCGGAGTTTGTAACCAGGGTACGCATCGCCGTGCCATTGTCCGACAGGTCGGAGGTGGTGTACATGTTTTTGGCGCCCGTGCCGGCGGTCGTGTCCACGTCGATGTAAACAATCGTCGCGTTGTTGGCCGGGTTGCCGCCGTTGAAGATGTCTCCCCGGACCGCCATGTAGAGGGTATTGTTGGCAATGCGGCCGTGAAGCTCCATGAGGCTGCCGTCGGCGCCGAAGTCCGAAATGGACGACGAGGGCGACGAGGGGCCGCCGTTCACGGCTGATACCGCGAGCGGCGAGCGATCGAAGAACTCGGCAATGTTGCCATCCACCACGGGGTGGGTAGTCGGTGTGTCGGCGGGGAAGCCGGTGATGGTGATGCTGGTCACCTTCTCCGTCACAATACCCGTGCCGTCGGTGCCTGTCGCGGCAAGCGCGCGCAACGTGTAGGTGCCGTTTGTCAGGTTCAACCCGCCCACGTTGTCCGTAACGAGATAGTTGCTCACTGTTGTCGAAAGATTTTGCGTGGTAGTGGGCGGAAGGTTGATGCTCTGGATCAATTGCTGTTGTTGGCCATTGCTGATGTAGCCCAACAGGCTGCGGGCCGTATTGTCGGTGGTCACATTGAGCGTGACGGATGTGGGTTGGTTATAGGTGGTCCCGGGTGCGGGGCTGTTGATGGTGAGTGCCGGGCCGCCAACCCCTGTCGAAACGCTGACAAGCGCCTGCACGGAATTGGCCGGTGCCGTGCCATTTTTGAGAACAGCGCGGGCCGTAAAGCTGTGGATGCCCGTGGAGTATCCGACCCAGCGGAAACGGAATTCATCATATTGATCGCCAAGATTCTGGTCGTTCTGGACAAGGCGGCCAATGGGGGGAAGCAATCCGGCGTTGTAGGCCACAGCCGTATAAGACGTGCCGTCCACATCGAGCGTCACATCGAAATCTGCGGGGAAGGACTTGCCACCGGTGGTGTCAACCCGGACCACGATGTCGTTCGCGTAGGTGTTTGAGAGCAAGTTTAGCGGCATGTTGGTAAAGGTCACGGCATTCGGGTTGGAATCGGTATCGATCCCGAGAGCCATGGGCGGAGCCGGGAGCACTGTGTTCACCGGTTGGAAGATCGTGACACTGCTGTTGCCGGTCTGCTCGAAGGCCACGATCGCGATCTTGTGATTTCCCGCCGTAATATTGTTCCAGGTATAGCGGAACTCGTTGCGGTCCACCCGAGTCATGGCATTACCGCCGTTGACGTTTGCAAGGTAGTTGTAACCGTCGATCTGGTCAAAGAAGATGTGCATC
The DNA here is from genome assembly GCA_019695055.1 of Candidatus Sumerlaeaceae bacterium. GTDB lineage: Bacteria > Sumerlaeota > Sumerlaeia > Sumerlaeales > Sumerlaeaceae > JAIBAT01. The sequence goes on along the minus strand of JAIBAT010000169.1, from coordinate 8,619 downwards.
GAGTTGGCCGTGTAGTCCGGGCACTGAGCCACGACGGTGAAACTCTGCGTCACGACATCGCTGGTCCCGGTCGTGGTGGGGTAGACCAGCGTCACCGGGGGCGGCGAGCGATCGAGGTAAATGGCACTGCGAATGGACGAGTAGGTCGCCGGGTCGCCGCCGGTGCGGTTGACAAAGGCAATGGTGTCGATGAAGTGCATGCCTTCGGCGATGCCTGTCGTGTTGACGGTAACCTTGTACGTGCCGGTGCCGCCGCCGAACCGGGGGCTGGCCTGGTCGGTGAACTGCTCGAAGCCGGCAAACTCACCGCCCGTAACGAAGATGCCGGCATTGGCGTCGATGTTGACTCCGCCGTCAAACTTGATGAGGGCGTTGTCGTCGAGCACGCCGCTGCTCGTGGTCTGGAGGGTTACGCTGAAGGTGGTGCCCGTAACAACCTGGATGGGTGTGTGGCGACGCACGCCGTTGGCCGTAGCGGTGGTTTCGGGCGCCAGGACAGTCGAAACCGGCGCAATGGTCTGGGTCATGGTTGGCGTCGGCATGCCGTAGCAGACGTAACCGCGCTTGTGGAAATTGCTGTTAATTTTGTTCCGCGGAATGCGAATGGTAATCTGGCCGCTTCCGTTGACCGTCACCGTGTCGAAGATATCATCAAATGGGTCCACGAAGAAATCCCTGGCCGTACCGGAGAGTTCCGTCAGCACTGTGCCGGCGGCGAAATCGGTCTGAACGGTACGGGAGTCGTAACCGGAGTCGGCACGGTTGCTGATGCCAACAACCAGGGATTTGCTGCGCTCGTAGACGTAGGTGTTGGTGTCCACCCACCGGGTTTTGTGGGTGCCCTTGCCGTAGCGACGGTTCACGTCAACCAGGTTTGTAATGACATTGCCGTAGTCGCCACCCAGCGCGTCACCGCGGCCGCCCTTGGGGAAGTCGCGACCGGTACCGAACTCGAGGGCATTGAAATAAACGATGGGATACCCCGCGCGTGTCAGGATGTGTGCATAGGCGTCGTTATCGAATGCCGGGCCGAAGTTGTCGTGGGATCCGGCAAACATGACGCCGCGGGTGCCGTCGTTGTAGTTGCCATCGCTACCGTCGTAGCTTGCGTATTCCAGGCCAGCCATGCTGTTAAAGCCAACGCCGTCAAAGACGCTCTGCATGGCGTAATAAATGGGGAAATCGAGCGTGTCGCGATTGCCGAAGCCGTCCTTGCGAACGTAGTTGTTAAGGTTTGCGAAATTCGTGTCGAAGTTCTCGCCGAAGGAGAAGGGCGTGGTCGGGTTGCCATTGAAATCGGGCTTCCCGCGATCCTTCATGACGTTGTCATAAAAGGAACTGAAGAACCACGGTGGGATGTGCTTTGTGGCGTCGAGACGCAGGCCGTCGGCACCAACGACCTCGATCAGCCACTGCACGTTGCGCAGCAGGAGACCGGTGGCGTTTTCCGCGACGGGGTCGCCAGCAAGCGGAGCCACCTTATTAAAGGGCTTGATTCCAAGATAATTGGCAGCAAGCGCCTGGTCGGGGTAGAACTTCGCGTTGTTGGGATTAGGGTTTTGGCGTGGAATGTTCGTCGGGCCCGCGACGATGGGATGGCGGATAAAGACGTGGTTCTTTTCCTGCGCGATGTCTATCAGTCCTGCGAGGCGCCCCTCGATGTCGCCGCTGGCGTAGGCTCCGTGGAAGTCGCCATCGACGTCCCCGGGCAGAGTCAGTACAAATCCCGGGTAGCCCCCGGCTGCATCGAAGCCGGGGGTGGAAAGCGATCGAAAGCCGTTATGGTTGCCAATCCAGTCGAGGTAAACCTGCATTCCGGCGCGGTGGGCAATGTCTATGGCATTCTTGAGGGAGGATTCGGTGCCATAGAGGGTCTGGTCAAAAGCCGTTCCGAGGTTGAAGCGATCGTAAACGTCGTACCCCACGGTAAAGCCGCCGGTGTCGCCCTTGTAACAGGGGGGGAACCAGAATGCCGAATACCCGGCCACATAAGCGTCGGGCATCTTCTTCTCGATGGTTTCCCATTTGCTTTCGTACCACTGGAGGATGGTGCTTCCGGCAGAGGCGGCGGAAGCGACCGTGGCACAAAGAAGACCTGCAGCTAGGCGGGCAAATCGTTTTTTCATGTTTCAGTAGAACCCCAGAACAATCTTTTTGGACCGACGAGATGGCACAATTTTTCTCATTTGGAACGTTCTAAATTATATGGATATTTCCCCTTTATGCCAGCAGAAAATGGTGGTTTTCACTCAAATTGGTAAATTTTGACCGGAGAAGCTTGCCATGCCCCGACTTATGAGCCTTCTTGCCGTTTTGTGCCTGATCCTTGGATCCACCAACGCCCGGGCCGATTTTCGGGCCGACACTACCGCCAAAATCAAGGCTCTGAAGGAGCCGGTGACCCTCAGTTTTTGGCAGACCCACAACGCCGAGGAAACCGCGACCCTCAAGGATATCGTCGGGGAGTTTGAGAAGGAGTACCCCAACGTTAAGGTGAAGATGGATGCCGTCCCCTTTGCCGAGGCGCAGAACAAATTCAAGACCGCCGCCAAGGGGGGCACACCGCCGGATTGCTTCCGCAGCGAGGTGGGCTGGGCCGCGGAGTTGGCCAGCCTGGGTTACATCACCCCGTTGGACGACTACCTGACGGCCGCCGACAAGGCAGCCTATTTGGACCAGCCGATGAAGCTGGCGATCTATAAGGAGGAAACCTGGGGGCTGCCGCAGGTGACCGATTGCCTGGCGATGCTTTACAGCAAGCGCCTCCTCAAGGAGGCCGGGGTGGAGCCTCCGAAGACCATGGAGGAGCTGGTGACAGCGGGTAAGAAGATCACAAAACCCGAGAAAAAGGTCTACGCCTATGCCTATCCGGCCAACGACAGCTACTTTATGCTGCCGTTTGTGTGGGCGTTCGGCGGCGGGGTGATCGACGACAAGACACTTGAGGTGCAGATCAACAATGAAGGCTCCGTGAAGGGGCTCCAGTTCATGCTGGACCTGCGCACCGTCCACAAGATCGTGCCGCCGGGCTTTGACATGGCCAACGACTATAACAACCAGCTCGAGGATTTCAAATCGGGCAAGCTGGCCATCATCTTCATGGGCCCGTGGGCCACAGCGAGCATACTGTCAGGGTCCGAGTTCAAGGACAGCAAGAATCTCGGCGCGGCCGACCTGCCAAAGGGACCGGGGGGAAGTGGTTCACCGGTGGGTGGGCATTGCTATGTGGTCTCGGCAGCGTCCAAGAACCCCGAGATTGCGGCGTTCTTCCTCGATTACATCAATTCCCCAAAGTTCCAGGCGCGATTCACGGTGAAGAATAACCTGATGCCGACGCACAAGGCGGCCTACGACCTGCCGGAAGTGAAGGATAATGCGCTGGTGCAGGCCTACCGCCACCAGCTCGACACGGCGCGCACGCGGCCCATCATCCCCGAGGCCGCAGCAATTTTTCCGCCCCTGACGCAAGCTTACCAAGACGCACTCCGCGGTGCGAAGACGCCAAAGGAAGCCATGGACTATGTTGCGCGGGAGTGGAAGCAGCAGTTGAAGAAGTAGGGAGACCAGCGAATGAGTCATCCCTGATAATTCCGAGATCGACGCGCCCTTATTCCCGGGTTACTCCGTTGGCAGATTGTGCTTCCTGCAGATGTCGAGAAACGCATTGAGTGTGCAGTAATGTCGTGCCTGAATCAAAAAACCCTCTCCGTTCTTGAGAGCGATACGGATGAGGCGACCCTTCACTGACTCATCCTTCGATATGGAGGAAATCTCTTCGCCAGACAGTGAAACTCGAATGACCGCCCCATTGTGAGCAACCGGCACTTCGATTCCCTTATCAAAAAAGACAATTGTCTGTTCCCGACGTCTGGCGAGCGATTGCCAACCGCCCCATATAAGCGATGCACCGAGAAGGCCGAATACCCCGAGGCCAGCGATTACAAACAGATCTCCGATTCCGCCATAGAATTCCATCGTCTCAATTGTCACAAACACTGCGGATGCGGTGCCAATGGCGAATATCATCGCCCCAACAATGATTGAGGCCACGGCCATTGAGAGCAGCGGTTTTAACTCCACTGGACCTTTCCCTAAGCCTTCCAAGTCGCTGATGTACCCCCTTTTGCAATGTGCGGAATCAGCCCGTTGCGAAGTCTACTCCGATAAGCAGGAGGTCTTTTGTCAAGTAACGTGGAGGCATTCTGTTGTTGCTTCGCCCCTTTCCGGCAGCCCAGATTCTGCAACGTCTTGTTTCAGATTTTTGAATAAGGGGTGGCCATGTCTAACACGTCGGGTCTGGCGCTGCTGATTGACGGTCTTCTGATCGTCTTTTACTTCGTCGGGATCATCTTTATCGGCCTTTATGTTGGCCGAAAGGAAGGCTCGCTGCACGAGTTTGCCCTTGGTGGGCGGCGCATCCCGTGGTGGGCCGTCATGGCCTCCATCATTGCCGCGGAAACAAGCGCGGCGACGTTTCTCGGAGTTCCTGGCGAGGGGTACAACAACAAGAGCCTCGCCTACGTCCAGCTGGTCATGGGGTTGATCCTGGGGCGCATATTTGTCGGCTATTTCTTTCTAAAACCCTACTACGATTACAAGGTTTATACGGTTTACGATTACCTCGGAATCCGGTTTGGCAACAAGAGCAAGAACTACATATCGGGCTTGTTTCTTATCATGCGAACCTTGGCGTCCGGGACGCGGCTGTTTGTGCCGTCGCTGGTCATGGTGCTGGCCTACCAGATGTTTACCCAGGGATCGGGGGGCGGCGGTGTGAAGTTCAGCCAGACTGCCGTGAGCAGCGTGACGCCCTACATTATAGCCATCATTGCGCTGACCATCCTGACCTGCATCTACACGGCACTCGGCGGCATCAAGGCCGTGATCTGGACGGATGTCATCCAGGCCACGCTGATGTTTACCGGGGCCATCGTCGCCATTGTGACGCTCCTTTACCACATCGGCGGCGACAGCATGAACTTAGCCAATGGCCTTGGTGCCCTGACCGCTGCCGTACCACAGATGACACGGGTAGAGGGTTACTTCCTGACCGGATTCGAACCGGAAACCGTTAACAAATGGATGGAGGCCGGAAAAGTGACCTCCATGACGGCTTGGGAATACTTCAAGTTGGTGATGGCCAGCGATTACACACTTTTCTCAGCCCTTATCGGCGCCACATTGGGCAACATGGCCGCCTTCGGCACCGACCAGGACATGGTCCAACGCATGCTGACCGCGGAAACCTACCAGAAGAGCCGGCGGAGCCTTATCACGGCGGCCCTGATGGATGTGCCGATCGCAGCGGCCTTTACCTTCATCGGCATTTTGCTTTTTGTGTATTACCAGCAGTCGCCGACGTTCAAGCCTTCAGCGAACTCTGACGTGTTTGGTTCGTATATCCTCAACGTAATGCCTTGGGGAATTCGCGGGCTGGTGCTGGCCGGCGTATTTGCAACCGCGATGGGTTCGCTAAGCGCGGCCCTCAATGCGCTCGCCACCAGCGCCACCAACGATTGGTATATCCCCTACGTTGCTCGCCACAAGGGGCAGGAGCACCACGTGTTCGCAGCGCGAGTTTTCACGACCGTGTTCGCTGTGCTTATGATCATCATCGCCTGCCTCTTTGCTCGTGCTAAGGTCTATAACCCTGATGTGCGCATCATTCCCGTAGTGCTAGGCATTGCCGGATTCATCCTGGGTCCGATGTTGGGGGTTTTTCTAATTGGAATGTTCACCAAGTCGCGGGGGTCGGACCTCGGAAACATGGTCGCCATAACGGTGGGCCTGATCGTGACCATGTTCTTCGGCAGACTCCACATCTCCCTGTTGGATACGATCCAGCCCGGTTCCGAATTGGTCAAGAGCCTGACCGCCTGGCAGGATGCCCACGTTATGAAAATCAGCTTTGCCTGGTTTGCCTTGGTGGGCGCAGTGGCAGTATTCCTTGTTGGGGTACTGTTCCCAACGCCCCGGACGCGCCTTGCGGAAGCGGAGCGACGCATGGTCGAGGCCCAGACCGGCGAGGACAAGCCCGTGTACTTGCGTTCCGACACGCCGGACAATGTACGTTAATTTCGCCCATGTTGCCACACTTGACACGGCGTCCCAAATTCCCCAGCTTGCGCGATTGTACTGCAAGCACCAGTTCCAGAGATTATTGACCGTGGAAAGCATCGTGAATGTTGGCTAGAATAGACAAGGATATTTACCTAAAGATAGGCCGCCCGCAGAATGTCTGCGTGGTATGCGGAGCGGAAATCGTGGAGGCTGGCAAACACCTGTCGGCCATCGCGGCCGACACCGCCGCCGAAGAAGACGCAACGATCCGCGAGGACTATTGCGCGGAGTGCTGGGAAAAGCGACAGGACAAGAATTATATCGGGTTCTGGCTGGCCCGGCGCGAAAAACCGGTCCCGCGCAAGATCCAAAACCGCAAGGAGCGCAATGCCGCCCTTCTGGCGCTGTTTGATTACCTGCAGCAGAATGGCCAGCCCGAGCACGCCGCGCACCTGCACTTCCTGGCGCACCTGCTCATGAAGTACAAGATTTTCGCCTGGGTTCGCACGGAGCCTGTGCCCGACCAGCCGGGTCGCGAGCGGGTAGTGTTCCGCAACACTGTGACAGACGACCATCTGACCGTGGAGTCGGTGCAGGTGACCGACGAGGAGGCCGCCGCAATCCAAAAAGATGTGGACGAGCACCTCTCGCGCTGGCAGCCGGACACGGAAACTGCTGCGCCAGCGGATGAAGTTGAATCTGAGAAGGAGTCGTAAATTTGTTCTGGATAAGGTCCATCGTGCTTTTTGGATCTGCCTTTGCATTGGCAGGGATTCTCGCGGGATGCGGTGGGAAAGCCCCGGAAGATGCTACGAGGGGACCCGCTGAAACCTCCGGGACCGCCGAATCTTTGGTGCCCTCCCCCAAACCCACGTCGCGCCTCATGACAAAGGCAGACGTCCAGAAAGCCATGGAGTCGATTGAGAAGAGCGGGTTTTATTTTGTATGGAAAACAGACCTTCCCAAACCCGGCATGCAGATTGGGGGAAAGTACAATCCGGCTGTGCCGGAAACACGATGGGAACTCAAGATTTCGGAGTCCCCCAACGCCGGTGAAAACGGCGAGTGGGTTGGGATTGGAAAGAAGTGGTTCCAGAAAACCTCGGAAAAGGAGGCCTGGAAACCAGTCTCTTCTCCTCCGCCATTGCTCGCCGCCGCTTCCGCAGCACTAAGTCTCAAGGGTCTCGATGTTGCGACGCTGATGCCCGCAGGGGCGCAGGAAATGCACAAGCGACCGTCGCGGATTTTCAAGGGTCGCGGCACTCAAGGCGGGGCCGCAGGTTACTACGTCGTTTTCCTCGACTACGAGAAGGGTAACCTTCTGCGGATAGTGTTCAATGGAGACAACGGCGTTGGCAACCACCTGGATTTCAGCGCCATTGGTAAGGATTTCGACATTAAAGTTCCCGGAAGTTCCGCCGGGTCAACGACGGCAACAGCCACCAGCACATCTACAGCCAGGACCACTGCGCCCCCGAAAAGGTAACCCTCGGCCGCCAGTTATCCCGTTATTTTCTGTCTGACCGTGATCTTGGATGTGGTATCATCCGGAATCACAACGCTTCGCCCCGTCAGGCTACCGGTGGTTTCGGACTCCGTGGTTGCTTGCGATTTCGGGTCCGCCGTTTCCGGGGCCGTTGTATCGTTATCTGGCGACTCCGAAATGCCGACAAGCCCCATCGGTTGAAAATCGGTGCTTGGCGCCAGGGAATCCTCCGGCGGTGCCGCATCACCAGCATCGCTTCGCACGACAGGCAGATCCGCCAGCAGGCGGGCAATCTGACGGTCAGAAACGAGGGCAATCTGCAAACCGTCGCGAATCCGATAGATTGTGGTGCCGGCATTGGAAAAGGCCACCTCCCCCATTTCGGCGAATTTCTTCTCGTCGAGACCCGGGTAAACGTCGCGCTCCGCCTGGCCCACAACCACGTAGTTCAGCTTGTTCCGGGTGAGCAGAGTCCAGGCCACGGCCGGATCAGTTGTCTCGTATAGCAATTGCCCCGTGCGAATACGGCGGTCGCGCTCGGGAAGAAACGTGTCGCCGCGCCAACCCCAGGAATGATACAACCACCCTCCCAATGCCGGAATACCCGTGTTTGTGGAAATGCGGCCCGCATAGGTATATTGCGTGCCGACGGCCTCAAGCAGGTGGTCGCGGGTTGACAGATGGGAACGCACCCAAAGGATGGCCGCGTAGTCGCCGGGCTTGGTGCGGCGCAGGTGGCGCAACCCATTGAGGGCATCGTGCGCATTCGAGGTTGGCTCGGGGCGGCTGGTCATTTCAATGCGCTGCAGCGGCGCTGCAATCGGATAGACGCCTCCCAGTAAGACCATGGCCGCCACTGAAACCCTCGCCAGCCGCGCCCGCGCGGCCGCCGGGCGGCGGTAACGGAGAAGCCGCTTCAGCGCCAGCACCGTTGCCAGCACAAGCAGCGGCCACAAACCGTAATAAACCTTGAACACCGTGTTGATCCGCTCGATGGCGCCGGAAAAGATGTCGTTAAAGTAAAACACTTCGCAATAGAAACTGAGCCCGAAGAAAATTGCCATAAGCCCCGC
>JAIBAT010000082.1 GCA_019695055.1 Candidatus Sumerlaeaceae bacterium | reverse complement strand
CTCACGGCGGCCAAAATCGCATTGGGGAAAGCTCTGTTCGAGGACATGGCGCTGTCCCGGAATCGCTCGGTTTCCTGCGCCACCTGCCATCTGGCGTCGTATGGCTTCAGTGACAAGGAGCCGCTGGCGGTGGGGCTGGAGGGACGCAAGGGGGACCGGCGCACCCCGTCCATCCTCAACCGTGCCTTCGGGAAAAGCTTCTTCTGGGACGGGCGCGCGAAGACCCTGGAAGAGCAGGTGCTGCTCCCCATCACGAATCCCAAGGAGATGGATCTCTCGCTGGCGGAAGCCGTGGCACGCCTGACATCGTATCAAGCGCGTTTTGCGGCAGCCTTCCAAACTGGACCCAGCGAGAAGACGCTGGCCTTTGCGCTGGCGTCCTATGTGCGGTCGATTCTGGCGGGGAACTCGCCTTATGATCGCTATATGGCCGGACAGGCCGATGCGTTGTCTCCGGCTGCTCTGCGCGGTTTACGGCTGTTCCGTGGTAAAGCCGGCTGCCTGACGTGTCACGTCGGAACCAATTTTACGGACGAACGCCTCCACAACACGGGTGTGGGGGATCGAACGCAGCGATTCAAGACACCGACGTTGCGCAATGCGTCGGCGCATCCGCCCTACATGCACGATGGCTCACTGGGCACGTTGCAGGATGTCATCGACTTCTACAACGATGGCGGAAAGCCGAATCCCAATTTGGATCCGGAGGTGCGGCCTTTGCAGCTCACCGCTGCGGAGAAGGCCGAACTGCTGGAGTTTCTGCGCTCGCTGACCGGTGAAGTCCGGCACGGGAATTAGTCCTGTAGCCCGTGATCCAATAGAGAGACAATGAAACGCCGTTCGTTCCTCGCTGCGCCAGCTGCCCTAGCACAGACATTCATTCCCATCGCGCCGTCTCCGGACACTGCGACGCGCCAATGGATTGGCGAATCCTACTTCGCCAACCGCTACCAGGACTGGCGGCTGCATAACGGACGTATCGAATGTCTGGCCAACGGGGCCGGGGAGGAAGTCCGGTCGCTAGCCATTCTGACTCGATCCATCGAGCAGGCTCCGGCGCAACTTCGCGTGACACTGGGAGTCATCGAGGATGCAGGGGGTGGCGGATTCGCGGGCTTCCTTATTGGCGCGGGCGGGGGACAACTGGATTGGCGGGCCGCCGCATTGGTGGGTCGTGCGAGTGGGGAAGGCGGCGGCTTGCTGTGCGTATGCGACGCTTCCGGCCGCGCCCATATTCGCGATCATTCCTCCGAATCCGACCCCTTTGCTTACGCGGAATTGCCTGGCAAGGCCACGACGGGAACCGGGCGCCGCTCGGGTAAGTTTGACCTGCAGGTGGACATCGAACCGCACTCAGAGGATGCCGTACAAATCAGGGTGTCCACGTTTGAAACCGGAACGGACATCCTTGTTTCCGCCTTCCATGCGGACAATGTTCCACTCAGCCTGGTGAGAGGCGGTATTTCCCTGGTGTCCTCGCCAACACGGAACAAGCGGGGCGCCCGATTCTGGTTTCTCAACCCGCGCACTTCCGGAGCGGCCATCCATCCGGAACGTACTTTCGGCCCGATCCTAGCTACGACGTTCTCGGTCAATGGGCCGGTGTTGAAGCTGACTGCACACATGGCTCCCGTGGGCGCCTCCGATCCTCAGGCGGCGACACTCGAGATCCGAACCGGAGGAGGAGCGTGGCGCAAGCGGGCCGAAGTTCGCCTGGAACCCGGTTTTATTGCCGCATTCCGTGTCGACAAGTGGAATTCCAGCCGCGACCATGAATACCGTGTGCGCTACGGCACTGCCAGCTACACCGGGCGCATTCCACGTGACCCCGGCTCCGTCAAGCCGCTGAAGATCGGGTTCGTCAACTGCGTCATGACGGCTTGGCGAACCATGGACAGCCCCGCGTTTCATGCAACGATTCCGGGCGAGGCCATGCTGGGGCGTTACACCAAGGCATCGGTCTACTTTCCCCACACCGAGCTAATCACCGGCATGCAGTCGCAGCAGCCGGACCTGCTCGCATTCCTGGGCGATCAGATTTACGAAGGTAACCCGACACGCAAGGACCAGAGCGACAACCCCGAACTCGACTATCTCTACAAGTGGCATTTCTGGGTCTGGGCATTTCGAGATTTGACGCGCAACATCCCCTGCGTTGTCATGGTGGACGACCACGATGTCTTTCAAGGCAACGTGTGGGGACAGGGCGGACGGCTGGCCCCGGATCGGATTCAGGAGGCCGGCGGATACACCACTTCAGGCCGTTTCGTAAACCTTGTGCAGCGTACGCAAGCCAGCCACAATCCCGATCCCTTCGATCCGACACCAGTGCAGGAAGGTATCGGCGTTTACTACTGTGCTTTCCGTTACGGGGGTGTCGAGTTCGCCATGGTCGAGGATCGGAAATTCAAATCCGGCCCGCAGTCACCGGACCAAGCGGAACCGCAGCTCTTGGGTCCGCGCCAGGAAGCATTCCTGGCGGAGTGGGCAGTCAAAGTGAAGAAATCCGCGGCGAAGATCGTGTTCACACAAACCGTATTCGCCTGCGTCCAGACGTCACCGGAAGGCGCACCTCGCAAGGACACGGATTCCAACGGGGCTCCGAAACCAAAACGCGACCTGGCACTACGACTGGTCAAGAACGCAGGGGCACTGATGATTTGTGGGGACCAGCATTTGGCCTCAGTGGTGCGTCACGGCATCGACTCCATATCCGACGGGCCGCTTCAGTTCTGCGGACCCGGCGGGGGCACGTCCTTCCAACGCTGGTTCGAGCCGCCGGCCGGCGTCCCCACAGCGTTCACCGATGGTTACGGCAATCGCTTCCGCGTTCTGGCCGTGGCCAATCCGAAAGTCAGTTTTGCCACTTATCGGAAACATAAGCCGCCTCGTGGGCAGGGCTTGGGAGACCGCAACCTGAAAAGCGAAGGCTACGGGGTAGTCATTGTTGACCATCGTGCTCGCCAATATGAACTGCAGTGCTGGATTTGGAATGAGCCACGTCAGTTTCCCGGCTGGCCGATCGCTGTGCGTTTCGATGAAGCCTGAAAGGGCGTGATTCCAGTCACAGACCTCTCCACGGCTTAGCCTTATCGTTGCTTAGGAGGCACGATGAAGCCAGCGTGCGTGATCGTTTTCGGACTCTTCTTGACCACCAGCATTGCCACTCCCCAGGCCGCCGCGCCCGCGACCCACAAAATCGGTAGCGTTACCGTGCAAGGCAGCTTCCGAACCCGCATGGAAGCCTGGGACTGGTTCCAGAGCGACACGGGCGACGGCAGCTATCTCTTTTCCGGTAATCTTCTTCGCCTGAGTTTCTCCCAGCAGCGGGAGGCGGTGGACTGGCAGGTGGAACTTGCCGTACCATTCCTGCTCGGTTTGCCGGACAATGCCGTTTCCACTACCGGAGCACAGGGGCAACTCGGACTCGGCGCGAACTACTTTCTGGCTAATGGACGGTCGCGCAATTCCGCCATGCTCTTTCCGAAGCAAGGCTTCCTTCGTGTCAAGAATTTATTCGGCGACAAGGCGCAGTCGCTTCGCTTCGGCCGCTTCGAATACATCGACGGTACGGAAATGACGCCCAAGAGCCCCACGCTGGCGGCGCTCAAGCTGAGCCGGATTAATCAGCGGCTGATCGGTAACTTCGGGTGGGCCCATGTGGGGCGCAGCTACGACGGCGCGCACTATGTTTACAACAAGCCAACGGGCAACTTCACACTGATGGCCGGCATCCCCACGCGCGGCGTGTTCCAGACGGATGGCTGGGGGTGGAATCGCAGCGGGCTCGGCTACGCGGCTTACACAAAGCCACATGGGAAGGGCTCGCACGCCGCGGAAACGCGCCTGTTCGCGATGTACTATCACGATTGGCGCCAGGTGCTGAAGACCGACAATCGCCCGCTTGCCGTGCGGCGCGGCGATCTGAACAACATCCGCATTGGTACGTTCGGCGCGCACTCCATTCATGCCGTCGAAAGCAAGAAGGGCACGTTCGACGTCGTGCTGTGGGGCGCGGGGCAAACCGGGCGTTGGGGCGTGCAGGACCATCGGGGGTGGGCGATCGCCGCGGAAGCCGGGTTCCAACCCAAAGTATGCGCCGCTCTGAAGCCCTGGTTTCGCGGCGGCATCTATGAAGGCAGCGGGGACAAGACCCCTGGCGACCGCACGCACAACACGTTCTTCCAGATACTGCCAACGCCGCGGCCTTACGCCCGTTTCCCCTTCTTCGACATGATGAACAATCGCGACGTGATGGGTTCGATGCTGCTGCGTCCGCACAAGAACGTCACCGTTAGCACCGAGTTTCACGCGCTGTCCCTCGCGGCCCGCGATGACCTGTGGTACCTCGGCGGCGGTGTTTTTCAGCCTTGGACATTTGGCTATGTTGGCCGCGCCGCCAACGGTGCGTCGTCACTGGCGAATCTCTACGATACCAGCGTCGATTGGCGCGCCCGCCCCGATCTCACCTTCACGTTCTACTACGGTTACGCAGCCGGGCGTGCGGCGATCTCCTCCATCTATCCGAAGGGCAAGAATGGGGGACTCGGCTATATCGAATTGAACTACCGGTTCTAGCTCAGAATCTCGCGAACAACGTGGCCGTGGACGTCGGTGAGCCGGCGATTCAGGCCGTTGTGATACCAGGTGAGCTTCTCGTGATCGAGGCCCATCAGGTGGAGCACAGTAGCCCATACATCGTGAACCGTGGAGACGTTTTCCACGCTACGCCTTCCGAACTCATCGGTTGCCCCGTAGCTCGACCC
>JAIBAT010000114.1 GCA_019695055.1 Candidatus Sumerlaeaceae bacterium | reverse complement strand
GCCCCTCATCCCAGGTCGGGTTCACGAGGTCGTCGCCCCCTACTTGCTCGATGCGAATGAGTTTGCGGAGCAATTCGGGCGACCGGACAAGCAAATCCCGCAGCATCGCGGCGCGAAACTTGACCTCGAAATAGAATTCAAACTCATCGGCCCGATTGGTGCGCAGGTAATCCAGCGCCTGGTCATAATAGGTGGCGGCCTCGGCAAATAAACCGCGCAGTTCGGCCTCGCGACCGCGAAATGTCAGAAGGCGGCCGTAAAAATAATGGAGTGTCGCCGTTCTTTCCGCCTCGGGGATTTCCCCCCAGGTTCCCAGCGCCCCATCCGCCTCTGTTCGCGCCAACTCCAGCTTCCGGTCCACCAATGCGAGCTTCACCGACACCAGATGCAGCAGAAAGCGCGTCTCCGCCTCGCCCACGGCCCTGTCCAGCGCCGGGCGCACGGCGGGATGGAGGAACACCTCGCGCATGGCCGCCTCCAGCCAGGGTTCCGTCTCGGGTTTCTCAAGGTAGTCGGAGAACACATCCCCGATCCCCTCGAGGGGGCTGATGGCCTGCTCGCGGGCGAGGGATTGGCTGAGCAGCGTGCGCGCCTTGTCGAACGCGCGCGATTCAATGTATTTCTGGAACAGCTCCACTTTGACCCGGTCCGTCTGTGGCGAGGCCGGGGTAAGCCGCACAAAACGCTCGAGGTACTCGATTTCGCCCTGACGGCCGGGCGCAAATGGCTTCTGCGATGGCGAAAACACAAAGATCTCGCGGTCATAGCCCGCCAGGGCGTTCAGGTACTCATCGCGAATGGCCGGAAAACTCTTGTATTGGGCAAGCAGTGTCCCGAATTCGGCGCTCATGCCGTCAAAGTCGCCGTTGATGCGGGCGCGCAGGGCCGCGGCGTAGCGCTCCGTCATCTCTGCGTCGCCGATCTTCAAAATGGCCAGCGCATCGAGTACAGGATCGGCCGTCTTGCGGGCTGATTGCGTGGTTCCACTCTCTTGCAGCGAGACAAGCTGGCGATACTTTGCGAAACATTCCATGGCCCGGTGCGGGTCTGACAGATAAATGAGGTGTCCATAACCCAGCATTCGCCAGACGTACGGCTCGGGCAATCCCTCCGGGATGTTTCCGGATGCCAGCATGGTCTCCACGCTGCGCACAGCTTCCCGTGCCTGGCCCAGCCGGAGCTGGTTGGCCGCCACCAGGAACCGGGTGATGTTGGGATCCTCCGTGCGCTGGATTCCGGAGGCCAATTCCGCATAAATGTCGGACGTTTTGCGATTCTTGCCCTGCTGGAAGTATTCCTCCGCCAGTTGCAGCTTTTCCTGGAAGTCTCGTATCAGGAACCGTGGTTTTGCCCTGGCCGTGTCGCGCACCGCCACAAATTGGCTTTGAACCGCAAATGCCAGCGCATCCGTTGCGGGGTTGAGGCGCGGCATGGTCATCGCGAAATCCTGAAAGGTTACCGACGCCCGGTTTTTGCTTTCCAAATCCCGGCGCACCAACTGCCGGTTCACCGAATAGTAGAGTTCCCGGCTGTTTTCCGCAAACTGCAGGCCGCCCACCTTTCCGTTTTCGGAGAATAGGGTTCTCTCTCGAGGTGCTGCGCCTTTGCTGTCGCCCGGCATGGCGAGCATCACGGAAGACTGCATTCCGGCTTTCGCAGATTTTCCGCCACCCACCGGCTGCTGCCGTACAAAACCAATTCCGTCGGACTTTGCGGTCCAAGCCAGGCTGTGCGGCACGAGATCAAACAGCGTGGTTCCCGAGGTCACCTGCTCCGCTGCACCTGTTTCCGAATCAAAAATGAAAACCTGGGGACGCAAATCCTCAAAACTCACGAACGCGATCCTCCGCTTATCCGGCGACAGGACGGGATTCAGCACGTCGAATTCCGGAGCGACCACCTCGTGGCTTTCGCCTCCGTCCTGATGGTAAATGTAGAGTTCACTTTTGCCGGCGCCGTTGGTCAGAAAATAAAGCGACTGCGCGTCGAGAAACATCGGATGCTGCTGCCGCGAGCGTGTTTGTGTGACCTGGGTTGTATTTCCGTCCAAATCCGTCAGCCAAACGTCCCAGTTGCCCGCGGCATTCGACTCAAAGGCGATTCGCCTGCCTCCCGGCGACCAGGATATGCTGTTTCCGATGGGCATGTCGCGGGCCAGGGTGCGAAAATCGGTGCCGGTTGTCTCGAGCACCGTCAATCCGCGCAACTCGCTGACGCACGCAATGTGGCTGCCGTCCGGCGAGAACTCCAGCGCGGTAATGGGATCCTCGGGCAGGCACCCCTGCATGGCAAGGCACCCCGCCAGCAGCAGCGCGGCGGAAAGCAGGCGGGGCGGGGATTTGCGATCGGATCGGGCCATGACTCTCAAGATGCTGCGACTGGATTTCGCGGTTTGTTCCGGCGGCCCGCAATGAAAATTGTCACCTGGTGCCCAATGGTTGCTTTTGCTGAAACAATGAAAACACACTGATCACCATGATGTTGGAACAAGCGCGGAACCTGTGCCCCAAACTTTATCTCATTACTGACAACCGTGGCCGCCCAACGGTCGAATTGGTTCGCATCGTCGAGCGCGCCATTGCGGGCGGGGTCAATGCCGTGCAATACCGCGAGAAGAGCGCCTCTCCGGTCGAAGTCCGCACCGCCCTCACCGAGTTGGCCAAGGCCTGCCGCGATGGAAACGTTCCGCTGTTTCTCAATGCCGATCTCTTGGAAGCAGTTGGGCCGGATGCGCCGATTGACGGCATCCATTGGTCGAAATCCACGCTTCCGAAATATCTGGCCTCCACGCACGGCCTGCCGTCCATCTACTCAGCCCACAGTCCCGGGGAGATTCTGGAAATCCAGGCCACGGCGCGACCCATGGACAATTTCACCCTCAGCCCTATTTTTGACACCTCAAAGGGTCCCGGAATTATGCCCGGCAGCGGCTTGGAATGGCTGCGGCATTCCTGCGACGAGCTTCGCCCTTATGCGCCCATTGCTCTCGGTGGAATTGACGAGACCAACGCCGCCGCTTGCATCACTGCAGGGGCTGCAGGTGTTGCTGTCATCCGGGCCATCATGTCCGCGAGCAATCCGCAAGCTGCCGCCCGCGCCCTTCGCCAGCAGGTGGATGGGGCCCTCGAAACCCATTGACCCCATCGACCAGCCGCCGGAAGATTCAGCCTTGATTTTACCCATAGCATAAGCGGCAACTGGATTGAGTAGTGAACATGCAGAGGCTCTGGAGCGATGGCTAAGATGTGGCGCGGGATCATTGAACAATATCGGGACTATCTGCCCGTAACAAGTGCAACCCCTGTGGTGTCCTTGTGCGAGGGGAATACACCCCTTGTGCCCGCCCGCCAGTTGTCCGCCGAGCTTGGCCCGCAATACGAGGTTTTCCTCAAATACGAGGGCCTGAACCCCACCGGCTCCTTCAAGGACCGCGGCATGACCATGGCCGTCAGCAAGGCCGTCGAGGACGGCGCCACGGCCATCATGTGCGCCTCCACGGGCAACACCTCCGCCAGCGCGGCGGCCTATGCGGCCAGCGCCGGGCTGGAGTGCATCGTCATCATTCCCCAAGGTAACATTGCCCTCGGCAAAATGGCCCAGGCCCTCATGCACGGCGCGAAAGTTTTCGCCGTGGACGGCAATTTCGACGACGCGCTGCGGATTGTGCGCGAGATTACCAACAATTATCCCATTACGCTGGTTAACTCCGTTAACCCATTTCGTCTCGATGGTCAGAAGTCCGGGGCCTACGAAATCTGTGACGCCCTCGGCGACGCCCCCGATTTTCATTTTATCCCCGTGGGGAACGCGGGGAATATCACGGCCTATTGGCGCGGCTATGTGGAATATCACAAACACGGCAAGGCCGCCCGCCGTCCCCGCATGATGGGTTTCCAGGCCGCCGGCGCTGCTCCCATTGTGCGCAAGCAGGTGGTTCCCAAACCCGAAACCATTGCCACGGCCATCCGCATTGGCAATCCCGCCAGTTGGAAATTCGCCGAAGATGCCCGCGATGACAGCAACGGCATGATAGACATGGTTACTGACGCGGAGATTATCGAAGCCTACCAGTTCCTCGCCCGCCGCGAGGGAGTTTTCTGCGAGCCCGCCAGCGCGGCCAGCGTGGCCGGTCTCATCAAGCTCATGAAATCCGGTTTTTTCAAGCATGAGGCGCCGGCCCCGGGTTCCAAGGTGCGCATCGTGTGCGTCCTGACCGGCCACGGCCTCAAGGACCCCGACAACGCCATTAAGCATTCCGCCGAAGTCATCTCTGTTCCAGCCTCGGCCGACGCGGTACTCGAGCATGTGGCGCTGGCCCGTCGTTGAGTTGCCGCGGACCCGCCTCCCCAAGACTCTCGATGGATTTCCCGCATGAGTAAATCGATCCTGATCGTCGACGAGGATTACCACACCGTCGAAATGGCGAAGCTGATCCTCAAGACGAAGGGTTACGAAGCCACGGGGAGCACAGACGGCGCGGAGGGCTGGGAACTTCTCAAGAAGATCCGCCCGGACCTGGCCATCATCGAGATGCGCATGCCCGGCATGAGCGCCATAGAATTTTGCAAGCGCGTGCGGCGCGAACCCGAGCTGGCCGAAACCCCGATTCTCATCACATCGGGTCTGGTGGCCAATTCCGACAAGTCGGATTCGTTTTGGGCAAAGGGCCTCGGTGCCGACGACTTCCTGATCAAGCCGTACGACCCTCTTGGCCTGCTGAGCCGCGTCGAGTACCTATTGCGAAAAAGCAACTATGTCTCCCATGGTGCCCGGCCCACGACGGCGGCGGACCTCAACCCTCCTTCCGATGC
>JAIBAT010000044.1 GCA_019695055.1 Candidatus Sumerlaeaceae bacterium | reverse complement strand
TGCCTCACGGCAGCCGCCGATTTCTTTTATTGGCAGGAGCCCGAATGAGGGAAATAATTCCCAGACTCACCATTGCACTTGTCCTGTCTTGCAGTACGCTTGCGGCGTGGCCCCAAACGAGTGGCACCTTGGTAGTTGCCAGGCCAGGGGGCGAGTTGACCACTGCAGAGTTCCGGGAGGCCCGGACGGTACTTCCGCTTGGTTCGGACCAATACGTAACCAAGGGCGGTGGAGAAGGTGGCGAGGAAGCTTTAGTCCGTCGAATGGCGACACTTCTGATCATGAACCGCAGGCTTGCCGCGGCGTTTGACGAATCCGGCAGCACTTTGCCCCTTGAGGTGGCGCGCCGAGCGCGGCTAAGGGCAGATCTTTCGCTCGTAAAAGACTTTCAACGGGAGGAAGTCCAGATCCCGGCAATGGCGACAGTCGCGGAACTCCGAACGGAATATGACCGCCTTTACGGCAGCGCCAAACCCGGCACAATTGCTCCGAAGTTCGAGGAAGAATCCTCAAACCTGAGAGCCGACGTCGAGCGGCGAAAGCAACGGGAAATCCGTGAGAAACTCGATAGGGCTTTGAAGAACTCACTCCAGTTTGAAGTCCTGACATCGCCCACACCTGCCCTTTCCGGTTTACCCGTCCCCATGTTCTGGATAAATGGATCAGTATACACGGGTGAGAGTCTTGCAGATTTCGCATCCATGGGTTCGAGCACCTTCAAGCCCACCACCTCCACCTTGGAGCGATTCGAGGATATGGCCCTTTTTCTCGAAGCCGCAAAGGCAAAGGGGCGCACGGAAACCGAGACTTACCGTTTGAGGCTGGAAATCGCGATGAACGACGCCAAGGCCCGCGAATGGATTCGTAAGCAAGTTCCTGCGTCAACAAACCCCGCCGAATTCGAAACTCAACGACTCAAATTCATGCAGGATTACGCGGAAACGATGAAATTCGACTGGAATGCCGACGCCCTTGCCCCCTACGCGCTTTAGTGATAACCAAGATTCCCCTGGCGCGCGGAGAATCAGTTCCAACTGAAGGACGTTCTAAAGGGCTGCTTCCCACAGTTCATAGCCGCCGGAATGGGGCATTTTATCCCATATGGTCTACTTTTTCCCTGCTGAAGCCATCAGAAAACCATCATTTCCCCTTGATTACCCAAATATGCCAGATGTTAGCCTATGAGATTAAAATAGAGGGTCAATATTACGCCAATTGAAGTATAATTGACCTGAAATCACGAAAGGATTTTTTGGATGAAACAACATTTCTTTAAGTTCAAATTCCGTCCGGCATTCCTGATTGCTATTGCATTTAGCTTGGCTGCTGGCTCGGCAACTGCCCAGGTCACGCTTCCCCACAAGGAGAGCTTTAATTACCCGCCAAACACCCTGCTCACCTCCGGCAGCGCCAATTGGACAGCCAATAGCGGCGCCGGCTCGAACCCAGTCACTATTAATGCCGGATCGTTGGCTTACACCGGTTTGCCAGGAATCGCAGACAATCGCACTTCCAGTTCCCATGGAAGTGGCAGCCGGGAAGACGTAGGTCTGGATTTCACACCAGCCCCCGCGGACGGCTCGTCGGTCTTCTGCTCTGCTATTGTTCAGGTAACCACGGCGACCGGTGCAGGTGACTACCACCTTCATTTTGGTTCTGCGGGCGCAGCCTCCTCAGATTTCCGGGCCCGCGTATTTGTTAAGCCTGGGACTGCCGTCAATACGTTCAACTTGGGCATTCAGTTCGGTTCTTCTGGCGTGACTTACGATGCCACGGACCGGCCTTGTGGCACACCGGTTTTTGTCGTGTTCTCATATGACCGTGTCGTTGGTGCAACGAATGACACCGTGCGCCTTTGGATCAATCCAACCTTGGGCCTCGGCACCGCGCCTGCTCCCAACCTCACAGTGGCCTATATCACGGGTGAACTCACTGCTCCGGGTCGGGTTAGCATTCGCCAGGGCACAGGCCTCACGGCAACCTTGGAGACTGACGAGTTAAGGATTGGCCTGAACTGGACCGATGTCGCCCCCAATAACGCGGGTATCGAGAACTGGCAGAAGCAGTAAGCCCAAACTACAGTTGGCCCAAACGGGTCGTTTAAGTTAGCCTGCTTCCCCGCAGTGGGAAGCAGGCTATTTTTTTGATGACGGTTTGCTCCGTGGGGGCGGAATTGACATTCTGCCTTGACGCTGCCTGACCCACCACTGAGTCATCCCGAATTTGATTTCAACCGGCCAATTAAACGCGCACCCGCTAAATGGACTTAGGGAACCGGCAAGCGGGAACACAGAGCCTGCATGCCCCCCATCGCTTAACTGGATTTACTGCCAAACCACCTCGAGACGTTACTTTACCTGCCCCTTGATCCACTCATTCTGCGCCTGCTCCAGCGGCAGCCCATAAACCGCCTGGAAAGACTTTTCAAATTCCTCGTCCTTGGTCATTCGGGCGACCCAATCCATCAGCTTCTCATGCCCATATTTCGTGTTCAGATAGCTTAGGAAGTACTTCGAAAGCAGGTAAGCCGTCTCGGCCTCCGTCTTGCTCGTTATATCCTTAAACGAATCCTTCAGCACATTAAAATCCAGCCGGGTCCGCGCCAGCGCATCCCGCATCTGGGCCTGTTCTCGCGGGTTCTCCGCAAACTGCGGCTCCATCATTTGGGCCATGCCCTCGTGGAACCACGCCGGCACCTTCTGCTTGATGTTCATTGCCAGCACCGCGTGCGTGTACTCGTGGAACAGCAGGTCCTTGACCTGGCTCGGGGCCGATTGCAGGTCGTCCACCTTCAGCCTTAGCTTCCCGTCAAAAAT
Organism: Candidatus Sumerlaeaceae bacterium; assembly: GCA_019695055.1. Lineage (GTDB taxonomy): Bacteria > Sumerlaeota > Sumerlaeia > Sumerlaeales > Sumerlaeaceae > JAIBAT01. Next base: position 2,004 of record JAIBAT010000044.1, on the reverse strand, counting down.
CCCAATGGCCCACTCCGGCAGCCGCGAAATCCTGAAGAAATCCCGGGCGTTATACACCTTCACATTGACCGCCCGGGCCGGATAGATCCCCAGCTTCTCACCCACCGCCGTTCTCGCCTGGGCCAGCATATCCAGCATTTCCGACACCGTCACGCCGTTCGTGTAGTCCACGTAATGCACCAGAAACCGGTTCTGCGGGTCTGCCGCCTTCTTGAAGAGCGTTTCCACCCGGATTTCGTCTGCAATCATCTCCAACCGGGTTTTCAAGTACTCCTTGTTATCCTTTTCGAATGGCAAGGCCGCCGAATAGAACTGCCTGGCGGCCTCATAGTCGTTCACTTCGTAGCGCAAATCCCCAAGGTATATGTTCGCCACCGCATTCTGGGGGTCCAGGTTCAGCGAATTCGTGAAGGCCGTGACCGCATCGTTTACCTTATTGGCCTTCATCAGCTCCGCCCCCCACAGGGTGAGGAGCGCCGAGTAATTGTGGATCACATCGTTTCGGATCGCCGAATCATTAATTCGCTTCAGGCTCTTTGCCGCCCGCTCAAACAGCTGCTGCGACTCCGCAAATTCCCGCCGGTTTGAGTGCGCCACGGCCAGGTTGTTGATCGTGGAAACAAAGTTCTTCATGATGGTCTGGTTGTCCGGCTCCAGATCCAGCGCCTTTTCATAGAACATCAGCGATTCTGTGGTCCGCTTCTGCTCTTCCAGGCTGATGGCCTTGTTTTGGTAGGCTGCCGTCAGGTTCGCGCGGAATGTCGGATTCTCCGGACTGCTTAGGCGCGCATCGCTCAGCAGGGCAATCGCCTCGTCATACTGCTTATTTGCGATCGCCTCGACGGCCTTGTTATTCTTTTCCACCGGGGCATACGCCGTCATCATGTATGGAATCGCCGCCGCGATCCCCACAAGAAGCGCAATATTCAGCAATTTCAGCAGCCAACGGGACATTGTAGGGGCAAGAACACCGCCGACAGGCTTTCATTTGCCCTTAAGAGGCGCTATTTGCAGGTCCTTCGCGACTAAACCGGCAGTTCCGTCGTCGCCGCAGCCAGCCCCTGTTCGATGGCAATGAGGTGCTTGTGGCTGTCAAAACCCGGGTTTGGTGGCGACGCCGAGCGCCGTTTCCAGCTCCCATCGTTCTTCAACTCCCAGGAGTTGAGATTGTCCGATAGCGCCGCCCCGAGAATTTCGTTTAGGATCCGCTCCCGCAGGTCCAGATCGTCCACGGCGAACATCATCTCAATCCGACTGAAGAAGTTCCGCTGCATCCAGTCCGCCGACGACAGAAAGATTTGTGGTTTGCCATTCTGCGAGAAGTAAAACACCCGCGAATGCTCCAGGAACCGCCCCACCACCGATACAACCCGGATATTGTCGCTGATTCCCGGAATTCCTGGCCTCAAGCAGCAAATGCCCCGCACAATCAGGTCAATCTTCACCCCTGCGCGGCTCGCCTCGTAAAGCGTCACGATGATCTCCGGATCCACCAGCGAGTTCATCTTGCAGATGATGCGTCCGTTGCCGCCCCTCGCCGCGATGGCCGCCTCCGTCTTTATCAGCTTTATGAGGCGCGCATGCATCGCATTGGGGGACAGCACAATCCGTTTCCATTTCGCGTGACTCGAAAATCCCGTCAGCATGTTAAACAGATCCGCCACGTCATCGCCCATTGCCGGTTCCGCCGTGAAAAGGCACAAGTCCGTATAAATGGCTGCTGTGGTGGGGTTATAGTTGCCGGTTGCCAGGTGGCAGTATCGCCGCAACTGCTTCCCCTCACGCCGCACCACCAGGCACGCCTTGCAGTGCGTCTTGTAGCCCACAATTCCATAAACCACATGGACCCCTTCGCGCTCCAGCAAGCGGGCCCATTGAATGTTATTGGCTTCGTCAAACCGGGCCTTCAGTTCCACCAGCGCCACGACCTGCTTGCCGTTGTTTGCCGCCTTGATCAGGGATCGCATGATTGGCGATTCCGGCGAAGTCCGGTAAAGCGTCATC
>JAIBAT010000045.1 GCA_019695055.1 Candidatus Sumerlaeaceae bacterium | reverse complement strand
CGGTGAGCCAATAGCTGTAGCCCGCGGTGAGATGGGCGGGCTCGTCGAAGGTGGCGGACTTCATGGCGCTGCTGGTCATCCCCAGCCGGAAAAATAGGCCGAGCAGGAGGATCGCCATCAGATGGACGAGGAATGTCGGCTTGGCGAGGCTGAGTGGATGGATGGAGTTCACTGGGATTGGGACCTGTCGGCGTTGGAGGGATAACTGCTAGAACGCAGGCGGTTCCCATGGCTTGATTCAACAGCTGTCATGGATATCGGCTCCTTCATCCTGGGGTGGCGGATGATCAGCGGGAAGTTGTCCCCAACTCGGACCCATGCGCCATAGATTCGACCAGGCGAGGAAATCCCGGGCGGGCATCGGCTTGGCGATGCCATTTCCTTGGACGAGCTCACAGCCGAGTTGCAACAGCATTTCGCAGTGTTCACGGGTTTCCACCCCTTCGGCGATGACTTGCCGACGGAAGGCGGCAGCCAGACCCAGAATGCCCTTGAGGATAGCCAGGTCATCAGGGCTGTCGAGCATGTTGCGTACGAAGCTCTGGTCGATTTTAAGTTGATCAACGGCGAGGATTTTCAACTGATTAAGCGATGAATAGCCGGTGCCGAAGTCATCCAGGGCCAGGGTGACACCGATCTGATGACAGGCATTGATGACCTGGGATACTTGGGCCAGATCCCCCGCCGCGCTGGCTTCCATGATCTCGAGCTCGAGGCAGGCTGGATCGACGCCAGGGTGTGAGGCCAAGAGCTCCCGGAGATGTTCGACGAAATCCGTCTGTTGCAACTGGTAGGTGCTGAGATTGACACTGATCGAGATATTCAAGTCCTCAGTATGCCAACGTTCCATTTGGTCGAGGGCGGTATGGATCACCCAGTCGCCGAGGTCACCCGCTATGGGGTGATGCTCGGTCGTCGGTAAAAAGCTGGCCGGCAGTAACAGACCCCGGTTCGGGCTTTGCCAGCGAATCAGAGCCTCGGCGCCGATGAGAGTGCCCAGGCGTAGATTCACTTTGGGTTGGTAATAGAGAACAAATTCCCCCTTGGCTAAAGCGTTACGCATCAGCTGCAGACTTCCGTGATGGTCACGCAAGCTTCGATCCCGCTCGATGTCGAAGACTTGGAACCGATTTTTACCGATCAGTTTGGCCTGATACATGGCCTGATCGGCCTGACGGAGGAGTTGATCGGCATCCACCTCCTCTGTCTGCGGATAATAGGTGACGCCGATACTGGCTGAGACCTGGAGGCTGGAGGGACCGATCTGGATCGGCTCGGCGGCGGCGGTGAGCAGGCGTGAGAGGATGGGGGAGCAGGATTTGCTGTCAGGTAGATCGGTCAGTATGGCGACGAACTCGTCTCCCCCGAGACGGGCGATGGTGTCCCCCTCGCGCAGGGCCTGTTTCATCTTGGCTGCGATATTGGCCAAGAGGCGGTCGCCGACCTTGTGTCCGTGCTGATCATTGATGGCTTTGAAGCCATCGAGATCGAGATAAGCTACCGCGAGCATGAGTCCGCGCCTTTGCATTTGGGTCATGGCCAGATGCAAGCGGTCACCCAGCAATATCCGGTTGGGCAGCTTGGTGAGAGCGTCGTAGTGGGCGATATGCTCCAGTCGATTATGGTGCTCTTTGAGCGAGGTGATATCGGAAAACAGGGCCACGTAATGCTGGGCTTCGCCTTGGGGGTCACTTACCCTGCTGATGGTCTGTAGGGATACAAAGACATCGCCGTTTTTACGCCGGTTCCAGATCTCACCGCTCCAATACCCTTGATCGGTCAGACTGTGCCAAAGGGTAGCGAAGTAGCTTTTATCGTGACGACCCGAAGCAAGAAGACTCGGGTTGTGACCCAGTACCTCGTCACGGCTGTAACCTGTGATCCTGGTGAAGGCGGTGTTGACGTCGAGAATGGATCCATCCGCTGCAGTGATCATGATACCTTCCATAGCGTGGGTAAAAACGCTGCTTGCGAGTTGGAGCTTGGCTTCCGCCTGCTTGCTAGCGGTGATGTCGCGAGTGACGGCCAGATCCAACATCCTGCTGCCGTCCCGCATAGGCACCGCTCGGGTCTCCAACCAGCGATGCCTACCCTTAAGACCGATCATTTCGTATCTCAACTGCGTCGGATTGCCGGCCAATACCCTTTGGTGCAGCTCAGCATAGGCTGTAATGTATTCGGGGGCGACGACCTCGAATACCGATCGCTCAGAAGCTTGTGCCAAGTTATCCGCCTCGATCATGGCCAACCAGGCCAGGTTCATCCTGATCAGCTGGCCTTCGGAATCAGTGGTGGTAACCGCGTCGCTGATGGAACTCAGAATGGTTTCGGCCCGCTCCTTCTCTTCCACCAGGCTATACATCGCCTCGCGTAGCGCCCGCAGTGGCAACACGCGCAATACCACAAAAACGATGCCACCGAGCATGAGACCGCTAGCGGCAGCGATGACAGTTTTCAAGAAGCTGCTCGCCAAGGAGGCGCTGACCTGGATGCGGCCGACGACCATGTCCACATCATAGAGGGCATAACTTCGGCTGAGCGTTGGCCCCTGGAGCTCCTGGCCATGTTGCAGAATCAAGTGATTTTTATCATCAAAGACCTGGATGAATTCATCCGCGAGTGGAACAGGCTCCCGGGAGATTAACCCCTGGAGGCGGTTTTCGGCGTAACGCCACAAATCGGGATGACTGGCAATGAGCCCATTGATGGCCGCGGCTTTAACCTTAGCCTTGAATTCCAGGGAGTCGCCCAAGTCCTTCAGGTTCGTCAACGCATAGCCGATCGGCAGGCTGATGGCGACCAGCAGGGCAGTGATGGCCCCCAGACGGGTGATGATAGTGGTGATGCGATCCCTGGGAGGCATTAAACGGCTCGGGGATCGGAGGGTTACGGGAGCCAATGGCCGTTCTGGATCAGAATGTCCCGCCCGACAGGGGAATGCAGGAAAACCATGAATTCCTGCACGGCCGCTGAAGGTTGAGGCTGGGTGAGCATGAAGAAGTGTTTGATGATCGGATAGCTGCCCGAGATACCCTTCTCAACATTGGGCTCGATCCCATCCAGCGTCAGGGGATGCAGGGCACGGCCCTCAGAGAGGATCAATGCCAGGGTGGTGACACCGATGGCGCCCGGGATGGACTCGATTTTCTCCGCCGCTTCTTGATCGGTAACGGCGAAAGGCAAGCCCTGGCGATTGTTTGCCTTCTCTAAAGCTTGTTCGATTGCCGGGGACAGGGCTCTGAGTTGGCGGGTATTATCGTCGCCCTGCTTGCGCAATACCGGTCGGATTGGCGTACCATCCGGCCATAGATGATAGTTGCCGCTGTAAATATCGGCGATCTGTTCACGGCTGATGGTTTTGACCTGGGATTTGGCCGCTACCGCCAGTACCGTGAGGGTCCGGGCATATTCATTTACTGCTACACCGGCAGCACCTTCTTCATCGCTGAAGGGGCGGGAACTTAAGCCGATATCTATGGCGCCCTTCGGCACCGCCTTGATCGCCCCGCTGCTGCCGATGCTGTTCAGTACTCGGACCTGGATGTCCGGGTGTTCGCGGTTGAAAGCTATACCAAGCAGGCGCATGGTCCCCAGGGCGTTGCCGGTGCCACCGATCTTGATCTCCTCTGCCATTACCCCAAACCCCGACGAAAGCGAGATGATCGCCAATGCCCAGAAGAAAGGCCACCACAGACGGATGAATACATACCGGCAGCCAGACCTGAGGAATATTCGCCCCTGGAGGTTAAGGCTGGCCGCTTGCTTGAAGATAGTCATGGAGCTTGCTCCTGCAGTCGTAATTTAGGAGAGAAAGTCTACACAACACCTGGTCCTGGCTTCTATTCCAGGGCGGACGTAAGGAGCCAAATTATGGATTGACGGCGCAGGGGGAACTGAGTGTTTCGCATGGCGGCTGTACCAGCGGACCAGCAACCTTGTCCCTTTTACATAAGAGTTTCAAACCCGATGATGCCCTTATGATATTTGTTTCGCCGCCCAGGCACCTGGAAGCTTCTCTTTAGGTTGACAGGTCCAGGGCGTCCGGGTATTGACGGGCCTTCGCCATCCTTGTTGCCCAGACAACTCCGATAGGATCAGACATGAACGACACCATAGCCCCACAGCCGCTCATCCTTACCCCTATGGAGGCCCGTATCCTCGGCTCCCTGATGGAAAAGGAGTTGGCCACCGCCGACAACTACCCCTTGACGCTCAACAGCTTGACCCTGGCCTGCAATCAGAAGAGCAGCCGCGAGCCGGTCATGAATCTCTCCCTGGCCGAGGTCAATCACTGCGTCAGCGAGTTGGCCGAACGGGAGTTGGCACGCATCGACTATGGTGATCGTGCCCAGCGAATCTCACAGCGTCTGCGTCAGGCACTGAAGATCGATCGCCGCGCCCAGGCAGTGCTGGCGGTGTTGATGCTCCGACGTCCCCAGACCCTCAACGAGATCCGCATCCGCACCGAGCGTATGGTGGCGTTCGAGGGGATGGAGGAGATCCAGCAGATCCTGACCAGATTCATGCAGCGTCAGCCGCCGCTGGCGATGTGTTTGCCCCGGGGGGCGGGGCAACGGGAGGACAGGTACGCCCATCTGCTCTGTGGCGAACCCGAGATCGAGGTCCTGGCGGTGGAGACGGAAACACCACGGAGGTCACCGAGTGTCGATCCCGACCGGCTGGAACAGCTCGAAGCCCGGGTGGCGACCCTGGAGCGTCAGGTGGCGGAGTTGTTGGATAAGATAAGCGAGTGAAAGATGTATCTCGATTCTGTTGGCAATCGGGTCCGAAGAGGCATCCGTATTTTGGCGCCGAGGTGATAGGGATTGCCAAAATAACCGATGCTCCCGGCCAAGGCCGCCTGGAGCTTTGGGATGGGGGTGCAGAATCAGGCCTTCGCCGACTTCGAATGGGA
>JAIBAT010000137.1 GCA_019695055.1 Candidatus Sumerlaeaceae bacterium | reverse complement strand
GACATGGCATTCGATCTCCTCAGCAGGACGAGCATTGGCGGCGTTAACGGTTTGGAATCAAACGCCTGATTCTTTTGACATTACACGGCCAAACGAGTTGCAAAACACCTTAACTTAGTGCCATTCGTGCCTGTTCCCTCATTGTCGAGCTTCAGGGTTACTGTCGTCTGTCCACCTGTGGATGGCAGCGCCACGGGGTCACAAGTTTTGGTCAGGCTCAGGACTTTTTCAAAGAGACCTGTCGGATAGATGGAATACCCTTGGTCGTAGTCCGGATCCGGTTCGCCAGGCGTCACCTCACTCATATCTTGGCCCCAACAAACCATGATCGTTGAATTGGCAAATACATGGGCGCCAGTGGAGGTGAATCCGGGAGACAGGGGATAAACCAGCCGTGTTTCGAAACGATTCAAGGTAAAGCTTGTCTCGACGGAACCGTCGCTGTTATAGTCCACCTTAACGAGAGTGTTGTCTTCTTTTGGTGTAACATAAAGAGGGTTAACTGGAGCAAGTGGCACAAAGACCTGATTGCCACCAATAATATCAAGGCCACTGGTAGGAATACCATTATAGCCCCAATCTAGGTTGTCATGGCGGTCATGGCCGGCCACCAACACAACCAGCTTTCGACCACCGGCCGCCGACACAGTGGCGGCGCCAGCACCCTGCACAAAGGTCGGGCTGACAAATGGCATAACAAAGCGCCCCACCTGATTGTTGTTCAAAACCTGCGTCTGGCTTGTGGCCCCGGTGTTAAACGTGACAGTGGTGCCGTTTTCCAGCGGGGTTACGTAAACCGCTGTCTCAACGGGAGGGTCTGTCTGTTGCGGTTCACCCGCGGGGTAATTAAAGGAAGGGACCGGCAACAAATATTGATCCCCGAGAAACTGGGACGGCACCAGTGAGAAAAAACGGGCATCGCTGCCGATCGCAGCGGTCTGCAAACCCGCTTCCAAGCTCGCCGGTTTGCCGGTCAGGCGATTGAAACCGCGAACACGGTAATTCTGATTAATGCTGGGGAAATTGGTGCATCCACCCCTCTGGAGAAGTTGCTGCGAGACCGTCGTCCCGGCTGCGTCGTAAAGGACGACGCTTGTGTTATTGTCCAGAGCCGTTACATGCATATCACATACCGCAAAGGGAAGGGGGGCGCCTGCCGTATCCTCGCCGATTGACGAGGCGTATTCCGACTGCCAGTATACGGTTGGGTAGAGAGGCCATGTTCCTGAGGCAAATGTTCCGGGGTTGTTGGGCCAAACCGTACGAACCATTGTCACCGGGGCGCCCAAAATGTAGATGATGTCCCCGCCGTTGACGCCAGTACTGCCCGGCACATAAGTATTGGTATTCGATAGCGTCAATACCTGTCCGGTCCCCAAGGCTGCACCCTGCTTGTTTGCGCCAGCCGGTCCGTTGTCCCAGCGGGCGTCTGCTGTGCCAGCCGGATTTAGCGGATCAAAGTTGTATCCGTTTTCGTATTCATCCAAATAAACATAGGTGTTTGGAGCACTCGACACCATGCTTACACGGGAATTGACAGTTGCTGACGTATCGCCCGCGCCAGTACCGCCACCGGTATTGTCCTTGTAGGTCTGAATAATGTTATTTTCATTACCCATGACTATGTAGGTGGCGATGCCGCGTCCAATGGCTGTGCCAGCCTGAATACGGCCGGAAGTCAAAGCGACCGACAACCCTGTCAGCGTTGCCGCCGCGAAGACGATTCGCTTGATCAATGACAAACCGGGTATCCCCACCGCAGAAGAGTGGGCACCTTTTGCGCCGGCCTGAACCTTGAAAGAATTATACGATGACATACGTCTCCTCCAACTTCCGATTATAAGCATTTTTGGGCACTGCCGCTTCACCAACCTTGCTGCCAGCCAACATAGAGAGTTTGTGATTTTGACGGGTTTCATGAGGACTCACAAGAGCCACACGGCCTGTGCCGTGTGGTTTTCAACGGGGAAAACTTCCACCACCAACTCGCGCGCGGGGCCTCCGCCCTGTCAGTTTGTCCGACAACTCTCCCAATGTAAGTGTGGAAACGCACCTGGTGGCTTGCGGTTAGGCTACCGAAACGCCGCCAGAGGCAAATTCCGTCAAATCACACGCGATCCCCGGACGCGCACTTTGCTGCATTGGCAGGTTATTCCACCCTGAACTTTGGACCTTACAGGTCGGGAACCTGCCAACCCTGCCATCCAGGTGATACCAAATCCCCGATGCCAGTGTTGCCAGATTCAGACCGGCATTCCGAACGTTTGCGGAAGTCTGCGAAACTTGGTTCGCGGACTCGAGAATCCCGGTTGTCATGGGATTACGTGTTGGAAATAGGGTGACTTGCAAGGGAAATAATGATGCCTAGGAATCAAAAAGTAACGGGGGGTTCAACTTCCTTAAACTTGCGAACCTTGGGTGGGGAAAGGTCGGGTGGCGGCGCAGAGGAAGGAGATCCAAACAAACTCGCAGGCGCCGAGACTTTATTAAGAGCCCCAAACATACGGCCCAAAAACGGCTCTAAGGGGAGATCGAATTCGGCTGTCTCAGCGGCAATCCCACAGGAAATCGAAGAATGCTTTGGACCGCGCGTTCCGAGGCAGTTCTAAAGCAATGGTCTTAGATACTCGCGAATAAGACCAAGGGCCCATTCCCGAGTTTCAACGTACGGCTTCTTCACATAGCACCCACTGGCATTATAATGCCCCCCGCCGCCAAGCTTTGTGGCTAAAGCACTTACGTTGACCGCGGACTTGCTGCGCAAACCCGCCCGGAACCAGCCTTCCTTGGTCTCGTGAAAAAGAACAGCGATCTCGACCCCGGCTATCCCGCGCATATCGCTGGACAGGCCATCCGGTTCAAACTCGTCACCGCCCACCTTATTATAAGTCTCCTGGGTGATCTCGGCCCAAACAAAGCGGTTTTCGAACTCAAATTGGAGGTTGGAGTAAACCAGGCCGGTCAAAACCACCGACTGGCGCTTCTTGGTCTCATAGACTTCCTGGGCGATCTCTGCCGGCTTGGCACCTTCCGCCACCAGATGAGCTGCCGCCTGGAAGGTTACTTGGTCCGTATTGGCATACCTAAACCCACCACTATCAGTCATCATGGCCGTGTAAAGGCAAGTGGCAATGGTCGGCGTGAAGGGCTGCTCCAGAACCAGCGCCAGCCGGTAAATCTGCTCGCCAGCCGCCGTGGCCTCGATATCCACCCAGTTCAGCTGGCCAAACTGGCTATTGCTGAGGTGGTGGTCAATATTGATGAGGTACCCTTGGGGAAGGAAGGTCTCGCTGACCCGAAGCGGGTCGCCGCTATCGACGTATATAATAGTCTTGGGTATATGGCTGGGGGGCGTAGTCAGCACCTCGTCGAAACCCGGCAAAAACTCCAGGTAATCGGGCATCGGGCCAACAGTGAAAAACTCCGCGCGTTTCCCCATTCCCCGCAGCAGATGAAGCAAACCCAGACCCGACCCGAGGCAGTCCCCATCCGGGCGCAAGTGCCCCATGATAAGGAACTCTTCGTTCTCGCGTATGACTCGGGCAATATCATGAACCACTTGGGGCTCGATAAAATCCTCTTTTATCTTCTCAACCGCCATCGTCATTGCGTCGTAGTTCCTTGTTTCAGATGCACCCTGAAGCTGACTGGGCGCGGGGGCGGCTTATTAGCCTCCCAAGTGAACAGAACCCATACCGCAGGACGGCGGGGCCATTCGATATCTCTGCTGAACCACGTTAACCCCCATAATTTCAGGACGCGGGGCACACGGAAACCTGTTGCTAGGAAACCAAATGTATCAGGAAGCCACCTGAAGCATCCTCATGACCTCATCCACCGTCTGGATACGGTCAGCCACTTCCTTTGCAAGGCACTTCATGATCGTGGCGCGCACCGGGTCGGGCAAGTCAACGGTGAGTTCAGGTGGCGCTGTGTGCAGGTGGTGATACTCGATATTGCCCTCCCAGAAGGGTGGCTTCCCGCAAGCCATTTCATAGAGCATGGCGCCAAAGGAATAAATGTCACTTCGGATGTCTATCTGGTCTCCCCGGATTTGCTCGGGTGACATGTATAGCGGTGTGCCAAGAATCTGCGACCCGCTTCGAGTTACTTCCGGTCCGGCCAGCAGAAATTTTGCGATCCCGAAGTCGGTTACCTTCACTTTTCCATCGTTTGTGATCATAATATTGGCTGGCTTGATGTCTCGATGCACGATTCCAAGTTGGTGGGCATAGGCAAGGGCGTCGCAAACCCCCTGCGAAATCTCCACAATGTCCTCCACTGGCAGCATGCTCTGTTCAGATAGTATTTTCTTGAGATCGCGACCTTCAATATATTCCATGGACAGCAGCTTCTTGCCGCCAATCTCGAACATGTCATGAATTCGCACAATATTGGGGTGCGAAAGCCGCTTGGCGGCCCGGGCTTCTCGCTTAAACCGTTCCACAGCCGTTGGGTCGGTGGTAAGGTAATCAGTGAGAATCTTCAGGGCCACAACCTCGTCGAGGATCTTGTCCTTTGCCCTGTAAACGATTCCCATGCTGCCGCGGTTGATCTCTTCGATGATCACAAAGCGGGAGTCCTTGAACGCCATAAAAAGCGAACCAGGTGAGCCACCTTGGTTCCCGCTTGTCCCCGAAGCAAGAAGTTGCTCCAGCTTCGTCAACCGCGCATCCACGTCCCGGTAGGTAGGATCTGTATCCAGCAAAAACTGTAACACCGCCTTGGCGTTCAACAATTGGTCCGTGTTCTCCATGTCCGTTGCCAGTCGATAAACGATATCCTTGATCTCCTCTGTGGGCGGCAATTGCTGGAACTTTTGCCAGGCAAGGTAATGCATCCCTTTTTGCCAGTAACAGAGGCCAAGAATCTTAAGCGAACGCTCCTTGAAGTTCTCGTTGAGCGTCAACTGCTGCAGAATGTTGACCGCATCGTCCACACGGCTCTTGCGTACAAACAGCTTCACCAGCTTGAACTGTGTTTCGGCGCTGTCCCCGCCTCCCATTGCCAGCTTTGCCTGATACAATTCTATGAGCTTTTCGGCATGCGCCTCATTCCCGGCATCATCGGACCAGATTCGTTCGTAATCGGAAATGGCGCTATCTATCTGGCCCATTCGCGACAAGGCTGTTGCCCTACCGGCAAGCGCTCCCTCATCCCCCGGAAATTTCTCCAGAAAAAAATCAAAAGCGGCTGCTATATTGGATGGCGGAACCGTGGGCAGGGCCTGCGCGGCCAGCAGCAATTCCCGCGCAGGATTTCGTTCGCCCAGGATTGCCAGAATCCGCGCCGTCGGCAGAACCAGTTCCAGATTGCCCGGCGCTTTGTTGGCCGCACGACGCAACTCCTCAAACGAATCCTGATAAGCAATCATTGCCTGTGAACCGGTTTCGCTATTGGCAGCATGTCGCAATGCCTGGCGGGCTTTCTCGCTCAGTTCCATCGTCACGGCTAATTCGTTCTCCGCCGGAGGTTTGGTTGCCGGCTCCTCCGGACCAGCCAAGGCATCCGTTGGCGCCTCGGTACTTCGCAGGCCACTAATCGGTTCCCCGGGCCGCTGTTTGAGGGACCTGTAAGAGACTTTCGACGATGGTTCGTCCTTGGCTTGATCATCAGATTCAAGTCGGCGCGGCTTCAGTGCTGTATCAGCGTCTCCGTGAAGCGGCAGGAAATTCGGAGACTCGGACGGCTGCCGCAGTGAAATGGCAAAATCCGGCCGCGAAGACTGTTGGGCTTTCGCCGGAATCACATCGCTGGAGGACGCCGATGCCGAGCGCCCCGATCGACGACGCCGGCTCTGGGTCTTGGCCTTGTCGGCCCCGCGCACGCGCTCCCGGGCGGCGTTTCCGCCCCCCTCACCTCCAAGCGTCAGCGCCACGCTGCGCTGCTCCTTGGTCACAAGGTCCTCGGCGGAAACCTCCACCATGCCGTTGGCATTGATATGGAAAGTCACCTGGATACGCGGCACCCCCGCCGCAGCCTGCTGCACGCCCGTCAGCATGAACTTGCCCAGCGAGCGATTCTCCGACGCCTTCTCGCTTTCCCCCTGGCAAACGTGCACCACCACCGTCTCCTGGTTATCCTCGGTGGTCGTAAAATGCTTTGCCGTTTTTATGGGAATGGTGGAGTTCTTCTCCACGATGCGCGAAACCTTGTTCTCGGCCACCTCGACACCCAGCGAATGGGGCGTCACATCAAGCAGGATGACCTCCTTCAGCTTGCCGCCCAGGACCCCGGCCTGCGTCGCCGCGCCCATGCCCACGATTTCGTCGGGATTGATCCCTTTGAACGGCGGCACACCAAAAAACTCCTCGACCAGTTCTTGCACCAGCGGCATGCGCGTCGAGCCGCCCACGAGTATGACCTTGTCCACCTGGCCCGGTTCGAGGTTGCAGTCCTCCAGCGCCATACGGCACCGCTCGATGGTGCGCTCCACCAGGGGAATCGCCAGGTCCTCCAGCTCCTCCCGGGTGATTTTCATTTCGAGGTGAACCGGCTGCCCCGCATTGTAGGTCAGAAATGGCAGGTGAACAGACGTCTGTCTTGCGCCCGAAAGCTCACACTTGGCCTTCTCTGCGGCGTCCTTCAGGCGACGCAATGCCATGGCGTCCGGCACCACTTCAATCCTTTGTGAGGAGGAAAGATACTCCAGCATCTGGCGCGCGAGAATGTCGTCTAAATCGTCGCCACCCAGGTGCGTGTCGCCGGTCGAGGTGAGAACCTCGAATGTATTGTCGGTAATTTCCAGCACCGTCACGTCAAACGTGCCGCCGCCAAAGTCGTAAACCACGACCCGCTCGGTCCCCTCGCGCCCAAGACCGTAGGCCATGGCTGCCGCCGTCGGCTCGTTGACCAGCCGCAGCACTTCCAGTCCTGCCAGCTTGCCGGCTTCCATCGTGGCCTGCCGCTGCAGATCGTCAAAGTAGGCTGGAACGGTAACGATGGCCTTCGTAACTTCAGTGCCAAGGTAATCCTCGGCCGATTGCTTCAGCTTCTTCAGCACATGGGCGGAAATCTGCGACGGCGTGAATCCCTGGTCGTCAATTTTGACCATGAGCTGGCCATCCTGCTCCACCAGCTCGTAGGGAACGGTAATTTCGAGGGCCTCAACGTCGTCCAGCGTGCGGCCCATGATGCGCTTGATGGAGGTGACGCTCCGCTCGGGGTGAACGGCAGTCTGGCGCCGGGCAATCTCACCAACTACCACATCGCCATTTTCCAGGAAGGAAACCACCGAGGGGGTCTTGGTCGAGCCTTCGCTGTTATGGATAACCCGCGGTTGCTCGTTCTCCAATATGGCTACCACCGAGTTGGTGGTTCCGAGGTCGATGCCTATGATGTGATCGTTGATGATCATAATGACTTGTTATTGTGCAAACTCCCGTCATCCCCGGAAATGAAGCGGAAGCCTTTCAAAGTGTCAGCGGACGATTCGGCACCCGTCGGATTCCTTTGTCAAGTGGCCGTCGTTACACAGGCGGGTCACATTTAAGGAAGAAACCCTGCCTACCCCTCGTCGCCAAGATTAAAGTGCTCGCCAATTTTCTCGGCCAGCACGTTGAACTCCTGCCGGATGTTATCCACCACGAATTTCGCCTGTTCCACATTGGTGATTTCCACGTTGTTCACGAACTCGCGGATGTGGAACAGCGGCTCCACGATCTCGCGGCCCGCCTCACTGAGCTGGCCACTGGCGGAACCCATGAGAATGCCGCTGAGCCCCGTGAACAGGTTGGACACCTTGACCTCACTGCCGGAAAGCACCAGCTCGCGTAGCGAGCTGTCAATGTGCTCGCCGCGGGTCTTGAAGATGGCCAGCACCTTGCGCAGCTTGCTCTGCAATTCCACGAGACCAAGGTAGAGGATGTTGTCCACGTTGGACGTGTGGGGAATGCTCGCAAGACTTGAAAGACCGGCCACATCCTCGACTCGCCAGGTGAACACCGCCGTAACGCCCCGGTTGAAGATCAGGTCGTTGAACAACGTCAGGTAGTAATCCTGCTCCCGCTCATTGCTGGCCGCCGACAGGAAATCGCGCAGACCATCGATCACGAGTCGCGTGGGGCGGTTTGGATCGATGAGCTCTTTCAGGTTGTGATAAAACTCGATGAGCTGGATGCCCGCGCCGCTGGTGTGGAGAACCTGCAGGTCTCCGCGCTTCGCGGCATCGCCATACCCCAGGCCACGCCGGTCCATGTTCGCAATGAGTTGCGACGGACGCTCGTTGAGACTGACATAGATTCCCTGTTCTCCGGCCCGCAATCCCGCCGCGAGGAAATGGGCCGCAAGGGTCGTCTTTCCCGTGCCGCTCATTCCCGCGTACATGGTGGTGCTTCCGCGCTGAAATCCGCCGTTGAGCAATTCGTCCAGATCCGCCACGCCCGTGGAACAGCGCTCGGCCGCGTCGGGCCGCACGCGATCCTCTATGGCGCCGAGATTCACGAACGGCGACACCTTGAGCCCATCCTTTGTGATGTGGAACGGGTGGCTCCCCTCCATGAAACTCTGGCCGCGGGCCTTCACAATCTCGATGGTGCGCGAGCGCTCCGACCCGACAAAGGACGCGCCGTGATGCTCAAGTCGCACCATGGCATCCACCGCAAACTCCTCGGGCGAAATCGCATCCACACCCGGCGGCAGGTCTGCCGTCAGCAGGGGAGTCACCCCCAGTCCCTTTAATTTCATGACAAACTCAAAGAACGCCTTGCGCTGGTCCTCCGGCGGCATGGGCAGCGACCAGAACACCGCAACACTATCCACCAGCACGCGGGTGGCCTTGAGTTCGATGACGGCATCCGTGATATGGGTTATCGCCGTGCATTCGCGCTCGGCAAAGGAACTGAACAGGGAATCAGGCCGCGCGAAAACAATCCGCAGCTTGTCGCGCTTCATCAGGTCGCGGAAATCCCAGCCAAAGCTCGCCGCGTCGCGATAGAGGTGCTCGGGGAACTGCTCAAAGGACAGGATGATGGCTGTTTCATCGCACTCATTGATGCCATTGACGACGATCTGCATCCCAAGCGCGGACTTGCCCGAGCCCGGGCTCCCCTGCAGCAGCACACTGCTGCCCGCGACGAAGCCGCCGCCAAGAATATCGTCCAGCCCGGCAACGCCGGTTTTCATGCGCTTGATTTCGGCGCCGTTGTTATCCTGCTGTGATGCCATCGGAAGTAAGCCGCCTTACAGATAACGATTAATGGGTTCCCTTGTCCGGGCTGCGAAACCAAATATCAATAGAAGTTGGCAGCCCTGCTCCAATGCCCTTCGGTTCACTCTGCCTCAATCCCCCCAATTCGCTCCGTGCCTCCACTATGCTGGAGGCACCAATCGCCGCACCATGTTGCGGCCACCCCGCAGGCAACCCACCATTGCCACGCAACAAGCCGGTTCGGAACCTACTTATCCCGTTTGGCCTTAACCGCGTCCAGCTCGGCCCGCAGATCCTCAATTTCGCGCCGCAGCGCCGCGATCGTATTCGCCGCTTCCGCGTTGAAGTAGCTCTGGCGCATGAAAAGCGAATCCGTGTAACGGCGGATCCAGAACCGCGTGAACCGTTTCACCGCCACGATGAAGTTCCCCGTCACGGGGCGATGGGAGGAAATAGGTTCCCCCGCAAGATCAATGTGGGCCGCGCTGCGCATGGCTTCGTAGTGAACCTCAAACGGCTGCTGCGCCCCAAAATCCGGCAGCGCCGGCCGCGAACGCACCGGACCGGGATCGTCCGGGTAGATGCCCGTTCGCTTCTTCTCCGCCACCTGCCGTCGAATCTGCGCCATGATGGCCGCCACATCCAGCGGTTCATCGCCACCCGCCGCGGCCTCATCCGCCGACAATGCCGCCACCGCGTTTTCTGAACTTTGCTCGCTCATGGTCCCAAGCGCCTATGCCCCACCGGGACAAGTGTAAACCCAAAACGCAACGGCGCACCACCACGCAATCGCTCCCAAAGGCCCCAAGTTCCCAGCGAGTAATAGTGGCAGCGGCGTCCCGCCGCTGGATACAGAACTGGGACAGCTCTGCCACCCTTAAATCACACCCATTTTGTCATCGGAATATGACGCTTCTTTCACATTGTGGATATTGGGTTTGGACGACGATTTCCGGAAAAAATTACTGCGCGAATTACGAGGCCGTTTCCCATTGATAGAGCTGGGTTTGCGAGACGATTTTCGTGCGAAATTCATTTCTCCAGCGAATCAAATCCGCCTAAACCATTGAACACATTGGGTTTGCATGGCAAAAGGGCCATGCAAAAGGCTCGCGTAGCGAACTGCTGTGTCGGGACCAGTGAGTCGTTTCATGATGGATCCACCATTGCACAGGCATCCAGGGTCTGTCAATTCCCCCACGACCCCTTACAACCTCTTCCAGCCCCATGTCAGAGAACATGGGGCCGCGCTTCAATCAAGAGGTGCCCCCGTTCGCTTTCGTTCGGCATGCCTCGGTCAAGTGGCCAGCATCGTGATAGAAGCGATGGGTTTGGCGCCAGCTAACGACCCAAGCTCCGCGACCCGGCACACGGGACGCATGGATTGCAAAACCTGGTGTCATGCCGGGTTCGCTGCAGCGCATGGTTAGCTCGCGTCATCGTAGTAACTCCGAACATGATAGAGGTAAACGCCATCGGCTGCTCTGAAAATGTGCGTGCCTCGCTTGGCGCGAAACAACTCGCGCAAATGCTCCAAAGGTAAACTCTCCGCTATGCTATACGTCACGATATCGAAACCACTCGGTGAGACCGTGCTGTCGTAAAGATAACAAACAAGCGTTCGAACACTCTTTGGGTCTTTCGCTCGGTCGCGCATGTCGGGATGTAAATCCGAATGCTTGCGATAGGCGTCCGCCCATGAGGCGCCAGCCTGCAAATCAGTCCGCATCGCCTGCAATGCGGTGTCCGCCTTTTCTGTTGGCATGTCCTCGGGCGCAATGCGGGCCACTTGGACGGCGATGTAAGGTGCGCGAACAAGCTGTGAAAGCACGGCAAGCTCCGAACGCGTAAACGCGCCCGGCTCGGTCTTGCGCCGCTCTGCAAGAATGCGGGAGACGTGATCGACGCCTTTCAGAGTGATGAGCCGCGACACAGCAGCGTGGAAAGTATCCGGCTGACTCCGGTAGTCGAACATCAGTGCAGCAAGCAGGTCTGCGTCCTGAATCTCGGAAATGTAATCGCCAACCTCTGACCCAATGACCCGCAAATCACACCCCGGTATCGTGTCAATCTTGCCGTCGGGGAACTTGAGCAATCGGGCAGGCGGTGCATCGCCCTTGCGCCACGCCCTTATCTGGTGCGTGAGGTTCGTATCCAATTGGGCGTGAGCTTGAAATCCAATCGAGCAACTCAGTACGAAGATAGCGAGTGTTTTCATGGCGTGCGCGATGCGGGCTAACGACCCAAGCTCAGCGACCCGAAAATCGGGGGCAGTTGACGTTTCTTCCAATTAATTTGACAAAACACCAGCGCACCCATTCAAGCCTCTCCCACCACTTACCGCCCGCATAATTTTGCTTACTTCAATTTTATTACCATCATTTTATGGGTCTGGAAGGGTACATAAGCGGTTGTGAGGGAATAGGCAAGCCCAATTCCACTGTGATAGGGTCTTCCCACGATGATCGGATTACGACATCTTTCGGATTAATACGCAAAAAACGGTTTCTGGTGGTTGGACGGGGAACGAAATCTCACCAAAAAGGCTCCGGGTCACCAGGAACCAAAAAAAATAAAAGTCATTTAATCCGCACCGTTCTTTGAAATTACTAAACTTAAAAAATCGCCCGCAAAAAAAGTTCTGGCCGAAAATGTTTGACAAGTGGCTGAAATGCGCCGGTTTTGGGTTCTCAGGCCGGTGAATGGGAACGCAGCATCTACCGTTTGACAACCTTCCTCGTCTGCCGGAACCAAGCCCTATGTACTGGAACAACTCCACCATCGACAGCCTCAGACACCTCTTCCGCGAGGGGTTCAAGGCCCGGGACATCGCGGAACCGCTCGCTTCCCTGGACGCCTCCACCCCCGCCGCCGAGGCGCTGTCACTTATGCAGGCACAACACTTTGATGTGGTCGGAATCCGGTGCAACGGACAGGTCGCTGGCTTCCTGGAGCACGGTTCACCAGCCACGGGCGTTTGTGGGGACCACATGCAACCCATCGATGAGGCGCGGGTTGTTCCCGAAGGGGCACCCCTTGCCGACACGATTCTGGCCCTCGACGATTCGCCCCGGCTGTTCGTGCGTCTTCTGGGAGGCATTGCCGGCATCATAACCCTTGATGACCTGCAGAAGCCCCCCGTGCGGATGTGGCTGTTCGGCATGGTCACGCTCACCGAGATGCGCATGCACCTTCTCATCGACCTGATGTGCCCCAACGACAGTTGGAGGCAGTATGTGTCGGAAGGACGCCTGAAGAAGGCCGAGGAGCTACTGGAGGAACGGCGGCGGCGAAACCAAAACCCCGGGCTGCTCCACTGCCTGCAGTTCCCGGACAAGATGGGAATCATCGCGCGCAACGAAGCCATCCGCTCGCTCACGCGTTTCACCTCCCGGCGCCAGGTAGAGGACGCCAGCAAGGCCCTCGAAAGCCTGCGCAACAACCTCGCCCATTCGCAGGATATTGTGTCTGGCGATTGGAAGACCATCGTGCAACTGTCAGCGGACCTGGACAACCTTATCAAAAGCACAGGCCAGATCCGCGAAGTTGTGAATGGCCACAAGCCCACTCCCGGAACCTGACACCCGCGTTCCAAATCAATTGTTGCCAAAACGAGCCGCGCGCCCTTAACCACCCACAATGCGCAAGAAGAGCGGCAACCCAAAAGACAAAGCCCCCGCGGAAGTCACTGGCCGCCCCGCGCCTGCCACCGAAATGCCGCTCGGCGCCAAGTCCGGTGAGGCCAAATTCGCAGAGTCCCGCGGTGCGATCGTCATGGCCTACGCCGTCGCCATACTCTTTTCTCTCCTGCCCTACGCCGGAATAATCCCGAAGCTTGCAGCCAGCTACCTCGGTTTCCCGCACAACGACATCCAGAATGCCTATCGCCACTTTGTCTCGTTTGCATGCGAGGAACTCTTTCGCGGGTACCTGCCAGTCTGGAATCCCTACATCTTCTGCGGCACCCCGTTTCTCGCCAACACCAACTCCACGATCTACTATCCACCAAACCTTTTGCTCTGGTTGTCGCTGCCCCAACCGCTGGCGCTCAACGTGGCGACGCTTCTCCATCTGGCCCTGTTTGCGGGTGGCATGACCTATCTGGCCCGGTGTCGCGGTCTGTCACCCACTGCCAGCGCCTTTGCGGGAAGCGTCGGCGGCCTGGGCGCCATCATGATTCCGCGAATCTTCGCGGGGCATTTCACCATGGTCTGCACGCTGGCGTGGGTTCCGTTGGTGCTGGCCCGTCAGTGGTTGCTGCTGCGGGAGCCATCCTTTAGAAACTCCACAATGCTGGGGCTCGTGTTCGGTGCACTGCTTCTCGGCGGGCACTACCAGATCGGTTACTATGCCGTCCTCTTTTGCTTTCTGACTCTGCTGGTAATGCTGGCCAACCAGGACGCCGAAAACCGACGCAACTGGATGCTCACGCAGTTACGCTGCCATACCGTGGCCATGGCGGTGGCCATTGGTCTCGCTGCAGTCGAGATGGTGCCCGTCGCGGATTCCCTCCGGTTTTCGGCGCGTTCGGCCGAGAAGACCGCCGAATGGTTCACCGGCTTCTCCATGCTTCCCAAGGCTTATCTGGGATTCGTGGTACCGCGAATTCGCATGGAGATCTCCGCAGCAGCGGGACCATGGTACTGGTGGGAACAACCCATCTACCTGGGAATGATTCCGCTGGCCCTGGCCTTGGGCCGAATGGCGGGGTTGGCCCGCCACGGGCGGTTCAGTTGGCCGGCAGCAGCACTGCTGTTTTCAATCATTATGGCGTCCGTCGGGTTGGCTCCCAATGCCGACGTCGTTTTGCGCTGGGTGCCCGGGTGGGCAGTCTTCAGGGGACACGGAAGGATCTTGCTTTTCGGAATGATCTACGGCATCTTGTTGGCCGCGGAACAGGTTGACGCAATCCGTCGGGATGGGCGTCGCGCAGTCTGGGGAAGCACACTCGCAGCAGCGTTCCTGTGCGCCATTGTCTGGGCAACAAGCCGGTTCATCCCGGAAGGACTGGCCCCTAAACCCAGTTCCACCGACCGCCTGTCGCTCCTGCCCTTCGGGGAATCCGTTCCCCTGGCATGGACATGGGCGCGGTACACGGCCACTATCGCCCTTGGCGCGTTCGCCGTTGTATCCGCACTCCGCTGGAAGCACGCCGTTTGCCTGCTCCTGGCCTTGTCCGCCATCGACCTTGTCCTTCACGCCTGGATACCAGCCCAGTTCATCACCCCCGCCGCCAACAGCTATGCCCCAAAGCTTTTCTGGAAGTTTGCCCGCGACAACCAAAGCGAAGGCCGCATCCAGTCCTACGCCAGCTATCTCTCCTCCGAGCCGGTCTCCCAGGACGTCTCCGTGGTCGGTGGAAACGACATCAGTCTGTCCCGCTACATCAACACGGCCTTTGCCGCCATGTCCGGAAAACCGAAGGACGTGGTACAGTTTGATTTCACCCCGCCCCGCCGCCACCCGCTGCTGGACGCCGCGAACCTGCGATTCGCGGCCATCCCCAACAACTCGGGCACCACCGCGTCCCGCGAATTGGAGTTTGTGATCAATCATGGGCGCTATTCCATGTTCCGCCGGAAGTCCGCCCTGCCCCGTGCCTATGTGATACCCCAGGCCACTTTCATCGGCGAAAGCGAAGCGGCCGTTTACGACCAGCTGACAACTTCCACCGTTAACTTCCAGAGAACCGTCCTGCTTTGCGATGACAGCATGGCTGGGAAATCCGAAGGAACGGCCGGCGACCCGGTCCCGGCAAGCGTCGCGTATCAGGGGAACTCGCTCGTCCACATCCGGGTCCCCCGCGATGTGGCCGGCTGGCTGGTGCTGGCCGATTCCTATTATCCGCACTGGACCGCCACGATCAATGGCGCGCCCACCCGCGTATACCGTGCCAATGGGGCGTTCAGGGCCATCAAGGTGGCTGGCGGCGAGGAAGTTGTCTTCCACTACCAAATCCGCTGGCAGGTCGCCGGGATTATCATTTCGCTGGTTACGGTTGGATTCCTTCTCGCCCATGCATTGGGAATCACAAAACGAATTCTACCGTCTGCTTTTGCCAAATCCAATACGTTGGGGAGTGCATCACCATGACAAAAACTCAGAGTCCCATGGTTTTCCGGAGCGCAGCGATTGTTGTGTGGCTGGTTTTGTGCACGATAACCTTCGCGCAGGCAGCTTTCGATGCAAAGCAGTTCGGTGCAAAAGGCGATTCGAAAAACGACGACACGACTGCCATTCAATCCGCCCTGGATGCCGCAGGCAAAGTCGGCGGCGGTGTCGTGCAATTGCCGGCGGGCCAGTATCGCATCAATGGTTCGCTCAGCGTACCCTCGGGCGTAGCGCTGGAAGGCGTGTGGCGCGCACCGCACCATTCCGACCAATCATGGGGCTCGGCTCTCTTCGCCCACGGCGGACGTGGTTCCGATACTGGAGCGGCCTTGGTGGAACTCCAGCCGTCAGCCTGCATAAAGGGCGTGACCATCTATTATCCGGCGCAAACCACCGACGCCATCACGCCCTATCCCTACTCCATTCGCCTGCGCGGGATGAACGGCACGGTGGAGGATGTGACCCTGGCAAACAGCTATCAGGGCATTGACGTCGGAACACACCCCAACGAACTGCACATGATCCGCGACGTGTATGGTTGCGTGCTGCGAACCGGGATATTCGTGGACAAGTGCACCGACGTGGGGCGCATCGAGAATGTGCATTTCAATCCCCACTATTGGGGCCGCGTGAAACTTCCCGCAGGACAACCCGCCGTGGACTGGCAGAAAATGCTGGGCTACATCAATGCGAACTGCGAGCCGTTCGTCTTTGGGCGAACGGACTGGGAATACGTCACGAACACCTTCGCGTTCGGGTTCAAAAATTGTTACAAGTTTATCCAGACAAAGGACGGCGCATGCAATGGCCAGTTCTCGGGCATCGGCGCGGACGGTGGCGTGTGCTGCCTGCGGGTGGAGGATGTGCAGCCCATGGGACTGCTCATCACAAACGGACAGTTCGTGGCCTTTGAGGGGGCAAACCCCGTCCAACTGGAAACCGCGGCAAGCTTCGACGGGGCCGTGCAATTGAGCAATTGCGCCTTCTGGGGCGACAGCGTCGCCCTCGCGCGCCTGGAGGGTTCAGGCCATGTCAGCTTGAACCAGTGCGTATTCCTCAATTGCGGCAAGGGTGATCGCTCATCCGCAGCCATTATCGCCCGAGGCGGATCGCTCGTGGTGAACAACTGCCAGTTCAAGACAAGCCGCAATCGGTTCTTCGACCTTACCGGCGTGCGATCGGCAACAATCACAAACAATGTTTTCGCGGGCAGGGCGGGTATAAAGGATTCCCCAACAAGCGGCATTATTGTGGGGCAGAATGTGGAGCAGACGAGGTAGAATCGCCCCCACCACCACATTTCAGAATCAATACCTTGCAATAAGACTATTTTGAGCTGTGATGGAATTCAATGCCGAGAAAAATCCGAGAGCTGATCCAAGACTTGGGCAAGGCTGGCTTTTACGAGATTGCCGGGGGAAAGGGTTCCCACAGGAAGTTTGCGCACGCGAAATATCCTGGCGCTGTGACCTTGAGCGGGAAACCCGGCGATGATGCCAAACACTATCAGGAAAATCAGGTCCGCAGAGCCATTGAGGAGGTACTACTGTGAAATCCGGTGATCGATATTTAAAATGGGTGGAATGGAATCAGGAGGATCGGGTCTACGTTGGAAAGTGCCCAGACCTGATTACGGGAATTCACGGCGATGACCCGCGCCAGGTCTTTGGCGAGCTTTGCGAAGTTGTGGATGAAGTAATCGCGCACCTTGAATCTGAAGGTCGTCCATTGCCGGCGGCGCGTGTTCGCCCAATGCAGGAAGTTTCCTGATCGGGTATTTCCCCAGACCACGCCCCATAGTTCCCATCAAAATCAAATCGGCTGCGGGACGCCGCTGCCACAAATCTACGACGACCGCTGGATCACATAATCACTGAGCTGGTGGAACATCTCTACAGCCCGCGAGGGCTTCAAGCTGGCAAGCTGCTCCTTCGCAGTGGTCGCGAAGGAGCGCGCCTCACCAAGCGCGTATTCGATGCCGCGATACTTCTTGATGTGGCCCATGATACGCTCGGTGTCGCGGCCGTTGTTCCAGCAATTGATGAGATCCTCGCGGTCGGCTGGCTCGGCGCTTGTAAACGCATGGATAAGCGGCAGCGTCTGCTTGCCGTTGCGGATGTCGGTCCAGTGTTCCTTCCCGACAACGGAATCGCTGCCAACCAGGTCCAGGGTGTCATCCGTGATCTGGAACGCGATGCCGAAATTGAGCCCATAATTTGACATCTGTGCCGTCTCAATTTCGTTTGCCTTGCCCAGCACGCTGCCGAGCGCGGTACAGGCGGAAAACAGGTACGCGGTCTTCTTGCGCACGATGCGCAGGTAATCCTCGCGTGTCAGCAGGTCGTTGCGCTTCTCAATCTGGAACAACTCGCCCTCGCACATTTTTGCAGTCACCTGGCAGATAATGGCTAGAACCTGCGGCGACAGGGACTGCATCGCGAGATTGAACGCGTTCGAATAAAGGTAATCGGCGATCAGGATGGCCACGTCGTCGCCCCACTTGGCGTTTACCGTCGGTTTGCCGCGGCGCAGGGGCGCCTTGTCGATGACGTCGTCGTGGAGCAGGGTCGCCGTGTGGACCAACTCCAGGGACGCCGCGACCTTGGTATGGTCGTTACCCGTATAGCCAAAAGCCCGGCTGGACAGGATGGCCAGCATCGGGCGCAGGCGCTTGCCACCATTGGTGCGCACGTATTGGCCCACTTCCCGCACCAAAGCCGTATCGCTCTCCAGTATGGAGTCTATATGCGCGTCAACCTGGTCGAGGTCTTTGGCGATATATTGGGCAATGGCTTCAATCAAAACAGGGGCACCGACTTTGTTATTTTTTTCACAAGCGTCCCCTGCTTTTGAGGGGAGATAAACGCCTCTGATTGAGTTTCATTTATTACCAATTGCAAGGGGGATTCATTGGAGCGGGACAATTTGTTCCGGTCCGATTTTACCCGATGATTAGCCCCATTCTCCGGCGGACGCCCCGCCACGATCCAGCCTATTTTCGCTCGATTTCCACATTTGTGACAACTCCATGCTCGGTGAATCGCAACCATGCCCGAAGCATGGAAACCGAATCATAGGGCGCCGGAATTGTGTCGGCGGATTTACCTGCGGGAGCCATCACCCTCAACGTTCGCATGGGGCCCAGCTCAGAGCTGACAGCCTGGTCCGTGGCGGTGTCGTAGCTGATTTTCCCCTTCGACGGCAGATTCAGGCTGCCACCCAGGTACTTTTCACAAGCGTCGGCAAAGCCGGCCCCGTCCGCGCCTGCAAGCCCACAGCGGTAAACCAGCCATGCATCGGCAAGGATGCCTCGTTCCGCGGATCGGCCCAGCAATTGCAGCCCACGCACCAGGGTCGGACGGAACTTCACGGCATTCGACGGCGACAGAACCATGAAGGCGCTATACTCGATTTCCCGCCCGGCGCTCTTGTTGGCCGTCCGCTGATTTTCGGCGTCGACAATTCCGCGCAGCACCGATTCCTGGGTCGTCAGATACCAGGCGTCACCAATCGCGGCATACCAAAGGGCCAGTTCGGGGGCCGTGGTTTCGGCATCCTTCTCGGAATCCCGGCGATTCAATTCGCGGTCAATCTCGCCACCCGGGACCGGGGCAACTTTCACGAAGGTCGTGCCGTTATAAGACGGCTGGGGCACAAACCGCACCATGTTCGGAGCGGCGGTGTTGGCCATCCCCTGCAAGGCCACAAGAAACGCCGTCAGGCTGAGCCGGTTCTTCACCTGCACGCCACCCGCGATGGGCGCTTGAAAGAAGCTCTTCAGGCTGTTGTCAGGTCGATCGGGGGACTCGTCCACCGAGACATCCAGTTCCCGCTGGAAGAAGTCATCCACCAGCCGCCGCGGCAACTGGCCATCCTCCATCCAGAAGGTGCCCCACTGACCGATCCAGTCGGTCAGCGTCTCGTCGCGCCCCAGCATTCCCCCGAGCATACGGCGTCCGTCGCGCGCCTCCCGACCTTCGGGGTCGAGCCGCACCTGCCAGCGAACAAGCGTCGAGGTCGTGATCCGCGACAGGTCAAACTTCTCCGTCTTGTCGCCCGCGATGCGTTTCAGTTCATTATAAGCCGTGTCATTGATCAGCGGCAGAATGGTTATCTCAAACGAAATGGTTTTATCGACCTTGATGCGAATACCGATCGGGTCGAAGTAGCGCCGCCAATAGTTCTGGTAGTTGTTGCGGAACTGCTCGTAGGCATTTTTCTCCGCTTCGGTGACCAGCCCCACCGGCACCTCGCACAGCGGGGTCAGGAAGCGCTGCGTATTATAGATGCTGCTCGATGCCGTGGCCGTTGCCGCGTCCCAGGTGATCTTGCCGGCGCCGGGATCCGTAATGTCCGCATCCGTCAGCAGTTTTTCCTTCTTCAAATCGTCAAGCGTTGGCGTTTTGCCGGGACCATTCAGGTAACCGTGCAGCATGGCGGCGTTTGCGACCATGCGAAGCGTGGTGACCGCTTCGAGGCGGCGCTTGGACGCGATGCGAATTTCCGGGCCGGTGAGCCGGCGGATGAACGCATCGCTCAGGTAGAGGAACCCGTCCTCAGCCTTCTCATCCTCCGGCGACTCGGCGCGCATGTATTTGAAATCTAATTGCGATTCGAGCGAGGGAACCTTGCCGGCCCGCGTTTCGAGCACCCGAACCAGCGCGGGCAGCGAGTTCGAGTAGATCGCGACATTCTTGTCGAACACACGATACGCGCTGACGGTGCGGTCGGCAGTCGTGATGCTTTCGATCTCCACGCCAAGTGTCGTGAGCTTGTCGGCTTTGGCGCCGGGGTTTTCCGTCTGGCCATCCTTCCAATACTTGTCCACCGCGGCGCGAAAGGCATCGGCGGATTTCAGGTCGAAGATCGCGGTGATGTCGGTCCCTTCGCGGAAGAAGGGATCAGAACCCGTCACGGTGACCTCGGCAATCAGCGCAGGCCCAAGCAGCTTGCTGAGAAGCGACGACGGCAGGCAGATTTGCTTTTGCAACCGCGACCGCAGGCCCCGATCCGAATCCCCCATTTCCGGTGTCCCGATCAGCGAGCTGCCCCACGCCTGGCTGAAGTCCATGAGTTCCTGCAGTTTCGCCACGTTCGCAAAGCGCATGTAATACTGATCACCAGGCACCATGCCCGTGAGCTTCGAGAACTTCGGCTCGCGCCCCTTCAGCATTTCCTCGAACGGGTGGGACTTCGTAGGAACGCCAGATAGCGATGAAACCGGTATCTTCCGCGGCGCGGTCGTATCCGTGTTCCCCAACATACGATCCACCTGAAGCGATTCCTGGATGGCGCGGGAACCGGTGAACATCTCGTAAAGCATTTCGTCGCTCCGGCGGATATTGCGGGGGCGCCACGGATTGAAATCGCCATCCATCTGGCTGGAGCTTCCCGCTTCGCGCTCGGCCTGGGTGCGCCCGAAGGCAAAGAACCCCAGCGGGTCGCCAAGCTGTGAACCTGCGTACCGGAACCAGTCCGCACGGGCCTGCGCGAAGCGACCCGCGGGGCCCGACTTCTCCGTGCCGGAGGTCAGTTCGTCCGCCGGGCCGGGCTTCTCCGCCTTGGCCAGGTCCAGCGTGATGTCGCTCGTTGCCCATTCACCCTTGGAGGTTGGGTAGGTCAGCTTGAACTTCAGTGGCTTAGCGGCGGCATCGCTGCCCACGCGCCCGAGGAACATGAACTCAAACACCGTGCCGAACCCGCCCGAGTCGCGATGCTGCACCGGATAGGTGGGCGCCGACCAAACGGGATCGGCCAGCAGCATCGGTGCCCGAACGATGCCCTTTGGGGAAACCCAGAAGTTCCCCTGCGGCGCACGAAAATCCGACGGCTCGCTGAACTCCACTTGGAAGTAGGTCACCCCATCCTTGGCGGTGGCCTTGACGGACTTGGGACTGACATCGGCGCCGGGCGCCGGAAGCGCCATGCAAGCCAGCGCGGCCGTTGTGATCAGGCGTGTGAGTTTCATGGTTCGATTCTCCCCTAGGAAGCTGATGATGGCAAAGGACGCCTCAAAGCAGGAGTCTGTTCGAGAAAATGTGCAACGGGATTCCGCGCTTGGGGAATCCCCTTAGTTTGCCTGCTTGATAGCCGTAACCACGCCGTCCAATCCAACAGCGTAGGCCGTCTCTCCGTCCACCGCCACGGGCGCCATGACAAACAGTTGCGGAGTCACCTGGTAACTCCATAAAGTCTTGCCTGTGGCGGCGTCGAGGCAGTTCAGCTTCCCGCTGTTCGTGCAGACGTAGACCTTGTCGCCCGCCTCGGTGGGGGAGACAGGAATGCGCCCGGCCACCACGTCAGACTTCCAGACAGACTTACCGTCGAAGCCGACCTTGCTGACACCGGACTTGTTGGAGCGCAGGTAAAGATGATTTCCGTCCTTGGCCAATGAGAGCGCCGAGCAATCGGCGGAGATGGTCGTCACGAAATCGCCGCTGCCCGTGAAGCGCCCGGCCGCATACGCGCGATCAGCCACGAATACCGAATCCGCCGTCGCCACGGGCCCGTTGTCCGCAGGCGCATAGTAGCGCGTGAGGTTCCCCTTGATGGACTGGTTGTAGCCTCCGGGAGTTTTCCAGAGCGTCTTGCCGGATTTGCGGTCAACGCAATAGAGGTTTCCGTCCCACGCGCCGAAATAGACATGATCCCCCAGCACGCACGGTTTGCTTTCCACATTATAGCTGGCCTCCTCGTTCTTCCAGACCAGTTTCCCGGTGTCTGCGTTCACGGCATGGAGTCGGGCGTTGTTGGAACCGAAATAGGCAACGCCATCGTCGGACACCACCGGCGCCGAGTAGATGGGATCGCCAGCCTCATAAACCCAGGCCCGCTTGCCACTTCGGTTCACTGCGTAGAACTTGCCGTCGGCAGCGCCAAAGAGAACCAAGTCCTTCCATGCCGCCGGGCTGGTGGCCACGGCCGCGCCGGCATCAAACCGCCACGCAAGCTTGCCCGTCTTCTGGTCCAGCGCATAGAGCCCGCCGTCATTTCCACCGACGTATACCTTGCCGTCCTTCACGAGGGGCTGGGTCTTGCTGCCACCCTTGATCTGGGTGCGCCACTGCGCCACAGCCTTCGCATCGCCGGTGCGCTCCAGGTAAAAATGCGTCGAGCGGGAATAGGTTTCGCCGCCGACAGCGAAATTGACACGAACAAAATGGGCACCGTTGCCCAGCTTGCCAAGGTCAACGCTCCCCAGCGCGGTGACGCCGGACAGTGCAAGAGCCCCTGTGGTGTCGTCGTCGAGATCAAACCACGCCCGCGTCGCGTTGCCGCTTTGCGGCTTTATGGTCGCCGACAATTCCAGATTCGCGCCGTTTGCCGCCGTGCCGACCTTGGGCGACTTGATGACGATCTCCGGATAGTCGGTCTTCGCCGGAATTTTCTTTTGCATCAGCCCCTTCGTCGCGGAGGTCTCGTTCGCCAGTTTGTACGCGATGCTGATCTGGTCGCCCTTCACATAACAGATGTTGAACCCGTCCGTCGGCTTTCCTGGCTTCGAGAAGGTGGACCCGCCCATCACGCTGGGGATTCCATAGATTTCCTGCTTCGTGGAGGAGTGGCCGTGGCCGTCAAGAATCACGGGTACGTTGTAGGGGCGCAGGATGTCGAGGAGGCGATCCACGTCGTAGCGTGAGCAGAACTCGTTGCCGTTCAGCGGGTGATGAAAATAGGGGATCACCGGTGTGGTGGGGCTGACCTTCTTCAAGTCGTTGCGCACGAACTCCAGCAGGTCCTCGCCGATGGAAGGGCTGGGATCCTGAAGCGAGCCGGTGCAAAGCGCCATGAAATGGATGCCACCCTTATCGAAAGAGTGGTTCAGGCCGCCATACATCTGCCGGAACCGATCCGGAGTGGCAACCCACGTCATATCGTGATTGCCCGGCGCCAGATAAACCGGAATGCCCAGGTTGTTCAAGTATTTCCCGACAACATCCCAGGTGAAGGCCGGCTGGCCATACTCGCAGATGTCACCCGTGTGGACAATAAAGGAAGGCTTCGGCGCGGTCAGCTTGTAGGGCGCCAGCTCCACGCTGCCGAGTTCGCGAATGCCCTGGATGACCTTGTAGCTGCGCCCCTTTTCCAGTTCCTCTGCGGTCGGCATTTTCAGCCACGGATCCACGTGGGTGTCGGACATGTGGACAAACGAAAGCTCGCGCGCCTCCGATTTCGAGGCGGGCTTCGCGGCCAATGCGGCCGAGGCGCACAACGCAAGAATGGCGACAAACGATACGGATACAAGGCGGGGTTTCAGCACGGCACATTTCTCCCGAAAGGTCATTTTGCCCGGTGACCATTTCCCCAAGGTTCGGGAAAGGCTACTGGAATTTGGGCATGTGGCCTTGGTGAGGAAGAGTTGCGATAGGGGAAACGCCGAATCTCCTCGGCATCAGAGTAAAGGACCAAATGACCGCCCTCCCGCCGCGAGGAGCGGGTCTTGGTTGAATTCCAAACACATCCGAATGCAGTTTGCGCTTATGACACTGGAAGAACTTCGACAGCGCCGGCAACATATCCTTGCCGCGGCGACGAAACATGGTGCACGAAACGTGCGCGTGTTTGGCTCGGTTGCGCGCGGGGAGGCGTCTCCACACGACGTGGATCTTCTTGTCCGTTTTGACCCGGGCCGCAGCCTGCTTGACCATGCAGCCCTGAAGCGGGAATTGGAGGCGTTGTGCGGCGTTCCGGTGGACATTGCCTCGGAACCGGGTGTGAAACCAAAGTACCGCGCACGGATTTTGGCTGAAGCCATTGCCTTGTGAGATTCGTCTCGCTGCGTTCGGTTAACTGAAGCAACTCCGCTTCGAATAAAAATTAACACGGCCCTCTTTTTCGACCGCAGGGTGTGCCAAGGGGCGATTTACGTCTGGTGTCCCCCCTTTTTATGGTTGGGCGTCCAGCCATTTCTATTCTTGGCAAAAAGCCTTACCTCCGCAACCAAGCGCGTGCAAGTTCTCGCACGTGCTCATCGAAGAACGGAATGGCCGCCTCGCCCTGCCTGCCTTTAAACAGACAGTCTGGTCGCTCCAAGAAATCGTCGTAACTCCAATAGGCTCCTATCAATTGCTCCAAACCCCGTGAATCCCCGATAAACTCCCGAACGGATTCGTGCGAAATATGGGGATAGTAAACCTGCGACATGAGATCGCCCAATGCCTCACGTGGCGGTCGCACGCCGGATGCAATGGACTCGACGTGAAATCGGAGCATTTCATCGATGGCCTCACCCATTGAGGGAACGATGATGCCACACTCGGCGCAGGCTCGCTCGAACAATGGAGCGACCTCGGGCATCACCGGCGACTCCAATGTTGCCAACTGAACCGCTGCGGCACTGTCACAGCCTTCTTCAAGCAGTAGGTCTGCGATGTGAACGAGCGCTTCCGTGCCCAACAATCCCAGGCGATAGCGAACGGCGGCGTGTCGAAGATCGAACATGGTGTGAGTGCAGCCCATAATGGAAGTGGGGAGGGCGGGCGCAACGTTTTGTTGGGCGATGGGGTGTGTCAAATCTTGATTGGGGAGAGGGAAAACCTTGGGACAGGCAGGCATTTGGCCTCGCTCACGAGGCGGCCTGGAAAGTCACTTCTGTTTAAGGGTTTCGCCATGGAGTAACCCTTTTGTTGTGCTTCGATGCGCAACGTTTGACCGCCAGAATGTTGCGCCTCCACGGCGGTCGGATTCCAAGACTCAAACGCAATCGAGAC
>JAIBAT010000055.1 GCA_019695055.1 Candidatus Sumerlaeaceae bacterium | reverse complement strand
GCAGCGCGCCGAGGCTCAGGGCAACGAAGTCCTGCAATTGGTCAACGCGGTTCGCGCCGAGTATGGGCTGGCCCCGCTCAGCTACAACGCCCAGTTGGTCGCCGCGCGCCCGCACACCAAGGCCCTCGTCCTCGCCGCCGACATCGCCCGCTACGATCTCGCCAGCCCCGGCGAACCCACCCAAGGCGCCGGCGCGGTCGCCATGCTCGTCTCCGCCCATCCGCGCATCCTCGCCCTGGACCCCGAAGCCGGGTTCCGCACCGAAGACATCATGGACTTCTGGCGTCCCAACTACCGCGAAGAAGCACTCGTCGACGGCAAGTACTCCACCAAGATGTACCTGACCACCCTCATCGACGCGTGGAACAACTACAAGGCGGCGTCCGGGCGCGGCCTGGCCGACCACCGGCACTACGGCTTCCACATGCCGTTCACCAAGATCGCCTACAAGTCCTACGAGCGCCTCTGCAAGACCGAAGGCGTCCCGCCGCCGCCCAAGGAGGAACTCGAGCGCCTGCTCGAACCCGCCCTCCAGTACAACCGCCAGACCGGCAACACCTACGCCGCCTGCGTCTACGAAGGCTTCGCGTCGCTCCTCGACAACGCCCCCGCCGCCCTCGACGACCAGCGCATCGGCTTCTTCTCCTACGGCTCCGGTTGCATGGCCGAATTCTTCTCGGGGATTGTCCAGCGCGGTTACCGCGAACACCTCTTCACCGATGCCCACCGTGCCATGCTCGACACCCGCACCCCCGTGACGTATCGCCAGTACGAAGACATCTTCAACTACGGCGTTCCCAAAGACGGCGCCGACCACGTCTTCGCCCCCTACCGCGGCGGCCTCTTCCGCCTCGCCGGCATCAAAGACCACAAGCGGCGCTACGAAGCCAAGTAAAGCCCCGATCCTCTTAACGCAAAAGACGCAAGCGACGCAAAAGTTCGCAAGCGGATTCCGATCGGTTCTGTTGTAGGCCGGGGCGCCGACCCGGCTGGCTGTTCTCGCCCGAATGCGCCCCTCTCGCTCAGCATCCAGCCCACCGCCAGAGACGCCCGTCCTTGACCCCTCCCCGGCAGACGCCTATTATTTCAGATGTGGAATCAACCGCACCCAACTCGGAAAACCCCACTTGAATTGGGCAGAATAAACTGTTGGGCGGAGGAGGGTATATGCCAATTGAAACACTGAAGATTTCAGATGCGCAAGCTGATCGTATCCTTGCATACAACGAGGAACACTTCTGTGACCTCAAATCGGTGGATATTCGTCCAGCTCGCCTAACTGTATCCGTGGCTGCCTTAGCGAATGCCGACGGTGGCGAGCTGTTTATTGGTATTGATGAAGACACCCGCACGAAAGTTCGGACATGGCGCGGCTTCCATAATCCAGAAGCGGCAAATGGGCACATCCAAATATTCGAAGCCCTATTCCCAATAAGCCGCGACTTT
Organism: Candidatus Sumerlaeaceae bacterium; assembly: GCA_019695055.1. GTDB lineage: Bacteria > Sumerlaeota > Sumerlaeia > Sumerlaeales > Sumerlaeaceae > JAIBAT01. The sequence continues at coordinate 3,500 of JAIBAT010000055.1, read as the reverse complement.
CAGTATTCATTCCTTTCCTGTGATTCCAAGCAGGGCATCCTGCTGAAACTCGATGTCCAGAAAACGCGCGACATTCGCAAGTCGTCGGACGAGACCCCGTACATTAGGCGCGGCGCGCAGAATCTTCCCGTGACGACGCGCGAGGCACTTCGGCAACTGGAGTATGTCAAAGGACTTGCTTCTTTCGAGACCGAGCCCGTCGATGCGCCCGTCGATGCAGTATCCAATTCCACCCCGATTCTTGAATTCATGCTCGCGGTAATTCCCACCGCGGAACCTGCCCCTTGGCTGACAAAGCAACTATTGATCCGAGACGGTCGGCCTACTGTTGCCGGCATTCTCCTGTTCGCAGAAGAACCACAGGCACTTCTACCAAAGAGATGTGGTATAAAAGTGTATCGCTACAGAACATGTGACAAAGAGGGGTCACGCGAAACACTTGCCTTTGATCCAGCCACTGTCGAAGGGCATCTATACGCGCAAATTGCCAATGCAGTGGCCCTCACCGCGCGGATTATTGAGAATACCGGACGGCTCGGCGAGGAAGGTGTTGAGACCGTGTCGTACCCGCCCGAAACGCTCCATGAGATTATCACAAATGCAGTGCTTCACCGGGATTACAGCTTGGCCGACGACATTCATATTCGGATCTTCGACAATCGCGTGGAAGTGCAAAGCCCAGGGCGACTACCTGCTCACATAACACCGGAGAACATTCTCAACGAGCGTTTTGCCCGAAACGGCACGCTTGTCAGGCTCGTCAACAAGTTTCCCAATCCTCCAAACAAGGACGTGGGAGAAGGTCTAAACACCGCATTTGCCGCAATGCATAAGATGGGCCTAAAAGAGCCAGTGGTTCATAACCTAGAATCTGCCGTCTTGGTCGTGATCAGGCATGAAACCCTGGCGAGCCCAGAAGTCGTAATTCTCGAGCATCTGGAGAACCACGATACAATCCGGAACAAGGAAGCCAGAGAGCTCTGCCATATTCAAGGGGACTACGTTGTCAAGGAGTTGTTTAAGAAGCTGTCCGACCGGCAATTGATAGAACGCGTGCCGGGCACCCGAACCGGAGGCACTGCGTACCAGAAGGGGCCAAAGTTTGCAGACTGGCGAAAACAGCCTGATGGAATTCAGAAGTAACACCCAACAATGCGGGAGGGTATGGTTCGCCCGCAGCAGGTTCGCCATCCCCTCACCGCTGACATTCCTACTCCCTCCCCATCCGTGTCCATCCGTGTTCATCCGTGGTTAGCCTCCTCCCCCTTGGCGTTTCAATCGTCTTGCGGTAGGCTTTCCGCGAACCCAAGGAGGCTTCCATGCTGACGGGCAGTTGCTATTGCGGGAAAGTGAAGTACGAGAGCACGGGCAAGATCCTGATCTTCGCGAACTGCCATTGTCCGGATTGCCGGAAGTTTTCCGGCTCCGCGTTTTCGTCGGTCTTGGCCGTGGAGAAAAGCGGCTTCAAGGTCGTGGCCGGCGCGGACAATCTCGTCCATTTCAACTCCTCGCCCGGCAAATCCCGTTCGTTCTGCAAGACGTGCGGCTGTCCGCTGTTCTCGCGCGCCGAGCAGCGCCCGGGCATGGTGCTGATCCGCGCGGGCTCGCTGGACGTCGATCCCCGGATGAAGCCCCAAAGCCACATCTGGGTCTCGATGAAAGCCCCCTGGCACGACATCTGCGATTCCGCCGCGCAATTTCCCGAAGGATTTCCGAAGAAGTAGATCTCCTGGATGGAGTCTTGCCAAAGCGGATTGCCGATTTCATCCGGCCGGATTTTCAAAGGCTGTCATCCCGAGCTCGTCGAGGGATCTCGGCTTGACCACGCAGGCCAGCCATTGGCAATGGACCGAGATGTTTCGATTCCGGCGCGAAGCGCCTACACTCAACATGACCCGTGCCGCAGCCCCCTAGCGACTCCGTCCCGGTCGGTTTCGTCATTGATCCTCCCGCCGGAAAGGCCCATTCTCCAGTTGCGCCGGTAAAATGAATCCGAAAAGGAGGCAACCATGCGCACCATGCCGTTGAGCAAGGCCTTCACGCTGATCGAGCCCGGGCCGGTCGTTTGGGTGACCACCTGGGACGGCAAGAAGAACAATGTCATGACCATCTCCTGGACGATGGTGCTCGACTTCACCCCGCGCTTCGCCTTGACCACCGGCGCGTGGAATTACTCGTTCCGGGCGCTCGACAAAACCCGCGAGTGCGTCCTCGCCATCCCCGGCGCGGACCTGCTGGATGTCGTGGTGGGCATCGGCACCTGCTCGGGCGCGGATACCGACAAATTCGCCAAATTCCACCTGACGCCTGTTCCCGCCCGAATCGTCCAAGCGCCCTTGATCAAGGAATGCCTGGCGAATATCGAGTGCAAGGTCGTCGACATCGTCCGGCGACACGACATCATCGTGCTGGAAGCCGTGGCCGCGCATATTTCCACCGGCCGGAAGGAAACCCGCATCCTCCACGCGGTCGGCGATGGCACGTTCATCGTCGATGGCCGCCGGCTGGACCGCCGAAAGGCCATGGCCTCCAAGCTTCCGCCCGGGGTGTAGCCGCGTCTCCTGCCCCTTTCCTTTTCCGGCCAAAAATATTTTCGTCCCCCCTGTTGACCCGTCTATCGCTTCACGGTTTAGCCTATCTCCCGTCGTGGCGATCCCGGCCGCGGCGCAACCCGCAAAACGAAGGAGAAAACCATGGGTTCGAAAGTGACGGTAAACGAGTTCAAGCAGATGTTCCGCGAGATCGGCCTCGACGAGGCGGCCATGAACAAGTGGCATGCCCTCTTCGAGCAGCGCCATCCGGAGAGCCACCAGAGCTTTCTCGAATGGCTGGGCCTGAGCGCGGCGCAGATCGAACAGGTCCGCGCCCACAGCCGGGGCTGATGCCGCGCGGGGCGGCGGGATTTCCCGCCGCTCCGCTTTCGTGCTAGATTGCCGCCGCGCATGAAGACCTATCGCATCACGCAGCTTGCCCGCACCGTCGGACTGTCCCGCAGCACCCTGCTGCACTACGACCGCATCGGCCTGCTGGCGGCCTCCGACCGCTCCCGCGCCGACTACCGGATCTACACCGAAGCCGACCGCCGGCGCCTCGAACGCATTTGCCAATACCGTTCCGCCGGGTTGCCGCTCGCGGACGTCCGCGCGCTGCTGGACGTTTCCGGCCGGCCCGCCGCCCGCCTGCTGGAAAAACGCCTGCGCCAAACCAGCGAGGAAATCGGCGCGCTGCGCGGCCAGCAGCGCCTGCTGGCCTCCCTGCTGCGCGTGGCCGGCAAGAGCGTGCCGCCGGCCGTCGACAAGCGCACGTGGGTCGCGATGCTCAAGGCCGCGGGCGTCAGCCAACAGTCCATGGAACGCTGGCACCGCGAATTCGAGCGCCGCGCGCCGCGCGACCACCATGGCTTCCTCGCCTCCCTCGGCATCCCCGAAACCGAAATCGCCCGCATCCGCGCCTTCTCCGCCCGGCCCTGACGGCCCGGGCGCCGCATGATTGACAGCGTC
>JAIBAT010000111.1 GCA_019695055.1 Candidatus Sumerlaeaceae bacterium | reverse complement strand
GCAAGCGGCTAATCCGGTTGTTTCTCGACACCGACTTCAGCCAGGGCGAGCGGCACCAGCGGCGCATTCGCAAGCTGGACGGCCTCTGCTGAAAAGGCGCCCCGACTGCCGATCGGCAACACAACATCGTTTTTCCAACACTGCCATGGCCCCGTATGCCGGTGCATTTCCGGTATGGCGCGGGCGGCCTACGGAGTAGTTTCATGAGTGCACTTACCCCCCGCGAAATCGTGGAAGCCCTCGACAAGCATATCGTCGGGCAGGACGAAGCCAAGCGCAAGGTGGCCATCGCCCTGCGTAACCGCTGGCGCCGCCAACAGTTGCCCGAGGCCCTCCGCGATGAAGTCGCGCCCAAAAACATCATTATGATCGGCCCCACGGGCGTCGGTAAGACCGAAGTGGCCCGCCGCCTCTCCAAACTCGCCGAAGCGCCATTCGTCAAGGTCGAAGCCTCCAAATTCACAGAAGTCGGCTACGTGGGCCGCGATTGCGAATCCATGATCCGGGAATTGACAGAGGTCGGCGTCAAGATGGTCAAGGAAGAAATGCAACGCGAGGTGGAAGGCGCGGCGCGCGCACGCGCGGAACAGCGGCTGCTCGATCTCCTGCTGCCGCCGCAGCCCTCCGGCCCGCAAAAAGTATTCCGGCCCGGCGATCCGGCCGGGGGCGATGAAGGGCCCGCCAGGAACCTCGAGTCGGATCCCGAGACGCGCACGCGCGAAATTCTCCTCAAGAAACTGCGCGCGGGCGAACTGGACAGCCGCGAAGTCGAAGTGACGGTCACCGATACCGGAAATACGTCCATGATGCAGGTCTTTGGCGCATCCGGTATGGAGGAGATGGGCGTCAATATCCAGGAGATGCTCGGCCGCATGATGCCACGGAAGTCCAAGCGGCGCAAAGTCAGCGTGGCCGAAGCGAGGAAAATACTCGAGCAAGAAGCCGTCCAGGAACTGATCGATATGGATTCCGTCACCCCCAGGGCCGTGGACCGCGTCGAGAACTCCGGGATCGTATTCCTCGATGAAATCGACAAGATCGCCGGGCGCGGGAACCAGAGCCACGGCCCGGACGTGTCGCGCGAGGGCGTTCAGCGCGATATCCTGCCCATCGTCGAAGGCAGCACGGTAATTACCAAGTATGGCCCCGTTCGCACCGATCACATCCTGTTTATCGCCGCGGGCGCATTTCACGTCGCAAAGGTGTCCGACCTGATTCCCGAACTCCAGGGCCGCTTCCCGATCCGCGTGGAACTGGAGAATCTGGGCAAGGAAGATTTCGTCCGGATCCTGCGCGAGCCACAGTGTTCGCTCATCAAGCAATATCAGAGCATGATGGAAACCGAGGGCGTTACACTCCAATTTGACGACGACGCCATTGACGCCATCGCCGAGTTCTGTCAGCGGGTCAACGAAGAGACCGAGAATATCGGTGCGCGCCGCCTGCACACGATCCTCGAAAACCTGCTGGAGGACATCTCCTTCGCCGCGCCGGAGCGTGCCGGGGATCAGGTTCGGGTCGACGCCGCAATGGTTCGGGAACGCCTCGCCGGCAAAGTGGAGGATCAGGACCTCTCCCGCTACATCCTCTAACGATCGCCTGTTGCAGTTGCGGCATTGGCGAAGGAGTACCCCGACCACGATGATCACCTTCGACTGGCTGGAACAACATGCCCCCGTCATCGCCTTCATGACCGGCCGGGAGGAGGGCGACTGCGGCTGGGAGGGCTGCGCCTCCGGCAGCCGTGCCACCTGCCTCGCCCAGGCCCCCATTCCGTCGGAGCGGCTGGTCGCCCTGCGGCAGTGCCATGGGGACCGCATCGTCGTCGTCCAGCCCCAGGATGCCGGTCGCGGCAGCGTAGACCGGGCCTCGGCCCTGGCGGATGCCGATGGCCTTATCTCCTGGGAGTCCAACCTGCCGCTGGCCATCAACGTGGCCGATTGTGTGCCCGTCTTCCTCGCCGGGCCGGGCGTGTGCGGCCTCGTGCATGCCGGGCGCGAAGGGACCGCGCAACATATTGCGGAAAAAGCGGTTAGAGAACTTGCCGAGCACGATGTGCTCCCCGAATCGCTCTATGCCCTGCTCGGCCCTTCCGCAGGACCCTGCTGCTATGCCGTATCTCCGGAGATGCGCGCAAACAGTGTTGCCAGTGGCGTTTCCGCCCGAGGCGACCACCTGGACCTGTGGGACACCAATTATCGGCAACTGGTCGGCGCCGGTGTTCCCGCGGAACACATCCACGTCAGCGGCATTTGCACCATCTGCCAGCCCGGCTTTTTTTCCTACCGGGGGGACGCTACAACCGCGCGAAATATGGCCGTTATCATGCGCCGTTCCGGCCTCTGAGCAACCGGAATATCGGCCTGTAACACGGGGAAGGGCGGGGCGGCGTCAGGGGTAAGCTGCTAGTAATACACCATTTAGTCATTGCACCGCGCCGCCCCCGTATGCTATACTGCGTTTTCTGATAGTGTCACTTTGCAAACAAGTGGGTCTTGACCCACTTTTTTTATTAAGGATTGAGGATTGGCGTGAGCAGAGAAGAACTGGTTCGGCGGTTCTGGGAGCGATTTGAGCCCGAAATCGTGGAACAGGGATACGAGCTCGTCGAGGTCGAAATCGCCGGTCAGAGCGGTGTAAAGATCCTCCGGATCTACATCGACAAGACCCCCGGCGGCATCGGGCTCGACGATTGCACTGCGGTGTCCCAGTTCTTGAATCCGCTCCTGGACGCCGAGGATTTTATATCGGAAAATTATATCCTGGAAGTGTCTTCCCCCGGCTTTGATCGGCCCGTGCGGAAGCCGTCCGATTTTGTCCGGTTTACCGGCGAGGAAGTGACCGTATTGACGCAGTCCCCGATTCAAGGCCGAAAGAAATTCACGGGCATGCTCCGCGGGTTTGAAGACGGGTTGATACAGGTGGATTGTGAAGGAACGCTTTACGAGATTCACGTGGAGAATCTTCGAAAAGCGCATCTGAACCGGTAATCACGGATTTAGGAGACTGTCTTGGATCAGAATCTACGGTTAATACTGCAGCAAATCGAGGCGGACAAAAGCATTGATCGTGAAACCCTGATTGAAGCCATCCGGAGCGCGATCGAAAGCGCCGCTCGTAAAGACGCGGGCAATGCCAGCAATATCACCGTTGAAGTGGACCCGGATACCCTCGCGTTTAAGGTTTTTGAAATCCGTACCGTCACCGAGCACATTGAGGATCCGGCCACCGAAATCCTTTTAAAGGATGCCCTGGAACTCAATTCCGCCGCCGTGCCCGGCAACCGCCTGAAGGTCAAGGCGCATCCCCAGGATTTTGGCCGTATCGCCGCACAGACCGCCAAACAGGTCATTATTCAGAAGATTAAGGACGCCGAGCGCGACAATATTTTCGAGGAATTCAAACAGCGCGAGGGCGAACTGATCACCGGTACCGTGAAGCGTGTGAGCCACGGCAACATCATCGTTGCGATCGGCAAAGCCGAGGCACTGATCCCCTACCGCGAACAGTCGCCCCGGGAAACCTTCCGGCCGGGTGACCGCATCCGCGCCATTCTGGTCGAAGTAGAGAAATCCCAGAAGGGCGCCCAGGTTATCCTGTCGCGCTCGTCGCCAGAACTCGTCCGGAGCCTGTTCGAGCTGGAAGTGCCCGAGCTGTTCGACGAAACGATCGAGATCCGCGCCATTGCCCGCGAGGCCGGCAGCCGAACCAAGGTCGCCGTGAAGTCCAACGACGTCAACGTTGACCCCGTCGGTGCATGCGTTGGCATGAAGGGCGCCCGCGTGCGATCGGTCGTGGAGGAATTGTCCGGCGAGAAAATCGATATTGTCCGTTGGAGCGACGACGCAGTGGAGCTGTGCGCCAACGCGTTGAACCCCGCGGATATTCTGCACATTCACCTGGACAAAGAGCAGGGAAATATCCAGGTGGTGGTGCCCCAGGATCAGCTTTCCCTGGCGATTGGAAAGCGCGGGCAGAATGCGCGCCTGGCCTCGAAGCTCATCGGCTGGAACATCGACATTCAGGGTGATTCCACGGGCGAGGCGGACGATGACGATGCCTTGTTCAGCGATGCTGCAGACAGCACCGACGCTGCCGGCAACGGTCCTGAGGAGTAGGCGGCGGGCTGCGGAAACCATGTATAATACCGGGTTGACATCGCCATACACCCAGGCTGCGCCTTACACGGCCGCGCCGGAGCTGTCACCCCGAATTTTGAAAACGTCTTGGAGGACAAGTAGCAATGCAGACTGTTGCCAGTTTGGCAGAACGTCTTGACATGACCGCGGTCGAAGCTGTGGAGACCCTCCGCAAACTCGGCTTTGACGTCGAAAGCGTCGAAACGGAAATCGGCGACGACCAGTGCGACATGCTGATCGATGTCGATGAAGATCCGTCCGCCCTCGACGTATTTCTCCGGGAACAGCAGAAGGAGAAGGAGGAGAAGCGCAAGAAGGCAGAGCGCCTTCAAAAGGCGCAGGCAAAGAAGCGCGCGGCCGCGAAAAAGCGCGATGAGGCCAAGCAGAAAGCCGAGGCCGAAATGGCCGAGGTGGCGACGGAAACCGAATTTACCGCGGAAGAACTGGACGAGGAGCAGGGCGAGTCCGAGGGGACGGAGGCCGAAGAAGGCGAACCGCTGGAAGCCGCCGAGGTTGAGGCGGAGATGGTCGCCGAACCAGCCCCCGTTGAAGTTGAGGCCGAAGAGCCCGAGACCGCGGAGGCGGTCATCCTCGAGCCGGTAGAAGAGCCAGCCGCCGAGATTCTGCCCCCGGAAGATCCCGCCGAAGCCGTTGCCGCGGGCGACGATGCGCATGCCCGGGAGGGCGCCGCGCGCGGCCGTGGTCACGAATCCCACGCCCACGAGTCCACGCTGGCGAAGGCCGAGATTCTACAGGAACAGGAAGAACGCAACCGCCAGCGCAAGAAAGAGCGCCCGCTCCCGACGCCCGATCCGGACGTCGTGGCGGCGGTGATACGTCGCGACCAGGAAAAACGGCAGGGCCTGCA
>JAIBAT010000104.1 GCA_019695055.1 Candidatus Sumerlaeaceae bacterium | reverse complement strand
AGAGCTGATTCTTGCGGAGCTTGTTCTTGCTGATGTAGGTCTTCATGCGCCGGCGCAGGACCTGCTTGGCGCCCTCGATGGTGGGTTGGGTGAGGATCTCCTCGGCGAGGGCTTTGGCCTCGGAGAGGTCGATGGACCTGATCAGCTTTTTCACCGGGGGAATGCACACAGCGCTCATGGAGAGCTCGTCCACGCCCATGCCGAGCAGGATGATGGCCATCATGGGGTCGGCGGCCATCTCGCCGCACACGGCCACGGGGATGCCGTTGTCGCGTCCGGCCGAAATGATGCTCTTCATCATGCGCATGATGGCAGGATGGAGGGGTTCGTAGAGATAGGCGACCTTTTCGTTTCCGCGGTCCACGGCCAGAGTGTACTGGATCAGGTCGTTGGTGCCGATGGAGAAGAAATCGCACTCGTGGGCCAGGGCATCGGCCACCACGGCGGCGGAGGGGACCTCGATCATGGCGCCAACCTCCGTGTTGGGGTCGAAGACCATCTTCGCCTGTTTGAGTTCCTCCTTCGCCTGACGCACCTGGCGTTTGACTTCGAGGAACTCCTCAAGACCCGAGATCATGGGGATGAGGATTCGGGTACGGCCAAAGGCGCTGGCGCGTAGCATGGCCCGCAACTGGTCACGGAATACCTCGGGATGCTGGAGGCACAGGCGGATGGCGCGCTGGCCCATGAAGGGGTTCATTTCCGTGGAGACTTCCACGGCGGAGAAGAACTTGTCGCCGCCGATGTCGAGGGTGCGGAAGACGACGCAATGGGGTTTCACAGCCTCGATGGCCCTACGATAAATCTCGAATTGCTCGTCCTCAGTGGGTGCCGTGCGGCGATTCATGTAAAGGAATTCCGTGCGAAACAACCCTATCCCCTGCGCGCCATGCTGGGTGACGTGGGCAATTTCCTCGGGCAACTCGAGGTTGGCGCACAGGGAAATGGCGTAGCCGTCCTGCGTTTCGGCGTCCTGGTCGCGAAGCTGTTCCAGTTCCTTTTCGTACTGGCCAAATTCGACCTTCTCGTGCTCAAAGCGCCGCAGGGTTTCCGGGGTGGGATTGACCACCACGCGTCCCGAAAGGCCATCGACAATAATCGTTGAATCATTCTCCACAAAGCCCGCAATATTGGCCACGCCGACCACGGAGGGGATTTCGAGGGCCTTGGCCATGATGGCCGTGTGGGAGGTGGGCCCACCCTTTTCCAGGACGAAGGCGGCAACGTGTTCCTTGACGAGGCGCGTCGTCTCGGACGGGGCGAGGTCATTGGCCACGATTACGGCATCCGCGCCCAGAGCCGCGGGGGTGTGGCCACCGGTCTGGGAAAGGTTTGCAAGGACACGGTTGGAAATATCCAGCACGTCGCTGTCAAAAGCCTTCATGAATTCATCGTCGAAGGGCTGGAGCTTCGCGAGGAATTCGTTTACGCGGCGGTTGAAAAGGAACTCGGCGTTCTTCTTTTCCCGCCGGATGGCCGCCACGGTGTTTTCCACGAGTTCGACATCCTCGAGGAACATGGCCTGGGCGCCAAAGATGTCGGCGTGGGTTTCGTCGATGGCCTCGGCCACCTGACTGCGAATCTTGGCAAGCTGCTTTCGCGAGAGCTCGATGGCCTTGGTGAACCGATTGACCTCGCCCTCGATCTCGTCGGGGGCGATGTCGTACTCCGAGACATTGGCCATGCCGCTGCGCTTGAGGACATGAGCCTTCCCGATGGCGATTCCCGGCGAAACGGGAATCCCCTCGAAACTGCGCTCTTCCGTGGTGGCGTGTTTGGCCATCTGACGCCCCCTGTGTAGCGGGGGCGCACGGGGCGAGGCAAGAAGGAACTGCGGGGACGGGGCGGACAGCCTACGGTTTTGCTTGCGATTGGTGTGAACCCAGTAGTAGCACGAACCATCATTTCCCGAAAGGAAGCATGACAGCATGGCGAGCAACGAAGCTCTTGGCCTGGTGGAGACACGCGGTTTCATCGCAACAGTGGAGGCCTCCGACGCGGGCGTCAAGGCCGCCGAGGTCAGGATTGTGGCGCGCCAAAAGGCTGATGCGGGCCTTGTGACCACCTTTTTCCGCGGGGATGTGGCGTCGGTGAAGGCGGCGGTGGATGCAGCTGCGGCAGCGGCGCGGCGCGTTGGCGAACTGGTATCGGCCCATGTCATCCCGAGCCCCGACCCGAGCATCACACTGCTGGAGCAGATGCAAACCAAGGGCGGCAAGAAGAAGAAGTAGGTTCGGGCCGGTTTCCTTCCGCTTTAGAAGTGATTCCTTGAATCCACATTGTTCGACATTGTGGAATTCTTCCCATGAATACTGACACACCTTCGGCGGCTGCGCCCGATATCCGACAGATTGCGCTCATTGCGGGGGCGGGGGATTTTCCCAAGCTCATCGCCACAAGTGCGCGCAAATCAGGCGTGAACGTGGTCACCATCGGAATAGAGGATTTTGCGTCGCCGGAACTTGAGGGCCTTTCCAATCGGTTTTATTGGGTCAAGCTGGGGCAGGCGGCGCGATGCCTTGAGATTCTGCGGGAGAACAACTGCCACGACGTCACCATGGCGGGGCGGGTGCCGCACACCTCCATTTTTCAATACCGGCATTTTGACGCCACGGCTCTGAAGCTGCTGGCCAAGTCGGTGAGCCGTCGTGCGGATGGCCTGCTGCGAGCGGCGGTGCAGAGCCTTGAGGAAGAGGGGCTGCGCGTCTTGGATTCGTCGCTGTTCCTGAAATCGCTGATGCCTAAAGCGGGGCTGCTGACCCCGAATCGGCCACTGGATGACCGAGAGCGTGACGACGTGGAATTTGGCTATCCCATCGCGAAAGTTGTCGCGGGGCAGGACATCGGGCAGACGTTGGTGGTGAAAGAGCGATCCGTGGTGGCGGTTGAAGGATTTGAGGGGACGGACGAATGCATTCGGCGTGCGGCTTTGCTGGCAGGGCCGGGATGCGTGGTGATCAAGGTGAGCAAGCCGAAGCAGGATTTGCGTTTTGACATCCCGGTCATCGGGAAGACGACCATCGATGTGATGATCGAGACGGGGTGCACGGCTTTGGCCATCAGTGCCAATGAGAGTTTGTTTTTTGACCGGGATTACGTGGTTTCCAAGGCCCACGAAGGCGGTGTGGGTATTGTGGCGGTGGGCTGAGGCAACGGTTGCAAATATTTGCCGACAAGGCGGGTAAGCAACACTCGCAAACGGCGACGTAGCCAAGTGGTAAGGCGGAGGTCTGCAAAACCTCTATTCAGCGGTTCGAATCCGCTCGTCGCCTCCATTTTCCCTTCCCCATGCTTTGCCTTGACGGTTCGCCGTTGCTGCATTCTGCTCCCCTCCAACACCGTGTGAAGGAATGGACGTGCCGCAGAAACGATTAGCCCGGCCTAACAGTCCGGAGCGCAAGCACCTCGTCAAATTACTGGAAATCTATGGCTGCTTATTGACGGAGAAGCAGTTGGAGTTTTCGACGCGCCATTGGGTCAAGGGAGAGACTTTGGCAGCCATTGCCGCGGATCACAAAGTCACGCGGCAAGCCATCCATGAGACGATCTTTCACGTTAAACGGATCGTTGCGGATTATGATGATAAGCTCAAGCTTTCCAGGCATACAGGCGGTGGTGTGGGCAATGAAACACGGGACAGGATTGAGAAGCTTCGCCAGCGAATTGCCAGTCAGGGAATCATTTATTCCGTGGATTGGATTGTCAGGGAATTGGGGCTGATTCTTGAGGAAATAAAGTGATGAACTCCGGCAGTTTTCGCCCCCTTTTATCGTTTATCTGATTCCCTGGCTAACGCCGCGACTAATGCATCTGCAATTTGGGGCCGTACCCTAGACAAGGCAAAGCCCATGACAACAACACCACCCACCATCAGGGAATAGGAAACGCTGGCTGGCATCGCTAAAAACGGCCCGATCATGCCGAAAATGACAATGGCTTCGCCCGCCGCCAAGGCCACCGTCATGGCTGCACTCCCCTGATTCGCGACGGCTTCAAACCCTGCGCTGACGGGGACTTTATGAAGGATCACCGCCGGTATGACCATGCTGAGGACTGCGCTGCCCACTGCACAGGGGATAATGACCATCCAAAGGTCAGATGCTGGCTTCTCCCCCGCCGCCTTGTGGAGTATTCCGCTTTCAAAAAGGCCGAAATAGAGGCCTGCGGCGACGAAAAAGGCTCCGGCAATAATGTTCATGACGCGCATCCGCTGCTGGTATCGCGAATCCTGGCGGAAACGCAGCTTTTCGGTTTCGCTAAGCGGGCTGTAGTTCTGGCTGCCATCCATGATTTTCGGGCCTTTTGAAGGTTTGTTGGGGCTTTGCACTAATGCTTTGACATCCCCCGATGGGGACCCATTTCTCAAGGACATTCATACCCACGAAGGAACGATTGAAACATGGTGAAGATGTATTACGACAAGGATGCCAGCCTGAAGCCGCTGCAGGGCAAAACCGTTGCGGTGATCGGCTATGGCAGCCAGGGGCACGCTCAGGCGCAGAACATGCGCGACTCCGGGATCAAGGTCATCATTGGCCAGCGTCCGGGCGGCCCGAATTACGATATCGCGAAGAGCCACGGATTCCAGCCGGTAAGCGCCGCGGAAGCGGCCGCAAAGGCGGATGTCATCCAGATTCTGCTTCCTGATGAACGTCAGCCGGGTGTTTACGAGAACGACATCAAGCCCAACCTGAAGCCGGGCAAGGCCTTGGTGTTTTCGCATGGCTTCAACATCCACTTTGGAACGGTTATCCCTCCGGCAGACGTTGATGTTTACATGGTGGCTCCGAAGGGCCCCGGGCACCTTGTGCGCCGCGTATTTGTGGAGGGTGGTGGCGTGCCTGCACTCATTGCCATCTACCAGAACGCTACAGGCAAGGCGAAGGAATTGGCCCTGGCCCACGCCCGCGGTGTTGGCGGTACGCGTGCTGGTGTGCTGGAAACTACATTCCGCGAAGAGACGGAAACCGATTTGTTTGGCGAGCAGGTGGTGCTTTGCGGCGGATTGACGTCCCTCATCATGAAGGGCTTCGAGACGCTCGTGGAGGCGGGTTATGCTCCGGAGATTGCGTACTTCGAGTGCTGCCACGAAGTGAAGCTGATCGTTGACCTGATTTACGAGAAGGGCCTCGCGAACATGCGTTACTCCATCAGCGATACGGCGGAGTTTGGCGACCTGACCCGCGGGCCCCGCGTGGTCAACGATGAGACCAAGAAGGAAATGAAGAAGATCCTGACGGAAATCCAGAGCGGACAATTTGCCCGCGAATGGATCCTCGAAAACCAGGCCGGTCGCCCGGTTTATCGCGCGCTGAAGCGCCAGGGCCTTGATCACCAGATCGAGAAGGTGGGCAAGGAACTGCGCGGCATGATGAGCTGGCTGAGCAAGGGAAAGCCATCGGCAATTCCGGAGGCAAAAGCGGCGGACAAGGCAAAGGGCGGTAAGAAAAAGAAGAAGTAACCCAACCCTCATCGCTTCGGATTTCTGGCGCCGTGAACCAAAGGTGAAAACCACTGGTTCACGGCGCTTTTCATTTGTGCGACAACCGTGAAACCGATTTCAGATAATTGCGACTGCACTTCTTGTTGTCACAAGGATTTGCGGGGTGCTGTTGCCGCGGAGAAAAACACCCAAAGAAAATCGTAAGAAGTTAAACGCGCGAACGAATTTTGCCCTGCGGATGATGTCTGAAAAGTCCAGACGGGAGATGCGGATGCACCACCTGCGCCCCGCGCAGTTTCCGCTTGCGAGTCTTCCTCCCCCTTGGACTCGCACTCCCGTCCTTTTTATTTTCCTGCCTACGCCCTCTCGACGAGGACCTTGAACTTCCCGTTCACTTCCGGATGCAGGTGGACTTCCACCGTGTAAAGGCCGAGAGCCTTGATGGCATCGGCAATGATGATATTCTTCTTCTCCACGGAATAGCCCTTGGCGGCCATGGCATCGGCAACATCCTGCGACGTTACGGAACCAAAAAGGCGATCGCCTTCCCCGGCCTTGGCCTTGACTGTGACGGTCACTTCCTCCAGCTTGGCGGCAAGAGCCTTGGCATCGGCCAGGCGGGCGACGGCCAGCTCAATGGCCTTCTTCTTCATCTTCTCAAAACGCTTGAGATTGCCGGGGTTAGCCTCGGCGGCAAGGTTGCGGGGAGCAAGGTAGTTTCGGAAATGTCCAGAGGCCACCTTTACCACATCACCCTGGCGGCCGAGATCCTTCACATCGTCAAAAAGAATGACTTCCATCTCAAATTTCTCCATACGTTAGGGCGCGTCCAGCGTGCGCCCGGCATTTTAGTCCGATGCGTATACACCATCGGGGCCGTAATGTTTCAAAATCCTTCGGGGGGAGCATTTCTGCTTGCCATCCCCCGCCGCCGCCCGCTTGTGGAGGCTTCCCTATAACCATGAATCATCCCATTTTCAAACGCACAGTCTGGATCCTGGTTTTTGCCGTCCTGATTTACACGGCCTTCGTCATTTGGAGCGATTTCCGCAAGAATGTGGACACTCTGAAGGCCTTTCCATGGAAAATGCTGCCGGTCATTATTGCGTGCGTACTGGTCAACTTCCTGATACGGGAACTGAAATGGGACTATTACCGGAGAGCCGGTGGCATCGAGGTGCCGCGCTTTGGCAGCTTTCTGGTCTTCTTTTCCGGTTACTCCATGTGCATTTCACCGGGACGGGTGGGGGAACTCATCAAGCCGTTCATGTACAAGCAGTACTTTGGCCACAGGATGTCCAAGACGATTCCATTGGTGCTGTGTGAGCGCATTTCGGATCTGCTCGGAATGATAGTGCTGGCTGGTGTCGCCGCGACTGCCTTTATTGCCGGGCTTCAGCGGGAGGCCGATCAGAGCAGTTTTTCCTCACGGTTCATCATTGGCTTCCTGATATTCTCGGCCATATTCATGGCGGCAGGAATCTACCTGGCGCGTCACCGCCCCATGATGGAGGGACTCATTGGTTGGATCAGGCGCTACAAGCGGTTGGAAAAGCCCGCTCACAAGTTATCAGAACTCTATGAATCCACCTATCCCCTCCTGACCGTTAAGAACCTGCTCATCACCACGTGCCTCGCGGTGTTTAGCTGGAGTTTCGAGTGCATCGCGCTCGACATCATTCTTCAGGGAGTCGGCGCCGGCCATGTGACTTTGGGTCAGGCAACCTTCATTTTCTGCATGGCCACTATTTTCGGAGGCTTCCTCTTCTTCCTGCCTGGCGGCATCGGCGGCTTCGAGGTCACGATGGCCATGATGCTTGGTTATCTGGCTGTTCCTGCCTTTCAGGCTGGCCCGGCAGTCATCCTCATCAGGTTTTGCACACTGTTCTTCGGCGTGGCGCTCGGTTTCGTGTTTATCCTGATTACCTCGGCGCGGTTCCACATGGCCGTGAAGTGGGATGAGTTTGAAAAGGTCGAGGCCGACCCGGAAGCCGGCCCCGACGCTTAAGTTACTTTGCGGCTGAATCCGATGTCGCCGTGGCGTCCTTCTTAGGTGCCGGCGCCGCATTGTCCGCCGCGGGTGGAGGGGCAAGTGCCCCCTCGGGCTGGGAGATTGCCGGGTTCGCGGCCGGAGGAGGCTCGAGCCCCTTGGGTGACAGTGGCGCGTCCTCGGCAAACTTTATGACCAACGTGGAAGTATCGCGAGGCATGCGCTTCTCAAGGTCGCCCTGCGACTGCATTGTCTCAAGTTGCGTGGCCATGGCCGCAAAGGGTCCCTGCGGAAAGCGGGCTGCCGCGGATTGGAGGAACTCCAGCGTTTCACTGGTTTTCCCTTCGCGTAGCATACTCTGGGTCATGCGCTGAACGACTGCCCCGACAAGCTGCGGATTCTGCTGGGTATCGTAGAGAAACTTCAGGATTTCCCTGGCTCCGCGAAGATTCCCCAGCGCGTCGTTTGCCAGTGCCATTTGCATTGTGAGTTCGACCTTCTTGTTCACGTCGAGTTCATTCTTGTAGGCTTCCTCGAAATACTTGGTCCCTTCGATCAGCCACTTTCGGGTGTTTGCGTAGTCCTCAGTGTTGGTATAGAGTCCCGCAATCTGAAGCGCCAGCACGCACTTCTCCTCTGGTGATTTCTCCTTCGCCAGTGCGTCTTCATGGAGCTTGATGGCACTGGCGTAGTCTTTGTTGAGCATATAGGAGCGGGTGATCAACTGCCTGTACAGCCGGTGGATTTCCGGTTCTGTGGTTGCCGCATCGAGGGCCATGATCAGTTCACGTCCCTTGGTGGTATCGCCGGAATCCGTGTAAACCTCCGATCGCGCAACTTCGAGACTGAGCGAGACACCTTCGTCGTCGGCATACTTTTTTTGGAATGTATCGATGGTCTTGAGTGCCTCATCGAACCGCTTGCTGGACTTGAGAAGCGCCAGAGTCTGCTGCAGGGCGGTCTTCCCAAGTGGTGTCTTCTGGGAAACCTTGTCGATCACCAGCTGATATTCGGCCAGTGCCTCGTCCGGGCGGCGATCATTGGCATACACCGTGGCAAGGATCATGTGTGCTTGTATGGCGGCGGGATCCTCCGGGAACTTGGTCACCACTTCCTTGGCCTCCAGCATCGCGCCAAGGCTGTCGCCTTGTTGCATCTGGCTCATGGCCTTCTCCAGTCGCTCCTGCGGCGTCTTGCGGTTGCAGCCGCCAAGCAACCCGGCCATCATGACCATCGAGAATAGTGCCGCAGCAGCCTGTCCCTTGAAGTAACGCATCCTGATTCCTTGTCTTTGTTTCATGGTAAATCCTGCGTGACGTGCCGTCCCCAAACCAGCAATGTCAAAGCGGAACATCAGTGGGACGGTGCCCCGGCGGGGCCGTTTGCGCCACGCCATGTACACCGCATGACCAAAACGAATCACAGAAATCAGGGGCTTTCGGATTGGCCCGCACCGAGAAGCTGCCTCAATTTCGAGAAATCCACCCTCGAAGAACCAATCCTGCCATAAACACTGAAGCCCTCAAATTCCGTTCGATCGTACGGTCCAAGAAAGGCTGCGGAATCCCCCACGGATTTGCCCCATGTCGCGAGAACCACATCCGGTTGCCTCTGGCCGATGGAATAGCCATAATCCCACTTCAGATGCCCCGGATAGAACTCCTTCCACCAGGCTCCGTCACCCATGACTCCACGATGCATGGGCAGACGGGCCACGTGGTGATCACTCTTGCCCAGCAGATCAATCGCCGGGCGATCCATGAAATACGGAATAGCTCCGGCCCAATCAACCGCCACCTTAGCACCAGGCTGGGTGGCGGACTTGACCGCCAGCGCCAATTCGACGTTGCGGCGATTCTCCGCGACAAAGAAGGGCCTGCGAAAAACCACATAGGTGTCCGGGTGACGTGGGTCCTTGTGAAAGTTGAGATTTGTCCAAGCAACCGCCAGCAGCAACAGCGCAACAGGGAATCGCGCCCGATCAGCGATTGTTCCTTCGCAAAGTTTCCAACCGCGGGCTGCCACGAGAGCAATCAGCGACGGCATGGCAATGGTTACAAAGCGATTGCATCCATCCAATGCCTCCCAGGCATCTGCACCAATATAAATATTGTACGCAATCTGGCCCCCAAAGACCAGCAGAACGAGCCCGGCCGGCCGGGAGGATTCCGGCATCAGGTTTCGCAAGCGAAGTGTCGTTCCACCCAGGACCAGCCTGAATGCAACTTCAACCACTCCAAGCAGTGCAAAAGTCATCACCAGAAAGCGCGCCGTGCACCACGCACCTCGAGCCATTCGATTGACGGTTGGGAACCCGGTCAGCTTTAGATAGTAAGTATTCGGCAGGATGTCCCCGTAGTAGGCGTATCGAAACAGGGTCTGGCCCCCCAGACATACGATGGCTGTTCCAATCCCCCAAATCAGATGGCGCTTACGGTCCTTAGGGCCTTGCCAGGCAAGAAAGCCGCAAATAACAGCCGCTGGCAGGACGGCATCCATGCGAACCAACACTGCGACTGCCAACCCCACGTAAAGCCACCGAGAGAAGGAAGCTCCCTTCAACTCCCGACAAGCCTGCCAGATGCAAGCCGTCAGGAGAAAGGATAACAACCCCACCTCCATACCTTGAAGTGTCCAGTTTACGAGTGGGAAGTAAGTTCCGACGAGAAAAGCACCCACCAGCCCGGCAAAGCTGTTGCCCCCAGCCATTTGACGCGCGAGGCCGAACGCACAATAAACAGTTCCCGACAAAATACACGCTGAAATGACCTGAACCGCAAGGCACGTCAGGGAATCCCCGAGCGGCAACAGGCTAATCAAAGACAGGAGGAGCGTCCATCCGAGATTGGAAATTCCCTCGACGCGCTCCCCCACATTCCAGACCAGACCATTTCCAAGCGCAAGATTTCGTGCGTATCGCATGGAAACCATGGCGTCATCGAAAAGGCAGAAGTACCTCTGCCCCCAAATCAGGAAACTGGTCTGAAAAATAAACCAGGCATAATAAACGGCAAGCCCCAAGGTCAGCGCCGTCGTACAAACTCGTAAGGGCCTCATTTCAGCCTAATGATGCGGCGGCAAGAAACATGGGCTGCCGGCCGGCGCTACTGCTCCTCTTCCTCTTCGCCCTGGTCTGCCAGCAGGCCCATCATCTTTTCGCGCATTTCGCTCGGGTAGTGGCAGCGCTCCAGGCAGACTTCCCCGCTGATGATTCCCTGCTTGTAAAGGTTCATCAGGTAGTCGTCCATGGTGATCATGCCCATCTTGGCGCTGGTCTGAATGGTCGAAATGAGGCGGTTGGTCTTCTTTTCGCGGATCAGGTTCGCAACGGCCGGGGTATTGTGGAGAATTTCGTAGGCCGCAACGCGCCCACGGCCGCTGGCGCGGGGCAGAAGCGTCTGGGCAATGACGGTTCGAAGGGCGACCGACAGCACGGCGCGCATCTGCTCCTGCTGGTTGACCGGGAAGGCGTCAATGATACGGTTAATCGTTTCCGACGCGGAAATGGTGTGCAACGTACCGAAAACCAAGTGGCCCGTTTCTGCCGCGGTAATGCCGGCTTCCATCGTTTCCAAGTCGCGCATTTCGCCCACCAGAATGACGTCCGGGTCCTGGCGCAGGGCGCCGCGGAGGGCGAAGGAGAAGCTTGGTGTGTCCACGTGAAGCTCACGATGCGTCACAATGGCTTTCTTGTGGGGGTGCGTGTACTCCAGCGGATCCTCCACCGTGATGATGTGGCAGTAACGCTCGGCGTTAATCCAGTCGATCATCGTCGCGAGACTAGTCGTCTTGCCCGATCCTGTAGGGCCCGTCACGAGAACCAAGCCACGGTGCGCTCCCAGGACCTCAAGAATCGAGTCTCGCGGCAATCCAAGTTGGTCAAACGTGAGGATTCGCGAAGGGATGAGTCGCATAACAATGGAGATATTGCCGCGGGCACGGAACACCGCGCAACGGAACCGTGCCATGTCGCTGTAGGCATATGCAAAGTCGGCTCCGCCGGTTTCCTGAATCATCTGCTGGTACCGGGGCGGCGTGATTTCACGCATCAGTCGGTCGGAATCCTCCGGAGTCAGGACGTTTGGGTCCAGAATGTCCAGGGTACCATGGAGACGCATAACCGGCTGTTTTCCGACGGAAATATGAAGGTCTGATCCGTCGCGCTCGACGACGATTTTGAGCATTTCGTTCATTTCAAGCATGGCAGACTCCGCCTTTCAGTCCGGTAAGAATTGTTGAAATGGAATCTATAACGCCCCGAACAGGCGTATCAACTGCGGAATTGCGCGTACCCAAAATACTTTGCGAGGTCAGAACCCGGCCTTTTTCATCCGCTGACAAGCCTCGAGGATACGCTCCGCCTTCGCGGTCAGTGCTATCCGGAAGTACCCCTCCCCCGCCGCACCAAAGGCATTTCCCGGTGTTGTCACCACGGCACACTTCTGGAGCAATTCCCGCGTCATATCCGTCGAGGACAGCCCATTTCGCGTCCGTAACCACACATAGAAACTCCCCTGAGGTTCCCGGTAGTCGGTCCAGCCGAGTTCCGCCACCCCGTTCGAGAACGCCTTGAGACGTGTCTCATAAGTCTGATTGATAGCGGGAACCACAGCGTCGAAATTTCTGAGAGCAGCAATGCCAGCTCGCTGGACGGCATTAAAAACCCCCGAATCCAGGTTGGCCTTCAGGCTTGCTAGGCCTGCAATGACCTCGGGATTGCCGACCGCAAAGCCCACACGCCAGCCGGTCATATTGAAAGTCTTGGACAACGAGTGCAACTCGATGCCAACTTCCCTCGCACCGGGGACCTCCATGAACGAGAGCGCCTTCCGCCCGCCAAAACTTACATCAAGGTAGGCCGCGTCATGGGCCACGATGAAACCATGTTTGCGCGCCTTGGCGATGACACGCTCAAAAAAATCCCGCGTAGCAAAAGCCGCAGTGGGGTTGTTCGGATAGTTCAGGAACATCAGCCGCGTCCGCGCATACACCGCCTCTGGAATGGCCTCAAGGTCCGGCAGGAAGGCATTCTCCTGGGTCAAAGGCATGGGATAGGGTTCACCACCGGCAAAGATCGTGGAGGAGTTGTAGACCGGATAACCGGGCTCGGGAACCAGCACGACATCGCCAGGGTTCACGAATGCGAGAGGCAAATGCCCAATTCCCTCTTTTGATCCAATCAGGGACATGATCTCCGTGGCGGGATTAAAATCCACGCCGTGGCGGCGCTGGTAGTAGGCCGCGACCTCCTTCCGAAAGTCAGGCATTCCAATACCCGACGGATAGCGATGGTTCTCCCCCACCTTTGCCGCCTCGGCCAGCGCCTCGATGATGATCGGCGGGGTCGGCTGGTCAGGATCGCCGATTCCCAGATTAATGATGTCCTCGCCCCGCTCAATGGCCTGCTGTTTCAGGCGATCCAACTCCACAAAAACGTAAGGTGGAAGCAGGCTGAGGCGATTGGATACGACAAAGCTCATGACGTGGTGGGAACCTTTCTCGATTTCACTTCGCGGAGGCTGAGACCATCCGTGTTTTCAGTAAAGTGGAATCCGAATTCAGCCACTTGGTGATCTAATTGGTTCTTTTTGCACGGTTGTTGGGGACGACACTGGAACTTGACCGCCACCTTTAGGCGCGGGACAGATGGCCATGGTGGCGGCTCCGGGTGAGTTTCCGCCAAAGTCCCAATCAGAGGAGAATGCACGTTGCCCCAAGAGTCCTTTTTATCGCTCGACCCACGTGGAAAGGGCATTCCCAGTGACCTGAGCAACGACATCCAGTTGATCGATGAACTCCTGGGGGATGTCCTGCGCCTTAAGGGTGGGGAAAAGATCATCCGCCTGGCCCGCGAGCTTTATTCGGACACAACCCTCCAGCCCGATACGCTCCTCGATAAGTTCCCCGAACTTCGGATTCCACAGACTGCCCAACTCGTACTTCGGGCTTTCACGGTCTTGTTCCAACTCTTGAATACGATTGAGCAGATTGAGATTGTTCGCGTCAATCGTACCCGCCAGGCTCGCGCGTCGCAACCTGCACGCCCCGAATCCATTTCTGAAGCCATCTTTCGCCTGAAAGCTGACGGCATGACCGCCAAACAGGTTCAGGCCCTTCTCAACAAGATTGATATCCGCCCCACAATCACAGCACACCCAACTGAGGCGCGACGGCGCGCCGTTTTGGAGAAGCTGCAAAGGGTTGCGGGGTGGCTCTCTGAGAGAAACCAACCGCCGGATTCGCCGCTGCTGGACCGCCCATTGGACACGGTGAACCTGGCGGAGCGAGAATTGCGCCGCACGCTGACCGCGCTTTGGGAAACAGACGAATTACGCGCCAACACAGTGACGGTTTCAGACGAGGTACAGAACAGCCTCTACTATTTCGAACGTACGATTCTTACAGTCGTGACATGGCTTCACGCGGACTTGCGAAATGCTCTGGCCGAGGCCTATCCGGGGCAGAAGTTCAACATCCCCGTGTTTATCAGATACCATTCCTGGGTGGGCGGGGACCGCGACGGAAATCCGAACGTCACTCCCGATATAACCTGGCGCACGCTGCTCTACCATAAATCGCTGATGCTGCGGCACTATATTGTCCGCGTGCGCGAGTTGCAGCGGGAACTGACCCTCAGTTCCCGCCTCGTGCAAATCAGTCGCGAACTCAACGAGTCCCTGGCGGCGGACGGTGCCGAAATCGAGCTGGATGAAACAGTCAGCAATCGCCTGGCTCTGGAGCCTTATGCCATTAAATTGGAATACATCGGACGCCGATTGCAGGCAAGCCTTGACCACCTGAAAAATCTCGAAGACTTCCGCGCGGAGGGTCCGGCGTTTGTTCCCCACCCACCAGCCTATAAGCAATCCGCGGAGTTTATCGAGGACCTGCTGGTTATTCACCGGAGCCTCGAAAACAGTGCGGCACGTGCCCTGGCCAACGATGGAATGCTGGCAAACCTTATCATTCAGGCGCGCACCTTCGGGTTCCATCTCGCCACATTGGACGTTCGCGAACATAGCAATGAGCATGAGAAGGTTCTGGACGAGCTCTTTGCCCATGCCAACGTGCTGCCGCGCGGCCGGACCTACGCGTCCCTGAGTGAGAAGGATAAGGTCAAAGTGCTTACAGCGGAACTTTGCCAGGTGCGGCCACTGGCGTCGCGCGATTGGCGCGGTTCCGAAGCGTCCCGAAAGATCTTCGATGTGCTGGAAGTCATCCGGCACGCGCACAGGTATATTTCAAACCATTCGATTCACTGCTACGTCATCAGTATGACCCATGGTATCAGTGATATCCTTGAAGTGTTGCTGCTTGCGAAGGAACAGGGCCTTGTCCGCTGGCGCCTGGACGGCGGCAAGGTCGAGATGGAGAGCGATCTCGACGTCATTCCCCTCTTTGAAACCATCGACGACCTGAAGCGCTGCCACCACCTGATGACAGAGTTGTTTGGCAACAAGGCCTACAAGGCCCAAGTCAAGGCGCGTGGCAATTTCCAGGAGATCATGCTGGGCTATAGCGACAGCAGCAAGGACGGCGGATATCTGGCGGCCAACTGGGCATTGCAGGACACGCAATTCTGGCTGGCGCAGGCCTGCCACAAGGCAAAGCTAAATCTGCGCCTGTTCCACGGACGTGGCGGTACAGTAGGGCGCGGCGGTGGTCGCGCCAATCGTGCAATCCTTTCCCAACCGGAAAAGAGTTTTGACGGAGCCATCCGTTTCACCGAGCAGGGCGAGGTGGTGTCCTTCCGCTACGGACTGGCCCCCCTTGCGCATCGCCACCTGGAGCAGATTGCCAATGCCACCATTCTCGCCACGTGGTTGGATCAGGACGGGAAATCCAATCCCAAGCCCGCATGGCTGAAGGCCATGCAGGATATGGCCGGGCACTCCGTGGGGGTCTACCGGTCACTGGTGTATGATGATTCGGATTTCTGGACCTTCTACACAAAGTCCACCCCCATTGCTCACATCAGCCGCCTTCCCATCGCGAGCCGTCCGGTTGCAAGGTCGAGCGCGAACATCGTTGGCCTTCAGGACTTGCGGGCCATTCCCTGGGTCTTTGCCTGGGTTCAGAGCCGGTATGTCATTCCGGGATGGTACGGCCTTGGGAGTTCCATGGAATGGCTGGCGGGCAACGACCCGAAGAAGCTTAAGATGCTTCAGGACATGTATGAGGGCTGGGCCTTTTTCAAGACTGTGGTTGACAACGCCCAATTTGAATTGGTGAGGGCGCACCTGAAAACGGCGGAGATGTATGCCGACCGTGTGTCACCCCGAAAGCTGGGCAAACGCATTCACGAGCGCATCGACCAGGAGTTCGAGAAGACCCACTCATGGCTGCTGAAGGTGACCCGGCAAACGGAACTCATCGAAAAGGCTCCGGTCATGCGGAACATCATCTCGCTGAGAAACCCGCTTGTCACTCCCATAAGCAAACTCCAGGTGGCATTGCTTCAGGACTGGGATTCCCATAACGAAGAGCGAGATGAGGAAACCAACAAGGCCTGGCGCAACGCGATCCTGCTAAGTATTACGGGGATTGCAGCCGCGATGCAGAGCACCGGCTAGGCTGGGAAATACTAAACAGCCCCTTGAAGTAAATCGTCCGCCGGCACGGCCCGCGCATAGTCCTCTGGCGATGGCACGGAGCGGGGACGCCCCGTCCCATACGACAGCAGGCGCATTAGTTCGCTGCCCTCTATCTCCGTGGTAGTGTTCCGGTAGATCTGGCGCTCCAGCATGTTGGAATACTCCCACCTCGCGCCCGACTCTTCACCAGAATACATATTCTCGATAAAGTTGGCAAGCTGCGCATCGATGAGGTCGGCGTGATGCAGGATGAGCGCCTCAAGCGTCTGGGGCAATTTTGGGCTGCCGAACTCCAGAAATCCATGGTGGCTGAGAATCATGTGCTGAACCAGCACCTTTTTGCCCATCGGGAAGTTTGGCAATCGCGAGCACTGGACCTCCACCATGGCGTTTCCAATGGAAATGTGGCCCAGCAGGCGCCCCACGTCGCAGTAAACGATTTTCTTTTCATAGGAAAACTCCACGGTCTTGCCAATGTCATGGAGCAACCCGGCGCAAATCAGGAGGGAGCGGTTTGCTTGCGGATAATTGTCCGCAATCTTCAGCGCATTCTTCACCACGCATAACGTGTGCTCAAACAGCCCGCCCAGAAAGGCCTGATGCATGGACACAGCGCTGGGGGCGCGCCGGAAACGATCCATGAACTCCGAACTGGCGAAAATCGTGTCGATCAGGAGCTTATAATCCGCGTCTTTGATTTGCCCCCGCAGGTCTGCCAGAGTCGCCTCCAGTTCAGCCATTGGCACCTGGGTGCGCGGCATAAAGTAACTGCCATCCACCTCATCATCGGGAACTTTCGTCACGCGGGTGGCTTTGAACTGTAGCTGACCGTTGTATGTCAGCACGTCGCCGGCGACCTCGACGAAATCGTTTTCCTTGATGAGACCGGCAGTCAGCGAGTCGAAATTGTCCCACATGACCCCCGTCAACTTTCCGGTCGCGTCACGCAGAACTAGCGTCACAAAATTCCCGCCGTCCTTCTTGGGGCGAACCTGAAAATTCTGGAGCAGGTAACAGGCTTCCACCTTGGTGCCCGACTTGAGTTCGCTGATCTTAAGGTATTTCCGAGCCACGACTTCGCGATTTCCGTTCTATCTGTCTATGGTCCTGGAGTTTCGCCACCTTGCTGGAACATTCAAGGCCAAAGGGCAAGAGGGGCCTCAAGGTGGCCGGAAGGGCCGTTCCAGGCCGTAACCGATTGCAAAACTTGTAGTTACAAATGTCGCTGAACAACCGTCCGCCACATCAATCCAGCAAATACCGTGGTTCTTGGCCCTGGTCATTGATTCGGTTCTCTATCCGTACCGCCAGAACTTGCCGTCATGAATAGCCCCGGCAGCCTTCCGTAAATCGTCCATGCCAATGAGCCCCCAAGCACCAGCAAAGCCCCACGAGACCTACTGTGTCGTAACTTACGGCTGCCAGATGAACGATAATGATTCCGAAATCATGTCGGGTATCATGGAGGGGCGTGGCCTGCGCCGCGTGGAATCTGAGGCAGATGCTGATGTTGTCGTGGTCAATACCTGCGTGGTTCGCGAGGGCGCCGAGGAACGGGCCCTGGGCCGTATTTCCAACCTGGCAGCATTTAAGAAGAAACGCCCCGATATGGTTGTCACCGTGGCCGGTTGCATGGCACAAAAGGAAGGCGAACGGCTGATGGAGAAGCTGCCACAAGCCGATTTGGTCGTCGGGACGCGAGATTTGTTTCGCCTTGGAAGTCTACTGGACCAAGTGACCACTACCAAAGAGCGCATCCTTGCCATTGGCGACGTGGACAAACCGGTGTTCCTCGGTGACGAGGGTGTGCGGCGCAGGCACAACGTTAAGGCTCTGGCGACGATCATGTACGGGTGCAACAACTTCTGCTCCTTTTGCATCGTCCCCAAAACCCGCGGCCGCGAAGTCAGCCGCCCAGTCCGAGACATTGTGGACGAGGTCAAGCGTCTCGCCGACCAGGGTTTCAAGGAAGTCATGCTGCTGGGGCAGAACGTAAATTCCTATCGGACGGATGGAGCCGATTTCGCGGACTTGCTGGCCGCCGTTAACGAGGTGGCCGGATTGGAGCGAATTCGATTCATCACGAGCCACCCGAAGGACTGCTCAGACCGGCTCATCGACGCCATGGCGTCGCTTTCCAAGGTTTGCGAGAACATCCACCTTCCGGTGCAGGCGGGGTCAAACCGGGTCCTCCGACGCATGAAGCGATTTTATACCAAAGAGCAGTACCTGGAATTACTGGAAAAGGTTCGGGAACGCATACCGAACGTGACCATTACTACCGACATCATCGTGGGTTTTCCGGACGAAACCGATGAGGATTTTCACGACACCTACGACCTCGTGGAGAAGGCCCGATGGGACAGCGCGTTCATATTTGGCTACTCGCCGCGGGAGGGAACGAAAGCCGCCACGTGGCTGGATTCCATTCCCGAGGAACTGAAAAAGCACCGCATCCAGCGATGCCTCGGGAGGCAGGAGCAGATCAGCGGCGAAATCAACGCGAGTTGCATCGGGCAGCAGTTTGAGGTACTGGTCGAGTCAGTATCAAAGAGGCGTGAAAGCGAAGTCATGGGCCGGACACGTGGGGACAAGTGCGTTATTTTTAAGGGTGATTCCAGCCTCTTAGGCACTCTGGTACGGGTCGAGGTCACCGAGTCCTACCCACATACGCTTATCGGTCATCAGCTACCAACAGCATAGTCGCACCCCGGTTTTTCACCATTCGCGCGTCTTTCTGTTGCTATTCGTCAGCGGCGCCATAGAAATAGATGTATGTCAAATGTGCTGGTACTGGGTGTCGGGCCACTGCCGGTGGACCCTTCAGAGAAACTCTATGCCCCGGGTTTGCGAACCTGGCATTTTGCCGAGTCCATCGCGAAGAAACGGCACAACGTGATGCTGGGTCTCATCGATTTCGGTGACTTCAGCGACAACGTGAAAAGCTATGCCGGCCCCCAGCGGGAAGAAGCAGGTGAGTTTCTCACCATCCTGCGGTTGAAGTACCATCGCAAACAAACGTCCGAGGCTCTGCGGACTCTTCATATTGGATGCAAGTTTAACTGTGTCGTTTCCACGACGGACATTATGAACGGGATCGCGGCCTCCCTTCCGTTTCACCTGCCGTTGTGGCTCGATTACAATGGCGAACCCTTCGCCGAAAAGCAGTTGCAGGCCATGGTGCACAACAATGACGCGGCACTCTACGACCAGTGGAAGCTGTTGTTCCAGGGTCTTCTGGCGGGAGATCGCTTCAGTACCGCATCCGAAGCCCAAAAGTATGCGTTAATCGGTCAGCTCGGGTTCGCCGGGCGTCTTAATGCTAGAACATCGGGTGAGAGACTGGTTCACAAGATCCTCCCCTGCTCGCGCGCCATGGCGGGTAACATCAGCGGGTTTCCCGTGGCAGTGAAGGCGCGCCTGATTCCCGCCGATTGCTTCATGATCCTTTGGAGCGGCGGCTACAACTCGTGGTGCGATCCGGAAGTTCTTTTTCACGGCATCGAAATCGCCATGCGCCGCAATCCCCGGATTTATTTTATTTCCACAGGCGGCGAGATTGGCGGCCATGATACCGAGACGTTCTCACGGTTTCAGAAGCTGGTCGAGGAAAGTGATATCGCGCATCGGTTCCATTTTTCCGGATGGGTCCCCACGGAGCAAATGCCGTCGTATTATCGGCAGGCCGACGTCGCCATCAATGTGGATTCGTTTTCGTATGAGTGCGAACTTGGGCACAGAAACCGTATCGTGGACTGGATGTTGTACCAGACGCCCGTCTTGACAACCGAACTGTGCGAATTCACCCGGACTCTATCCGCCAATGAGCTGGTATACACGTTTCCCATCGGAGATGCCGAGGCAATGGCCGGGGAACTGCTTCGGATCGCCAGCGACCCGGAAGCCGCAAAGGGTCGCGCCAAGCGGGCCAAACGGTTCCTGGATACCGAGTATGACGAGATGAAGGTACTGACACCACTTCTGAACTGGGTGGCAGCGCCGGAATTTTCCGGGGACCGAACTGAGCAGGGATTGGCTCCCAGCAGTCTTGCCGCGCTGCATGGGGATTTACTGAAGCGCCATGCCAGCGGCATGCTTCACCACGGAAAACCATCTTTGCTGAAGAGGGTTTTGTCCAAGGTCACCGGAACGCGCGCCTGATTCAGCGTTTTTCCGATAAATAACGCGGGTGGCGTGTATTCCCATGCTGAATCAAGGCGGTTCGGCAATTCGCCACTCCCCCAGCATGGAAAGACCCTTATAATGGCTGTTTCAGAAGAAGATGTGCTTGTGGCGCTGCGCACGGTAAACGACCCGGATCTGCAGCGGGATCTGGTTTCCCTGAACATGATCCGCGACCTAAAGATTGGCGACAATGGCGAAGTTTCGCTTACTGTCATGCTGACCACACCGGCATGCCCGCTGAAAGCGCAGATCGAGAGTGATGTAAAGGCGGCCGTCACGCGGGTTGCTGGTGTCAAGAAAGTGCTCGTCAATATGGGTGCCAATGTCACTTCCACGCTGCGCCCGCAGGATTTGGCGACGGGCGTTCGTAATATCATTGGTGTCGCATCAGGAAAAGGCGGCGTCGGCAAATCCACCGTGAGCGTAAACCTGGCGATAGCTCTGGCTCAATCGGGGGCCCGGGTTGGTCTGCTCGATGCGGATATTTACGGGCCAAATATTCCGCTGATGCTGGGCGTTACGGAGGAGCAACCGCAATTGACCGTCCGTACAGACGCGCAGGGCAACGAGATCGAGATGATGATTCCCGTGGAAAAGCACGGGCTGAAGATCATGTCCATGGGTTTCCTTGTTGGCGAAGACACTCCGGTGATTTGGCGTGGCCCCATGCTCAACAGCGCACTGAAACAGTTTCTCGGGCAGGTGGACTGGGGGGAATTGGATTACCTGGTGGTGGACCTACCCCCCGGCACCGGGGACGTGCAGATTTCGCTGATCCAGCTCGTCAAGATTACGGGCATTGTCCATGTGACCACCCCACAGGCCGTTGCGGTGCAGGATGTGCGCAAAGGCATCATGATGTTTGAGTCTCAAAAGGTGCCGCTGCTGGGAATCGTGGAAAACATGAGCTATTTCATTTCCCCGAAGTCCGGGGAGCGAACCGACATTTTCGGAACCGGTGGTGGCGAGAACGTGGCCCGCATTTACGGGATTCCCTTCCTTGGGCAGATTCCGCTCGAACCACCCATTCGCGAAGGTGGCGACAGCGGAGTTCCCGTGGTTATTGGCCATCCGAATTCAGAATCCGTGCAGCGTTTCCGGCAAATCGCCGAGCAGCTCGCCGCACAAGTCAGTGTGCAGAATTTCACGCAAGCAGAACGTGAGCCCTCACCGATCAGGTCCTAAGGCCTGATTCTGGGAGTCTGAACATGGCCGTCCCCACTCACAACCATTCCTCCAGACCGAAACCAGCCTTGCTTGGCATGGATTTTGACGCCTTGAAGGAATTCGTTCGCGAGGCTGGATTCCCTGCCTTTCGTGCCCGACAATTGCACCATTGGCTATATATCCGTGGCGCGACGGAGTTTGCCGAGATGCACAATCTGGCAAGGGATTTCCGGGATTGGCTTGCAGAGAATTGCACCATCGGCCACGCCACTGTTGGCGAAGTCAAAGTATCCACGGACGGATCTAAGAAATTGATCTATCGCCTGGCAGACGGCAAGGTTGTGGAAAGTGTATTGATTCGAGAGCGTAATTGGTTTACGTTATGCGTCTCGTCACAGGTTGGCTGCGCGGTGGACTGCAAATTTTGCATGACCGGATTTGGCGGCTTTCAGCGCCAGATGACCACTGCCGAGATTGTCTCCCAGGTCCTGCTGGCCCAGCGCGTTGCCGGAAAGGATGACAGCCCGAGAAACCTTGTTTTCATGGGCATGGGCGAGCCGCTGCTCAACCTCGAAAATTTGATTCCCGCGTTGCGCCTACTCGCAGATCCCGATGCAATCGGCATTGCCGGTCGCCGAATCACTGTCTCAACATCCGGCATCCTGCCCGGCATTGAGAAATTGGGAGAGGCGAATACTGGCGTAAGTCTTGCCATTTCCCTGAACGCCTCGAATAATGAGTATCGCAACCGCATCATGCCCATCAACAAGCGCTACCCCATCGAGAATTTGCTCGACGCCTGCCGGGCATTCCCGCTCAAACAGAGACGCCGCATCACTTTTGAATATGTCATGCTCGGCGGCGAGAACGACACGCTGGACAACGCACGGGAGTTGGCGGTTTTGCTGCGTGGCATGCCGTGCAAAATCAATCTGATTCCCTGGAATCCAGATTCCCATCTGCCCTTCAAGCGTCCGCCAGAAGATCGAGTGCTAAGATTCCAGCAGTATCTCCTTTCGCAGGGTTTCACGGCAAGCGTTCGATACTCAAAGGGCCTGGACGTGGACGGCGCATGCGGGCAGCTTGCGGCGCATTGGCGCGAAAAGGAAAAAGCGACAGGCAAATGACACAGTTGGAACAAGCAGCTGCCCAATCCTCGGAACCATGCCTGGTACGTTCTGAACTCCTGTCGAAGTTACCATTTCTTCGGCACGGTTCCACAAGTCGCGCATTTGTCGAACCGGGGGGCGAACGGGCTGTCGATACCCAGCGACTTCGAGATTTGCTGGGTATTGGCGATTTCCCCGTCGCCTATGCCAATCAACGCCACACGGCTAATGTCGCAGTGGTCACAGCCGGCAGTGGAAACAGGGAACCAATTGTTTTTCCCGACACAGATGCACTGGTTTGCCGGGGAATTGGCACCGCGCTCTGCGTGTTTACGGCCGACTGTGTACCAATATTGCTTTGTGACGCCCGAACCCACGCCGTCGCGGCCATTCACGCCGGATGGAAAGGAACGTTTGATCGTATTGCCAGTAAGGCTGTGGAAACAATGGCGGAATTGGGTTCCGATCCCGAAGACATCGTGGCGTGGCTGGCTCCATCCATTTGTGGTGAGGTCTACGAGGTCAGCCCGGAAATGGTCGCCCAGTTTTCGCAAGGGTTTCAGGACGCGTCAAGGGCTGGAGTTGAGTTCCTGCGGGGCCGGAACCTTGATTTGCCTGCCCTGAACGTTTTTCAGATGGCAAGTTCCGGTATTCCTCAGGGCAACATCGAAACCAGTGGGATCTGCACACTTAGAAACCACGACAAGTTTCATTCCTACCGCGCCGACGGCCCCAAGGCAGGACGTTCCATCACCATGATTGCCGCCATTGAATAGCGCGACTACCTGACAAGTGCTTTTGAAGCCCGACATTATCATCGTGACCGGCCCAACGGGGATTGGCAAGACAGCCGTTGCCGTGGAATTGGCGCGCAAGCTTGAAACAGAGATCATTTCAGCGGATTCCATGCAGGTTTACCGGCATCTCTCCATTGGAACGGGAAAACCCACACTCGAGGAATTGGGCGGGGTGACGTGTCACCTCGTGGATTGCGTGGAACCCGACTACCAGTACAACCTCGGCGATTTCATCCGGGCCGCGGACGAAATTATCGCACGGCTCACCCAGGCTGGCCAAATTCCAATCGTTTGCGGTGGAACCGGCCTTTACCTGCGCGGATTGGTAAATGGAGTATTCTCCAATGCCGGAAAATCGGACCAGATCCGAAGCCAGCTTGAAAGCAGGGCCAATTCAGAAGGACTGGGCGAACTGTACCGGGAACTGATGCGGGTCGACCCGGGAGCAAAACATATAATGCCCAATGACCGCCAAAGGATTTTGCGAGCTTTGGAAGTCTATTATGCCACCGGTCAGCCCATCACCGCACTGCAGAAGCAATCCCAGGAATCACCACGTTACCAGGCGGCAACATTTCTGCTACAGCGGTCGCGCAAGGACTTGTATGCGCGAATTGACCGTCGCGTGGATGAAATGATCGCGAAAGGGCTCCTTTCTGAGATTCGCACCTACCTTGATAGCGGGTTCTCACGGGACAACCCGGCGTTCTGTGCGCTCGGCTATGCCGAGATGGCTGACCACCTGAGCGGATTGCTGTCCCTTGAAGATGCTGCAAACCGTATGAAGCAGAGATCGCGCAACTACGCAAAACGCCAGCTCACGTGGTTCAAAGCCATGAAGGGTGCTGAAACCCTGAATATGGACAACCTTTCTGCAGAGCGGGCCGCAGAACAAATTTGCAGGACTTTCGAAGGCAGGTGAGGCAAAGGTACGGCAACCAACCGTGTCCTTTTTCCTTGAAACGCATGGCGTATCGTACCTACAAACACCAATCCCTTATGCTTTCAGCATGAGAGGCAAACGCAGTACGCATTGGAGTCGTTGATGTCGAAATCAGGCATGAATTTGCAGGACAGCTTTCTGAATCAGGTTCGTCGCGAAAGCGGCGAGGTGAAGATCCTTCTCACGAATGGCACTGAGCTTCGCGGCCACGTTAAGGGTTTCGACAACTTCACAGTGGTCCTGAACAGCGGTGGCGAACAGCATCTCATTTATAAGCACGCCATTGCGCAACTTGTCTCCAAGCGCACTTCCTCCCCCAGGCACGCCGAGGAAGAGACCTCCGCCGAAAAACCGGCTGAACGCCGTGGAGGGCAGGGCAAGCCCGCACCCAAACAGAAGAAGGAAAGCTTCAACAGCATGGATTTTTCCTCGTTGAATCTCAAGGAGCAGAGCGAGGTCAAAGTCCCGTCCGAATAACCGGACCGGATTTCATTCCGTTTTTTTGAAAAGCCCCTTTAGTTTGCCGGCAATCCCAGCCTCCTTGTCGGCACGCGCCTTCTCAAGTTCGTCCAGGTAAGGCTTGTTGTCAGCAATAAATTTCTCCAATTCAAGGATGCGGACGTGCATCTCCCCCACCCTGGCAGCTTTTGCGTCTCTTTCCTTGATGGCTTCCAGTTCCCGTTCCCGTGATTCCCTTAGCTGACTTTCCAGGCTCGAAATAGCCTGATCCTTCGTTGCGAGCTGGGCTTCGTAATCCGCCTTCACGTGTGCGACAGCTTCGTTATTTGCCATTAACGCCTGCTGCTCGGAAAGCGAAGGCATCCCCCAGAAAACGACCGCCCTGATGTCTCTGGCGTCACCGCAACTGGCCCGGAACAAGATTTCCGCCTCACCGGCATCCTCCGGAATTGCGACCATGCAGTCCTGCCACTTCTCGGCAATGGCCTTCGAGTTTTGTGTTATCGCACGATAGTAAAGCGGCACCTCTTCACCATTCCGGACCAGGAGTACCTCGGCCACTACGCTCGCCTGTCGACGGGCGACCCGCTGGAAGCTGGCCGGCGGCATATAGAGCGAAAAACGCAAAAGCGACTGCGCCCTAAGGTTTACTGCAAACCGGCAGTCCGAGCCGGTCTCAATGCAAATGTAGGCAAAATCAGTGTCTCCCCGCTTCGTGCGCCCCACGTCCACAGCCGCCGCATAGCGCATATGGAACTTGGCACGCGGGAGTTCCGCAAGAAAATCCATATAACCTTGCGATTTCGGGACCTGCTTGAGTTTCTCCACCACATTCATGAAGTGAAGCCGATAGAGATAGTTTCGAATGATCTCGGGAGAGACGTCGGGCAGCTTCAGCGACAGGGATGTGAAATCAGGCAACGTGGAATCCGGGCCAGCCTGGGGCACGGGCGTCACGTACTGCTTGTCCTTTGAGTATTGATACAGGGACGAGCCCTCAATCGGCTGGTACGCGGTACAGACAATCTCATCCGGATTGAGCACCTGGTTAAACGTCAGGGTTTCCTGGATCAGGGGTTCTGATTCGAGGGGCAGGCCGATCATATTTTTCGCGACCACGGCAATCCCCCTTTCGCGGGCTGCGGCAAAAACCGCGCGCAGGCGGTCATTACTCAGGTTACGGGTCGCCAGTCGTTTTCGAAAGGCTTCGTTCCCTGTTTCCACCCCAAACTGGAGCCGTTCACAACCCGCTGCTTTCAGCAAATCCAGCACTTCGGCATCAATCCGTTCCGCAGCCACGGTGGCTTGAAAATTGACCTTTGCGCCACTCCCGAGCTTTTGCACCAGTCCCTTTAGCCAGGTCTTGTCCGTCGGAAACATCTCATCCACGAAATTAACGCCGGCGTATGGAAACCGCCGCAACTCGCCGAGAATCTCTCCCGCCAAGTTCTGCGGGGAGCGCATCCGGTAGTAATTGCCCTTACCTTCGTAGGCCTTTTTGAGCACCGGGCTGTAGCAGAAAATGCAATCTTGGGGACACCCGCGCGATGCGGCTATGTAAAGGTAGCGATCATTACCAGGCACGCGTTGCGGTTCTTGCTCAAACAAGGAGCGGTTGGGGTACGGCAGCAAATCGAGGTTATCCTGCAGCGGCCGCAAAGGATTTCTGGACATGGCCTTGTCCTGGCGAAACCAGAGGTTCTTGATCTGCTTGACGTCACCGCCGCGGATCGTTTGATTTGCGAGCTCCAGGAGAGCTATCTCGCCCTCCCCGATGACCAGGTAGTCAAAATCCTTGGATAGCGCAATCCTGTCCGGAGCAAGCGCAGGGTAGATCCCAAACGCACATAGGGGTGTGTCGGGGAAGGATGTGTGAAGTTGGCTGGCAAAGGCAAACGTCGCTGGCGCGTTGAACTCGTCGAAGAAGAACCCGACCAGCCGCGCAGGATGCTGCTGAAAAATCGCCAGTACTTCCTCGGGGCGCCGATCCGGGTGCAGCAGGACACTCGTGGTGTTAAGCTGGCCATCCGCGAGCACCTGATGGCAGAGCCCGACCTCAAGGTAGCGCAGATAGCGCGATGGGCCCCCGGAATCGATGTATATCAGCAGAACATCCATGATTCTCTCCTATCATGATGTTCCGTGACGGCAACACAAATGCGCGTCCCAATGCCGGGGGCTGGCCTAAATCTCGAACTCCTCGCCCCGTGCCGGCATTATGACCTCGCAGTTAGGCAGGTCGGCCCCGAGCGTCTCTTTCAAAGCCGCCATAGCCGTCTCCTCCCCGTGAACCAGGAAGATTTTCTTCAACCGGCCAGACTGTGCCACATTGCCGGCAAACGCCCGCAGGCCTTCTGCGTCGGCGTGACCACTGAACGAGTTGAAGATCACAATTTCCGCCTTCACCTGATATGGGTCACCGAGTATTTTCACCTCCTTCAGGCCATCCACCAGTTTGCGTCCAAGGGTGTTTTCGGCCTGGAAACCTACAAAAAACACCGCACTTCTGGGATCCTCGATGTTGTTTGCAAGATGGTGAAGGACTCGACCGGCTTCGCACATGCCAGACCCACTGATGACAATGCAAGGCGACCGCAACATATTGATTCTCTTCGATGTCATTACATCGCGAACGTAAATCAGGCCTTCAAAACCGAACGGATCCGGATCATCGATGAGGGACTGGTTGATTTCCTGGTCAAAGCACTCTGGATGATGTCGGAAAATCTCCGTCACGTTCACCGCAAGCGGGCTGTCCACATACACCGGAATTCGCTGCAGTTTCCCGGCATTCCACAGCTTGTTCAGCGCATAAACGACTTCCTGGGTCCTTTCCACACTGAACGCCGGAATAATAATCTTTCCCCCCCGAGCCACCACCCGGTTCACGCAGTCCGCCAACTTGATCTCAACATCCTCCTCGGCGGCATGGCACCGATTTCCATAGGTGCTTTCCATGATCAATACGTCGGCCTCGGCGGGAACCTCGGGGTCCTTTAAAATGGTCTTGTGAGGGGGGCCAATGTCCCCCGAAAAAATGATTTTGCGGGTTTGGCCGTTTTCGGCGGCAGTCATTTCCACAAAGGCCGATCCCAGGATATGTCCCACATCCCGAAAAACCGCACTTAGCCTCCCGTTGGCCACAGTGAAGGGTTCATCATAGCTTCTCGGGCGCAGCAGCGGAATGGCGCGCTCCGCGTCATCCATGGTATAGAGGGGTTCCACCGGTGGCTCATGGTTGCGGGACTTCTTTCGGTTCAGGAAGTTGGCGTCACTTTCCTGGATGTGCCCGCTGTCGCGAAGTAGAACGCGAGTTAGATCCTGTGTGGCCGGAGTACAGTAAATGGGTCCCCGGAATCCCGCCTTCACCAGCCCGGGAATGTTCCCCGAATGATCGATGTGTGCATGCGACAGGATCATTTCGTTAATTCCGGCTGGGGGAATCACAAACTCTGAATTGATCTGTCGGGCAATCTTTCGCGAGCCCTGGAAAAGCCCGCAATCGAGAAGTACCCTTGCGCCATCCACCAGCAGCAAATGGCTCGAACCTGTTACTGTGTGTGCCGCACCCCAGAACTTGATTTTCATGGAATACCCAATGCTTCTCCGTCCGACATGGCCCTACTTGTAAAGATCCGCGATAAGGGTCGCATAGCGCTTCATCGCCACATTGCGCTTCAGTTTCATCGTTTGCGTAAGCATTCCGTTGGCCTCCGAAAAAGGCTCGTCAAGCAGCGCGACCCGCGAAATGGCCTCAAAAGATCGGAAACCACCGGCCAGTTTCATCTGATGGGCAATCTCCTCCCGCAATTTGCGGATCACCTTGGGATTCCCGGTAAAGGCGGCGGGAGGTGTGTCTTCTGGCAACCCGACAATAGGACCAAGCATTTTGTAGTCGGGAAAGACCAACGCCCCAAGCGCCTTCTGGTCCTGCCCAACCACCATGATTTGTGTTATCAAAGGACTCTTTGAGGCCACGATTTCGATGGGCTCCGGCTCAATGTTTTCACCTCCGGACAAAACTATGGTATCCTTGGCCCGGCCGGAGATGACCAGGTGACCTCGATACGTGAACCAACCCAGATCGCCTGTGTTGAGCCAACCCTCACGATCAAGAATGCGGCGCGTCTCCTCTTCATTCTTGAAGTAGCCGGCCATGACCTGCGGACCCCGTGCCCAAATCACTCCGTGATCGCCCTGACGAACGTTGTTTCCCGACTCGTCGCGGATTCGGATTTCCGTTTGGGGAATCGGCTTTCCCACGGTTCCGCGGACGTTGTCGCGCAAGTCCCGCACGGACAGCACAGGCGAAGTTTCCGTGAGACCGTAACCATTGAGGATCGGGATTCCGACAACCTCGAAGAAGTCATCAAGATAGGGAGCAAGGCTGCCGCCACCGCTAACAGCAGCCCAAAGATCCCCGCCGGTCACATTTCGGATTTTTGAGAAAACCAGTTTGTCCCCAAGGCGATAAAGGGGCCAAAGGCCAAGGTAAACAATCCATGCCAGAAGCAATGGAATCGGACCAACTGGACTGGGCCGCGCTTCACGTCCACGAATGCGCCTTCGAGCCGCGATGAAGTGGCCTCCGCACGCCTCGAAGAAGTGAAACAGCTTTTGTCGCAGGGGAGGCTCCTTGCGCAACTTCTGAAAAATGGCGTCATAGATGGTTTCCCACATACGGGGAACACATGGAAGGATATGGGGCTTGTACCGGCTCAGGTCCTCCCGCAAATGCCGCTTTTCCGAGTAAATCAGCGTCAAACCATAATATAGGGCAAAATACTCAACGATGCGTTCATAGACATGCCATGTGGGCAGGATGGACAGCATGAGCTCGCCGGGCTCCGGTCTGCGGCCAAATTCGATATGCTCGGGTTGGTGGCACAAATTCCCATGGGTCAGCATCACCCCCTTCGGAATGTTCGTGGTGCCCGAAGTATAAACGATGGCGGCAAGAGTGGATTCCTCCACCGCTGCGTCCTGATACTCGCCGCGGGCCATAGCTTCCCTGCCAGCAGCAACGAGCGCAGAATAGTTCTCAACCCGCGTTCCATAAAGTGTCTCAAGGGATCCCGCGGAATCGTCGAGCATGACAATGAGCCGCAGCGAGGCCGCTTCCTGGACAACCTTGAAAACCCGCTCGAATGTCTTCTTATCCTGAACCACGGCGGCAATGGACTCGCTGTGGTTGATGATGTACCACAGCTCCGGAGTCGCGGAATCGCACCCCCGGGGAACATTGACGCCCCCGAAGGAAAGGAGCGCCATATCGGTCGTGCGCCACCGCGGGCAATTGTCGGAGACCACAGCCACACGGTCTCCAAACTGAATACCGGCAGATTGAAGTCCAGCGGCAAACGCGGCGACTTCCTCTCCCAACTCAGCGTAAGTTTGTCTGGAAGGCGTATCGGAGTGATCGTCAATGTATGCCGTGACAGAGGCATACTTGAGGACGCAATCCTTGAAAAGCTGGGCAATTGTCCTGGTCAAATTGTGGGCCCTTGGTCCTGGCGGGAAAAGCCAAGTGTATTGCGCCCCGGGCGAACATCCTCCGCCGGGGCTTTAAATCCACCAGATACTGGCAGGTGATTGGGCTACTTGGTGACCTGATAAACCATGAACTTGTCGGGGGCGGATACCACAAAGCTCTTTCCATCTCCCAACGAGACAACGTCCTTCAGGCCAACAACATTGTACCCCTTAACGGAGACCACATCCACGTTCGAGCCCTGAGCCATGGCCGGGGTCGCCACAAGGCTTGCGGATGGCTTGACCAGATTCATGGCCAGCAATCCAGCGATTACGACAAGCATGATCTTCACAAAGCGATCCTGAAGCATCTTTCTTTCCTCCACACACAATGATTTCAGGCTACCGTGCGCGGTGTAATTGCCCACGGCAAGCAAAAGCGGTAAACGCGAGCGGCCTATCTCGGCCCATTCTTCCATGTTATAGAACATTCCCCCCTTGCAGAATGGAGGTGCTGCACTTTTCGACTGTCCCCTGCCGCACTTTTCAACCGGCGATTACAGACAGGCTGGATTGTCAAAGGTTTTCGGCCACCGGGAAATTTTTTGGGCGATTTTTTAAGTTTAGTGATTTCAAAGAACGGTGCGGATTAAATGACTTTTATTTCCTGCCATAATCTGCGATAGGGGCGGTGGCGTCGCCTGATGAGGAGGTACGCCGACCTGACCTATTTGGGAACTGACATACCACGGGAGAAATGGTTTGCCTATTCCCTTACAGACGCTTGCGACCCTCTGTAGACCCATAAAATGAGAGCGACTGGGCCCAGAGGTGAAATGTTTCAGACGGAGTGGAAGGAAAAGGGCGCTGGCTGCCCGGTTCCGCTGGTCAATTGGCGTTGCTGTTCCGATTGTTAGGTTCTGAGACTCCCTCGGTCGCCTGCTTAGCAGGGGGGAGGGAGAGGGGGAGGCAAATTTCATTTTTGCGGGTATTTTCTTCCAAGTGCAGTGATTGGAATCATTGACGGCTCTCAAAAAATCGCGCGAATTTTTGCCATTTTTCGTTATTTCGGGGCGGTGGTGATGATTGGCGTGGATGTCGGGGGTATGCTGAAACGGTTGCGACGCGATGGGAGATCGGTGGACTTGACCGGATGGTGCTCGAAAGCAAGCTGGAGGTGCCGGTTTTGGTAGGTGGCTCAGGCGATGTCATGTTGAAGCTCCTTTTTGGGGAAGTGGAAAGGATCATGGCACAGGCGGGTGGGTCTTGCATATTCCCTTAGGACCTCTAAAAACCCCTTGCAGACCCATGAAATGAAGTTGCTGAGACTGAACTGGGCAAAATTCTACGTGTGACGAACGGTGGGAGAGGGAGTTGGAGGATTCGCCGAAGGCTTGTCAAATTAATTGGGGAAAACGTCAACTGTTTGAATGCATAAGGTCGGCGGTTGAAAGTGGAGGCCCCCCTGCGGCATAAAGGCTGGGACGCGTGAAAACGCCCAGAATCCTGACCAGGGAGGTCTCCAATGAAAGATCGTTACACCTACGTGGGACTCGATGTCCACAAAAAGTCCGTGTCCTATTGCGCCAAACGCGCTGACGGGACCATCATCGCCGACGGCCAGGTGGCCGCCAACCGAAAGTCACTCCGCATCTGGGAGCGGACCCTGCCACGGCCGTGGAGGGGCGCCATGGAGGCGACGCTCTTCACCGGCTGGATTTACGATTTCCTCAAGCCGCGCGCCGAGGAACTCAAGGTGGCCCACCCCCTCATGATGCGAGCCATCGCCGCTTCCAAGAAGAAGAACGACCGCGTGGACGCCGAGAAACTTGCCGACGCGCTGCGGGCAAATCTGGTGCCCGAGTGCTACATGGCGCCCACCGGGATCCGCGAGTTGCGCCGTGTGCTGCGGTTTCGCAACCTGATCGTGTCGCTGGCGGTCAAGATGAAGAACAAGTGCGCGGGGCTGCTGATGGAGGTGGGCGCGAAGTACAACAAGACGAAGCTCCACCGCAAAGGCTACTTCAGCGAATTGCTCGAAGGGCTTTCGCCTCACGAGGTGCCCGACTCGGTGAAGGCCATGTTGAGGATGGCGCGTTCGCAGGTGGAACTGTTCGGTGCGCTCGACAAGAAGCTGGTCAGGGGACTCGAGGACGACAAACGTCTGGCCGAGCGGGTGGAGCGGCTCCAGACGATCCGGGGCGTGGGAAGCATCATGGCGCTAACGTGGGCCTTGGAGGTGGGCGAGCCCGAGCGCCTTGGATCGGTGCGCAAGGCTTGCAGCTACTGCGGTCTGACGAGTGCGCAGTCGCAGTCGGGAGCTTCGGCCAAGCGCCTGCCGATTTCCAAACAGCGCAACAAGCATTTGCAGAGGGTGCTGATCGAGACGGCGAAACTGGCGCCGCGGTGGAACGCGCAACTGGCGGCGGTCCACGAGCGCGAGCTGGCGCGTGGGAACAATAACCGGGCGACGCTGGCCGTGGCGCGCAAACTGGTGGCCTTTTTGCTGGCCGTGGACAAAAGCGGCAAGGCATTTGAGGAACGCGAGGTGATGCCAAAGAACTGACAATTGTTTGGCCGCCACGCTGGTGGTGACCGAACCGACATGACGACGAACCCATTGTGATTCAAAGCTTACCACCCGGTCCTCGCCGTTCGGGGACTGCGCCAGGCCTTCGGGGCCCATGCGCCATTTCAACTGTTTCGAGGCCGGGTGGTTTGACCCAAACTCAATCTTCCGCGAAGGGCCTGGGGGGCGCACAGGTCCCCAGGTCCCGGGTGCGTGCAAATGGATGTCTGGCCCTTGGCTTTGAGCCGGTTGGCCCCTGAGAGCAGATTAAAAAAGCAGGATCGAGGGTAAGTCGAACAAAGAACGGCGCTTAGCCGTCTCAGCAAACGCCGTAAGGAGCACTCCGTGCCTCCAACCGTTTTTCCTTATCATGGACGTCCCCGAAATTCTCCCGATTTCCGTTTTCCTGAACTACGAATCCAAACTAGTGCCAATGTGAATTACGTGACCACTTGTATCAAAATGTACGTATCGCGTGACTAGTGGATCGTTTTCGTAAGTCCATACGAACTGCGGTATATTATTTGGCGGGAAATATGAATCAACGGCGGAAGCTTCATTTGGAGGGCCAATCAGGGAAAGCACCGTGGTGGTCGTGTCGCCAATTTTTATCTTTTTGAATCGAGATTCCGTGTACTTTGGACGATTGGTACCCGCATAGTAAAAAGTCACGCCTCCCGCAATTATAAGCGCAATCAAGCAACACAAATATAGCCAAGTGTGTTTTGACTTCCCGCCATCTTGCATACTTTCAATGCCCCTTTTTAATCTGACCTGTTGCTTATCAGGGGGACGGACGAAATCGGGGACAGTCATCGAATTGCTCCTGGACGAAATCGCGAAATCGGAAATCGGGGACAGTCATCGAATTGCTCCTTGCTTTTCAGCGCTAAAGCAGCCGTTTTGCTTCTCATGGCTCGCATCTCCCGTGCTGTGGCGCCGGGTATCCCTTATCATGTCACTCATCGTGGCAATCATCGGGCGGATGTGTTCTTTTCGCTCGAGGACCGAGATGTTTATCTGCGATTGCTTGCCGAGTTTGCAAAGAAATTCGGAATGGATGTCTGGGCATACTGCCTGATGACGAATCACATCCATCTGATCGTGGTGCCGCGCGAGCGCGACTCGCTGGCGCGGGCGGTGGGGTTTGCGCATATGCGTTACTCGCGGCGGGTGAACCAGCGCGAGGGGTGGACGGGGCACCTTTGGGCGAATCGGTTTTACTCGACGGCGCTGGACGGCGAGCATCTGTGGGAGGCGGTGCGCTATGTGGAACGCAACCCTGTTCGGGCGGGTTTGGCGGAGCGGGCCGAGGACTGGCCTTGGTCGAGCGCGGCGGCGCATGCCCTGGGGGAGGCGAACCCGCTGCTGTCGCCGACGCGGCCGTTTCCGGGGGGTGTGGAGGACTGGGGGCGGTGGTTGGAGATGCCAGGCGACGTGGGGGCGGTGGAGCGGATCCGTCGGCAGACATGCACGGGGCGCCCGTGTGGGACGGAGAGTTTCGTGGAGCAGCTGGAGGGCCTGGTGGGGCGAATTTTGCGGCCGCTGAAGCGTGGCCGAAAGCCCAAGGGAGAGGCAGGCGGGGATCCGGCGGCTGCGTTGGGTGGGGATTTGTTCGGGGAACCGGTTGAATAGAGATGACTGTCCCCTTTTTGGCGTCCTTTTTGGCATGGCGGCGCCTACATGGCGCCATAACCCGTGGTCACAACGTAAACGGTGCGCAGTAGGATTTTGATGTCCAGCAGAAGTGACCAATTATCAATATACTCCAGATCAAGCCGCATCCATTCCTCGAAGGACACCTGGTTGCGGCCGCTAACCTGCCAGAGACAGGTGATTCCAGGCTTCATCGACAGTCGGCGCCTTTGCCATCGGTCATACTGGGCCACCTCGCTCGGCAGCGGCGGGCGGGGTCCCACGAGACTCATCTCCCCCATCAGGACGTTCCAAAACTGGGGAAGCTCATCCAGCGAGGTTTTCCGAAGGAATTTCCCGATGCGGGTGATTCGGGGGTCCTCCTTGATCTTGAAGACTGGCCCCTCCATTTCGTTCAGGTCGCGCAGTTTCTCCAGTTCCTGCTCGGCGTTCACCTTCATGGAACGGAATTTCCAGACCGTGAACAGTTTCCCGTTTAGCCCGCACCGTGTCTGTCCGTAAAAGACAGGATCACTCCAGGATTGTGACGTCGCCTTGATAATCGCCATGATTGCCAGATAGAGCGGTGACAATATCACCAGCAGCAAAAGGGCCCCGGCCCTGTCGATGACCGACTTGACCATCAACGCCCAGTTGAGTTCATGCGTTGGGCTGTAGGTGACGATCGGGCAACCTTCAAAGGTGTCCAGAACTGGCTCGGCTATTCCCGGACGGAAAAAATTGAGGGAAAGCCGGGTGCGCACACCCATTTCTTCGCATGCCTCAAAGTAGGGAGTCAGTTCCTCAAGGGAACGGCGCGCCGGAATGAAAACCACCTCATCCACCGGATTCTGTTCGAGGTAGGTCATCAAACCATTGATGGATCCCACCACTTCCAAACCGTCGACCATCTTCGATTCGCGACCGCTGTCGTCGATGACACCGTCTATCTTCAATCCCCAAAAGGGATGATTTCTTACAAGACGAATGAAATGGCGTAGCGTTTCGCCACTGCCAACCAGCAGCAGGGACCGCCAGTTCATGCCGCGCTCGCGCAGCCCAAAAAGAACCCGACGCACCAGCCAGGTTTTCAGCGCCAAAAGCACCGTGAGGACAAATGGCAGAATCAGGATGACACTCCGGCTGACGTTCTCCCCCACCACC
Source organism: Candidatus Sumerlaeaceae bacterium (assembly GCA_019695055.1). Lineage (GTDB taxonomy): Bacteria > Sumerlaeota > Sumerlaeia > Sumerlaeales > Sumerlaeaceae > JAIBAT01. The sequence continues at coordinate 59,242 of JAIBAT010000104.1, read as the reverse complement.
AAATCTGCCGACCATTGGGGGCTGTGCCCCTGGGTGAAAATAAACCCGATGACCATGGCGGCAATGGCGGTCTCGACAGCACTGACAAATGCCGTCCGCAGGAGCGGGAAAAACATCTTCAGGCGCTGGGAATTGTAGTAGCCGTTGGCCCGAAGGAAGAACACCATGACAAATGGCAACACGTACAGCAGCCACGCATAATCCGAGAAATTGGACGGCAACCGGAACAACGTTGGCAACAGGTACGGCGCAATGACCTCGTTGCGCAGCCAATGGGATAGCAGTACCGCGATGGCGGTCAGAAACATGTCCGCCACCATGTTCAGGCGCTGGAATACGTATTGGTGCTCTTTCAGCATGGCGTGACAATCATGAGCGCAGAGGGCACGGTCAAAGTCAAAGGCGTACGTTGTCGATCAGGCGCGTCTTACCGACCCATGCCGCCAGCGCCAAAAGCGTGTTGCCCTGCTCGACCTCTTTCAGCGGCGTCAAATCATCCAGCGAGACAGCCTTCACGTAATCCAGTTTTGCATCGGTTGTCTGGGCGACATGCTGCCGGACAAGGCCTTCGAGGCGGGCTGACCGTCTTTCTCCAAACTGTGCATAGGCCTCCCAGGCCGTTCTCAATGCCCGGTACAATTCCGGAGCCATACGACGCTCTCGCTTTGAAAGGTAGACGTTCCGTGAGCTCATGGCCAGTCCGTCACTCTCCCGGATGGTTTCGCAACCCACGAGCTCAACGCTCATGTTCAGGTCCCGGACCATCGCCCGGAGAATGACCAACTGCTGGGCATCCTTCCATCCAAAAAACGCATATCTGGGTTCAACAATGTTCAGGAGTTTCGCCACGATGGTGCAAACCCCTCGAAAGTGCCCGGGACGGCTTCTTCCACAAAGGACCCTGCCCAAACGGCCGGGATCCACCTCAACGGTAAGCCCCTTGGGAATCATTTCCTCGCTGGACGGCGCAAATACCACAGTGCCACCGGCCCTCCGGACAATCTCGGCATCCCTTGAAACATCTCGTGGGTAGCGGCGGAAGTCCTCCGACGGGCCGAATTGAAGAGGATTCACGAAAACGGACACCACAACCTCCCGGCAGACGGCCTTCGCCTGGCGGATGAGCGCCACATGTCCATCGTGAAGCGCCCCCATGGTCGGAACCAGCGCCCAATCGTTCCCGGCAGCGCGGAGAGAATCCAGAACTTCGCCCAGAGACTGGCGTGAGTGACATTTTTGCAGAGCCATGATGGAAAGTCGGTTAGCCGCAAGACATGGGGTGAAGGCAACAGGATTGTGGCGCCCCAGAGCAGCCGAAATTGGCGTCTAATGATTGACTTCGCCCCTACCAGTGGAAAAACCTTCAAGGAAAGCGAGTAAAACCGGGAATCAAATGACGACATCCAGACTGTTGGCCATCCTTGCTGTGCTACTGATGCCCCTTGCCGCGCTCGGGGACCGCCTTGTTTTTAAATCCGGACGAACCATTGAAGGAAAGTATGTCGGGGAATCTGAGTAAAAGTCCAAAATCCTGTTTGAGAGTCCGCTGACAGGGACCGTCGGATACGACAAAGCCTCGGTGGACCGGGTGGAAACGGCAAACTCAGTCCAGGGAGCCGCTGGGGCAGGCACTCCGGCTCCGGCAGTTTCTCCAGAGGCTGAGAAGGCCGTGGATGCGGTGGCAAATGAGGCGTCTGCAAGCCACGCAGCCGGCAAGTCCCAGGAGGCCCTGACAGCGCTGCTGGATGCCGCGCAAAAGAATCCCGGCGCCGTCAATCGTCTCGCACAGCCCTTTCAAAAGGTCATCCTTGACCTGATTCCAAAGGCGCAGAACGAAATCAAGACCAACCCCGACGCCGCCCTCGCCACATTTCGAATGGTAAACGCGGCGCTCGCGAACCCCGCCGCGAAAACCATGTCCAGCGCTTACGATCGTACCGCCCAGACAGCCAGGGAAGGTTGGGCGGAAGCAGCATACCAGGTGGCAGAGCGAACCACGCGCACTCCCGGAATGATGAAAAATGCGCAGGACTTGCTGGAGGAGGCCGTGCGCGCAAATCCCGCCAACGCTACCTACCATTTCCGGTTGGCGGAAGTTTCGCGCGCGAACGGCAACAATGCCCTGGCAGCGGAGCAATATCAGCTCGCTGCCGCCCAACCCAATGCCCCCCCGGACATTGCGCAGAAGTCCCGCGACATCCTGCGTCAGATCCAGGTGGTAAACGCCACGCCGATTCCAACTCAGGCCCCTGTGACCCGACCGGTTGCCACGCCCCTGCCCCGCCCCGTCGTCACGCCGCCTCCGGTTGTCGCAACGCCGGCTCCCGCACCCGAGGCGACACCGGCACCGTCGGGCCCATGGTACAAACCCGAACGCCTTCTCACCACGCTTAAGAACAATCCCGTTCTCGATTTCGTGAAGGGATTGCCGGCCATGCTGGGCGGCGGGGAATATACAACCTACCTGATTGCCGCGCCAATTTTCATACTTGTTTTCTGGATTATCCCCTACAAGTTCCTCCAATTCCGCGCACGCCGTGGAGATATCATTGCGGGGCGCTATTGCGACCAGGCTAAGCGGATCGGCCTGATCGCGTTTTTCATGTACCTTGTGGGACTCGTCACGGCACCCAAACCCAAGAACCGCTGCCCGTTCTGCAACAAGGGCATTGATAACATTGATGCCTACTCAGACCTGAACTTCCTCGTTTGCCCCCATTGCCGCGAAAGCATCACACCCATTTACGATATAAAGGATTACGTGACTCACCTCATACACGAGGTGGAGGTGCAGGCCAAAAAAAGCAAGAGCGGCGAACTCGACAACAAGGTCGAGCGCGACGCGATGCTGAAACTGGTGCGGGCAATCCTGACACTTTCCCTGCGACGCCGCGCGAGCGACCTGCATCTCGACAGCGAACTGGATACGGGCAAGCTTAGGGCCCGCGTGGACGGCGTCATGTACGATCTCCTGCTGCTACCCAAGGCCGTGACCAATGCGTTCATCTCAGCACTGAAAATTATGGCGAATCTGGACATCACGGAACGACGCGTTCCCCAGGACGGAAAGATCGGGGTCTGGATCGACAAGAACGATCTCGATCTTCGTATCAATACGAGCCCCGCCGCCATGGGAGAAAAGGTTTCCATCCGAATCCTCAATCAAAAGACCATACTGGCCGACCCCACCAAGCTGGGGCTGGAGGGCGACAACCTCGAAAAGTACGAGCGCTCCATCCGCCGCCCCCATGGAATGATCATTGTCACAGGTCCGTCCGGGTCGGGAAAATCCACCACTCTCTATTGCGCACTCAATGAGATCAACACTGGCGACAAGAACATTATCACGCTCGAAGACCCCATCGAGTATCAGGTCAAGGGACTCACACAGATGCAGGTCAACGTGGCCGCCAATTTCACCTTTGCCACAGGTTTGCGCTCAATTTTGCGACAGGATCCCGATGTCATCATGGTGGGCGAAATCCGCGACAAGGATACGGCCGAAGTCGCCGTTGAGGCCGCCATGACCGGTCACCTTGTTTATACGACTTTGCACACCATCGACGCGCCGACGGCCTTTAGCCGCCTCGCGGATCTTGGAATCGAAACCAAGCGCCTATCCAGCGCCGTCATCTGTATACTCGCGCAGCGTCTCGTGCGCACAATCTGCGACGAGTGCAAGCGACCCTACAAACCCAAGAAGTCTGACCTGGAATTACTGGGAATCGCCAACAGCGCCAAGGATTTCACCTTTGTCCATGGAGCCGGCTGCGATGTTTGCATGAACACCGGCTACCACGGGCGCATCGGCATTTTTGAGTTTTTGGCACCCGACGATTCCATGCGGGAAATCCTCGAAACAAATGCAGTGGTCAGCGTGATCCGCGAACTGGCCCGAAAGTCAGGCTATCGCACGCTGCGTGAAGAGGGCATCATCAAGGTCATGAACGGAATCACAACTGTGGAGGAAGTGATTCGGGTAACAAGCTGATCCAGTCCCTTCCCTACCCCAGCATCTTTCATGTTGAATGAAAGGGATTCAGGCGTGGCATACTTGCCTCATCTTACTGACGGTTTATGGAATTTATGATGTCGTATGCTTGGTTTTTCAGGATTCCCGCCTGTTTGCTCTCCATTGGTCTTGTTTCCGCTTCCGGCCATTGTGCACCGGAATCCTTCAGCAGAATGCCCGGCGACCCTGTGTTGGCATCTTCGCCGGCCGTCTCCACCCAGTTTGGCGATCCCCTTCCCGGTTTGACTCCCGACCAGCTTATCGCCTTTAATGTTGGAAAGGCGGAGTTTAACACCGTCAAAACCAAATCCATCGGGCTGGGCCCCATCTTCAACAACAACTCCTGCGTGGCCTGTCATAGCGGGCCGGCAAGCGGCGGCAGCAGCACGATTGTTGTAACCCGGTTTGGCCTGGTCTCCAATGGCCAATTTGATCCACTGGCAGAACTTGGCGGCTCTCTCCTACAATCGAAGTTCACCGACCCCGTTTGCCGCGAGGTAATCCCCGCGCAGGCCAATGTTACGGCGAAGCGCCAAACAACTCCCCTTTTCGGCCTGGGCCTTGTCGAGGCAATCCCGGACGCCGCAATCCGCGCATTGGCGCTCAAGCGTAAACCCTTCGGAATCCAGGGAAAAGTCTCAGAGGTCTTTGACACTCCAACATCCCAAACCCGTGTGGGGCGATTTGGGTGGAAGGCTCAGCAGGCAACTCTTCTCGGGTTTAACTCGGATGCATACCTGAACGAAATGGGTATCACCAACCGTTTCCACCCGACGGAAAATGCCCCGAATGGCAATACGGCCGTGCTGGAGACCTACGACACTGTGGCTGATCCCGAAGATGTGATTGATCCACAAACCAACAAGGGAATTGTCGATTTATCCACGGATTTCGGGAAATTCCTGGCGCCTCCGCCGACCACCACCTTGACAACCAATGCTCGCCGGGGGCAGCGTCTGTTCTCCCAGATTGGTTGTGCGATTTGTCACGTGCCAACATTGACCACCGCCTCAAACGCTGATCCTGTCTTCGATCGCAAACCTGTGAACCTGTATTCGGACCTTCTCTTGCATGACATGGGAACCCTGGGCGATGGAATCGCGCAAGGTACGGCAGGAATGCAGGACATGAAGACTGCGCCGCTCTGGGGATTGAATGCCAGTGGGCCCTATCTGCACGACGGACGAGCCGCCACAGTGGATGAGGCCATCCGCGCCCATGACGGCGAAGCCGCCCGGACCCGCGACCTCTACAACCGCCTTAGCGCCACACAGCAACAGCAGCTATTGGAGTTTCTGAACTCCATTTAGCAGGCCACAGGCCTATTGCACCGCACCCGTCGTGATCTTCATGAAGATGTCTTCCAGGTCCAGTTCCTCCTCTTTCATCGAGGTAAACTTGATACCGTTCTTGAGCAACTCCTCGGCAATAAACGACGTGTCCTCGCAGGACAAATCCAGATGCACGATGACCACATTTCCCTCAATTTCGGCACTTTTGACATTGGGGTGAGCCGCCATGAGTTCGCGCCCCTTCTCGGCGTTTTCGCGAACTGTTACCTTTACGACCTTCGACGCCTTGACGTTTTTTAGAATGTCGTCCACCTTGCCAGCCGCCAGCAATCGGCCCTGCTCAATGATTCCAATGGATGTGCAGAAATCCGCAAGTTCAGTCAGGATGTGTGAACTCACCAGGATCGTCTTGCCCATTTTGCAAAGCTCCTTCAGCAGTTCCCGCAATTCGATTCGTGCGCGCGGGTCCAAACCACTCGCAGGCTCGTCCAGTAGCAGAACCTTCGGATCATGGACAAGCGTTTTGGCCAGACACAACCGCTGCTTCATACCCTTGCTCAGCGCCTCGACGTAGTCGTCCTTCTTGTAAATCAGGTCCGTCAGGTTCAGCACATCGTCCACGATCTGCCCGCGCTTTTCCTTGGGAATCTTGTAGGCGGCCGCAAAGAAATCCAGGTATTCCCAGACCTTCATGTCCTCGTAGACGCCAAAAGAGTCCGGCATGTAACCGATGACCCGCTTCACCTCATCGGCCTGGGTCAGGATGTTATACCCCGCCACAAGTGCATGCCCGCTGGTCGGCTTGGTCAGGGTGGCCAGCATCCGGATGGTTGTCGTTTTCCCCGCGCCATTGGGCCCGATAAAGCCAAAGATTTCGCCCTCATTGACCGTCAGGTCCAGGGAATTCACGGCTGTGAGGTTCTTGTACTGCTTCACGAGTCCAAAGGTCTGAATCATGTTGTCTCCTTTATTTCACGGGCAGGCTTCATCAAATGGGAACATCTCCAAAATTCGGATCCGACTGCGGCAACTCGGCAGGCACATTGCCAGCTGTTAACCGCGGTGGAGTCAACTCCCAAGCCGACCCGGAACCATACCCCGGCCCCCTTGTGGTCAGGGCAGTTCCCTGGGGCGAAAAAAATCGCACCACCGAGACTGGCGAGAAGGGATGCCAGAAAGCCCGCCCCGCGGGCAACTGGAATTTCACCCGAATTTCATTGGACTGAGTATTCCGCTGGTCGTTGCCCTGGCCACCCGTCTTTTTCGTCGGCGGTGTCCACCGCTCCAATTTCAGGGCAGTCCATTCGTTCTTTTCAAAGTTGTAGGCTTCGCATTTCAGTTCCGGCAATTTGTCGCCTTGAGACATCGAGAAATCGCCCTCAAAGAGCACATCGTCCGAAGGCGGCGATGGCCAATTGAATCGAAAGCTGACAGGGTCCTGGGCAACGGGAATCCTTGCATTGCGGTACCGCGGAAGATCCATCGCCGCGAGGGTTTTCCCCGCAACGCTGTTGACCGGGTTCCACCCGTTCATTGCGACAGGCACATCCACCGCAACAAAGCCATGGGTGGTGCTCTCCGTAAGTGGCGTCGAGACCGCCGTTGCAGCGTCCGGTTCACCTACACTTGCAAGCAGGAGGCACCCGGGATAATCCGTGGACACCCCGGTCCGTTCACCACCAAACAGTTGGATAAACGACTGGTATATGGCCCTGTCCATCCCCTTCAAACCGGCGCGGTCGGACTGCTGAGTACCCGAAAAATCCACAACCGGGCCATCCATCACCTCGTCCACATCGTAGGAATCCCCCGGCTGCAGAACCACTGGAGCATTTCGGCTGCTCCCGGGTGGATCTTCCTTCGCCAGCGGAATGAGTCTCTTCCCCACCACCAGACAGGGATATTTCACTGCCTTCTTCGTGTTGTTTCGTATCTTTCCAGTAAGCTTCGCGCCATGTAATTGCAGGTCGCTCTCCAGAGACCCGCCAAGGCTGCCCACACACGACGCCCCGGAAAACTCCGTGCTCCACTGCGAGATGGCCCGATCCATCAGCTTCATGGCATCAGTGCCTTGCACCACGCGGGTGATCTCCCCCGGAATGGCGCCTCCCCCTCCGCCAAAACCACCATAGCGGCTGCCATAGTAGCTGTATCCCCAATCGGTGAACGGCTCGCGCGCGACCGTGTTGTCACCGCCCGTAATATTACATGTCATTCGGTCGGATAGCCAGAGCATGCTCAGGGAATCGAGGCGGAATCTCTCCGCATTGGCCCGGCCGGTATACAGAAAGTACTCGCGCAGCACCGTGTCGTGCCCTTTCAGCAGGGAGCTGGCCCCATAGATCCCCGCCGTGAACAGGATCACTATCACCGGAACCGTGATCCACGCAAGTTCCAGCCGCTTGCGCCGCGCCAGCAGGAAGAAGTTCAGCGGCCCAACCAGCACAAAGTACAACGACAAAATCGCAAGAATGATGGCAGGATTTGGCAGGTTAACCGCCGATCCAAGACCAAATATTCCACTGTCAATGTTCAGAAATGAGTTTTGGTACCGCTTTTGAATGTCCTCAAATCCGGGCTCAATCCCGACAATTGTCGCCAGGGTCTTGGGAATGGCAAAAAGTTGAAAAAGCCTCTGGGACCAATCCGAGGCGAGGTACATGACCGTGCCCGACTCGTAGGCTCGACCGACCAGCAGGGGCAGGTTGCCACTGCCAATTAGTTCCCTGGCACCGGGTCGCAGCTTCAACTTGTTGATCTGAAAAAGGCCGCCGGCCGTCGCCGTCGTCGCGCCCACTTCCTCCTTCAGTTGCCCGTCGCTGGACGCGTAGATGCCGTCCCCCTCAATGGTCGCCGGCAGCAGGTCTTCGACCATCGAACCCTTGTAGGTCTGCCCGTTTCGCCCACCCAGCACCAGCAGCTTTCCACCTTGGGCCACCCAGTCGCGAAGAGCTGCGCCCTTATCCCCTTCCAGGAGATTCTGCGTGGCGCGGGGAATGACCAGCAGTGACACTCCCTCGTATCCATACCAGCGATCCGGAAGATCCTCCGGCGCCATGATCGCGTTGACGATCCCCGGGAATCCCTGCAGGTTGGGCAGCGCAAACGGCGCCTCCGAACTCGCGACGTAAACCACAAGTTCCTCGTCTTCCTTGACGGCCTTCTTGGGCAGCTTCGCCTCCGCAACCGTGCGGCCATCCTGGTCCTTCAGCTCCACCAGGATTTCGCTGTCATCCATGGGAAACTTTGCATAGAGCAGGACCTTCTTACGATCATTGACGGGCACGGACAGTGCGCGTTCGTAATTCCGCGCGACCGGTTTATAGCCGGAGTCCATCGTCACCGTCTGGACCGTACCCGCAAAATCCTTCAGCGATTGGCGCGCCTTGTCTGCCCGGGGGATATTCTCCACAGTCAGGTTGATGGGTGTCCACTTCCCCGGCCTGAAAACAGCGGAGAAGCCCACAGACCCATCCACCGTCACGGCATTCCCAATTCCGCAGAAAGCAGAAAAAAACAGGCAGGCGAACACAAGAATCCGCAAACCATGGCGGGGACAGCTTCGAATCCTGAAATTCATTGGGAAATCAAACCAGCCCCCTTGCCACCTTGCAAGCCCGGAATCATGGCACCGAAACTATCCGACCGGCAGTGTCTCCACGCAGGGAGCGCCCAGTTGCGGTTCGGTCCCCTCGATCACAGAATTGTAGATGCTCATGTACTTGTCGCGAATGCGATGGGCCTGGAAACAGTTGGTCGCGCGCCGACGCCCCGCGTCAGCCATGGACTTGGCAAGGACAGCATCGGTCAGGATCTTCACGCTGGCTTCTGCCAGGCCCTCAATGTCCCCCACAGGCCGCAGAAAGCCAGTCTTCCCGTCCTCCACAACCTCGGACAGCCCGCTCCCAAGCGTCGCAACAACGGGCACCTCCGTGCTCATGGCTTCGAGAGCCGCCACACCAAACGATTCGTATTCGCTGGGAAACAGAAACAGGTCCGAAATCGCAAAGTAGTTCTCGATGAGATTCTGCTTCCCGAGGAAATAGGTGCGATCCATCACACCGAGATTGCGCGCCAGGTCCAGACAGTGCTCCCGCTCGGGCCCATCGCCGATCAGCAAAAGCCGTGCAGGAACCTTCTCAACAATGCGTGCAAAGGTGCGCACTACATCTTGGATTCGCTTCACAGGGCGGAAGTTCGACAGGTGCATGATGATCTTTTCGTCGGGCCGCGCAAAGTGCGCACGATGGCAGCGGCTGCGCCCCGGCGCGAACCGCACGGTATCCACGAAATTGTGGATGACGTGAATGGGCTTATCGACCTCGAACTCCTCGTAGGTCCGCTCCCGCAACCAGTTCGAAACTGTGGTGACTGCATCGCTGTGCTCGATCGCCCACTTGGTCAGCGGGAAAAAAGACGGCGCCCGCCCCACAAGCGTGATATCCGTCCCGTGAAGCGTCGTCACAATCCGCAGGTTACGCGGTTTGAGGACTTCTTTCGCAAGAATCCCGCTGATGGCCATGGGCACGGCATAGTGCGCGTGCAGCAAATCGAGCTTCTCATCCATGGCAATCTGGATCATCTTCGAGGACAGCTCGAACCCATAGGATTGGGCCGACATCGCCTCGTAGCGTACCGACTCCACTTCGTGGTAGTAAATGGTCTCGAAGAACTCTGGCTGATCGAGGCGGAAGGGCACTTGGTTACTGATAAAATGGATCTTGTGCCCAATCCTGGCCAGTTCACGGCCCAGTTCGGTGGCCACCACGCCGCTTCCCCCGACACTTGGGAAGCAGGCGATCCCAATTCGAAGCTGTTTGTCCATGGTCCCCTACTGCCGCATTCGAGCTAGTTTATTTCGTGGCATCTTTAGTCTCATGGGGCCGTCCCTCCGCAGCGAGCAAATCCATCAGCACATCCTCCAGCACCACCGGGCGGCGCGAGGAATCCAGGTCCACCACTATCAGGTAACCATACGTCATGCCGCTCGAAATGAAAGCCTTGATCAGCGAAAGCTGGTCGCTGACAAGCGCATGCCCATCCTCGGGCGACCAAATCTCCTTCGCCGTCAGGCACCCGATGGACGGCGTGTTGGGATAGTACGGCTTCGCCCGATACGGAGCAGGATCAATAGTTGTGCCGTGCGAAAGCATCTCGCTGCGGCCGGCCTGACCTGCGTAAAACGCCTCCCGAACCGGAAAGTAATCGCGCCAGGAAACCGGCCACGCTCCCAGGTACCACTCCAGCGACCAGACTTGACCCTTCAGCGTCGCATTATGAAAGTAGCGATCCAGCGGCGCCTCGAAGGGGACCTCCGTCGCGAAAAATGGAGTCTTCCCGATAAAAAGATTCTTTGTCCGGTCCAACCCCACAATCGTGAAAAGACCCTCGGGCGTATTGCCGTTGGTGATATAGCCGGGCAAATTTGACTGGGAGAACGCGAGGTGCGAGACGGCGAAAATGCTCCCGTCCGGACGCCGCACAAATTTCCCGTCCGGCAGCCGCACCAGGGCCATCCCCGGATACTCGCGATTACGCCGCTGCAAGCTGAAGATGACCGGAGTATCGCCAGGTAATTTGTGCGCGAACAAATCTGCCATGGCGGGGCGGGACTTGATTTCCGTGGCGGCATCCACACGCAAGTCATGCTCAAGCATCACGAGGATGGGTGTCGTGCTCCAATCCGGAAAGCGCAGCTTCATCAGGTCTGTCAACGTTGTCCGGCAATCGGCATTATCCAATGCCCGGTTCGCATAGTGGGCGCACATCGCAAAGTGCTTGGGGGAGGTCGTGATCTCAGCAATCCTCAAAACATCCGTCGTAAACTCACGCCCATAGACAGCGTACGCCGTCTCCAGGGTGACCCGCTGCAAGGCTTCATCCATCTGCGGATACGCCGCCAGCGAGGCAGCCAGTGCCTGACTGGTCATTTCATTGCGCAAGTAGAGGAGTTTGATGACCCATAGCGCATCATCCCATTTGTCCAGCGTGGCAGAGGTCAGCCCTGCGGGGAGAACACTCTCGATCTTCTCCCGCTTCATCCTGCCCAGGAACTTCTCCCGCTCGGCCTTTAGGGCGCGGGTCGTTACGAGGTCCGCCAACGTGAGTGTGGAAAGTTCATCCAGGGAAAGGGTCTCAGTCGTCCCCGGCGGCGGAATCACTGCGCCGGTTGCGCTGGTCACAGCCGGATCGCCGGCCATCGCCCGTGATGAAAATGACAGAATCGTCACCACTGCACAGAATATCCCAACTATTGACGCTTTGCCCGGTTTGCCGTATCCATTGAACATGCTTCCCATTAGCAAATGCCATCGAGCCCGAGTCAAGCAAGCCGAGCAGGGGCGAATTTCGCCTGCCCCTTCCGGTAGAGACAGCCCGCCTCTGCCGTCAGGCCCAATGCCATGATGTATCTCAAGCACATCCTTGCCTTTCTGAGGGAGCACTTCAACGCCGACCGTGGTGGGGAATTCCTTGATGCCAACTCCCGGCTGAATCGCGCTTCGGAGGTTTCCGTCTCCCCGGACCGTGTCGCCGCCGATGTCGAGGGATACCTGCGTGGCCTCTTCCAGGGCCGCGCCCTGGCGCTCAACGGCGATTGGATCTGGCCCTGGTGGATCGAGCAGCAGCGCGATCCGCGCTCCGAAGCCTTCGTGCCCGTTCATGCAAGCGCCACCTCGGGAAACATCACGAACCGAAATTGGACCGCCGTCGGAACCCTCGGCGGGCGTCGCGAAGCCATTGTCGACCCGCGCGGTCTGGTGACGCCCTGGCCCGGGCAGTGGAGCCTTGACACTTTTCTGGAAATCAATGGGGAGACTCTGTTTCCCTCACGCCTCCATAGCCATCAAGTCTCGCAACGCGCCACGACCAATCCCCCGGGCGTTCAAACTGAATTTGCCTTCCATGGCCTCGACTTACAGATCCAGGCATGGGCCTTTCGACACGAGGCCAACGACTACCTTGTGCAAACAACACGGATCACCAATTCCTCCGATGCCCCCCTCTCCCCCGCCCTCATCCACTCCCTTCGCCCCGCGAACCCGGAGGGGGTTTGTCTCGTCCACAACCTCGCCTACAACACCCGCGGATTCTGGAATGTCGAGGCGCAGGTCGCCTGCTACTTCCCCCTTCGCCCGGATTACTCCATAGCCTCCAACCACGAGCGCGGCGATGCCGCCTTTTACCTCGACGACGAGACCGAGGACAATGCCATCCATTGTCCCGTGGGTCTGGCCACGGGCGCCAGCGTTTGGCGCTTACATCTGGAACCCGGAGCCACTGAAACAGTTTTCGCCGTTCTTCCCCTTGAACCAATGAATCCCCGCTTTTTCGAATTCTCCCCCTTCACGCCGGATGCACTGCAGCGATCGCGCGACAAAGCCACGGAGGAGTGGCAGGAAAAGCGCGACGCCGGCACCACCATCCAGCTCCCCGATCCCCGATTGGTGGAAAGCTTCGAAGCCAGCAAGACGGCCGTGCTGCTCCTGAACGACGGTCACGAGATCACGACGGGCCCGACTTCGGGCCACACCCAGTCCTTCGCCAATGGCGAAGCCATGCTACAGGCGCTCGCCATTCTCAACTATCCCAAGGAAGTCCGCCACAACTTGGAGTTCTACCCCCTCAAGCAATGGAAGAACGGATATTTCTGTGCCCGGAAGGGCGAATGGGCATCTACTGGCCAGGCCATTTGCGCCATTGCGGATTACTGCCGGCTCCATGGCGATACTCCCCTGCTGGAGCAGCTCCTTCCCGCCATCAAGCGCGGCGTCGTTTGGATCGAGAAGAAGCGCAATGAAGTCAGCTTCTCCCGCCGAAAACCAAAGGGCCTCCTGCCGGCGGGATTCAGTCCCGACCATTCCCATCCGAATGATTTCAACTATTATGATAACTTCTGGTCCCTCCGGGCCGTGCAGGCCGCCGCCGGGGCCGCCGATGCGCTGGGCCTTGGCCCCGATGCCCGGTTGTTCCAAAGTATTTATGACGCCTACCTCCGCGACCTGAATGAGGCCATCAATCGGGATGTGGAGTTCAGCCCGCACCATCTCCTTCCCGCCGCCCCCCGGCGCCGCCCCGACGCAGGCATGGCCTGGAATGTCACGGATGCCAGCCTGGAATTGTTCCCGCCCGAAGAGTCGCCGTGGATGCGCCGAATCCTTGATTCCCTTGGCGAATCAGCGCTGAACGGTGAGGTGCGCCCCGACACCGTCATGGTCCTGTGCCGCGCCCTCCTCTCCATCCGCAATCCTCTGGGCCTGAAGTTGCTCCCCCAACTGCAGCGCCTTGCCTCCCCCACCTGGTGCTGGCCGGAAGTCATTCACCCCCGCACCCGCGGCGGCTCCCGCGGCGAAGGCCACCACGGCCCGGCCAATGCCCAGTGGGTACTGCTACTGCGGAACCTCATCCTGAGGGAGAATCAGGACGTGCTGGAAGTGACCCCCTTCCTGCCCCCCGAATGGCAGAAAGCGGACCAACACGTCGGCATCTCAAACGCCCCCACAAACTTCGGCATGGTGACAGTCCGGGCAGATTTTCACGACAACAGCGCCGCGCTCACCCTCGAAGCCCGCTGGAGAGTCCCCCCCCGCGAGATCCACTGGCACCTGCCCAGCAAAGTTCTTGCAGCGCTGGAAACCGATCACAGCGTCCGGCTCAATGATCGCATGGTGATCTTTCCTGCCAACATATCCCGAGTCAGCGTGGAACTGGAACAGCAGCAGGCGTAGAGCCTACGCCACAAATTCCTTTACGGAAGCCATACCCAGACAACTACTTTATGGCACCGTGCAGCGACTTCCGATGGCCTCCAAGCAACCCGGAGGGTTGCAAGACAGTAGCCGGAGGTCAAAGACCTCCGGGAACGAAGAATTTTCCATCGCACCTTGGGAGGGGTGCCAGAAAACCGACTCCCCTTCCTACTTCATGGGTCCAGAAGAGGTTCTTAGAGGTCGTAAGGGAATAGGCAAAGCCAATCCTCCTGTGCCATATTCCCTTCCACTTTCCAAAAAGGGAGCTTCAACCTGACATCCTCTTGTCCGCCCGCTTGCTCGACTGTGAACCCATTTACAGAATCCATCCACGCCAACCACCACCGCCCCGAAATAACGAAAAATCGCAAAGAATCCGCACGATTTTTTGAGAGCCGTCAAAGATTCCAACCACAGCACTTGGAGGAAAATACCCGCATAAATGAAAATTACCCCCCCCCTCCCCCTCCCCCCTTGCATTTCATTCAACTGAGGGGGTTCCCATACTCGGACACCCCGATTTTTTGGCTTTGACAAGCCCCGCTCGCGCCAATGTTCTGGCGGGGCGTTTTCACTAAGGAATTGGAAGAATTCATGAGCCCTAAAAAGTCGTATAACATTGCAGTTCTTGGCGGTGACGGCACCGGCCCAGAGGTTGTCCGCGAGGGAATCAAGGTCCTCGACGCCGCAGCCGCGAAGTTCGATTTCAAGCTGAACTATCAGGAGTTCGATTTCGGTGGCGACCGCTACCTGCGGACCGGTGAGGTTCTCCCGAACAATGCCTCCGACGAGTTGCGGAAGTTTGACGCCATCTTCCTCGGCGCCATTGGCCACCCGGACGTGGCGCCGGGCATCCTCGAGAAGGGCATCCTTCTCCGCCTCCGCTTCGAGCTGGACCAGTACATCAACCTGCGCCCCGTGAAGCTCTACCCGGGTGTCGAGACCCCCATCAAGGACAAGGGCCCGGAGCACATCGACTTCGTGGTGGTTCGCGAGAACACCCAGGATCTTTACGCTGGGATGGGCGGTAACGTCCACATCGGCACCCCCAATGAGGTGGCCACCCAGACGGCCGTGTACAGCCGCTTCGGCGTGGATCGCGCGCTGAAGTATGCGTTTGACCTCACCCGCCGGCGCAACAAGGCCAAGACCCTGACCCTTTGCGGCAAGACCAACGTCCTGACGTTCATCTATGGCCTTTGGGAGCGCGCCTTCCACGAAATGGGCCAGAAGGATTACCCGGACATTAAGCGCGACTACGCCCACGTGGACGCCACCACAATGTGGATGGTCAAGAATCCCGAGTGGTTCGACGTGATCGTCACCGGAAACCTGTTCGGCGACATCATCACGGACCTCGGCGCCATGATTCAGGGCGGCATGGGCATCGCGGCCGGCGGCAACATCAATCCCGACCCCGGTGGCGTCTCGATGTTTGAACCCATCGGTGGCAGCGCACCCAAGTACACGGGCAAGAATGTCATCAACCCGCTGGCAGCCATCGGCGCCGGCCAGATGATGCTCGACACCCTCGGCGAGACCGAGGCGGCGGCGCGAATCGAACAGGCCATCATGGAGGTCACGGGCAAGAAACTGAAGAGCCTCGCGGCTGGCAAGATGGGCTATTCCACGACCGAAGTTGGCGATTTGGTCGCCAACCTTGTTGCCTGATTTGAGACAGCTTAACCAACACTACCACATCCAGAACTTGACGGGACATTTACGATGAAGATTCATGAGTATCAGGCAAAGGCGATCCTTCGCAACTACGGGGTTCGCACACCAAACGGGGATGTTGCCGCGACGCCAGCCAAGGCCGAGGCCGTTGCCAAGAAGATGGTCGCGAAGGGTGCCACCTTTCCGCTGGTCGTGAAGTCCCAGGTGCTCGTGGGTGGGCGCGGTAAAGCGGGCGGCATCAAGCTGGCCCACACCATCGAGGAAGTGCGTCCCCTCGCAAAGCAGATCCTCAAGATGAACATCAAGGGCGAGATCGTCAAGCAGGTGCTCATCGAGCAGGGCGTGGACATCCAGCGCGAGATCTACCTCGGTATCATCGTGGATCGCGCCCGCAAGATGCCCGTCTTCATGGCCAGCGCCGCCGGAGGGGTGGACATCGAGGAAGTGGCCGCCTCCACACCAGAGAAGATCCTCTTTGTGCCGGTGGAGCCACTGCTGGGCCTGACCGACTATCAGGTGCGGGAAATGGCCTATTTCGTCGACATCCCCAAGGAGGGCATGAAGGACTTCGCGGGGATCGTGAAGGGGCTCTACAAGGCATTCATGGAGAAGGATTGCTCCCTCGCGGAGATCAATCCCCTGGTCATCACCGGCGCCAAGGAAGTGATCGCCGCCGACGCCAAGATGAACTTCGATGACAACGCCCTTGGCCGCCACCCCGACATCGCCGAAATGCGCGACGAGGCCGAAGAGGCCCCGTTGGAGCGCGAGGCGCGCCGCCTGAAGCTAAACTACGTGAAGCTGGACGGCAAGATCGGCTGCATCGTCAATGGCGCCGGCCTCGCCATGGGCACCATGGATATCGTCAAGCACTTTGGCGGCGAGCCGGCCAACTTCCTGGATATCGGCGGCGGAGCCAAGGCTGAGCAGGTGACCGACGCATTGCGCCTGATCGTGAGCGACCCCAAGGTCAACACGATCTTCTTCAACATCTTCGGCGGCATCGTCCGCTGCGATCTCGTGGCGGAGGGCATCCTGATCGCCCTGAAGAACCTGCCGGACTGGAACACCCCCATCGTCATCCGCCTCTCCGGCACCAATGAGGAGAAAGCCCGCGATATGCTCAAGGGCTCGTCGCTCATTTCCGCCGCGACCATGAGTGAAGGGGCCAAAAAGGCCGTGGAGATTTCCAACCGCGCTGCATAACCCCCTTTTAGGTTAATGCGGCGCCGGGTGGTCCACCTCCATCTGGATCGCCACAGGTTCCGCAACATTCTGCTGCGGTGCATGGGCCTTCAGGAATTCTTCGCACCGTGCATGCTCAGCCGCATGGCGCGTCTTGAATTGTCCGGCCTGCCATTTCTTGTAGTCGTAGGGCTCCCCGAGAAATCGGTCATCGGCCAGCAATTGGTGCAGCATCTTCTTTCGGTCGGCCACCACGCGCTGCTCGAAATCGAGCATTCGTTCTTTCGTGACGTCATCCGGCGCGCACTGGAGCGACTGCGAATAGTAATCAATGTATTGCTGCTCAATCGGCCCGTCTGACTTCTCAACGTGCTCCAACGCCTTCAGGTGCTTCGCGATCAGCAGGATCTCCTGGTTGGCCGCGCTGTAGGTTTCCTCGTCGCGCTTGATGATCATCTGGAAGGATTCTTCCTCAGCCCGCCGGGCAAGGAAGTGGTTCAGGATGCGGTCTAAACGGGCCAGTTCAAACTGAAGCACCTCACTGGCACTAACCGGGTCGTCGGCCTTCTTGCCAAGAATCAGCCGATACTGCCCAAGGAATTCTTCAGGAAGGTCATGCGATCGCAGGTAACCACAACGGGCAATTTGCTCGTCAAACACAAAGGCATCCGCAGCATCCGGCAAGTCCCACAGCAACCAATGCTGGATCAACTCGACGATCATTTCCAGAGACGGATCCAGTGCCTTGAAAAGTGTTCTCATGTCATGAATGGGCCATTCCGACACCTTGCGTTTTCCCTGGTCGTCGGCGCGATTCATGACTTCGAACAGGATGGAATTCTGGTCGCTGTGGTGGAACAGCGAACGGCGCTTGTTCTCGTCATCGCTCGCGAGAATATCCGCCACCCTCAAACGTTCGGGCCCAAAAGCACGGGTCTTCTCCATCACCATTCTAAGGTTGGTCAATTGGGTCCACGCAATGTCGTCGATCACGTTGGCAACCCGCGGATTGATTCGTATCGCCTGCTGCTCACGCAGGGATAGGTAGGACCTCAGGTGGCCGAGGATCCCCTCAAGTGTTCGGTCCTGCTTCGCTTCAGTTGTCATCCTGACTCCCCTGTCGGATAATCACTTACTGACATCGAAACCACCACGAGCCAATTAGATTAGCAACCGAAATTATTTACAAGACATTGCCCCAAAATCAGGGGCGATAGATTCGCTTGAGCTGCGATCCGGGGTAGTAATGGGCCACAATCTGGTCGTACTTGAAACCCAGATTGGCCATGGTTCGAGCTCCCATCTGGCACAGGCCCACGCCGTGGCCGTTCCCGGCCCCGACAAACTCGACGGTCTGGATGTAACCTCCAGACCGCTCGGTCCGGACCACGAAGACACCGCTCCACAGGTCAAACGCATTACGAATGGGAAGTTCCTTTTCGATAGTCTTGCTGCCCCGATCACCATCCAGCCGCAGTTTCCTGACCCGGCCGCTGGGACGGCGATCAACGACCTGGATATCCTTGAGGCGGCCAACTCCAGCCCGCCTGCCAGCTTCATCCCCGGACATGGATTTCTGCCACCGGAAATACTTTTTCGCGTAGTTCGGATAACCCGGCTGGGCCGGATTGCAGAAGTAGTCTCCAAGGTTTGAGTTCAGGAACTGGTTCATGGCAGATTCACCGGAAAGGTTGACGGGCGCTTGGCCTTTGGCCCGGTCGTAAACTGGCGTCAGGCACGCCTCAGGTTTGCTGTCCCAAACTTCATCCGGTGAACCCGTAGTTCCACCACAAACATTATGGTAAACGGCATCAATGACCTCATTGTTTGCGATTAGGACGATCCCAAACGTCTCGTCCACCGCTTGGTTTGCCGCAGGGACTTCTTCTTTCATTCCCTTGTAAGCCTGGCAGTGAACGCCGGTGCAGAAATCGAACCCTGCATCAGCATGAGGTGGACGAACCAGTTTCCGGACCGCTTCAGACCGCGCGGCCACTGCCTGCGCCTTTAGCGCTTCAAGAGGCGCCTCGTCGCCAATCTCGGCTGGCAGGACGCCTCGCAACCAGTCGTCCAGTTGCAGGTGGTTGATGATCTGAAAGCCACTGCCGCGGGACACCATAAGGCAACGCCCCCTGTAGCGACCGGACGGCAACTCAAAGTAGCCGCCCGCCGACGGCGACAGCGGTTCAATGGTTACAGAATTCAGCGGCCCAATTCGCCCATTGGAGGTTGTGACAATGATACCTCCGGCGGAACCATCCACAAAGACGTTGCTGCCCTTGGTCAGCCGCCCGAGTTCCTTGTCCAGTCCGTCCAGTATGCGCCCGCCAACAGGCAGGCCCACCTGTTGTTTCCGGACAACGGATTGGAGGCCAACCTTGATCCAGCCACTGCGACCAACGATAGCCTGTTGGCCTTGCATCGGGCTGTTATTGGCAGCCGGCACAATCCGGGTCATGGCAAATACCAGTGATAAGAGCGCCAGCGCGCGGAGGGAGGAGAAAAACATCGCAGGTGCCGGACTCTAAAGGAGCCCCGGCCCCTTTCCGCCCTGCATCAGGCTGTTCATGGCGTTCGTCAGCTGCGCCTCCATCATCAGGGCCGGATTGATTCCCCGGTTCTTCAGGCGCTGCGACAGGGCCGCCATTTCCACCATGATGGAATTGTTTCGGCCCGGCTGCACAGGAATGATATACTTTGGAACCTCGACATCGAGAATCGTGTGATACCGGTCATCAATACCCAGGCGTTCATACTCCACCGTATCATCCCATTTCTCCAATTGAACAATCAAGTCGAGCCGCTTCTCGTCCACCACCGATGCCACCCCGAAAAGCATCTCGATGTTCAGGATTCCCAAGCCGCGGATTTCCATGTGGTATTTCAGCATGTCGGAGCTTCGGCCCACGAGATCTTCCTTCGACATACGCCGCAGGATGCAGACATCGTCCGCGACCAATCGGTGGCCGCGCTCAATAAGTTCGAGGGCGCATTCGCTTTTCCCGACTCCACTGCCACCGAGAATAAGCGTTCCCATTCCATAAACGTCAAGGAGGTCACCGTGGATATTGATGACCGGGGCAAACACACGCTCCAACCATCCGTTCAACTGGCTCACAAGTCGCGTTGTCGGGAGACTTGTCACCAACACCGGGATCGACGCCTCCTCGGAGAGCTTCGTAATCTCATCGGGAACCGAGTGGCCGTTGGTGATTATGATGCAGGGCATCTTGAATCGAAAGGTCTCTGCAAGTCGTCGCTGACGCTCCTCGTGGCTCAGGCTTCGCAGGTAGGACATCTCCGTGTTTCCAAGTATCTGCACGCGGTCATGGCTGAAGACTTCGTAGAAGCCGGCGAATGCCAGGCCGGGACGCGTCAGCTCCGGTGTGTTGATCCGGTTCGCCAAGCCGCTGCTTCCCGACACCAGTTTTAGGTCAAGAACGTTGGCCCTGTCCTGAAGGACGGCCTCTACGGTTAGGTCTTGTGTAGGATTCATGGCTCCACCTCGAACCACTCAGGCGGCGATTTCAACAGGTTAAGGACTTTTTTCTGTGGGGATCCTAGGGGAAGCTTTTCAATTTCTGAAACCGGCAGCCAGAAATATCCGGGAGCTGGTGAGCGCCGACGAGACACTTTCATATCAAAGACTCGAAGTGTCACGGAATGCACCGTCACGGTGAACCGGATGTCCGACAGCCGCTCAAGTTTGCTGACCGGACCCGCAACCTGGCTTATGTGGTTCTTCAAGTCGTCCTGGCCCTTGCTCTCCGAAGCCCACGGCTCGATCTCGACCTTGGGAAACTCGTACAGGCCGGCATGCCACTCCCCCGCTGGAATGCGACGAATGAGGACATTTTCGGCGTGCCTTACAATGGCCCCAGCAAAGGCCCTGGCGATCTTCTCAGGTTTGGGTTCCACCCGCGGAATCTGTGCGACAAGATCGAGCCGGTGCGCCTCACAATAGGTCAGCACCGGACACTCCGTGCACGCCGGATTCTTAGGAGTGCAAACCAGCGACCCGAGTTCCATCAGTGCGTAGTTGTGGTCGCGTGCATTGCGATCCGGTAGCAATTCCGCGGAGTACTGCCAAAGTGCCTTGAGTCCTGCGCCTCCCTTTAGGGACTCCTTCACGGCAAACAGACGGGCAAGAACCCGCGCCGAATTGGCCTCCACGATCGGCCGGGATTGACCAAATGCCGAAGAGGCGACCGCGCCGGCAGTGTAGCGACCGACACCTGGCAGCATTAAAATTTCCTCAAAGTCGGCTGGAAAAACGCCAGCATGCCGCTGCATCACCGCGCAGGCAGCCGCCTGCAAGTTCCTCGCGCGCCTGTAGTATCCCAGTCCGGCCCATGCAGACAGGACCTCGTCCTCCTTTGCATTTGCAAGGTCGGCAATGGTTGGGAATTGGGCCAGAAACCTGTCGTAATAGCCCCGAACCGCCGCCACCGTAGTCTGCTGCAACATGACCTCCGACACGAGGATCGCATAGGGATCGCGCGTTTCGCGCCACGGCATTGGTCGTTTGTGCTTTTGGAACCAGCGAACAAGTTGCTTTGAGAATTCGCGCGCCTTGCGTATCTCCCCGATAATATGGGGGGATTCACGCTTATGTCGGGACATTCGTATCAAAAGTTTGAATTGAACTCCAAGCTGGCGTCGTCATAACCACTGCCATGACTACCGCGCCAAGGATTTCCATCGTCATTCCAAACTGGGATGGCGAAGCTTTTATTGCGCGTTGCATAGCCGCAACACTGACCTCCGCCCATGCAAGCGGCCACTCCTTTGAGTTAATTCTTGCGGACGATGCCAGCAGGGACAAAAGCCCCGACGTAATCGAGAGGGATTTTAAGTCAGTCCGCCTGATTCGGCGCGCGTCAAACCTTGGTTTTGGCGAAAACGTCAACTCGGCCGCCCGGGAAGCGTCGGGGGACATTCTTGTTCTGCTCAATAATGACTTGGTGCCCCAACACGGAATGATTGGCGAGCTGGTCGAACCTCTGCTGAGCGACGGGAAGGTTTTCGGAGTTTCCGGTAAGACTGTGGATTGGGCCAACCAGGAACCCAATCATCTAAACATGGCGGCCAGATGGCAAAACGGAAACATGGAACTCATGTTTCAGGACTCCCCCACCCTCTGCCCCACGATGTTTGTTCAGGGCGGGTCAGGCGCTTTTCGCCGTACGGAGTTTCTCCGTCTTGGAGGATTTCAGCCCATATTTTCACCGGGCTATTGGGAGGATTACGACGTCTCCTACCTCGCGCTGAAATGCGGTTGGCAAAACCTCTACAATCCACGGGCCGTTGCCCACCATCTCGGCGAAGGTTCCATGAAGCGCGCCCACGGCAATGATTACATCGGAATGATACGCCGAAGGAATTACTTTCAGTTCCTATGGCTTAACCTCACCGAGAAGAAACTTCTTAGGGAACATCTCGGGACTTTGCCCCGCGCTCTCGCGGAGGGTCTTGCATCCAAAGGTCTGGCAAGATTGACGGGCAAGGGCTTGCTCCACGCGATGGGTTCCATTTCCACGATTGCGCTCGAACGCGCCCGCCGGTTAGGTCTCGGGATAAGGGTCACTGACAGTGACATCCTCTCCCAATTCACCAACCACGGCCCCGTATCCGGCACACCGTGAACGCCAGCATTGCCATACTGACCTGCAACCGATTGGCCCTGCTAAAAGATTGCATCACGGCGCTGAAACCCCAACTCAAACTCGGCGACGAAATTGTAATCGCCGATACTGGATCAAGTGATGGAACAAGGCAGTGGCTCAAATCCCAGCCGCCACCCATCAAGGCCATCGAAATCGACAGCGATACGGACTTTGCGACTGCCCGCAACATAGCGATTCGCGCCTGCGACGGAGAAATCGTTGCCTTCATTGACGACGACTGCCTCCCCCCGGCGGATTGGCTTGCCAATATTCGCAGTGGCATGAAGGAGGCCGATGCGCTTGGCGGGCCTGTTCTTCCTGGTGAACAATATGAATACCCTTGGTGGTGGACCCCGGAGCTATCCTGGACTGTGGGCCTTTCAACACCAGGCGTTCTCGCGGGACTTCCCGATTACTATCCCGCGACCGCCAATCTCGCTGTTCGCCGGGAGATCTTTGACACCATTCCCTTCTCGGAAACCAAGGTCGGGTTTTCCTCGAAGCAGATTTACCTCGGCGGGCGCGAGGACGCTGATTGGTGGCTAAGGGCGCGCATTGCGGGAATTCGGACCCGATTGCTTACCAGTAATCCCGTCATGCACAGAATTCCGGCGGACCGATTTCAGCTTGAGTACATACGGAATCGGGCACGGGCGGACGGCGCCGCCGCCTGGACAAGGGGCCATCGTGCCATTTCCCCCAAGGAAGCCGCCCGGGAAAGCTGGGCAGTTCTCTTTCGGCAGATTCTTTCACCTTTGAAGTTGGCCCGTTTCCCCGCTGGAATTGTCGAGGCACATGTATGGTCGCAGCGCCAGCGCGCCTATGCCGAAGCCGCTGGTCAGCCCACAGGAGTTGTCGCTGCAATGGCAGGCCTCACTCAAGTGACCCGGGAGAAGGCCGGTCGCATTCTTCACCGTGTCCGACATGCATTGCGGTCCCCTCTTGCAATCCCCTCAAGTCCCGAACACCTGCTCATTGCCGCACCGACTTTCGTCGGCGATACGGTTCTTCTGCGCCCTCCCCTTCACCAACTCGCCCACACATTTCCCCAAGCCAAAATCCAGGTCTGGACGCAGTTCCCCGAGTTGCTTCAGGGTTTGCCGCCGAATATCAGTACCTTGGTTGGAGGTCGGGAAGTGGAGGTGTCTGCCAACGATGCTGAGGTGGTCTTCGTGCCGTATTATCATTCCGGCACACCGGACCTGTGGCGTGGGATGCTATGCCGGAAAGCCATCACCTTCGACGGGGACGTCGGGTTTCTCCGCCCCCGCGACTACTCCCTCGCCGCCAGGGTGATCCCCAAGCATTACGACCGGCACGAGATTCTCAACCTCGCCGAACTGATCGTCCCCTGGCCCTCCAACAAACAAATTGAGGCCACATCGCTGAATCCTGATCCTGGGATTCAGGCGAACCTGAAGACTCGATTTCCTTCCCTCTTTGGGCAGCGCTTTGCAACCATCCACATGGAATCGGAACTACCTATGAAGACCTGGCCATTAGACCGGTGGATTCGCATTGCGCAGACTTGCGAACAGGACTTGGGATTGGCAGTGGCGCTTGTCGGAACCTCGCGCGAAACCACCAAGGAGTTGGAAGGCCTGCTCACAAAAGCCAGCCTGAAACTTTGCTTTAATCTCTGCGGCCAAACCGATATAAATCAGTTGGTAAGCTTGCTTGGAAGTGCAGCGTTGGCGATTGGCCCCTGTTCAGGACCTAAACACATTGCCATGTCGATTGGGACCCCGACTTTCACTATCTATGGGCCCAGCAACCCGCTCCGATGGGGCGCGTTTTTCGATCAGGAATTGCACGGTCACATCATTAGCCCAACAAATGGCCTCACCGCTGCTGAACATGCCAGTCTCCCGGCCAATTACACGATGTTGTGCGTTACCGCGGAGGCAGCTTGCAATGCTCTTATGAAGCATTGGATGGCTGTCGAAGGGTTACGAACCGGACCTGCTTAGCCGTTCACTTTATTGAACTTACATCGCTATTGACAAACCAACACTAAAGGCGGTGTGTTCCCCTTCATGATGATGAGAAACCTGATTCTGGATTGTCAACCATGAGCCCTGCACTGACTCTTGACCAGCAGGGCGCTTCGTGGGCCATCAGCCAGCAACCCCACCGCGCCATCGGCGAAGCGATTCCCGTGGAGGACGCCACTGCATGGGAATGGACCGAGATTGCAGCCCCCTCCGACATCCTCTCACTCCTGCACGTCACCGGCACAATTCCCGACCCCATGATTGCCTTTAACGACGCAGCAGTCGCTTGGGTGGAAAACGCAGATTGGGTGTTTCGCGCGCAATTTGAGGTTCCTGAAAATTTTCTCGAAGAAGACGTTGGTATCTCCCTTGTTTTGAACAATCTGGACTGTTGGGCGGAAGTCTATCTCAACCGGTCAAAACTTGGCAGCACCGAGAATCAATTCCGCGAACGCAGCTTTCTCGTTGACCAATGCCTTATCCCCGGTCCCAACGAACTGATTATCTACATTCGTTCCGCCAAGCTCGTAAACTCCGCCTTGGAGCGTGCGCACGGACAGCTTCCCAGCGGATTCGACACCCCCCGAGTCTTTGCCCGCAGGACCCAATGCCTCACCGGTTGGGATTGGGCCAACCGCCTCAGCAGCGCCTCCCTGCTTTCCTCTCCTCGCCTGGAACACCGCAGGATTGTGGAATTGGAGTCCGCCTTTGCCTACGTGCGGGACATGGCTCCCGTGGCCCCAGGCGCTGAAACGACCGAATGGGCCGCTGTCGTCATCCAAATTGACACTTCCACACGCAGGAAATGCAAAGCCATCCTCGTGGGGGAAATCTGGGAACCTGGCGGCGCCGAGCCCGTGGCCCGCGCCACCGCCCCCGTATCGCTGGGCGTGGGTACAGCCACACATCGCATGAGTTTCCGCATCCGCAACGCGCGCCTCTGGTGGCCCCTCGGTCTCGGACGACGATCCGGATACACACTCAAGTTCAGCCTTTCCGGCGAGGATCGTACCGGAAAGCCGGTTTCGGCTACTTCCAATACAAATACGGCTCTCCGAAAAACCGAGATTCGTCGCCAAAAGGATGCCGAAGGCGAGTCGTTTGTTCCGCTGATCAATAGTGTACCAGTATTTTGCCGGGGAGCCAACTGGGTTCCGGCCTCAATGCTGCCGGGCATGATTCAGGATGAGGATTACCTGCATTTGGTCGGTGCCGCCGCAAGGGCCGGCATGAATTGCCTTCGCGTTTGGGGAGGCGGCCTTTACGAGAAGGATATCTTCTACGATCTTTGCGACGATCTGGGAATCCTCGTGTGGCAGGACTTCATGTTTGCCTGCGCAGCCTACCCCACTTACCGCGAGTTTGTGGAGGAAGTGGAACTCGAAGCCGAGTACCAGATCCGCCGCCTGAGAAACCACCCCTCCGTGCTTGTTTGGTGCGGCAACAACGAGAACGAGTGGCTCCACCAGCGTGGGGAATTGCGCCGAGGCGAGGAAAAGAAGATCATCGGAGAAACCCTGTGGTCCTCAGTCCTGAAGGACCTCGCCGAGGAACTCGATCCCTCCCGACCCTACCAGCAGTCGAGCCCCTTCGGGCGCGACCGCAACGACTACAATGACATGGCATCCGGCGACCGCCACAATTGGGATTGCTGGTCCGGTTGGCAGTCCCCCGACGCCTACCTGGTGGACACGGGCCGTTTTATCAGCGAATTCGGGTTCCAGTCCCTCCCCTCCATGGAAACCATCCAAACCTTTGCCCCCGGCGCCGACTCACTGGATTCGCCAGCACTGCTTCACCACCAGCGCATGGTTTCCGGGAACGAGCGCCTCATCCGTTACGCGGCGGCCATGTATCCTCTGCCCCAATCCCTGCCCGATTGGATCGACTGCACCCAGCGCATCCAGGCCGAGATCCTTCGCCGCGCCGTGGAGCACTGGCGCCGGCGCAAGTTCCGCACCGCAGGGGCGCTGATATGGCAACTTAACGACGCGTATCCTGCCGCAAGCTGGTCCCTCATTGACTTCTATCGCCGGCCGAAACTGGCCTACGAGTTTGCCTCACGCTTTTTTGCCCCGGTGCTCCTCTCCGGGCACCTCGTGGAAAACGGGCGGACCGTGGGCACCTTTGACCCCGCATCGGACTGGCGCGCAACTGCTGCCGGAACACATGCTGACCGTCCAACCCGTGAGATTGGTTTTACCCTCATCAATGACACACCCCATGAAATCCATGGTCAGCTGGAGGTGCGACTGGCGCTGTCTGGCGATGACCTTCTCGGAACGCAGAACTTCCCCCTTTCGGCACCGGCCAACGGCGTGTCCCCTACCATCCTCATGCCCCTATCCGACTGGGGAATCGAGGACATCACCACCCAGTGCCTCTCCGCGCGGTTAATTCTGGATGGTGCATCCCACGACAAACTAAAATCTCTCTCGGACGACATCTCCCGGGATATCGCTTCGGCTGCAACACGCAGCGGGCTGCCGTATCACGAAGTCCGAACGCCATCCGCGGAGCCTTGCGACCCGTTGACGGCGGACGTCCTCCTCGTGGAACCCAAGTTCTTCAAGTGGCCCGACTCCCTGACAGTCTTCGGTCAGGCCCGCCCCTCCTGGATGCCATGAGCGAAGCCGCCCCAACCCAGACCGTGAAGGTCCTGTTCGTCTGCATGGGAAACATCTGTCGCTCCCCTGCTGCGCAGGCAGTCATGGAACATCTCATCGCACAACGCGGACTGTCAGACAGGATTATCTGTGACAGCGCGGGCACCATTGGTTACCATTCCGGCGATCGATCCGACCCAAGAATCCGTGCCGCTGGCACCAAACGCGGTTACAGATTCGAGCACTTCGCCCGCCAAATCCATAAGCGCGACTTCGTGGAATTTGACTACATCGTCGCCATGGACGACGACAATTTCCACGACATCAAACGCATCCAGCCAAATGAGGCTCGGGCGCGCGTTTCCCTGCTTATGCGGCATATGGAAAACCCAAGCCACGATTTTGTGCCGGACCCATACTATGGAGGCCCGGAGGGCTTCGAACTGGTCCTCGACCTGGTGGAACAGGCCTGCGACGCACTGCTCGATCAAATTGCCGGGCAACACCGTCTTCCGTGATCCCCGATCCCCTTCGGCGTGCGGCCGAGAACGTCATGGCCGCACACCGGGGACAGCACGAATCGGTTGTGCAGGCATTTCCTGTCGGGGGCGGCTGCATAAGCAACGGCACCCTTCTCCGCTTCTCCAGCGACCGATTCGCTTTCCTGAAATGGAACTGGAACTCCCCCGCACGCATGTTCCATTGTGAAGCAGCCGGCCTGAAGGCCATGCGCCCGGCCACGTCGCTGCGAATCCCCGAAGTCTACGGCGTAGCCGACGCCACGGACCTTTGCCCCCCTCTCATCCTGATGGAAGCCGCGAACACCGGCAAGGTCACGCCCCGTTCCGGCGAATTCGACGACCAGCTTGCCCAAGGGCTGGCCAAGCTCCACTCAGCCACCTCCCAGACATTTGGTTTCTCAGACGACAACTTCATCGGCCCGACGCCGCAACCCAATCCATCATCCAAATCCTGGCCGGAATTCTTTTGTGAGCATCGGCTCAATCACATGCTGAACCTGCTTACGAACGCCCGCGCCATGGACTCCACCGATAGAAGGACAGCCGCCCGATTCGCCGAACGGGTTACGCCTCTCCTTCAGGCGACCGCCGAGGCCCCATCCCTGCTACACGGGGATCTCTGGGGTGGAAACGTCCTTGCAACCGACGACGGCCTGCCTGCACTGATCGACCCGGCCTGCTATTACGGCCATCGCGAGGCCGACCTGGCCATGACACAACTCTTCGGTGGATTCTCACCCAGATTCTGCGCGGCCTACCGCGAGGTGCATCCACTGCAGGACGGGTATGGGGACAGATTTGAGATTTACAACGTCTATCACCTGCTGAACCACGCGCTCCTCTTCGGGGGTGGTTATCTGGCTCAGGCGATGACCGTCATGAAGCGATTCGCGGGCTAAAACAGCCCGGGAATCTTCAAGCCGCCGGTAATCTTCGAGTACTCTTCCTGGTTCAGGCCCTTGGCCTTTTCCAGTGCAAGATTCACAGCGGCAACAACCAGGTCCTCAAGCATTTCCAAGTCTGACAGATCCACGGCGTCAGGCTTGATTTTGATCCCGACCAATTCCTGGTTTCCATTCGCCACGGCGGTCACCATCCCACCGCCAGCCGAGGCCTCGATTGTCTTGGTCTTCAGTTCCTCCTGAACCTTCCCCATCCGGTCCTGGAGTTCCTTTTGCATCTTCTGGATCTGCTTAACGTCAAACATCTGATTCTCCTCAACTCATCCGATAACGATAACTGAACTGTGAATCTTCGACCTTAAAAACCTTCTTCAACACGTCCACAATTTCCCGCAGTTCCTCATTCTTCTCGAGCAACTGCGCCATGGCCTTACCGCTGACCGGTTTCTCCATTTCCTTGCGCAGCTCGGGCGAGTAGTAAACCTCCTCGTCCTCCACGACATCAAAGCTTTGCTCCTCCAAGGGCACCGGTGTAACAGGCGAAACCAAAGCAGGTTGGCTCACCACGGGCGGCGGAGCGGCCACGGGCGGAGCAGCTGCCACCGCAGCAGCCACTACCCGGGGCTCCGATGCCGGGACCTCAACATTCAGGAACTGCATGCGAATGGTCACATCACGGCCCGCAATATCACGCGCGACCGTGCGAAGGGTCTCTTGATTTGCCGGACGATTCAGGTGGTCAAAAGTAAAACGATCCGATGGATTCACACCAAGAACCGCATGGGACCCATCGAAGGAAATGATTCGCGCCTCCAGCAGTGTGATGTGAAGGTAATGGTTGTGCTGAACCGTGCGCTCGCGCAACTGGGCCATGAACTCATCGGCAGACATCGGCGATCCAGAATGAACAGGAGCTGCTTCCACCACTCGCGGCTCCGCAACCACGGATGCCGCATCCGCATTTGCTGGGATCGGTACCGCCCCAACATTTGGCTTTCGTTCTTGAACCACTCCGGGCGCGGCAACCGGTACTGGCGCCTTCTCTGGTTCGGGCGTCGCAACCATCCTCGCCTGGGTTGGTGTGGCTTTTGTCGCCGCCGCGGGCACCACTGCTCCGCCAGCCAGCGCTTTTTCCAAGTCCTGCATGCGCGACAGTATCCGGTCAATGTCCTCCACCGCATCCACGGTGCTCAGGCGAATGAGGGCAAGCTCCAGCAGGAAGCGCGTCTGGCTGGACGTCTTCATCTCCTCCAGCAGGCCCAGGAACGTTGACGAGGCATTGAGCAGGAATGCGGCGGAAACCTTGCCCGCCCGCTCGATGATTTTCGCATGGCGATCCGGAGAAACATTGAGCAATTCCCGCCGCTCCGGTGCTGTTCGCGCAATCAGCAGGTCCCGCAGGTATTCCACAAGCGTCTTCGTGAACCGCTCGAGATCCTGCCCGCCTTCAACCAGCTTCTCCACGGTCAGCAGCAAATCCTCGGTATGCCTCTCCTGCAGCGAATCCACAATCCGATCCAGCACATCGGCTTCCACCACGCCAAGAAACCGCCGCACGGATTCCAAATCAATCTTGCCGTGGCTCAGCACCAGCACCTGATCCAGCGCCACCTGGGCATCGCGCATGCCGCCCTCGGCATTGCGCGCGATTAGGTCGAGAATCTGCGCGCGGTCCTCACTCGTGACTGTCAGGTTCCGTTTCGGCAGCTCAATATCGAGAATCTTGCCAAGCTGCCCCGCGATCTCCGCCACGGCAAACCGCCGAAAGGCAAAACATTGACACCGCGACACGATGGTCTCCGGAACCTTCTGCAAATCCGTCGTCGCAAGGATGAACACAACCTTGGAGGGCGGCTCCTCCAGCGTCTTCAGCAGCGCGTTGAAGGCCGCCGTCGACAGCATGTGGACCTCGTCCACAATATAAACTTTGAACCGCGAGAACGGCGCCAGCACCACGCCGCTGCGCAGGTCGCGGATATTGTCCACGCCCGTATTGGACGCGGCATCAATTTCAATCACGTCGAGGCTATTCCCCGCCGCGATACCCCGGCACGAATCGCATTTGCCGCAGGGGTCCGGTCGCGGCCCCCCGTTCATGCAATTCAGCGCCTTGGCCAGGATGCGCGCCGTGGATGTCTTGCCAGTCCCGCGCGGGCCGCTGAACAGAAACGCATGACCGATCTGCCCCGTCTCGATGGCCCCGCGCAGGGCCGATTGGACATTGTCCTGCCCCACAATCTGTGCAAAGGTCTGCGGTCGGTACTTTCGCGCCAGCACCACGTAATTCTCATGCTGGACCACCGGCACTGACGCCGCAGCGGCCAGCGCGTCTCCAAACATATCCGCCGTCGCGGAATCCGCATCCGGTTCCTCGGCCGTCCCCAGCAAATCCCCACCGACGCCCGCGACCTCAGGCTCGTCAGCGCCCAGCAAATCTTCCTGTTTGTTTTTTTTCGCCATAAGTAGAATGAGGCCGTATTACGGGATGGGAAACCGGTCAAAGACAATATTCCCCGGGCGGCAGAAATCGCGCCCGCGGGAATGGGGTTTAAAAAAGCAAGCCTCCACGCGGCCGTACGGTAGGAGCTGTTTGAACCTGAGGTTCAAGTGGGTGCCCGCATTTCCGCTTCGCAAATCCCCCGAGGGGGCGTATGCTCTACGGAGAGTATTTGAGCTCCCATAAGTTTTAAATATTGGCTCAAGAACGCTACAAACCGTACCAACTTGGCAGAGGCTTATGGAAACGTTACATCGCACACCGCCCCCCTCTTTTGCAAGTTCTGAAAAACGCCCATTTTTTCAAGAACCCCAATTGCCCGCCCCCGGTGAATAAGGGCCTCCCCCGCCGTTATACCCCCCACTGTGAGCAGCTAACCCTGCCCACGGATTGCAAAGATTCGAGTTGTCCGAGACAGCAGGTCGTTTTCCGGGCCAACACCTGGTCAACATAAAATGCCCCTGCCAAGACGTTCGATGTGGCCCCTGCGGCTTGCCGCTGTGGTCACTGCGATTCGCGCGGCCCTTCACTGGGCTGCCTTCCCTCCTCTCGAGTGGGTCACTCCGCCAGAGGGCTGGAAAGCACCGCGTCGGATCGAGGCGTCGTTGGCCTCGATACCAGACCAATCCAGCCCACAGCGGACGGAGGTGACACACATTGCCAAAGCAGTACAAAATTGATTCCGTTGCAGACATCAAGGACCGGGTCTCCAAGGCCAAGTCCATCGTCGTAACCGACTACCGCGGCCTCACCGTTCTCGACATGACCATCCTGCGCGCAAAGCTCCGCGCCGAAGGCGTCGAGTACAAGGTCGTCAAAAACCGCCTCGCCAAGATCGCCCTCAAGGATGCCGGCCTGCCACCCATGGACGAACTCCTCAAGGGAACCAAAGCCATCGCCCTCGGCATGAAGGACCCCGTCAGCCCCGCAAAGGTCCTCACGGCCTTCGCCAAGGACAACGACAAGCTCAAGATCGTCGGCGGACAGATGGACAACCGCGTGTTGGATGCCAATGCCATCCTGGAACTCAGCAAGCTGCCGAGCCGCGAAGTGCTGCTCAGCCGCATGCTCGGGAGCCTCACCAGCCCCGTCCAGAAGCTGGCCTTCGGTCTCCACCAGACCGTCGCCAAGGTCGTCTACGCCCTCGACGCAGTCGCCCGCCAAAAAGGCGGAACGGCCGCATAGGCAGTACCCATAAGCAAATAAGCATCACACCAAACAAAACAATAATACGGTAACAACCGAAAGGAAACACTCAAATGGCAGCAATCAGTGCAGACCAGATCATCGAAGCCATCGACTCGATGACCATTCTCGAAGTAAACGACCTCGTAAAGAAGATCGAGGAGAAGTACGGCGTTAGCGCGGCCCCCGTGGCTGTGGCTGCCGGCCCGGCTGCTGGCGGCGGTGCCGCTGCGGCTCCCGCCGAAGAGCAGACCGAGTTCACGGTTATCCTCAAGGAGGCCCCGGCCGACAAGAAGATCGCCATCATCAAGGAAGTCCGCGCCATCACCGGCCTCGGCCTCAAGGAAGCCAAGGACCTCGTCGAGGCCGCTCCCAAGGAAGTCGCCAAGGACGTCAACAAGGACGACGCCGGCAAGTTCGCCAAGCAGCTCGAAGCCGCTGGCGCCAAGGCCGAGATCAAGTAACTCAAACCGCCACCATTGGCGTAACGCGGCGGGCCGGGCAATTCTCCAAAAGCCCTGCCCGCCGTTTTCTTTTCATGCTGTCCCTCTGCGTTCTCTGCGGTGAAATGCTTCTCAAAGAATTCAGAATTACCTCTATGGTCCTGGAAGGGGTTGTAAGCGTCTGTAAGGGAATAGGCAAACCCTTATCCGCTGTGGTACGGTTTTTCTATCATGCATTCACCCATTCCCACAACGACAGCCCCCTTTTCGCCCCTTTCGCGTGGTTCGCGGGCAAACTCGCTTTCACTTCACGGCAATTCTCTTCACTTTCACGCACATTTGGATCGGTTTAAGTTTCCGCAATTTAGGGGTCCTAAGGGAAGTCGCAAAACACATTGCTTTGATGCTATTGCACTTACAGACAAAGCACATCCCCCCCTCCCCCCTAGGGGGTGGGCTAAAAGACCTTGCCACAGACCATTGCCCACCGAAGCCTTCCCCCATGCCTGAGATTACCACAGTTCTGCACCAATGCCTCGACGAGGCAGGCGAGATCCTCATGAAGCACTATGGGAAAATCGAATCCGTGGACAAGAAGAGCGACATTGACCTCGTCACCATCGCCGACCGCGAAAGCGAGGCCCGCATCAAGGCCATCATCACCGCCGCGTTCCCCACGCACCAGATTCTCGCCGAGGAGACCGGGGAGGACTACACCGGCAAGAGCGACACCTACCGCTGGATCATCGACCCCGTGGACGGCACCACCAACTTCGCCCACTCCTTTCCCCAGTTCTCCGTAAGCATCGCGGTGGAGCACAAGGGCGAGATCGTGGCCGGCGGCGTGCTGAACCCCTATTACAAGGAGCGCTTCTTCGCCGAGCGCGGCAGCGGCGCCACCCTCAACGGCGCGCCCATCTGCGTCTCGAAGGTGCCCCAGCTTTCCGAGAGTCTGCTGGTCACCGGGTTCCCCTACGACCGCAGCAGCCGGGTGGATCACTACCTGTCCATCGTTGGCGATTTCATGAAGCGAGCCCACGGCATCCTGCGGCTCGGCAGCGCCGCCCTTGACCTCTGCGCCGTCGCCTGCGGCCGACTCGAGGGGTTCTGGGAGGAGAAGCTCCACCCGTGGGACACCGCAGCGGGGTGGCTCATCGTGGAGGAAGCCGGCGGACGCGTCACCAATTTCACCGGCGGGCCGTTCTCGCCCTACGCCTACCAGACACTGGCGACCAATGGTCGGATCCACGACGATTGTCTCCAGGTGCTGGCCGGTCGCTTCAAGACGGCCTGAATCTTGCTCAGTTTGGGCCTACCCGCCGCCTGAATAGAGGCAAATCCTAAATTTAGATTTATCAACAAAGCAGCCAAAGGAAAGCAAAACCATGCCATCAATGGGTTTAGGCGAGTGGGTAGTCCTGTTCTTGATTGTCCTTGTTCTGTTCGGCCCCAAGGCCCTGCCCAAGATCGGCCAGGCCATCGGAACCGGCATCCGCGAACTCAAGGACGCCATGAGCGGCGTCACCCGGGAAATCGAGAACGACGACCGCCGCAGCGCCGCGGAATCCACCGTGCCGCGCACCAAGGCCGTGCCGCCCGCCGAGCCCCCGGCCGCCTCAGTCCCGTCTGATACCGACAAGCCAGCGACTTCCTGAACAATATGCCGGCACCACGGACCCAGTCCCCTGCCCGCATCCATGATTTCACACGGTGAACCTTCCCCAAAAGCATAATCCCGAGCGCGTATTATCGTTTGTTGAGCACCTCGAAGAGCTGCGCGGGCGCGTCATCATTTGTCTCGTCTTCTTCATCGTCACGCTGCTCGGCGGTTTCTGGTTCGCGCCGCGGGTCATCGAGTGGCTCATCACGCCGCTGCGACAGGTGGCGCCACCACCGCCGGAAACTACGCTGACCTTTAAGCTGGCGCCCGACGGCACGCTTCACCTCGCCGATCCGCTGAACACAGCGGCCACGACGACCACGGCAACCCTGACCACGCAGACGCTGGCCGCGATGTCCAACAATCGGGTGGCCATCGAGATTCCCGGCCGCGAGGCCGTAACCATTGGGAACAGGTCCGCATCGAGCCTGTTTTTCCTCTCCCCCATCGAGCCGTTCATGCTGCTGATCCAGGGCGCGCTGCTCATCAGCGCCGTCTTCACGATCCCCATGATCGTGTACCAAATGTGGCTGTTCATCGCGCCCGGGTTGCTGCGCAAGGAGCGCCGGATCGTGGGGCCGGTAATCCTGAGCTCGTTCATCCTGTTCCCCACCGGGGCGATGTTCGCGTATTACGTTTCGCGCCTCGCGCTGCAGATTTTGATCGGATTCAGCGACCAAATTCCCGGCCTCGAGCCGAGCATCGTGGCGTCCAAGTATATTGGCTTCATCCTGACGATGATGATCGTTTTCGGCGTGTTCTTCGAGTTTCCCCTGGTGCTGGTGTTGCTGTCGCGGTTCGGCATCATCGACGCCCGCTATCTCGCGGAGCGTCGCCGATGGGCCATCCTGATCATGGCCGTGGTGGCCGCCGCCGCCACGCCGACGCCGGACCCCATCAACATGTGCATCATGCTGGCCCCTCTCATCATCCTTTACGAGGGTTCCATCGTGGTGATCCGGATTCTCGACCGTGCGGGACCCGTCCGCCAGCCCGACGCCACCGAGGTGCCGGAGGAATAGCCGCTCTTCGGCATTAGCCACTTGACCGGAGACGCACCAACTCCGATTAGTCGTTACTGTCATGCCGGAGCATTCAAAGCGTATATTGTTGGTCGAGAGCGACCTGGCACTCCGTGGAACGTTACGACGTTTCCTCGAAATGAGTTATCAGGTCGAGGTCGCCGAATCCGGCAACGATGCACTACTGCACATGTCCCATCACCCGGGAATCGACCTCGTGCTGGCCGAGTGGCACTTGGAAGGAATGACAGGTCTCGATTTCGTCATCGCCGCGAAAAAGCATTTTCCGGACACGCGCTTCGCGCTGATGTCGCGTTCGCGCTACGATGACCACTTTCACAAGCTGCGCGAGCACGACATCTTTCAGGTGATTGGGCGACGAACGCCCTTTGATTTCGAGGAGTTTTCCGGCCACATCGCCACGATCCTCGATCCGCGCAGCCGGCTTGGACTCGCAGCGCAGCTCAAGGCGGGTTCAGAGATTTTCAGCACGGGGATTCAAACTCCCGCAGATCGCGCAGCGCTGGTTGCGCGGCTTTCCAGTATCTGCCGGAATTATCGTCCGGAGGAAACGGACGTCAGCCGCCTGCAGCTCGCCTGCGAGGAGCTGATTAACAACGCCGTCTTTCATGCCTTTCGCGGTGGCGACGGCACACCAAAATATCGCCCGGGCAGCGAATTTCACCTCGAGCCCGGCGAGATACTGAATGCGGAGGTCGCTCACAACGACCGCTACATCGGCTTTGCCGTCCGCGACAATCAGGGCCTTTTGGGCCCCAACGGAGTCATGGAGAAGCTCGAACGCCAGATCACGCGCCAGGGTCTGATGGACGCCAGCGGCCGCGGCCTTTATCTCGCATGGACCTTGAGCCAGCGAATGATAGTGACCGTTGAGCCCGGCAAGCTAACGGAGATCGTGCTGCTGTTTTCCCACGATCCGCCGCATCCGCCGCGTCCGCTTTGCATCAACATCGTTGCGTGACGTTTAGGCCCCGACCGGCTCCGCCGTGCTTTCCTCGTCGAGGGCCTGCCCGCGCCGCGGCTGTTTCTCCAGCGCGTAGTTCTCGATGTGGAAGGCGTCGCTCAGGACCAGATCGATCTTCACATCATATTTCTGGCACCACTTGTCCAGCGTGTCCCTGTAGTTCTGATCGATGTAAGCCTTGATCTTGGGATTGGTTACAATGGTCAGCGACGGCGGCGTCTTGGTGCCTTCGAGGAGACCAATGATCTCGTGCTTTATGTGCATCCAGATCTGCTGCTCGTTCAGCACGACGCCGGCGCCCTGACAATAAGGACAGTCCATGAACAACGTCTTGCGCAGGCTCTGACGCACACGTTTGCGGGTCATTTCCACAAGACCAAATTCGCTGATGGCAGAAACCGAAGTCTTCGAGCGATCCTTGCGCAGGCAAGCACGGAACTCATTGAGCAATTGTTCCCGATTGCGGGAATCACGCATATCGATGAAGTCGATCACGATCAGGCCGCCAATGTCCCGAAGCTTGAGTTCCCGCGCAATGGCGCGCGCGGCCTCAAGGTTGTTCTTCAGGATCATTTTCTCCTGGTCGTCTTTGCCGATGAACTTGCCGGTGTTCACATCGATGGCCGTAAGTGCTTCGGCCTCATCGATAATCAAGTAACCGCCACTCTTGAGCCAAACCTTTCGGCGTCCAGCCTTCTGGATCTGCTTTTCGACCTGGTACTTGTGGAAGAGATTCTCAGGTTCATTATACAGATGAACCTTGTCCACAAGGCCCGGAATCAAGCTGCCGAGGGTCTTCTTGAGGATTTCGGCCTGTTCCTCTGAATCGATAAGGATCTCCGAGATGCTCTCGTCAAAGACGTCGCGGGCGAGGCGATACAGGATATCGCTGTCATCATAGATGAGTTCCGGCGCCTTTGCCGTGGTGCTTTTCTCCTGAACGCGCGTCCACTCGCTCATCAGAAACTCCACGTCATTGCGGATCTCATTCTCGTCGCGGTCAATGCCTGCAGTCCGCACGATGAAACCGACCTGATCGTCAGCGATTTCCTTGCGGATGTCCTTCAGGATTCGCTTCAGGCGCTTCCGCTCGTTGAAGTTCTCAACCTTGCGCGAGATTCCGCCTTCTTCTTCCGGATACGGAAGCAGGACAAGGTAGCGTCCTGGCATGGACAGATAGGTGGAGATTCGGGCGCCCTTGAGCCCGATTTCTTCCTTGATGATCTGGACTACGATTTCGTCGCCCTTCTTAAGGGCTTGGGTAACGGGCAACACCTTGCGCCGGGGCGCTGGAGGCGTAAAGGGCTTAGGCTGCTGGTGTTGATGTTGGGGTTGGCGCTGGCGGAAATCGCGGTGACGATCAAACCGCCGCTGCTGGTGCGGGACGTCGTCGGGAGTGATACTCCGCGCCGGTTGCGCCGGTTCCTGCTTCGCAGTTTCCTGTTCCAAGGCTGCTGCTGGCGCTACCGGTGCTTCCACTTTGGCTGGCGGGGGGGCCAGCACGTCATGGGCTGTGATTCCCCGCACCTCCTGCGACGCCTCGACAATCTCGGCCTTCTTGCGTCCCTTGCGTGGCTTCGCCTCGGCTACCGATGCGGCAGTCTTGTCAGTAGACTTCCGCGGCTTTGCCGCCTTTTCCGACTTCGGCTTTGCTGGCGCAGCATTCTTCGTTTTGGCGGTCTTGGCTGTTTCCTTCTTGGCAGCGGTTTTTGCGGGAGCCTTTTCCGCTTTCTTAACCAATGGTTTTTCTGCGGCCTTAGCTTTTTTGGCGGCCTTTGGCTTCCCGGCCTTTTCTGCCGCGACCTTTGTTACCTTTTTCGCCTTTACCGGCTTCTCAGATTCATCCTTCGCGGTCTTGGATTTGGTATTGCGAACCGCATAGTACGATGGACCTCGCCGGCGCATGCCACGCGGATTGCGACCCTTTTTTCCGCCGCCCTGTGGGCGCTTGGCCTGATCAGGAAACTTCTCGTTTCCTGGAGCTGGCCCGTCATAATCATCCTCAAAGTGGTCATGGCCGCCGCCCGACTGCGGAATTTCGCCACGAGTCATCTGGCGACCGCCAGACATCGGGAAGAAATCCGTTTGAGACTCTCCGCGAATCTGCCCTGAGCCAAAATTGCGGCGTCCCCCCTTCTTTGCACGACCCTTCTGGTTTTGCGAGTAAGGTGTATACACATCGAATGGATCCGTCGCGGCGCGCGTTCCGTAGGCCGGGCGCTCCGGCGGCGTGTTTGCCAGCCATGCTGGCTGCGTATCGTCGTTATCCTCCACGGGGCGCTGCGGCGGTGGTCCCCCTGCCTGCTGGGGACGGTTTCCCCCGCTTCCAAACGGTTGCCTGTCGCCCCGGTCACGATCCCGTCCCCGGTTACGCCGGCGCCGCTTTCCGCCAAATTCCCTGCGGTCTCCGAATCTCTGGTTCTGACCCTGTCCGCCACCGCCCTGATAAGTCGGCTGGGCCGGACTTGGACCTTCTGATGAACGCGGCTGCTCTTCCGCAGATTCAGGTTCCTGCGGCGCCTGACCGCCGCCCTGGCCTTCAAATCCATCGCGAAATCCGCGCCCCTTGCGTCCGCGGCGGCGGCGTCTCTTGCGACCGCCAAAACCACGATCCTGATCAAACGGTTTGCGTTCAAACTGGGTTTGCGGGGCCGCCCCGGCAGAAACCTCGGGAGCGGCTTCTCCAAATTGCTTTGCGGCTTCCAATTCCTGTTCTGAGGGTTGATATTCCTCGAAATTCGCGTCGGTCTCGTCCCCCACATCAGAATGCTGGTCGACGTCCGGCTGCACCGGTTGGGAAGGTTGGGAATCGGGAGCAAACAGGAGATCGGGCCGAAT
Source organism: Candidatus Sumerlaeaceae bacterium (assembly GCA_019695055.1). Classification (GTDB taxonomy): domain Bacteria; phylum Sumerlaeota; class Sumerlaeia; order Sumerlaeales; family Sumerlaeaceae; genus JAIBAT01. Next base: position 20,010 of record JAIBAT010000104.1, on the reverse strand, counting down.
ATCATCAAAGTGAAGGAAGGCATTGCGCTCAAAACCGACATTCACAAATGCCGCCTTGAGACCGGGAATAATCCCTTCGATCCGCCCCTTGTAGATATTGTTGAGGATGGTCTTGTCATCCAATGACTCGATGTAGAGTTCGGTCAGCTGGTCATCCTCGAGGATCGCGACACGAACTTCGCGTTCCTCCACGTTAATCAAAACTTTCTTCATCCGAAAATGGATTCTTTCCTTTGAGTTTCGAGCCTGTGGCGGGTCGTCCGGACCAGCAATACTGGCAATGGATCCTGCGCAAAAGGCCCCGTTTAACTTCTGGCCGCGGCGGGTCACGTCACCGGATTTTCCCGGGTCAAGTCATCCCGGAGCCTGCTTTCACGGGCTCACGGAGTAGGCTGCACCGCATTCGGGATGAATTTGCCCCCTAAAGGCCATCACCTGCCAGCGGCCGCAGTCGGCTTCGCCACGTGCCGATAATTCACCTTTAAGTAAATCCTCGACGATTAAAAATGCTGCAATTACGACGAAATTACCGTTTCCTCAATTTCGGAAATCAAGTATGAAGATTCATCACATCGTTCAAATCGTGCCCACCCTGAACCCGGGCGATGCCATCGGCGATTTTGTTATGCTGATTCATCGACTGGCCGAGCAATGGGGGTGCACCTCAGCCCTCTATGCAGGCCAGACAGGCCAGGGCTACGCCGCAACGGTCCATTCCCTGGCCCGACTCCCTGCCGAATTTGAGAAGCCCACTGCCGTTTTCTACCACCACGGAACCGGTGCCCCCGCGGCCGAGGTGTTTGCCTCCACTGTTGCCTCCCGACGGTATGTCGTTTATCACAATGTCACGCCTCCAAAGTTGCTCGAAACCGTCCCCGCCCTCGCGGCCCGCTCCCACGAGGGCCTTCATCAGCTCACCATGCTGGCCCAATCCGGTGCCCGTGGCGTCGCCGTGAGCCAGTACAACGCGCAGGATCTCCTCCGGGCCGGATTTCACGACGTGGAAATCCTTCCGCTCGCCGTTGGTGACGACCGACGAATGGAACTGGAACTCCCGAGCCACCGGCGGGAATCCCCACTCCGGGTTCTTCACGTGGGCCGCCTGCTCCCCCACAAGGCCATTGACGACGTCATCTCCGTCTTTGCGCTCGCTTGCAAGTCGTCCCCGAAGCCAATGAACCTCAGGATTATCGGCAGCGACGCCGAGTCGGGCTCCCACCTGCGGACGCTGCAGAATCTCGCGGAACAAGTCGCGCCGGGATGTGTTACCTTTTGCGGCAAACTTTCCGACCAACAACTCGTCGCGGAGTACGCCCAAGCCCACGCCTACCTCTGCATGAGTCGCCACGAGGGATTTTGCGTGCCAATCGTGGAAAGCATGTTCGCGGGTATTCCCGTCGTGGCGGCTGCGAACGGGGCCATACCGGAAACCGTTGGAACCTCCGGCATTGTTCTGAGCGACACGGATCCTGCCGTCTTCGCCGAGGCCTTACTATCCGTCCTTACGGAGGAAAGGCTGCGGTCGGCCGTGATCGCCGCACAACGCAGGCGGGCTGAGAACTTCTCGCAATCCAAGCTGGCCGAACGCATCGGGCAGTTGTTGGATTCCGGCGGCACGCCAGCCCGGGAGCAGGCACCATCATGACTACGCTTCGCGTCGCCCTTGATGCCCGAATGATTCAGCATTCGGGAATCGGAACCTACATCCGTGGCCTCGGCGAGGCCCTCGTCGCAAACGACGCCCTGAAGCTTTCGCTGATTGGCTCCAGGGACGTCCTCGTCGCCCATGACTACTTCCGGCGCAACTGTGATGTCATTTCTTTTTCCGGGTCAATCTACTCCGTTCGGGAACAGCTACTATTTCCCAGGGAGTGCCGGCGACGGGGCATCTCACTTCTCCACTTTCCCCATTACAATGTCCCCCGCTGGCCCGACGCACCGTTTGTCGTCACCATTCACGACCTCATTCACCTGCTGATGCCGGAGGTTCTTGGCTCACGCATCAAGGCAGAGACTGCAAAGTATCTGCTTAGATCCGCCACCAGGCGTGCGGCCAAAATACTGACGGTGAGCAACGCAACCAAACAGGACTTAGAGCAACACCTGGGCGTCCCAGCGGAGCGCATCGTGGTCACCCCCAACGCCGTATCGCCCCGCTTTCAGCCGGTTCCGATGGAAAGCGTCGCCGAGACGCGCAAGTCCCTTGGCCTCCCCGAATCCTACATTCTGGCCGTGGGCATCAACAAACCCCACAAGAACTTCCCCTTTCTCATCTCGAGTTTTGGGGAATGGCGAACCAAGCCCCAGGCGGCAAATGTTTCCCTCGTGATTTCTGGCATTCCGCCTGATCAGCGCGCGGACCTCCAGCTGGTTGCCGTTAAGTCGGGGGTCGCAAACAATGTGCGCTTCCTCGATTTTATTCCCCATGGGAGTCTGGCACCCGTTTATCAGGCCGCAAAGGCCCTCGTCTTCCCGTCGCTGATGGAGGGCTTTGGCCTTCCCATTCTCGAGGCCCAGCGGGTTGGCACCCCCGTTATTGTCTCCAATGCCTCTGCCATTCCCGAGGTTGCGGCAGACAGCGCCCTCTACTTTGATCCACGGAGCACGGCCGAGTTTTGCACACGCCTGGACGAGTTCTTTTCCAATGCGGCCCTAAGGACCCGACTAGCGGAACTGGGCCGGCAAAATGAACGCCGCTTCAGCTGGGCCAGCACCGCCGCTGCGACCTTGGACGCATACCGTAGCATTGCGTCCTGACCCGAAGCCTCAACGCATCAGGCCGGCTTCCTCGCTGAACTTTTCGAAAAGGTGACGCTCTTTTTCCGTCAATTTCTTGGGGATGGCCACCTTCACCGTGACATTCTGATCACCGCGTTGGCCGCCGGCTTTGTAAATTCCGCGACCCTTTAACCGGAACACCGTGCCCGGCTGGGTGCCAGCATGAATCTTCAGCTTCACGTCACCATCCAGCGTTGGTACGGAGACCTCACCCCCGAGGACCGCCGTGGCGAGGTTAATCTCCAGCTCGGAAAGGATCACGTCTTCCTCGCGGCGGAATGTCGGATGCGGTGCCACGCGAATCCGCAAAAGCAAATCTCCCTTCTTTCCGCCGCGTCCCGCCGCATGCCCCTTGCCAGGCAGGCGGATGCTCTGCCCGTCCCGAATGCCTGGAGGAATCTTTACTGTCATCTGCATGGGAGCTCCCCCATCTTCGGAGACCAGGCTCAGGGATTGATGCCCGCCTTTCGCCGCCAACTCAAAGGGCACGGTGATTTCTGCAGTGGCATCCACCCCGCCGCCATGCTGGCCAGCGCCGGCACCGAAATCAAAGGACTGAAACCGCGAAGAACGGCCGCCTCCGCCATGCCCCCCCTGGGCTCCCTGACCAAATAACTGTTCAAATATGTCGCTGAAACCCTCGAATCCCTTCAGATCCTCAAAGGAAAAGCTTTGAGCACCGCCGGACCCCGATGCACCTCTCCCCTGGCTGAACATCCGTGGATCAAATCCACTTCGCTTCAACTCATCGTACTTCTTGCGTTTGTCGGGGTCGCCGAGTATGTCGTAGGCCTGGCTAATCGCCTTGAACTTGTCTTCGGCTTGCTTGTTGCCCTTATTCTTGTCTGGATGGTATTTCTTCGCAAGGCTGCGATAAACCTTCTTAATCTCATCCGCCGACGCGGAGTCGGAAACACCCAGTACTTTGTAGAGATCCTGTTCCATAACAAGTCCGCTAATACACCCGTTGTCCCAATATTACTTTTCTCCGCGAAGCCAACCGGGAATCACTCTCCGTGCCTCGCCGACAATGTAAATATCACTGAAGATGAGCAAGGCTTCGTTTCCTGATCGCATATCGTACGCCCGCCGAATCGCCGTAACCTGGTGGTCAATGGCGGTCATCGGAACACCAAGGACCGGTTCCGCAATCCGAATTGCCTTCTTGGCACCAAGGGCCCGAATGGGAAGATTCGGCTTACAGCAGACAACATGCTTTAGCGCCAAGTGCGGAATCATGGCCCGGCACATCCGGGGGATGTTGTTGTCTCTCAGGAAACCGACAACGGCAATGACCGGGCGGTCACCGTAAAACTCCCTGAAGGACCTGGCAAATGCCTCGATGGACAGCGACTCATGGCTGCAATCCGCGATGATAAGCGGGTCGCGGCTGATGATCTCGAATCGTCCGGGCCATTGGGTGGATTCAAGTCCCACACGAATCTGCTGCACGGTCAGTGGCACTCCGCGCACCCCCAACGCAACGCAGCAGCCAAGCACGGTGCGAAGATTATCAGCCTGGTACGCACCGGCAAGCGGACTGCGAAACTTCTGCCCCTGCCGCAGGGCAGCCACCAGTTCGGCCGCGCCACCTCCGTCCGCAGGGGCACCTACGGCAGCCAGCCAGGCTGCCATTTGTTGCTCATCAGTCTGGAACACGGCCTCGGTTCCTTCCGCCGTGAAATTCTCGCTGCCCGGGACTATCTTCAGGGTTGTGTTCGCGTCGAGAACGGGTGGTGCCCCGATCTCGCGGCATCGAGCCTGCACCACATCCCGAACATCCTCGTACCACTCCGGCTTTTGCGGACCCAGCACGGCGAGGCCGTGGGGGCGAATGATGCCGGCCTTGTGGCCGGTTATCTGGCGGATGTCATTACCCAGGGACATCCGATGCTCGAGGGCCATGGAGGTAATGGCTGTCACCAGGACGCCACCGGGAACTTCGGGAGGGCGGTCAAAGACATTGGTATTATCCAGTCGCCCGCCCATTCCCGTCTCGATGACGGCAAAATCCACCTTGGATTTCACGAAGTGCAGGAAGGCAGCGCCGTTGAAGTAGCCATGGGCATTTCGGAAAATGCGGCGGTATTCTGGCGGCCCGATCAGGCCGAAACCCTGCAACATCCGCTTGAGTGGATTCGTGTGCCACTGGTCCGGGCCGTCGGGCAGTATACCTCTCAGCCGGGCGGTCAGCTCGCCGAACGCCTCCCTGGATATCTCGACGCCATCCACGGTTATACGCTCCGTGAGTTCAAGGAGGTGAGGCGATATCAGGAAGCCGGTGCGTTTGCCGGCATGGCGCAGAACCGAAGCCATGTGGCTGCTGGTGGAGCCCTTACCCTTGCTGCCGGCGATGTGCAGGGTGGAGAACTTCAGGTGGGGATCGCCAAGAGTTTTCAGGGCTGCGCGGAAGTCCGCAAGGTCCTTTGCGACGGTCTCAAACTCCTCGAAACTCTGGACCTTGCTATAGTCCAGAAAGGTCGCGTGGAATCGCTCCGCCTCTTTGAATGAGGTTTCGATGCGTGGATGCATGTGGGCGGTTTGCCCTGACCGTTGGGCCTGTGCAATTGGAAAAACGGGCCGCAGCGCGGGGAATGGCTATTTTGCGGCGACGGTTTTCTCGTCGGCGAGCTTTAGTGCCTCGTCGATGGCGGTCTTGAACACGGCAAAGGGCTTGGCGCCGCGCACCAGTCGGACCATCTTCACGCTCTTGTCCTTGTCCACGATACCGATCACTATGGCGGGCGTGCCGCGGATGCCGAACCGGAGCCCGTCGGAGCCGTCGCGGGAGATTCCGGCCATCTTGTCGCCTTTTGCGGCGCAGGCGCCCAACTCGGCGGCGTCGAGCCCGAGGGTGGCCATCTGCGACGTGACGTTGTCGGAGTTCAGGCTTCCCAGCTTTGTGAAGAAGTAATCATGGGCGGCCCAGAACCTTCCCTTCTCGTCGGCGCAGCGGGCGACCTGGGCGAACTTCAGCTCGTCCTTGTGGCTTGGGATGGGGAAATCGCGGAAGCCGTAGCGCACCTTGCCTGTCGCGACGTATTCGTTCATGACGCTCGGGAAAGCATTCTTGTGGTAGTTGGCGCAGAATCCGCATTGGAAGTCGGAGAATTCGAGCACGACGACCCTGGCATCCTTGCTGCCGGTGGTGCGGTCGTCCAGCATGGTGTAGGGGAGGTTGTTGAGGGTCTCTATGGGACTGGTGACCGCAACGTTGGCCTGTGGGCGGGCGGCGGTCATGGGTTGGGGGGCGGGGCGCGTGTTAATCTGGGTCTTGAGGTCCTGGATCTCCTTCTTCAACTCGGCCTGCCCGTTGGCGAGGTCCTTGAGCTGCTTGGAGATTTCGTCAAGTTGTCGGTCGGTTCTGGAGTCGGCGAGGGCCACGCCCGCCGTGCTCATCACCGTCATTGCCACCACTGCGATACGCCGTAAATCCATTGTAAGTCCTGTCCGGGGAGTAATCACTGGAACACGAATTAGGTGGGTGGGCGGGATTTGATTCGCGGCGGAGTGGGGGCGGGGGGCTCGCCGGTCTAGAGCCACCGCCGCACGCGGGCCTTGTAGGCGCGGTAGGTCTCGCCGAATTCCTGCTCGAGGGCCCGCTCTTCGGGGATGATGAAGCCGAGGGTGATCCATGCCACGAAGAGGGGTATCACGGCGAAGGCCGCGAGGTTCGCCATAAGGATGGCCACGCCGGTCAGGGCGGTGGCCAGGCCGAGGTAAATGGGGTTGCGTGTGAAGCGGTACAGTCCGCGGGTCTCGAGGGCGGTGGGCGTGCGGAAAGGGACGACGGTGGTGCCGATGCGCCCGAACTGCCGCGCGGCGGTCACTATGCCCGCGAGGCTGGCGGCGATGGGGGCGATCCCGGCAAGGTTCCATGGCCACCAGTCGTGCGTGAGGCCGGGCCACAGGCGGCGCAGCCCCCACATGGCGGCTATGCCGATGAGAAAGACGACGGGCGGATAGAGCCGGGGCCAGCGGCGGGCGTCATTCCCAGCCATGGTCCGGCCTTTCCTGCGGGGGGGGTGGGCTGGCGGTGGCATGGAGGCGAATGAGCCGCAACCAGTAGCGGGTGAGGCCGTAACCTATGAAGATGCCGAAAGGGACGACGAGCCACCACATGGGCTGAGGTTTTGCGTGGGTGCCGCCCTGGGTCGTCACCAGCACGCTGATGATGTAGGACGCGATCACGGTGATTCTCGCGGCCTGGGTCAGCGCCGGCGACGGCCTGCGGGCGATGGCGAAAGCCGCCACGACGCCGCCGGTAAGGATGAGCGCGAGCCCCTTCACCGCGATGGCCTCCTTGGGCACGGGCTCTCCCTTGGTGATTTCTTCGAGGTCTATGGGGGTGGGATGATCCAGCCGCAACAGCACCTCTCCCCCGCCAAGCATCCAGCCGACGCCGAGTATCATGAGGAGGCGCCGGGCCCCACGGGGGCCGAGGGTGGCGAAAAACTTGTAGGTGGGTCCGATGAGATGCAGGAGTGCGTGCGCGCCAGCCATGACCCGGAAGCATCCACCTGCCCCCTACCCCTGTCAAGCCACGCCGCAATGCCCCAGTTTTATCGGACCATTATAGTAAGCCCATTGGTTTCAGAACCATACAGCGAAATCACCACGGCGCCCCAGACCACCCCAGGGTTTTACCCATAGTGTATAATATATGGGGTTGAAATAGTGCAAATGCCTTCCAAAGAGCGTCCAACTGCATCCCAAAACGCCCGATGCGCCATCGGCTCCGGCAGCAAAAGAGCCATAACTTCGCCTCCTTCGCCACCCTCAATCAGTTCTTCTGGTGCACGTAATATACCGTGGGGTCGAGGGCGCGATTGAGTGGTGAAACGGCACTATTGAAATCAGACCCCCCTATGGCATAAATTCGCCCATTGTCGCTGGTAACCCCAAGCGAGGTGCGCTCCTCGGGCATGGGCTCGCCGACGGTCCAGCTATCCGTCGCGGGATCGTAGATCCGCACATCCGCCAAGTTAATGCCGAATTGGCCCCCAATGACGTATATTCTGTTGTCTATGACGGTTGCTCCTGCGAAATACATCCCCAGGGGGCAACTGGTTGCGGTTGTCCATGAATTCGTTGCCGGATTGTAGACCTCATGAACTCCTTCGGTATAGGGGCCGCTGGCGCCGCCAATAACATGGATATTCCCGTACAACTCGGCTGCCACGGCCCCCTGACGCGCCGTGGGGATATCGGCCTTGGGCGTCCAGACGTTTGTATTGGGGTTGTACTCCTCCACGCTTTGAAGGACACCAGATGTATTGTTGGCACCACCGAAGACATAGATTTTGCCCCCGTAGGTCGTCATGCAATGGTATCGACGCTCGAAGTTCATGTTTGCCTTGGGTGTCCACGTATTGGTGTTGGGGTTGTAGCTGTGGGTCAGCTTATGCATGCTGAAAAGATCGAACCCGCCCGTGACATAAATCAAGCCTCCCAGCCCCACGGCGCAAACATCCCGTCGGGCTGTTGGCAGTACGGCCTTTACAGCCCAGAGGTTTTTGTCGGGATCATATTCCTCATTTGCATCGCTGACCGCCCCACCACTTAACATTCCCCCGATGGCATAAATCTTCCCGTTTGCGGGCGCAACGGCAAGGCTTGTCCGCGCAGTGACCATTCTCTTGAGGTAAAGCCACGGGTTATAAAGAGGTTTGCCCGTTTCGGTGAACCCGGGTGGTGAGTTGGGGTAGTTGCTGACAATGGAATAGCCCTGGGGAACGCCGTCGACGGATGAGAATGCCTTCGCCGCCAGCGGCGCCGCGCCGAGCCGCGTGCGAGGCAAGACCGGGTTCGCGGCAGAGTCTATCCCCACCTGCAAGTACATGAAGTTGTCCGTGACAAACATGGACGGGTCCAGCGGACCTCCAAGCAGGATGCTACCAGTCCCCACTGTGTGATCGACAATACCGTTTGTGGCCGTCACGACTGCGGACTCCTCGTACATCTTAAACCCCGAATCCGCCACCCCGGCGCTGCCGCCCTGCCAGATGGAGAAGTAGAGAGTGTGGGATCCGTTCAGCGGCAACCCACCAGTCGCGGTCGTCAGCTTGGCCTGGTAATTTACACCAAGATAGGTGCCGACGGCCGGGGCGCGGTGGGGCATGATCGCAAGAGCCAGGGCCAACGCAAGGACCACTGGGGGCATTTGGGGTAAGCGGGACAACACACTGAATCGCGGCATTTCAGGTTCTCCAATGGGGGGATTATGGAAACAAGGTACGCAGCATCGCCCATGCAGGGCCTTGAATCAAGGACTTAAGCGGGTGAATTGGCGAAAATGCCGCGAATCAGCGTGCGGTGGAAAAGGCCAGCCCAGAAGCCGCTCGAACGATTTCAAACGGCAGGATGGAGTCAGTCTTCTTTGGTTGGACCGGGATTCTGCTCCACAGGACGATTGCGTGTGTGAAAGATACCGAACGCCGACCATACCAGAGCTGAGCTGATTATAAAGATTGTGACTGGCGGGTCTGGTGGTCCCTGGCAAACAAACAGGGCGACAATCAGCCCTATGGCCAGCCCCAGTCCCAGTCCGACGGGGGGCACGCGACGACATAGTGACCCTGCAATATAAGATGGGCCGATCACCAACATGATTGTCAGGTGGATTGCAGTAACGGAATCCCAGCCACCAACGCTCGGCCAGAAACGACAAAGTACGAGCTGAACTACTGAAAATGCGAGCCACGCTAATACGAGGGCGTATGAAATGACTCTTTGCATCGAAAGGTGCGAAACCAATTCTTTCACTTTCACGGTAAAGTCAGCTCTATTCGATTGCCAAACAGAAGTAAACTCTGAAGCTGCATGGAATCGCAGGACAAACTAGGCCCTCGACAATCTTCCATTATCTGGCTCCGGTCGCTTAAACTGAGAGTAAATGAAACTGCCAAGGTTCAAAAATACAGAAGGCGAAGCGGTCGTTTGCTTTGAACCTTGCTGCACGAACGGTCCACAGCGCGAAGCCGACAGTCGCACCTGGTTCCATCACCTGCTAGTTCGCGGCGAAAGGATCTACGAATACGGTTGCCCTTGCGGCACCTGTGGCATTCTGTTTCGAAAGGTTGGTCGGGTCGAGCATCGCCTCGATGACCGGCAGGCCTTTGAGCTGCTTGACGGTCTCCAGTCGCTGCCAACCGAGGACACGCTCCGCAAACTTGCAAGATTGCTGGTGCGCGGCTACTATTATCCCCTCGTTCTCGAAGCTACAGTCCGGCGAGTTGAACCCGGAACCGTAGACGACTACTTTGCCACCGATGTCACCCGTTTGTTTGGTCTTGAGCCGCCCGAATATGAGTTGCCTAAGAATCCCCAAACTCCCTATTATCGTTTTGGCACAGACGCCTCAATGGATCGCACCGGCCGCTTGAGAGGTCCCCACAAGGCATTGATTACTTCGGTAATCATGCCCCTTCATAACCCGGACGACCTTCACCGCGCACGCGTGGACTTCTGGCGAGCCCAGTCTGATGCCGGGGTACCCATGACAGCTCTCGCCGTGGGGATCATTGACAACCAAGCTCCCGCATTGGAACCCAAAGACCCCACCTACCCCTACGAGGAGCAGTTCCTCTTCACCAACTGCCTGCTCGATGGCCACCACCGGGCGCAGGCCGCAGCCGAATCCGGAGTGCCCTTGCGCATCCTGTCATTTCTTGCTCTTGGGGCCCGTTCTATGGTTGAAACCCCGGATGTCCCTTCTGTTGTGAGGCCATTCCTGCGGAATCCAGAACCATAGTCGCCCTGCCCGAAATTCCGCAAAGCACAGCAACGCCAACCGCAAAAGAAGAGGCCCCGGATTTCTCCAGGGCCTTAAAACCCACCAGAACTAATGTTGGAGCTACTCCCCCGGTCGCGACGCCACCCAGTCTTCGAGGAATTCTTTCGCGCGGGTCAGCGATTCAGCACTCTGCGACACCAATGAAATGCCCGCCCGCTTAATGTAAGATTCGCAGCTATACGTGGGCGCCTCCGCACCGCCTTCAATTCCGATCTCCAGGATGACCAATTCGATCTTGCCGGCGCTGGCGAGCCAGGCACGCTGGCCGTTTGGCTGGGTATGCTCATTCCAGTTAATCATGCCGCGGACAATGGCATGGACCCACCGGGAGGGTCAATTGGAGAGTCAATGGATTCAAAGAAAAAGAGAGTGGAGCTGATGGTCGGATTCGAACCGACGACCTGCTGATTACGAATCAGCTGCTCTGCCAGCTGAGCTACATCAGCCCACTTAAGCACGGACAAACGCGCCGAATGGGCATTTGTTCCGGCGATTGCTACAAGGAAACCGCCTTGGCATTCCCATCCGCGGGCGGGTTTTGACATTTCGGCCCCGGTGCCCGCGCTGGAGGCCAAGTTCACCAAAATGAATCGCCTGAAGGGGGCGACGTATCGTTTCACGGATGAAAACGCGCGACATTTTCAAATACGCCCTCGCCACCTTCATCGCGCTGGCCACCATTGTGGGAATTATCGCCATGAACGTGTCCAAATACCAGCGCCGGGTGGAAAACGAACGCCAGGCCGCGCGCCTGCGCGAGGTGTTCCAACAGAATAATCTCGGCAAGACCCTGCCCGAGAAACCGCAGGCCACGCCCTCCCCCGCAGGGGCGAACTGATTCGCGCCATGGCCGAGCCGCAAACCATAGAGGTGACCGAAGAGGACGCCGGGCAGCGCCTAGATGTGTTCGTCGCGGCGCAGTTCGAGGAGCTTTCGCGCACGCAGGCCCAGCGGCTGATTGATTCGGGCAACGTAACGGTGGCGAGCGCCGTGGAAAAGGCGAGCTACACCGTGCAGGCTGGCGACAGCGTGACGGTGCAGATCCCGGAACCCGAGGCCGCCGAGCCCCTGCCCGAGTCGATCCCCATCGAAGTGGTTTTCGAGGATGATGATCTCCTCGTGATCAACAAAGCGCCCGGCATCGCCGTTCACCCCGGCGCGGGGGTCACCAGTGGAACGCTCGTCAATGCTCTGCTCGGCCGCGGGCGCCCTCTTTCCGCGGTCGGCGGCGTGCTGCGACCTGGCATTGTGCATCGCCTCGACAAGGACACCAGTGGACTGCTGCTGGTGGCAAAGAACGATTTTTCCCACCACGCACTTTCCGCTGCGCTGGCGAAACGCGACATCAGCCGCGTTTACCACGCCATCGTCCTTCGCATCGTCAAGACGCCCTCCGGGGAGATTGACGCGCCCCTAGGCCGCCACCCCACCCAGCGGCAGAAGATGGCAGTCGTGGCCAATGGCGGGCGCGACGCAAAAACGTTTTGGAAGCTGCTGGAATCCTATGCGGGCCTGTCCCTCGTGGAATGCCGCCTGGCCACGGGCCGCACACACCAGATCCGCGTTCATCTTTCCCACATCGGCCACCCCGTGTTGGGCGATGCCATGTACGGCGGCGGTTCCCAGACGGCCACAAAGGTTTCCACGCGCCTGTCCCCCGCGACCCGGCGAATTGTCATCGCCGCCGGACGGCAGATGCTCCACGCCCGCCAGTTATCCTTTGTTCATCCTCGCACCGGCAAGGAGATGGCCTTCGTCGCCAATCCCCCCGCGGATTTTATTGCCGTGGTGCACGCCCTCAGGCAGGGGTAACCGGGCATGACCTTCTCCCCTGCCCCCCGCAACCTCGTGTATCAAATTTTTGTGGACCGTTTCGCCGGCACCGACGGCCAGCCGCTGCCCCCCGTGCCGCAGGACGCGCAGCAGCACCGGCACCATGCCGGCGGCAATCTGGAAGGAATCCAGGCACGCCTCCAGCACATTCGCGACCTGGGCGCCGACTCCGTGTATCTCACGCCGGTCTTTGAGGCAGAATCCAACCACAAGTATGACGCGCTGTCCTATGAAAATGTGGATGCACGCTTTGGCGGCAATGGCGCGTTTGAAACTCTTGCTGCGAAGTGTCGCGAGAGCGGCATGGGACTCATCGTCGACGGCGTATTTAATCACATCGGCTGTCGCCATCCGTGGTTCGCCGACGCGCAGGCCAACCCAGATTCGCCATACCGCAATTTCTTCAAGTGGCGCGACTACCCGCGTGAGTTTCACTGCTGGCAGGGCCATCGCGGCCTTCCCGAATTGGACCTCCAGAACCCCGCGGTGATCGATGCCTTGCTCAGCGCCCCCGATTCGGTTCTTCGCCGCTGGTTGCGTCGCGGGGCCACAGGCTGGCGCCTTGATTGCGCCAACGACCTTGGCCGCGAGACCTGCGCCCTGGCCACCCACACCGCCCGGGAGGAAGGGGCCATTGACGGCGTCGTCGGCGAGGTGATGGCTTACGCTGAGGATTGGGTTCAGGACGGCCGCCTGGACGGTGTCATGAATTATTATTTCCGCCAGACCGTCCTCGCGCTGATATCCGGCGAGATCCCCGTTTCCCAGGCCGCCTACAACTTCAAGCGAATGGCGCGCCGGTTTCCCCGCGAAGCTCTCCTTCGATCCTGGAACATGATTTCTTCCCATGACACGCCCCGCCTTGCCACGCTGGTACCTGACGTCGCCCGCCGCATGTTCGCGCTGACACTTTCGTTCTGTTTCCCCGGCGTGCCGCTGGTTTACTATGGCGAGGAAACCGGTATGCAGGGAGACCGCGATCCCGATAACCGCCGCTCCATGGTTTGGGACGAGTCACAGTGGGACCGCCAGATTCTCAATGCCGTCCGTCAATTGGCCGCAATTCGCGCCTCACACCCCGCGTTAAGGTTTGGTGACTATTTACCCATGCCCCAACCGGGAGCGCCCACGATACTTTCCTTCGCCCGGGTCACCGACACACCCCAGGAAATCATTTTGGTGGTGGCCAATGCCAGCGACGAGCCCATTTCGTGCCGTGTCTTTACTCCATACTCTCATCTCTTCGACAGCCTGCCGCTTCATAACCTGCTGCGCCAGGAATCCCACATCCGCGTGTCATCTGGTTCCATTCAGGTTGAACTTGCCCCGTGGACCGTGGCCATCTATGCGCCCGATGACAGCACAATACCCGAATATCGCTTCTTCCGGAACCACTGAGTGCGCACTGTAATGTTGAGGCCACATAATAACTTGTTTACGAGGATTGCAGTGCTGGCAGGTCTAATTTGTGAGTGCGTCGCGGCCCAATGCCAACCCACTCGACCCGTTGCCACCCCTGCGTATCGCGAAACGTCTGTGACTCTCGCTCAGATCGTCCAGCGACAGGACGAAAACTACCGCCGCATCAAGTCTGCCAGCGGCGATGTCTTTTGGCGTGAAGAGAATTACGGCACCACCCAGACCGCCATTGCGCCAGTACGGGCCCTGTTTTTCGCGTTCGAGGACGACAGGAGCGTCAACCTGATCGTGCCCCACAAACTCGACGCACCTTTTCCCCGTCGCGAGCCACCAAAGGATTGGCGCAAGGCTCTTAGCGCCGTCCTGGTGGACGGTGAGGCAGTGTATTCCATCAGCCAAAAGGCGGGTGCCGTCAAACCGGTCGTTTCTGTCGCGCCGTTCAATCCTGCGGTTCACCAGAACAATCCCCTCGTTGCATTTCATCCTCGCCTGCTTGGTGACGAGCGGGTTCGCCTTGGCGATCTGCTGGCCCTTTCGAGCCAAATGCCGACGCGCCCCCGGGTCACTCAATTCCAAAAGCAAAATGAGCTTTTGCTCCGCGTGGACTTCGCCAACACCTCCTCTCCGGGCGAAATGCTCACCTACATCATCAATCCCAATAAGGGTTACCTGCCTCAGGAAATTGCCCGGGTATCGGGTGGCAGGATCGTCGCGCGCACCCTGATAATTATTGGAAAGACTAAGGACGGGACGTGGGTCCCCGCGAGACGCGAGAAGACAACTTACGATGCCACGGGCAAACCTCTGACCTTTGAGAGCTGGTACTATTGGTCCCTTGCCGTGAACGAACCCCTCGGACGTCAGGAAGTCTCAATGCTCTTTTTTCACCTCCCACCCGATGTCGCCATCCCAGGCGTTCCTGTGTCCTCGCCGCCCCCCTCAAAAGCTCGATAACTGTATTATTTGTAGCAGTGTAGCTGCCATCTCCAATGCGGAATCCCGACTCAAAAGCACGCCCTGTGTCAATTCTGCGTGAATAGAATATTAGCAATTTGCTAATAACTTGCGAAATAATTGCAAAGCACATCCGCTATGATGCTTCAGGAAAAACTCACGATCCTTCGACAGCTCGAAGGAAACCTTCGCGGATTGGCCCGTCCCCTGGCCAAGAGCGAGGTCGCACGGCTTATCAAGAATGAGTTGGGGGAATCCATCAGCACGGCCTACCTGTCACAGTTGGAATCCGGCAAACGGCCCCACATGACCGCCAAGACGCGCGACATTCTGGCCCGATTCTTCAAGGTGCATCCCGGATACCTCGTCAGCGACCCTGAAGGTTTTCGCACCGACCTCGTTGCCATCCGCACCGTGGAAATGGATCTCGACGAGTGGCTCGCCGAGGCTGCAAGCCGCTACAGCAATCGCGACCCGGAACTGGCGCGGGCCCTGGGAATTCTCGCGAACTACGAGGAGACCCGTACCGCAATGATCCTCATGGGAAACCTTGCCGAACATCCCGAATTGATGCGGCGCATCCACACGATCTTTGAAGCACCGGCCGTCAAGCCGGAATCCCCCAAACCTGCGAAAGGACGCAAGAAGAAGTCATGACCGAGCTATGGGCAAATATCTTTCTGGGGTGTTTCCTTGTGGGCTTTACGTTCACGGTTGTGTCGTTTGTCTTTGGATTGGGGCACCACGGCCATGTGGGAGGCCACCACATGCATGGCCCCGACGTTGGCGGTCACCATGGAGGCCACGTTGGAGGTCACGGAGATGGATCACACCACCTCGGTGACGGGGACATCCCCTACTTCAATTTCACCACCGTTTTGGTATTTATCACATTCTTCGGCGGCGTGGGATACATCCTGAACAGTCGCTCAAACGGTTTCGTCCTTAACACGCTGCTCTTTGCCATCCTGGCGGGGTTCGTGGCGTCGGCGGCAGTTTTTCTATTCCTCAGCAAAATACTGATCAGGGGTGAGACGCCCATGGACCCGACAGATTACCACATGCCGGGAACCCTTGCTCGCGTAACCTCCCTCATTCGTGAGGGCGGAACTGGCGAGATCATCTATGTGCAGGGCGGAACCCGCAAGACCGCCGGTGCCCGTAGCGAAGACAATACAGCACACCAACAGGGAGAGGAGGTTGTCATCGTCCGATACGAGAAGGGAATCGCGTATGTGAAGTCGGTCGGCGACGAGCTTTCAGCCCTGTAGCACGACGCATAAGTCGGCGCCATTATAGGCGCTTTGAAGTGAAGAGATTCACAAAACTTTAGGAGGGGTCACAAGAATGTTTGGAAACACAATGGGCATGGCGGTCGGCATCGGCCTTGCCGTATTCCTCATCATCCTGGTCTATGGAATGGCCACGATCTACCGCAAGGTCGGGCCGAACCAGGCACTCATCGTTTACGGTTTGGGCGGAACTCAGATTGTGACGGGCGGCGGCAAAATGGTTATTCCCATGATCCAGACCGCCCGCGAGCTTTCGCTGGAATTGATGAGTTTCGACGTTGCGCCGCACCAGGCCTTTTACACGGTTCAGGGCGTGGCCGTGACGGTGGAGGCCGTAACGCAGATCAAGGTTAAGAGTGATCACGAATCCATCAAAACGGCCGCCGAGCAGTTTCTGACAAAGGAGCCCGTGGAACGCGAGGGCATGATTCGCCTCGTCGTGGAAGGTCACCTGCGCGGAATCGTCGGTCAGATGACAGTCGAGCAGATCGTCAAGCAGCCCGAGATGCTTTCCGAAAAGGTGCGCTCGACCTGCGCCGAGGACCTCAACAAGATGGGTCTCGAGGTTGTGAGCTTCACCATCAAGGAAGTCCGCGATTCGAACGATTACATCGCCAACATGGGTAAGCCCGACGTCGCCCGCATTAAGCGCGACGCCGACGTGGCCATCGCCGAAGCGGAACGCGACACGGCCATCAAGCGCGCCATCTACCTGCGGGAATCCGCTCAGGCCAAGGCTCAGGCCGATCTGGAGCGCGTGCAGGCGGAAACCGCCAGCGCCGCGCAACAGGCCGCCTCGGTTCGCGACCTGGAAGTCAAGAAAGCCGACTATCAGGCTATCGTGTCGAAGCAAAAGGCTACCGCGGACAAGGCCTATGACATCCAGGCAAACGTGATGCAGCAGCAGGTCATCGCCGAACAAGTGCGCATCGAGCGCGTGCAGCGTGAGGAGCAAATCAAGGTGCAGGATGCAGAAATCCAGCGCCGAGAACGCGAACTCACAGCCACCGTGCTAAAGAACGCCGAGTTCGAACGTCAACGCATCGAGCAGTTGGCAGAAGCAGAGCGCCAGCGCCTCGCCATCGAGGCAACGGGCCGTGCCGAGGCAACGCGTGTCGAGGCCAGCGGTCAGGCCGACGCAATTCGCGCCACAGGCCTTGCCGAGGCAGATGCCATCAAGGCCAAGGGATTCGCGGAAGCCGAGGCGATGAACGTCAAAGCCGAGGCCTTCCAAGAGTACAACCAGGCCGCGGTGCTCGACAAGCTGCTAAGTGGTCTGCCCGACGTTGTTCGCGCCATCAGCGATCCGCTGAAAAGCGTGGACAAGATCACGGTGCTCAGCACTGGCGGCGACACAACTGGCATGAACAAGATCACCAACGACATCGGCAAGATGATTGTCCAGCTGCCGGCCTTGTTCGAAACCCTGGCTGGTGTGGATCTTAAACAGTTCCTGGCCAGTGTGCCGCAAATCAAGCCGCAGCACTCAAAGAAGGATTCGGATTCAGCACCGGTCGTGGACGCTGAACCGAAGGCAGCCCCTCCGTCGGCGGATGCTTAGCACTCGCTTGCGGAGAAAAATGAAATACGACTGCGGCCGCGCCGCGGAAAGGTGGTAAAACAATGAAACTGTTACAACGCGTGTCGGCCCTCGTCCGGGCCAACATCAATGACCTTATCGACCGGGCCGAAGACCCGGTCAAGATGATCAAGCAACTGATCCTCGACCTGAACAACCAGTTGATCCAGGTAAAGACGACGGTGGCTCAGTCCCTTGCAGACCAACATTTGCTCGATAGGCGGCTCGAAGACGCCCGCAAGGCGGCTGCCGACTATGAACGGCGCGCCCAGCTCGCTGTGGACAAGGGTGACGACACCCTGGCCCGTGCGGCGCTGGACCGCTACAACTCCTTCGTCCGCACTGTTGAGGAAACCGAAAAGCATCTCGAAGAGCAGAAACGCGAGACCAACGACCTGAAACTTGCGCTGGCCCAGCTCGAAACGAAGATCGCCGAAGTAACCCGCAACCGCGATACCCTCCTCGCGCGGCATCGCCGCGCCGTCGCAAAGGAGAAACTGACCAAAGTGAAAAGCTCCATTCATCCCGAACACTTGGAACAGGTACTCGACGCCATCGATGGCTATGTGGTGACTGCCGAGGCAAGGGCAAAAGCGTCCGCCGAACTCCATCAGGACGCTGTCCATCGCCGCCTGCACAAGCTGGAAACCGACAGTCAGCTCGATGAGCAACTGGCCGCAATGAAAGCCAAGCGGGCGTCTAATCCCGCGGCATAGACTGGGAACACTCCGAATTCCGACGGGCGGGCCACGTGCCCGCCCTTTTTTTATCCCTTCACGGCCCCGATGGTCATGCCGCCAAGGAACCATCGCTGAAACAGCAGGAAAAATACAATGACCGGCGCCACAGCAATGACTGAACCTGCTGCAAGAAAGCTGGTTCGCTCAACAAACGACCCAGTCAGCATTGCCAGCGCTACGGGAAGCGTTTGCTTTTGGTCATCCCCCAGGACAATCAACGGCCACAGGAACGAACTCCAGCTGCCCACAAAAGTAAAAATGGACAGCGTCGCCACCGCCGGTTTCGTCAGCGGAAACATCACCTGCCACCACACCCGCAACTCGCTGGCCCCGTCCACCCGAGCCGCTTCCTCCATATCGCGCGGTACCGACGAGTAAAACTGCTTGATAAGGTAGATCCCAAAAACGCTGGCGATGAACGGCAGCACTGCTCCGGTCAGCGTATTTCCCAAATGAAGCGTGTTTGTCGTCAGCATAAACAGTGGGATCAGATAAAGCTGAAACGGCACCATCAGCGTGGATAAAATCCCCAGAAACACCACATTGCGACCGTAGAAATCATAACGCGCCAGCGGGTAAGCCGCCAGGCTGGCTACAATAACTGTCAGGAACACCGTCACCACGGCAACGATCACGCTGTTTTTGAAGGCAGTTCCGATGGGGAACTCCCTCAACACCGTCGAGTAACTTTCCAACGAGAATACCCTGATCGAAGTTGGCCAGTCGTATACTTTCCCATCCATACGTAGACTGAGGTAGAGGAGCCAAATGAACGGCCCCAGCATGACCGCCGCGATGAGAAGCATCAGTGCGTAGCGCGCCGCCAATCTTAACCGGTGCGCCACCAAGCCGCCTCCCTGGTTCACACGCCGCAAGTAAAGGTCGATGTCGCGGTTAGTCACCCTGATACCCAACCTTCCGCATCACGCCAAGATTGACCGCCGTAAAGATCACCAGGATCCCAAACAACACAACCGACATGGCACTCGCATATCCATAGTCCTGTGTTCCCATTTTGGAGCTAAAGCCGGTTTCATATATGTAGTAAACAATCGTAATTGCTTCGCGGATCTTTCCCCCGGTCATGACATAGACCTCATCAAAGACCTGCAACGCCGAGATCGAGGATATCACGCCCACAAGCGAAATGGCTGGCCAAAGGTTCGGGAGCTTGATCCGCCAGAACACCTGTGACGGCCTGGCGCCGTCCACAATTGCCGCCTCGACCATCTCGGCAGGAATGGACCGTAATGCCGCAATGAACACAACCATGTAGTAGCCAAGTCCCTTCCAGATGGTCACCGCCATCACAGTCCCCAGCACCAATTGCGAATCCGTCGTCCAGGGGATCACGGACTTCACCCCGGCCCAATGTTCGAGCATCACCTTCAGCAAACCATCATCCTCGCTGAAAATGAAACGCCACGTGATCGCCACCACCACCATCGTGGTCACGACAGGCACATAGTAAGCCGCCCGAAACGCGTTCACAAAAGGAATCCGCGGCTCCACAAGCACCGCCAACCCAAGGGACAACACAACAATGATGGGCACTACGACCAGATACTTGAATGAGTTCACCAGAGCCACCCGGAATTCCGGATCCGATGCCAGTCGTTC
>JAIBAT010000008.1 GCA_019695055.1 Candidatus Sumerlaeaceae bacterium | reverse complement strand
CTTTTCGGCCTCGGCGGCCTGAACTTTGACTGTATTTACCTGGTCAATTTGCGATTTCTGCTGATTGAGCCAGTTACTCATATTATCAATATCGCGGGATCCCACCTGCGTGCTGACGGCTACCATGCCGGCAATGGCGCCAAGGAGCAGGAAGACCTCGACGTTCTTCTTCTTGAACTCGCGGATCGTCTTGAGTTCCGACGGGAGAAAGTCCACCTTGAGCTTGCCAAGGCCGATGCCCGTAAGGCCCAGGCCAAGAACCACGAGGAAATCCCCGATTCCATTGGAGGAGGTAATCTCCGGCAGCTTCAGGGATTCGTTGGCCACCGCGGACTTGATGTCCACCGGGATACCGAGTTTTTCCTCAATATAGGGCGCGAGGTTCGGCTGGACGGCCTGCCCCCCGCTCAGTGTGATGGAGTCCACAGCCATGCCGTCTGGCTGGGAGATGTAATAATCAAAGGATTTTCGGAGATCCAGGATCAGCCGGTCGGCCCACGTTGTCGTGAATTCCGAGGCCTCGGGATCCCCACCCTGCTCGGCGACCAACTCTTCCTGGCCAGGGACCACAACATGGGCCCTCTCGCGTTTCAATTCCTCCGCGGCGTCAAGCGATTCAAGCCCCAGTTTCTCCTGAAGGGTTCGCGACAACTCGTTTCCGCCCCACGGCACACTGCGGGGGAACCCGAGCATCTTGAACTTGCCAAACCGGGAAATGACCAGGTCAAAGGTGGATGCCCCGATGTTCACATAAGCGGGAACCATTTCATAGACGTCGTCAACCGGCTCGTCCATGTTCATTTCAGGAAGGGATTCAAAATCCTCGGCGCCCGGGGGAGGCCCTGCCGGCTTCTTCTTCTTTTTGCCGAAATTAAGCAGGGCCGCGAGATCGAACCCTTTCTTCTTTGTGGCCTTGGCCGCCCGTGCGTCGTCGGCCTTCTCCTCTTCGACGGCACCTTCAGGCTGATCGCGCTTCACAACCGAGGCGGAAAGCTCCCGGGGCATGTCGCCAAAAGGCGTGGCATCAAAAATGTAGAAATTGAGCAGGGCCAGGGAACTTACCGAGATTTGAACCGGTTTTAGGCCCAATTTGTTGATCAACTTCATGAATTCCAGGACGATGTCCTTCTTGACGGCCGCAAGCAGCACCTTGACCTCGGCCGGGTCTCCAAGGTCAAAAACCTGGAACTCCATCACGGAATTCTCCAGGGCGAAGGGAATCTGCTGGCGCGCCTCATACTGAACAATTCGGCGCAGGCGCTCATCAGATGTCCTGGGAACGGTAATCTGCCGAACAAAGACGTTTTGGCCCGGAAGGCTGAACACAGCCTCCTTGGTCGCAATCTTGTTCTCCTTGATGATATCCTTGACGCACTGAATGATGGCGGCCATCCGCTCGTCATCAAGGGGTCCCGGCGACAGGCCCAGAGGCTTGCTCAGGAGCTTTGTTACGCGGACACCGGATTTCTCCGAAACCATTTCGGCGACCTTGACTGTGGTCGTCCCGATATCAATTCCGAGGCATTTCCGTAACTGTTGCATTCGACGGCGGCAGCCCTCCGCGCAGATTTGGCAGACTATACTACGACGAAATTCTCTACGTCGCGCGTTTTTGACAAGTCCAATCTTAAAAGCATCCCGGCACCAATTTTCTCAAATTCGAAAACCAGCGCCTTTCAGCCGAAGAAAGCTTGCCGACGGTTATTAGTAACCTTCAGTTTTCGTTTTTCACTTCTTTTCACAAGGTACGCAAGCAAAGAAATCATGGAGCTATCCACACGTTACGAACCGGGTTCGGTTGAGGCAAAGTGGTATCCCGTCTGGGAAAATCAGGGCTATTTCCGGGCCGATGAATCCCGTGACCCCGAAAAGCATCCGCCTTACACCATCGTAATTCCCCCTCCGAATGTGACGGGCATCCTTCACATGGGCCATGCACTGAACAACACCATTCAGGATGTGCTGATCCGTTGGAAACGCATGGCGGGGTTCAACGCGCTTTGGGTCCCTGGTACCGACCATGCCGGCATCGCCACCCAGAACGTCGTGGAGCGTGCGCTCCTGAAGGAGAAGCTGTCGCGGCATGACCTGGGCCGCGAGAAGTTTGTCGAGCGGGTCTGGGAATGGAAGGAAAAGCACGGGAACATCATTATTGAGCAGCTGAAGTCCATGGGCTGCTCATGTGACTGGACCCGCGAGCGATTCACCATGGACGAGGGGTTGACCCGCGCTGTTCGCGCGGTGTTCAAGCGGCTTTACGACGAAGGCCTTATCTATAAGGCGAATTACCTTATCAATTGGTGCCCGCGATGTCTGACCACCCTCGCCGATGATGAGGTGGAGCATGCGGACAAGGACGGCAAGTTGTGGTACCTTCGTTACCCGGTGGAGGGCACCGAGGGGCAGTTCGCCGTTGTCGCGACCACCCGGCCCGAAACCATGCTCGGCGATTCAGCCGTGGCAGTTAATCCAAAGGACGAGCGTTACAAAGCCCTGATTGGGCGCCATGTAATTCTGCCGTTGGCCAATCGGCGGATTCCCATCATCGCGGATGACTTTGTGGACCGGGAGTTTGGGACCGGTATGGTGAAGATTACCCCTGCCCACGATCCCAATGACTATCAGGCGGGTAAACGCCATGGGCTCCCCGAAATTAACGTCCTGACGCCCGATGCAAAGATGAATGAAGTGGTTCCGGCCTACCAGGGACTTGATCGTTATGAGGCCCGGAAGCGAATCGTGGCGGACCTTGAGGCGCTTGGACTGGTTGAGCGGATTGAAGACCATTCACAGCGGGTGGGGGAGTGCTATCGCTGCCACACGGTTATCGAGCCCTACATCTCGCTGCAGTGGTTTGTGAAAATGGCGCCCCTGGCCGCCCCGGCCAAGCAGGCTGTGGCCGAGGGGCGGGTGAAGTTTCATCCCAAAATGCGCGAGCGCGAGTACTTCTATTGGCTCGACAACGTAAGAGATTGGCCCATTTCACGGCAGCTTTGGTGGGGCCATAGGATTCCGGCATGGTACGGCCCCGATGGGGAGATTTTTGTCACCGATGAACCGGAGTTGCCCAAGGATGACCCCCGATTTGCGTCCGGCGAATGGACTCAGGATCCGGATGTGCTGGATACCTGGTTTTCCAGCGCGCTCTGGCCTTTCTCCACCCTTGGCTGGCCGGACGAGACCCAGGATTTAAAGACTTTTTACCCCACGACCACCCTCAGCACGGGCAAGGAGATCATCTTCTTCTGGGTGGCCCGCATGATCATGATGGGCCTGAAGTTCCGCGGGGACATTCCCTTCAAGGATGTCTATTTTCACCCCGTGGTCGCGGACGAACACGGCAAGAAGATGAGCAAGTCCAAGGGGAACGTCATCAACCCTGTGGACCTGATCACCGAGTATGGTAGTGATGCGCTTCGCTTCACCCTGTGCGATTATGCAAACCAGGACCAGTACGTTGCGTTCAGTGCCAAACGGTGCGAGGGCTACCGCAACTTCATGAACAAGCTGTGGAATGCCGCCAGGCTGATCCTCGCAAACGCGGATGAACTCGAAGCACAGGACGTTGCCCTGGCCGGGCCGTTGGGGACCGCGACCCGCGGGCGCCTGCCGCTGGAGGACAAGTGGATCCTGAGCCGTTACGCACGTACTGTGCGGGCCGTCAACGATGCCCTCGGCCAGTTCAAGTTTGATGAGTCGGTCAAAAGTATTTACGATTTCTTTTGGAAGGACTTCTGCGACTATTACATCGAGCTGGTGAAGCCGCGTCTTTATGGCAAGGTGGGCGAGTCGGAACAGGAGAAGTCCCGTTACCGGACGACGGGCCAAGCCATGCTGGTGGTCGTCCTGGAAGGCGCACTACGCCTGCTCCATCCTGTCTGTCCTTTCATTACAGAGGAGCTGTGGTCGGCCATGCGCGAGAAATGGGGAGGCCGTCTCGGCTCCATTACCAGTTCCGGGGACACCCTGGGAGACCGCACGTTGCGCGCTTTTGAGGCCTCCCACCTGATTGTGGCCCCATGGAACGACTTCGCACCCGCCGATTTGCTTGACGAACAGACCGAGTCGGGAATGGACGTGCTTCAGGAAGTCATTTACGCGATCCGCAACATTCGCGGAGAGATCAAGATCCCGCCCGGCACGGCGGCAAATATCCTGCTGGTTTCACCTGATGAGGCCAAGTGCAAATTCCTCCGGACCCAGTCGGGATTCTTCCGGTCCCTCACGAACATTGGTGATTTGCGCACGGAGATGGCTGCAGAGCCGCCCGCTAATGCGGCCACGGCGACAGTTGCCGGGGTTTCGATTTATCTCGAGATGCCCTCTGAGATGCGCGAGCAGGAGGTGGCCAGGCTGGAGAAGGAGTTGTCCCGGCTGGCCACGGAATGCGGGCGACAGGAAGGGAAGCTTTCCAATGAAGCTTTCGTCGGCAAGGCACCTGCGGCAGTGGTGGACAAGGAGCGCGAGAAACTGCGCAAACTTGGGGAGGAACTTGCCCAGGTTCAGGAGAAGCTGGCGAAGATCAAGGCCGGTTAGTCGGCTGTCTTGAGGCCCGATTCGACGAGCTCAATCGCCTCCATCACGTCGGATAGGGTAACCGGTTTTCGCAGGATGGACGCAAAACCAGCCGAGCCAATTTGTTCGTCCGTTGCCGTGGTCCCCGTGATGCAAATAATGGGGGTCGCGGCGTAGGAGTTGTAGGCCCGGACATGCTTCACGAAGGCATACCCGTCCATTTCCGGCATATCCAGATCAGCGATGATAACCTGGGGGCGAGCCTCCTTCAACCAAAGCAGGGCCTCGCGACCGTCGGTGTAAGAGAAAACTTCGTGTCCCAGGGTTTTAAGGAAGCGTTCCACAACAAACAAAGCTTCCGGATTGTCATCCACTACAAGAATTCTCATTTACCTTACCACCTTACAATTACACCATTTGCAGCATGGAGTAGAGTGAACCAACCCCGGATGCGAAATCAAGTCCCAAAATTGTTCCAGCAGCGGAAAAAACATGAAGCTGGCTAAATATCGGAATATCAGTATGTCAGGGGGCGCGCAGGAGAGAAATTTGCTTGGGAGTGGTAAAGTAAACCGGTCCCGGCCCGGTATTGTCCATTTTCGCTACAGAAAGTTCGTGGGAGACTCAATGACTTTGGAAATTGTGCGTTCGGTTGGTGCTATATTGGTGGTGGCTGCTGTCTCTGTGTCTCCAGTCTGGGCTCAGGGCGAGGCATCCGCGCCTACCAAGGGTGCGGCCAAGGCCGCGGCCGGCGAATCCGCCGGCAAAAGTAAGTCCAAGGCCGCCAACGATGAAAAGGCCGTGGACGTCCTGCGGCAGCTCGAACAGCGCTATAGCGGTGTCAACACAGTTCAGGGCCAGTTCGCCCAGCAGACTTTTGATCCATCCTTCAACCAGACCATTGCTTCCCAGGCCAAGTTCTATCTCCTCAAGCCCAACAAGTTTCGGGTGGATTATCAACCGCCAAAGGAATCCACCAACCTTGTGACCGGCCAGGAGTTTTACCAGTACGTTCCGGAGCTGAAGCAGGTTCAAACGTTCAAATTCGAAAATCGTGAAACCCCGCAGGACCTGAATTATATGCTTTTGGGCTTTGGGGTTAAGGCGGAAGACGTTTTGAAGGTTTACTCGGTTCACCTTCTGACCGAGGGCATCAGCGCCAACAGCATCGGGATCCAATTGACCCCGCTGGACAAAAAGACCGCCAATTTCGCCTATGTGACGATCCAGATCACGACAGACCAGTTGATTCCCTGGCAGTTCTCCATCGAGCAGCTCAGCGGGGTCCGGACCACCGCAAATCTGGACTTGAAGAATCTCAAACTTGGGGGTTCCCTTCGTGAAAGTATCTTTACGCCGAACTTCCCCAAGGATGCTGTCGTGGTACAGATGCAATAGGTTGTTGGAATTTCCTCCTGTGAAAGTGTAGATGATGACCATGGCAACCAGTAAACTTAAGTTGAGCGGGCGCGCGGCCCTGATGTTTGTGGCCGCCCTGGGATTCCTGATATACTCCGCCCCACAGGCAGACGCCGCGAAGTTGGTGCCCCCTGGCCGGGTTCTGCCCGAGCATATCAAGCGTGTTTACGTCCCCGAGTTTAAGAATCTTTCCCGCGGCTACGGTTTGCAGGCGAACCTGACCCTGTACGTCAACGATGAGTTCATGAGCGATGGCCGGCTGGACGTGGTCCAGAACGGAAGGGCCGATGTGCGGGTCGAGGGCAAGATCAAGTCCTTCAAGGAAGTCGTGGCCAGCAGCAGCGACAACATTCCGCTGATTTCCACGCTCGAAATGGTCTGCCTTGTGGAGCTTTGGGACCCCTACGATACCGACAGGCTCAAGCCCATTGCTTCCTACACGGTTCCCGCAGCGGTGCAGTATGTTTCGGATCAGCGCCGATCCATCATGGAAACCGATACGGACGGCAGGGATAAGCTTTTGCGCCAGATGGCACGCAACGTTGTGCAGGCAATCATCACGGGTGCCCCCGATCCCGAGAAGGCCGTCTATAAGAAGGCCGCTGAAAAGTACAATCAGCGCAACAGTCCCGAGCAGTTTGAGCCGGTCATGACAAAACCCAAATATCCCAAACCCATACCGGCGGACAACCAGTAGCTTTCGCGGGTGCAGTAAGGCTTGAACGTTTCGGGAAGCATCCTGACCACCTTGCTTCTGTGTTGCCGGGCGGCCTGATTGAGTTGTATCATCCCATGACCGTGAGAAATAATCCAATATGAGACTTTGCGACCTCCACATGCACAGCACCCAGTCCGACGGGACCCTGACCCCGCGGCAGCTGGTCGAACTGGCGAAGACGAAGAACCTTGAAGCCATCGCCGTCACGGACCACGACACTTTGGCCGGAATTGAAGAGGCCAGGACAGCCGGCGCGGAATTGGGAATTCGGGTCCTCTCCGGCGTTGAAATCAGCGTCGAGTATAATTCCCGCACGGTCCACATGCTCGGCTACTGTTTTGACCGTGGAGCGGCCAGACTGAAAAAGGGTTTGGACGAGATCCTTGGAGGGCGGCATGAACGCAACCTCAAGATCGTTTCAAAACTCAACGCGCTGGGTGTGAAGGTCACCTATGAGGAAATTGCCGCGGAGGCCGGCGGCAAAGTTGTCGGGCGCCCGCACTTTGCGGCCGTGATCGTCCGAAAGGGCTACGCCGCCGACAAGCAGGAAGTCTTCAACAAATACCTGGCGCGCGGAGCAGCCGCCTACGAGGAACGCCTGCGCTTCTCACCGGAGGACTCAGTCGCAATGATTCGCGATGCCGGCGGAGTTGCGGTACTGGCTCATCCCAAGTTGGTACATCTGGCCGAGGGCGAAACCATCGAGGATGTCGTCAAAGGTCTCAAGTCTGCAGGGCTTGGGGGAATCGAATGCGTTTACAGCCTTCACACCCCCGAGGAAACCGCCCACTACCTCGATCTCGCGAAGAAGTATGACCTTGTCCCCACGGGTGGTTCGGATTTCCACGGAGGCAACAAACCGGAAATCGAAATGGGAACCGGCCTCGGCTCCCTCGCAGTGCCCCTGGAATTTGCCGACGATCTGGAACGCCTTGCCGAATCAGCAGCCTGACGCAAGCTGATGAGAGCATTTCTCGCTCATACATCAGTGCCCCATCGTGCGCGATTGCTCATAGATACAGGAACAGTGCCATAGCAAAAATGGCAGGCCAAAAGTGGCACGGGCGGCCCGCCCGTGGAGCCACAAGCCATCCGGCGTTTCGCAAAGAAACAGCACGGCCCCCACTATACCCAAACCCGACAGCCTTTAAGTCCGACAACCTTGGACTGCGGTGGCCATGCCACCGCTTTCTACCGTGCGCGGAGCGCGCCCATTGCAAACCGACGCAAGTCCCCCGCCAAGAACCGGTCGCCAGCAGCACTATCTCGCTTTCTGCCCCCACTATGCTGGGGGCAGCCTTCGCCGCTCTATGTTACGCCCCCCCCATCCCCGACGGGGATGAACACGAATAGCCGGGGCGCGCCAGCCCCCGGACCCCGATTCCCCACAGCCCCCAACCACGAATGTGGTTGAACCGAACGGCCGCCCCTAATCCCCAACGCTCCCAAGCGAACAAAACTTGCCATTCGCTCCTTGGCTGGTTAGACAAAGACAATGCAGCCCGCCCGAGTCGGGAATCGTATGGCTTCCTGAGACTTCCGCGCCTTTTCGTGGCAAGAACTTTCCGTTGGTTCTACCCCTCCGGGAACGCCAATCTCCCGATTGGCGAAAAACCAGCAACACAGCCCCACCTTCAAGCTCAAAACGGGGTTTAAATCCAAAGAATATTTTACCCGTCCCTCTTTTTCCGTCCCTCTTTTTCTAGGAGGACTCAGTCGCAATGATTCGCGATGCCGGCGGAGTTGCGGTGCTGGCTCATCCCAAGCTGGTGCATCTGGCCGAGGGCGAAACCATCGAGGATGTCGTAAAAGGTCTCAAGTCTGCCGGGCTGGGCGGGATTGAATGTGTCTACAGCCTTCACACCCCCGAGGAAACCACCCACTATCTCGATCTCGCTAAGAAGTATGACCTTGTCCCCACGGGTGGTTCGGATTTCCACGGTGGCAACAAACCGGAAATTGACATGGGCACTGGCCTCGGGTCCCTCGCGGTGCCGCTGGAATTTGCCGACGGCCTGGAACAACTTGCCGAATCAGCAGCCTCAAAATAGGCGTGTTAGGGTTCTGTCAAATTAATTGGGGAAAACGTCAACTGTCCGCGCCGTCCCCATACATCGTTTATTCGCAGGCTACTCTTCTCCAGGCCGGTCAGTTCGTCACCAGGGCGATCCTTGCGGACATTCAACAAATCCTCCTAACTGACCAGGCGCACATAGCCGCTCAAGTTCCGGTAGATGAGGAAAGCGCCTGCCAACAGGAAGACCACTCCCGTGACACGCCTTGCCCAGAATTCGAACTGCTTCAACCTGTTGAAAACCTTTCCCAGTGACCCGGCGCTAAATCCGAGCACCACGGCAAACCCGATAACCGGAAGCCCGGTGCCGATCCCGTAAATGGCGGGAAGAATCAGGGTGGATTTGTACTGAATGGACAACGGAACCAAGCTGCCAAAAAATAGCCCTGCGGACACGGGGCAGAGAGTGAGGGCAAAGATCAGGCCAAGCAACACGGGCCCAAGGTAGCGGCTTTTGGCCGCCCAACGCTGGATTTGACCGTTTGCCGAAACACTTGGACCCGAAAACGACCAGACCTCCAGCAGGAACAGCGCAACAATGATGAGCAAGGGGCCGATAAGCAGGTTCATGTACCGCTCTAGAAATTGAGCCAGCCCCGGGATTGACAACAGCCCCTTGATCACAATCACTCCAAGGGCCATGTAGGCCAGCACCCGACCAAGGGTGTAAAGAAGTCCGGAACTCAGCACCGCGCGCGGACTGCCGAGACTCTTCCCTATGTAGGACATGGCCGCGATGTTTGTGGCAAGCGGGCAGGGACTGATGGAGGTCAGAATCCCAAACCACAAAGCCGACACCGCTCCAACATAGAGCCACTCCATTACCGACCAGCCTGGTAGGCCTGAATCTCGCCCCTGACGTAATCCTGAAACTTGCCCTTGTCCCCCACGGTTTGCCAGATGCCGGTCAAGTTTTTGAACCCAACCTGCTTGCCCGCCTTTGTTTCCACCAAAACAAGCGACTTCGTGAACAACTGATAGTCTTGCATAAAGTGTTCATTGCCGCGCTGGTCGGTGTTCACGACCCGCCACTCGATGGAACCATTCTTGATGGCGTCGGCGAAGGTTGTCTTCATCAACTCCACGGAGTACTTCTCAAAGTTGATGCAGTTCGTGCAACGCGCGTCGCCGTGGAAATAGTAGACAATCACCTTGCGATCGGCCGCTGCAGTCGCCTTGCCGTCTGCCTTCCTGGTACTCGTGGAACTCGCATCCGCAGCCGAGCTTTTGGCGGCACTTGCACCTGTAATGAAGCCAGTTGAACTGAAGGCCAGCATAAGCGCAGCCGTGCAAACAGCAATGACTGGAAAACGTGAATAACTCATCCTAGTTTCTCCCCTTTGACTTTTTATGGCCTGATCAGGCGATCAGTTTCTTGATTTCCTCGATGCTTGGAATCTTTCCCGCCACCTTGACTACGCCGTCCACGGCCAGTGCGGGGGTCGTCATGACACCAAATTCCACGATCTGGTTGATGTCGGTGACTTTCGACAACTCGTATTCGAGTTGCAGGTCCCTGGCGGCAGCTTCAACGCTTTCCGCCAGCTTCTTGCACTTGGGGCACCCGGTGCCCAGTATCTGTATTTTTCGCATTCTGATCTCCTCTTTCACTCCCTAAAATATCGATCCATACACGATTCCAGAGATGGTGGCCATCGCGACAACAATGGAGACGAAAACCACGGTCTTTTGCAGTCCCATGATACTCCGCAGCACAAGCATGCTCGGCAGGGACAGGGCGGGACCAGCGAGGAGGAGAGCAAGCGCAGGCCCTTTTCCCATCCCACTGCCAAGGAGACCCTGGACTATGGGCACCTCCGTCAAAGTGGCAAAATACATGAAGGCGCCTGAGAGTGAGGCCAGGAAATTGGCTCGCAGGGAATTACCGCCAACGGCCTGTTCCACCCACTCACTGGGAATCAGACCTTCATGACCGGGGCGGCCCAACAGCAGCCCGGCGACAATCACTCCGATAAACAGCAGAGGTATGATCTGTTTGGCGAAGGTCCAGGTGGATTCAGCCCATTCCCTGGATTCATCATTGCCGGTGCGGGCAATGAGCGCCAGGCCGACGATGCCGGCGACAAAGGGCACAAGTGGCTGCTGGGGAAAGCGCGCTGAAAGAATGGCAACAGGCAGCGCAGCCACGGCGACAGCCCACCAGCGAATGCCAAACCAGAGCACCAGGACAACCCCGAGAAGCAGCGAGAAGCCCGCCGTAATCGTCCACCTTGATGCGTAGACCGCATACCATGGGCCCGAGTCATTCATCGGCCTGCCCCAGTTCGCAAACACCAGAATTCCGATCATGGAGGCAAAGAACAGTGCATTCTGCCACAGAGGACGCAACACCACCGGTTCGGGCAACGACGCATGGGCAATCGCTTTGGCTTGCTCCTCCTTGCGGTAGATAAGATGCATGATGAGGCCCACCAGGACGCTGAACACGACTGCACCGATCGCGCGGGCAACACCCAGTTCGATACCAAGAATGCGGGCCGACAATACGATGGCCAGGACGTTGATGGCCGGCCCCGAATAGAGGAAAGCGGAGGCCGGACCCAATCCGGCTCCCATCCGATAGATTCCCGCGAACAGGGGCAAAACCGTGCAGGAGCAGACCGCCAACACCGTTCCGGAAATAGAGGCGACCCCATACGCCAGAACCTTGTTGGCACGCGGCCCAAGATACTTCATGACGGAAGCCTGGCTGACAAATACCGCGATGGCCCCAGCGATGAAGAAAGCCGGAATGAGGCAGAGCAGCACATGCTCCCGGGCATACCATTTCGCCAGCTGGAGCGACTCGCTTACCGCATTGTCGAATCTCGGATTCCCCACCGGAAGGAAATAAGCCACCAGGAACAGTGTGAAAAGGCCGAGCATTGCCTGCCACTCCGATTCCTTAAGGGCTGTCAGGAACTTCCAAACGCGCGAAGGTTGGCGGGGTCCGGTCACTGCTTCGTTGCCGCTGGTGGCCAGTGCTGCAGTTTGTTGTTCGGGCTGCACCATGTTTAACTGACTGCTCATCGAAAGATCTCCACCTGCTTTTGCAGGTTGGCCCGAACCGCCTGCTCCACGCAGTCAAAAATCCGCAGGATGCAAGGCGTCTGGAGGGTGTAGAACACTTGATTCCCGCGTTTCTGATCGGTGACTAACCCTACGCCCTTTAGGACCGACAGATGCTTTGAAACGGTGGACATGTCGAGGTCCACCATTCCCTGCAGCTCACACACGCAACGCTCCCCCTTGCCCAATTCCTCTACAAACAGCAGGCGCGTCGGGTGGGCCAGTGCCTTCAGTATCTGCGCGCGTAGCTCAAGTTTTCCGGACAGCCGTTCTGATCGGTTCATGCATATTGCTACATGGCAATATTGCCAAGTATTCAAGCGTGGTGGGGTGCCATTCCGACAAGTTGCACAATAGAAGGCACCCGCGGGCATTTTTAGGCGCCTGAAATTGTTCTGGCGAGCGGGAAGAGGCGCGTATCCTGCTCTCCCATGGGTCTGCAAGCGGTCCTAAGCGTCCATAAGGGAATAGGCAAACCCCTTTCCCCTGTGCTACACCCATCCTCAGTTAAATCGCCCGATCTCCCATTCCCGTCAGCACACCCTGGAACCCGGATGGAAGGGGAGTCGCAGCCCCCCCGAACCGGGCATTGTTCTTTGACATGACGAGCCGGCCAAAAGGCCAACCCGAACCACCCATACGCGATTCTCTTGCTCCCCCAAACCGCCAACACAGACAGATCTCACACTTCTTGATAGTGAATCCCAACAATCAGGTGCTTTATTCCATTGCGCTCTCGGGAAATGATTTGATAATATTTCCGCCTCTGTGGAACTCTATTCCCCGCCTGGAGGTGCATTGTGAATCAACAATCCTCTGTCACTTCGGCTCCGCGAATTTGGATGCCAGGATTTCTGTTTCGCCGCATTGTCATCATATCAATGGTGTCTGCTTTTTTTGTGGCTTCCAACACCAAGGCACCTGCCTTGACAGTTGTTTCAAACGGTGTCTTTCAGACCGATTTCTACGGTACGCAGACTCCCAGGGTTTACGACACGACGTGGGGGGATTTTGAGATCACGCTCGCGCCGGATCCGGACCCGCTGCCATTGTTCCTCCAACTCTATATCCGCAGCGGGCCAACCGGCGACCCGATGTGGGCCATCCAAAACATGTGCCTTCCGGCATCCAACACGCTCGACTCAACGGTCACCATCAGTCGGTTCTTCGATCTTGGATTGATTGGCGTGACCAGTGGGACCGATTGCACGACCATGGAAATTGACGTGGAGATTGTCCCCTTATCGCTAACCTCGGCTTCCCCGGGGCCATTTATGCCCGTAACTGTCGGAACCCGGGTTTACAACGTCAGCGGCTCGGGCACGGATAACAACACGACCCCAACGGCGCCGACGGACCCTGGGACTCCACCGGCCCCCGACAATGCCACTACGGTTCCGATGGTGGCGCCCACAAAGATCCTGCGCACGGATGTGCCGGACGTCGAGGAGGGGGTGAACGAATGCGGGCCCGGGGCGGTGACCCGCAGCATCCTTTGGCTCAAGAACAAGGGGTACATTGATGCGCCGGTCACCACGTCCGGGCTCATGGGCGATTTCAAGACCTCCTCCTCCTGGGACGCTGCAAAGGGCGTTCCGACCTACGCCGACTTCCTGAAAGGAAAACTCGCCGTCACAAAGGACCTCGACGTGAACAACAAGTTCATGGTGCGACGCCCGTCGTCCGTGCCGGCGGGCGACTTTGAAACGTCCGACGGCAAAGCCCTCGATAACGGGAATGATCCGACCTTTGAGTTCATCAAGAAGGAGATCAAGGCGAACGAGGATGTGGAGATCTACGTGGGATGGCTCGACGCGGCGGGTGTTCGATTCAATGGCCACGTCATGACGGTCGTGGGAGTCACCGACGACCCGACCAGCAAGATCAAAGAAATAACCGTCCAAGATGACCGCGACCAGAACAGCCCAAACGCCAAGAACCAGCGCCGCAGCACGCGCTATACCGACGGTTCGCCGCCCGGCCTGGATGACATTCCCACGTCAAACCGTGTGGAGTTGGTCGTCTCAGAATCTGCGCGCCCACGGGTCACCACAGGGTCCGTCTCGACCAACCAAACGATTGTGGTCCAGTTTAACAGTGGCATGGGCGGCGGCGTGCTGGATCCCACCAATTTTGGACTGTCCGGCTCGGGTCAGGGCACACTGAACGGGACACCGGACAGTGTTACAGACCTTGGCGGGAATCAGTTCCAACTGACCTGGACAACCGGGAGCATGGCCTTTGGAGGTGATATTGTCGTCGAAGTCCAACCGGGTGCCACGGACGCGGATGGCAATCCCATTGGACAGTTCAACACGCTTACGCTTCCAGGAGCGGGGCTTCCGGTGAAGTTAAGTCAGTATCTTATTGAATAGCTGGAGGCCTTTCAAGACTGTAATCGCCGTTAGGAAAGCGTGGCTGGTGCCGATCGAATGGTGCATTGCCTTAGACGGAGCGAATCCTTAGGAGTGAACAAGGGCCCGGTGCGGAGGATCCACCTGGCATCCGGATCGGGAAAACTGGGAAAACTGGGACGGGTAAAATTTCGAATTTCCGGGACGAATTACGCAATCCCCAATAAATTGGACGGCGCGCCGACACGCCCAATTAAGCACCCATCCTTCCCCATCGCTCGCTACCCGCTCAATTTCGCCCACTTCGATTTCAGCAACTTCATTTCATGGGTCTGGAAGAGGTTCTAAGCGGCTGTAAGGGAATAGGCAAACCCCTTTCCCCTGTGCTACATCCATCCTCAGTTAAATCGCCCGATCTCCCATTCCCGTCAGCACACCCTGGAACCCGGATGGAAGGGGAGTCGCAGCCCCCCGAACCGGGCATTGTTCTTTGACATGACGAGCCGGCCAACAGGCCAAGCCGAACCACCCATACGCGATTCTCTTTCGCCACTTTCCCGTGTTTCGCGGGCAAAAAAAAGTGCACTTTCACGCATATTTGGATCGGTTTAAGCGAAGGGATTGAACCGGTTTAAACGCCCCCTTTAGGAATAGAAATCATTGATAAGAAAGGATTTGCGCAATATCTTGCCCCCCCTCCCCCTCCCCCCCCAGGGGGATTTCAGGGCGGGGAAATCCGTTTTGGCTATCGTGTCGCGGTGGTTGCGCCTATCGCGTTTGAAAGTGATGGAAGGCCACCTGATGCAGCGCCTCCTCCTGCGGGGGGAAGTGCTGGGAGCGCGGGAACACCACCTTGGGGCGGTCCTCCGGCAGGCTGCAAAGCAGGCAGTGCTGGCACACCTCCAGCAGGCGGTCCACCGGGTGGAGGCAGGGCGGGCAGCGACGGAACAGCGCCCGGCGCACCGCCAGCGGTGGGGGTGAGCATGGGAAGCGCTGGTACCGCACCGGGCCCTCCGGCTGGCGGAAGCCCACCCGGGGGTGGCTGCATCATCCCAGAGTCGTCCGGCTTGGCGGCCTGATCTGTCGTGGATGCCGGCGATTCCTTGCTGCTGGCCGATGGCGTGGCTGTCGGCAATGGATGCGCCGCCGCCCCCACCTGAACCACCGATTCGAGCTGCTTGACCAAATCCTCGGGCGTCATGGGGATGGTGTTAAGTGTCAGCAAAGGCTCGGCAATGGAGTTCATCACGGAAATCATACCGGCCCCATAAACGTTGGACCTGTACGCGAATTTTGTGTTCTGCTTGAAGTCGACCCGCAGGAGCACAAACTTGTCGAACAAGGCGCGTACGGCGGGAGACGAGAAGTACTCCTTCTCATATTTCTCGACCATGCGGTTTCCCGGTGCCGTAAACAGGATGAGGATATTCTTGTTGGCTCCACCTGCGGCCTGTTGGGACATTCCAATATCATAGTTCCAGGGCAGTCCATCGGCTGGGGCTGGCGTGGATCCTGTCGAAGAAGCTCGCGGCGCTGTTACGGGTGGCGCCATGGACGACGGGGCCTCCATGGTGGGCAAACTTGCAGCCCCTGGCATTGCAGGAGGTTGCGACGGCAACGGTTGAAGTCCGCCCGCCGCATTCGCCTTTGGCAGTTCGGGGGGCAACGGTGCAGCCACTGGCGGCGCACCGCCCAAATTCGGGAGCCCCGGAAGCGGCTGCGCAGAACCAGGAGCACCAGTTGGCGCACCCATGGGAGGCAAGGCGGGCAACGCTGGTGCCGCCGCCGCTTCAGCCGGAGCAGCTCCGGCAGTTGGCAGCTCAGGAAGGGTTCCGGCCGTCCCCGCGCCCGATGGCGCACTGGCTGCAGGAGGAAGAGCGGGTAACGTTCCCGCCGTTGGCGGTTGCGAAGCCCCCGGTAATCCCGGGAGGCCGGGCAATGGCACTGCGCCTGCTCCAGCCGCCGTTGGCTTGTTTCCAAACATGGCCGCCTGTGCATCCAGATTCGCATTCAGCAATTTCAGCCGTTCCTTCACCTCAGCCTCGTTTTTCGCAGGGGGATTGGTTTCCACAGCTGAAGCCAGCGAAGGCATACCCGGCTTCTGTGGTGCAGCCACAGGTGCTGCTGCCGCCGACAAGGAGGGCAGACCCGGAGCGGCAGGAGCGGCCCCGGTGGAAGGTGGCAACGAAGGCAAAGCGCCGACCGACGGCGAAGTGGAACTTGGGGGCAAAGGTGGAAGCCCAGGCGCGAGGGGGACGGCCGGTGCGGCATTCGATGCCAGTGCCGGAGCCGCAGTACTGGGGGATACGACCTTGTTGGCAAAATCGGCCGGAAGTGCCATCCCTTGAGGCACAAATTTCACGGCGTCCGCATAGGTTCGTCCGGAAGGCTCTTTCTCATTGGCCTTCTTGCCCGTGGCCGGATCCCGGATTTCAACCGATCCGCCAGCGCCCTGCGCAAACTGGTAGGTACCCAGGGAGAGCCATTTGTCGGAAGGATGCTGTGTATTTTCCACCCGTCCATTTTGGTCCTGAACGACCTTCTTCTCTCCTTCAGCGGACTTTACCGTGTAGACGACGCCTGCAGCATTACCCGACTTGGGATAAGTGACAAAAACTTCGTACTTCCCGGCCACGGGAATCTCAGGGGAAAAAACGGCGGCTCCGGGTTTTCCATCGGAGGACTTAAAGACGGACTTGGAAGCCGCAACCCCCAATGCCGTGCTCTTGGCAGCGCTTTCCAGCCAGTTGCCTTCGGTGGTCTTGAACCACTGTGAGTTGTATCCGTCGCTGCTCGATTCGACGACAATCTCTTTCGCCTGCCCCAATGCAAACAGAGGAACCAGCAAGAATGCCGCCACTGTCCCCAACACCCGTTTCTTCACGTTCCCTGCGTCCTTCAATTTGGAATTGAAGCGATTGTGCCCCGCTTTAGTGGTCTGTCAACGCCATTACAGGGCTTCACCCCAAATCGTGGCCACGGGTGCCCCGAAACCCAATCCGGCGATTAACGGTTGTCCTTTACATGGCCGTGGATATACACTCTAACCGATGCAGTTGCCTGAGGGCATTCGAATTCGCAGGGGTTTGATTTTGCCTCTTATTGCCATGAAGTTACTATTGGAGTCTCTGGGGAAGTGGCGGACCTGTGCCTTGGCCGCGGTGGCTGGCACTATGGTGCTTGCCCTTCCTTCCGCTGGGCGCGCCCAGCCGGCAAACGACTTGTTCAATGACGCCCTCACGCTCTCAGGGGCCTCTGGAACTACAATAACATCAAATATCGACGCAACAACCGAAACCGCCGAGCCTCCCATTGCCGGCGTGGATGGCGGGGCCTCCGTTTGGTATTCCTGGACCGCTCCGGCCGATGGCTGCGCCACATTTCGCGTGTCCAACGCGACCTTCGATTCCTTGCTCGCTGTCTCCACCGGAACCCTCTCCGGAGGTCTGACATCCATTGCCGAGAACAACGATGACGGATCAACGGATACGAGCCGCGTTACCTTCAACGCTTTGTCCGGGGAGACCTATTCCATCGCGGTCGATGGCGTAGCCGGCACCAGCGGTACCGCATCGCTGACCTGGTTTATGGGAGCCCCCGGGGCGCCTTCCGGGCCGTCGCCTTTTAACGGGGAAACCACCAGCGTAAATGTGACAGTTCTGGATTGGGCCGATGTTCCGGGCACAACCACCTACACGGTGATCCTGAACAGCAACGTCGTTGGGGTTACGACCCAGAGCCTCCTGGTTTTGCCCGTTTCGATTAACATCGGTAACAACCTCTGGCAGGTTTCCGCCGAGAATGAGTGCGGAATCACCTTCGGACCACCCTGGTTTTTCACATACTGCCCCACGGGGATCGGCGTACCCGATAACCCCGTTCCACCAACCGGGTCCACCGTGCCAAGTACCATTCCGAAACTGGATTGGGACGACACAACCAACGTTGTCATCTACGACGTTTACCTCAATGGCAGCCTTTACGCCAGTGTGATTGCCAGTGAAGTGAATCTGCTGACGCCTCCGCCATTTGGCTACAATGAATGGCAGGTCATCGGCCTGAATTCATGCGGTTACACCACGGGTTCCCTGTGGAATTTCTGCGTCATCGATCCCCCGAAGAATCCGGTGCCTTCCGATGGCGGAACCGTTTGTGATCCTCCCATCATTCTCGATTGGGATGATCAGCCGGCGGCTACGGGTTATGATGTGGTCTATGACGGCATTCCGCGCGGAACGGTGACTTCGAGCCAGTACACCCTGCCGTCCACTCCCTCTTTCGGGTTCCACTCATGGCAGATTACGGTCCGAAATAGTTGCTCCACCGCACCGGGACCAGTCTGGACATTCAATGTCAGCACCGGCGGTTCCCCCAGCCAGCAAGCCTGGCGAACCAACGGCCAGGTACACGCCGTTGCGGTTGATGGCGGGCGCGTTTACCTCGGTGGCAATTTCACGCAGCTTGTTTCCCCCGGAACTTCGGGAACGCTCTCCCGAAACAACCTTGCGGCCCTCGACGCCGCAACGGGCTTGCCGCTCCCGTGGACAGCCAACACGGACGGCCCGGTCTACGCGCTGACTTCGGGAAACAACACCATCTATGCCGGTGGCGATTTTACGCAGGTGCAGGGAATTTCACGGGCCAATATTGCGGCAATCGGAACCAACGGATTTCTTGTTTCCAGTTGGAACCCGGGAGCCAATGGGATCGTACGCACCTTGACGACCTCCACCACCAATCTCCTTTACGCGGGCGGGCAGTTCACGACCCTTGCGGGAACCGGACGGTCGCGCGCGGGTGCGGTGGATCTGGGAACCGGCGCGCTGTCAGGCTGGAATCCCAACGCCGATCAGACGGTCTACACCCTGGTGGAGCACAGCGGTGAAATCTATGCCGGTGGTTCTTTCAATTCAATTGGTGGGCAGACTCGTAAAGGTATCGCGCGCCTTGACCCGACCATTGGCAATGCCACCGTGGGATGGAACGCCAATTGCAACCTCTACGTCTACGCGATCGCCTTCTCTACAACCACCGACACCCTTTACGTGGGAGGCCAGTTCACCAGCATTGGTGGGCAGACCCGAAACAATCTCGCCGAACTGCGCATCGGCAATGCCACCGCGACGTCCTGGAATCCTTTCTCCAATGCAACTGTCTATGCGCTGGCTCAGGTCGGGAACACGCTCTTTGTCGGCGGAGAATTCAGTCTGATTGGTGGCCTGACCCGATCCTACCTCGCCGGCGTGGACGTCGTAACAGGCCTTGCAGTAAGTTGCCAGTTCGCACCGGACAATGTTGTGCGGGCACTCGTGCCCATGGGGCCGACCTTCCTCGCAGGCGGGGATTTCGTATTCCTCGGCGGAAGCCAGAATCAGGGCTTCGGATTCTTTGGCAGCACTTCCGCGCCCAGCACTGGCGCCGTCTCCTGGGATTTGTATCGCTAAGGGCCTGACCCGTCAGATTTCGACGGGAGCATTTTTCTCAATGGCTTCCGCAGCGGCAAAGGAGAGCCTGACGGCGCGCAATCCATCCGCAAGACTCGTCCGCGGTGATTTACCCGATTTCACGCAATCCAGGAAGTCCAACATTTCCATATTGTACGGGCTGCGGATCGCAGGATTTGAGGGAACCAAAGTTCCCGCCGGACCAGAGCCGCTGGCGGGCGTCTTGGGCTGCATTACCAGTGACGGTTCATTGCGACTGTCATAATCCATCAGTCCTGTTGCCCCGGCAACTTCGTAATTCGTATAAAATGTATTATCCGGTTCCGCCCAACTACCCTCGATGTGCGCAATGGCACCGGATTTCAAGCGCAGGACCAGGAGCGCGTAATCCGTGGTCAGGTTGCTCCTGTCCAGCGACCTCATTCCATACACGCGTGCCACCGGGCCAAACGCATGCTCCAGAAAATCAAGGTCATGAATCATGAGATCCATCATTACGCCGCCGCTCCGGGCAAAATCCCGAAACCAATCGTCCTGCCCGCGGGGGCAACTGCAGCATCTTCCCAACCGTACAATGCCGATCTGGCCCAGCTTTCCCCCCGCCACGGTCTCTTTCAGGCTCTCATACTCGGGGGTAAATCGCACCACATGCCCAACAGCGACTGTTTTGTCATAACCGTTGAACAACCCTTCCATCTCGTCCGCCTCGGCGACGGTTCGTACCAGCGGCTTCTCGCAAAGAACATGCTTATGTGCCGCAGCGGCCATCCGCAAATACTTCGCATGCGTATCCGTCGGGGTCGCAATCACCACCGCATCAATTTCTGGATTCTCAAGGATTTCCGCTGCAGTTGAGCAAGCCTTTGCGCCGTATTTTCCGGCCAGGTCGGCGCCGTTGGGCCCCGTCGAAAAAATCGCCGCGACCTTCCCCAGCCCCGATCGCACAATCGATTCCGCATGAATCCGGGCCATGGTGCCCGAACCCAGGATTCCGATAGTAATGAGCTTCCCGTCGCTGCCACCCATGTTTCGTATTCTCCAAACCTTCAGTGTCTAATGCGCGATGCTGTGGGCACGCTTTCAACTCTCAATGGAATTCGGGGGGCCCGCCAGGCCACTCAAAATCGGCTTTGCGTGGAAATTGCCCGTTTGGGGTAGGTGTTCCGTCATGTTTCTGAAACCCATGCGATTCCACCAGACTTAAGGGCTCACGGTGCCAAACAGACACAACGCCCGAACCCGACGCCGAAAC
Source organism: Candidatus Sumerlaeaceae bacterium (assembly GCA_019695055.1). Lineage (GTDB taxonomy): Bacteria > Sumerlaeota > Sumerlaeia > Sumerlaeales > Sumerlaeaceae > JAIBAT01. Next base: position 5,474 of record JAIBAT010000008.1, on the reverse strand, counting down.
ATCCTTATACGCGTGTTCATCGCGGGAACGCTCCTTGCCGGGATCTTCTCGCTGCATGCCAAACTTGGCGACACCCTTCACGCCATCGTTCACGCTAATCTCGGGTTTGTTGTGGCCGGTCTTGCCGTCCGCGTTGGCAGCGACATCATAACCACCTTCAAGTGGAAGCGGCTTCTGAAAGTGGCGGGAATTTCCGCCCCCTTTCCCGTCGTATACAGGGCCAACCTCATAGGCGCCTTCTATGGTCTGTTCCTGCCGGGTGCTGTCGCGGGCGACATCGCCCGAACCGTGGTCATAGCGCCCCGCGCCGGTGGCAAGGCCCCCGCCCTCGCGTCCATGTTCATGCAACGAAATACTGGCATGGCGGCATGTCTGGTGATCGCCAACATCGGATCCTGGATCAACCCGGTTACGGTCAGTCTGTTTTCAGGGTCATTTTCCTTCATGAACCATCTCGCCTTCTGGTTCGCGCTGATAACCGCGGCCTATCTGGTCACGAATTTCCTGCTTCTCAACAATGCCGTGTTCCACCTGCTCTGGAGCCGTTCCGCCGCGGCACACCATGCGGCACCGCAACTTCACCACGCCAACGACTTTCGCTCACGGGTGCGGCGGTTCTGGGAATCCGCAGTGCGCAAGTTTGCGCGCCTCCACGACAGCGTGCTGCGCTACCGCAGCGGAATCCTGCCCGCTGTGATGCTTTCATTTGTCACCCAGCTTGGCGATTGCCTTGTAGTTTGGTGCGTCTCACGCGCCATTGATTCGCCGCTGCCGTTCCTCGTTTGCTGTGTTTTTGTTCCCGCAGTCATGCTGATGGAATTGCTTCCCATCAGCATTGCAGGTGTCGGCCTGCGCGATGCCTGCTACGTGGCGCTCTTCGCCTCGATTGGGCGCAAACCCGAAAGCGCCGTCGCCATTTCCTTTGTCCTGCTTGGTTACTATGTCACCATCGCGCTGGTCGGCGGTCTCATCCAGTGGCTCAGCCCCGTCAACGTGGAGGCCGCGGAGGCCGACTGACCGACGGATTGCCCTCAATCAGGAACCGCCAGGGCTTATCCACAAAATCTCCCGCATAGGCGATCCCGATGCGCGGCGTTGCCAGGATTCGTTCCCCCCGCCGTTGTGCCTGCGGAATCAGGTAAAGTGTTTCGGCGGTCAAGTCAGCGCCATACAGCGCTCCCGTAATCCCCATCGCCTTGCAAAGCTTTCCCGGGCCGCGGCACAGGCTTTCCGCCTTTGCATGGGGCGAGTGGATTCGCTCCCGCATCAGGTCCAGCCCCGCCACCGGTTCCAGCGCGCGCACCAACCCCGCTTGAGGCTTTCCTGCCGGTCCGCACACAATGTTGCAGCACCAGTGCATCCCATAGATAAAATAGACATAGGCGTGCCCCTTCTCGCCGTGCATGGCGCGGTTTCGCTCCGTCTTCCGTCCGCCGTAAGTGTGGGAGGCCCTGTCTTCCGGGCCGAGGTAAGCCTCGATCTCCACAATCCGCCCTGCCGTTCGCCCGGCAGGGGAGTCATGCACCAGAATGCTCCCCAGCATCGATCGGCACACGACCAGAGTATCCCGCTGGAAATCCCGCCGGCCAAATCGATCCTCAAAATCCACCAAACCATCACCCAACGTCACGGCGATGCCTTGTCGGCTGGTACCCACTGTCTCGAAAGGGCATCGTTGAGATAAAGAACCATTGCAGGCTGGCGCGAACTGGGTGCCTCGATGGGAACGCCAGCCACTGCACAGTTGAAACGAAAAATGGGCAGGGTCACAATGGCAGTCGGCCCGTGAAGTTCCGTGCAAACGGCCTCAGGCAGTGCACCAAAAGCCGGGAACCGGTAGCGCGATGCGGCAAGCCCCCCCGACTGATAGGCACGCGGCGGCAGCTTGTCATAGAACGGCGCCAGGTACTCAGCTCCTTGGACATTGTAAAACACGACGTTGGCCGAGTCCGCTCCCTCCTCGCGCAGGACTTCCAGCGCCTGCTTCACGCCGTATTGCCAGTTAATCGCTGACCGGCCCGGATAAAGCGAAAAATAGATATAAGCAAAAGGTCCAAACGAAGCCAGCGCCGCGAGGGCCATGAACCTCCGCGCATCGTCCCTGCGGCTTTCCCGCACGTGATGGAGAAACGACTCGACACCCACACCGGCCACGACCTGGATCGCAGGCAGCGCGACAATCGTGCGAAGGGCGTGCGGAATGCCCACCTTGGTAAGGCTCGCGGCCACCGGCGCCAGCGCCAGCCACCCCAGCCAGACGATGTCCGCGCGCTGGCGGCGGCGCAGCATGACCCCCAAACCGAGGCACACCGCCGCAAGCTCCATCGCAGTCAGCATGCCAATCCCAGCCGAATGCCTTAACTCGCCGTCACCCGCCATCAGAAGAAAGCTCAGCGAAAAATGACTGAGGTAGTTGCCAATAGAACGCCCGGCAACTTCGGAAAAACCCGCATGATCGCCAAAAATCGAGATGGCGTTGAACCGGGCCTGCGCGGCCTGATTCTGGAACAGCAGCAGGCGGACGGTTGGCGCCGCCACCAGCGCGAACAGCGCCGCCGACACCAGCGTCTGCTTCCAACGTTTTGCCAACTCCCGCCAGTACAGCACCGCGATGAGGAGGGTCAGCGCCGGGACAAAGAAACGTGCGACTTCGTACGAGTAAAGTGCCAGCCCGAGGCAAACCGCCGCAATGGGAAGCCCGAACCTTGAGCCATCGAGGAACCTGCGCCACCCCAGCATGGCCGCCGTCAGGAACAGCGGCAGAAAGATTCCCTGCTGGGCCCAACGGCTGAACGGAATGTGCCACGGCGACAGCGCGAGAAACGCCGCCGCCCAAAGGGCGGCTTCGTTGCCACGTTCGCGGCGAACAAGGGCAAACGCGAGGGCCAGGGTCGCAATGCCCGCAAGCGCCGCGGGCAATCTTACAGTCCACTCGCCCGGTCCGGCCAGTGCCATCAGCGGTGCCGCGGCGTACTGATAAATCGCGGATGTCGTGACGCCAAACACATTGATGAACAGCGGCAAAAACTGTCCCGATAAATCCCGCCCGGTCGTGGCCAACGACCAGGCATTGTATCCCTTCTCGGCCTCGTCCCGGAACAGCGCCGGGGGATTCGAGCCCAGAAACAGCAGCCGCAGCAGGGCCCCCAAAATCACGATGCCTGCCAGGATGCGCTTCTCCTTCGCCGTCATGGGTTGCATCAGGTTTCTATTTCCCCGCGGCCCGCAACAGGCCGGACAGATAATCCCTTTGAACCGGCCGCCGGTCAAAGCAGATCTGCCATTCCCGCGCCGCATCGGTCTTGCGCCCCGCAAGATAATAGGCCATGCCCAGGCGCTCATGCACCTCGGGTGCCTGAAGTCCACCCAGCGTTCGTTTCAGCATCTCGCTTGCTTCCTCCAGCCGCCCCTGCATCAGCAGCATCGCGCCATAGCGGCTGGTGGCGTTCGTGTAGTTGGGATCCCACGACAGCGCCCTCTTGTAACTTTCCTCAGAATCCTTCAACGGCCCATCAGCCGGGCGCTCCAAAACTCCCTTCCCAAAGAGCGCCAGGGCCTCCGAGGTTCGCCCCTCCGACAGTCGCGTCGTAAACGCGGCATAGCGCGCCTCGGCCACGGGCCAGGAATTCTGCGGGCTGACGCGGGGCCCGATGACCTCGGCCAGCGTCCGGCCCTGCTTGTAACAGTATTCCGCGGCGGTTCGGCGGCCGTAAATGCTGAGGGCCGCCACAGCCACCAGCACCAACGCCCCGCACCACATCAGGTCCGCCGTGCGACGCCCGGCATTTGCCGTGCCTGCCGCTGCGGAGGCGACGACACCGGGCACCGCCAGGAAAAACATGAACGCCGCCGCGTGCGCCGGCAGGCGCAGGGGAAACGTCATGAAGGAATCCAGCAGGAGCATCGTGATGCCTGCGCCTGCCGCATAGAGCACAATCGCATTACTGGTATCCGTCGCAGCCTTCAACTGCCGCCGCAGCGCGCCAAACACCGCGGACAGGATAGCCACGAAGATCGCGAGTGAGATGGCCCCGCCCTCGCTCCAGATGTGGAGGTACTCGTTGTGCGCGTCGTTGGTAAACGCGCCGCCATAAACCACATAGTGGGCGTTCTGGATGACCGCGGGAACGATCTGCTGCACGTATCCCAACTGGAAATTCCCGAACCCGATCCCCAGCAAGGGATGCTGCTGGATCATGTGGAGCGTCGTGAGGTAGATCACCACCCGCGTCGCCCCGCCTTCCTCCCATCGCTTCGAGCCGAATGCCTCGGTCCACAGCGACGGATAGTGCGGATTGCCGGGCACGGCAAACAGGTAGAACGCGGAAACGCAAAGCCCCGCCACCACAATCCAGAGGAGTCGTGTCCAATGGAATTCTGCCCACCACCGCCCGCGCACAACGACCACGCACCACACGGCCAGGGAAAGAAGCGTGCTGCCCGTGGACCCGACGGACCACGTCACCACCAGGGCCGCAAACATCACGCCGATCGCTGCAAACAGATCGAATCGAAACCTTCGCGCCGACAGGAAGAACATCAGCGCCGCCGGCAGGAACAACCCGATGAACCCGGCGATGTGGCCGCTGTTGCCCAGTCCCGCCGCCAGATAGCCGCGCCAGTCCGGCAGCCGCGCCACCAGCGCGCCACCCGCACCTCGCGTGAAGTCCTCGTAAACCGCCCACGCCGCCGTCAGCGTCGCCGCGACGATTCCCGCGGAAAAAATAATGACCAGGTCTAGGCTGTCGCGCAGCGCCGCGCTGCACACGAAGAACAGCAGGATGAGGCCTGCCCAATAGGCCAACGCCGTGCGCCCCATGGCGGGGGATTCCGCGTACAGCAGCGTCGCCGCGCTGGCCGCGAAGAACAGCCCCAGCAGCACCCCAACGCCCCCGCCCAGCAGATTCCGCACCTGCCCTCGCGCCGCCTGTGCCGTCACCCACAGCAGCAGCACAAAGTCGAAGATTAGCAGCAGCGCCACCTTCGGCGTGATGAACGAATCCTCCAGCGCTCCCGTCCGGTACAGGGGCAGCACAAGGAAGAGCATCGCCAGCAGGGCCACACCCAGATCGCCACGCAGCCGGGCCAGATAGGGATTGGCTGCGCCCACCGGCGGTTGCTGCGCAGGGCTTGATTCGTCACTCATGGGCCCTGATGTGGGCAGAAGTCTGCGCCTGAATCCAGACCAAAAAAACGCCCATGCGGGGTGGCGGGCCCGCGGGTGAATAAAGGCTTCTGGGTTCCATAAACGGAATCTGCCTTAAAACCCTGCCCCTCGCGGGCCGGGCCGGAATCGGGGTGTAGCGCAGGTGGTAGCGCGCATCGTTCGGGACGATGAGGCCGCAGGTTCAAGTCCTGCCACCCCGACCACCTTTTTCCTTCCCTCCTTTCTGATTCTGTATTTTGCCCCGTACCCATGGAGCGCGGTGCCCATGGCACCGATTTTCCCGTGCGCGGTGCGCACGCCGACACAA
>JAIBAT010000052.1 GCA_019695055.1 Candidatus Sumerlaeaceae bacterium | reverse complement strand
CCGGTCGGCTTCCGCCCCATCAAGCGCCCGACTTTCGGCACAGCGCTTCCCGATGCCGTCATCTACCAGCTCCATGTGCGCGATTTCACCATCGATAAGAATTCCGGGGTTTCCGAAAAGAATCGCGGCAAGTTCCTGGGGCTGACCGAGACCGGCACCCGGCTGCCGGGCGATCCCAAGGTCAAGACAGGTCTCGACCACCTGCGCGAGCTGGGTGTGACCCATGTGCAGCTTCAGCCCATCCAGGACTTTGACAACGACGAGGACCATCCGACCTACAACTGGGGCTACATGACGGCGTTCTTCAATTCGCCGGAGGGGTGGTTTGCCAGCGATCACCGCGGCGCGGCGCGCATTGCGGAGTTTAAGAAGCTCGTCCAAGCCCTGCACGACGCGGGGATCGGCGTCATCATGGATGTGGTCTACAACCACACCGGCACCCAGAACACGCTGGAGTTCATCGCGCCGGGCTACTACCTGCGCATGCGCGACGACGGCAGCTTCTGGAATGGATCGGGCACCGGCAACGAGGTTCGCAGCGAGGCGCCCATGGCGCGCCAGTTCATCGTGGATTCGCTCAAGTTCTGGGCCGAGGAATATGGAGTGGATGGTTTCCGCCTCGACCTGATGGGGCTCATCGATCTCGACACGCTGAAGGAAGCAAAGGTTTCACTCGAAAAAATCAATCCCAACATACTCTTTTACGGCGAACCATGGGCGGCCACCGGCCCCGACGGCAGCGGCGCGGCGCGACTGACTTACAAGGACGTGATCAAGGGCACGGGAATCGCCGCCTTCAACGATCACTTCCGCGACGCCATCAAGGGCAGTCCCGACGGCAAGGACGCCGGCTACGTCGTGAACGGTGACCGCCGCGACGCATTGGTCAAGGGCATAGCGGGTTCCATCGACGACTGGACGGCCAGCCCCGTAGAGGCTATCAACTACGCGTCGGTTCACGACAACCTGGATCTGTGGGACAAGCTGAAGGTTTCCGCCCCGGGTACCAGCGACGAGGACCGCGCGAAGATGGTCATGCTGGCGGGCGGAATTCTCGCCGTCAGCCAGGGCGCCCCCCTGTTCCACTGCGGCGTGGATTTCTGCCGCGACAAGAAGGGCAACAACAACAGCTATAACGCCGGCGACGAAGTAAACCAGATCGACTGGTCGCGGAAGAAAACCTATGGAAACGTGAACGCCTTCTTCCAGGGCGCCATCGCCATCCGCCGCGCCCATCCCGTGTTCCGCATGAAGACCGCCGAGGACGTGCGCAAGCGGCTCAAGTTTGTGAACACCGACCTGCCGGACCCCAAGGCCGTCGTCTTCACCCTCGACGCCGCCGGTCTCGACAACGAACCCTGGAACAAGGTCGCCGTCTTCATCAACCCCACAGCGTCACCGTTGAAGTTCAAGCTACCCTTCGAAGGCGAAGGCGCCATCCAGATGCAAAACGGCAAGGCCAGCACAGTCCCCCTTGGCCGCGCCACTGGTACGGTGGAGGCCGGGCCGCATAGCATGACGCTGGTGGCGTGGTAACGACGGACTGCCGGCGTAACCAAAGCCAAAAGATTTTCAACCTGAAGGTTGAACTCCAACCAAAACAGTCGCCCCGTTGGAGTTCATGGTTTACCATGAATTGCCTCTCATGGGAAGCGGGGGAACAGCCAAAACCTTCCATAGAGAACGGACCGATTGCCTCAACGCCCCGCACATTTCGAAACGCCCTTCCCCTGCGCCCGCCGCGCCCCCTGCGGTAAAATGCCTTTCAACTCAGAACTCAAAACCCGCTTTTTGCCCCCACTATGTTGGGGGCAGCCTTAGCCGCTCTACGTTGCGGCGCGCTCCATCCCCAACGGGGATGAACATGAATTCGGAAACTTGGGACGCCCAAAACCTTCTGCGATAGAGGGGCCGGCTGACGATGCGCCGACCCAATTTGAAACGGCTTTCCTCTGCGCGCTCCGCGTCCTCCGCGGTAAAATGCCTGTCAACTCAGAACTCAAGACTCAGAACTCAGAACTACCCTGCCCCCGGACCCTGACGCCCCATAGCCCCCAACCACGAATGTGGTTGAACCGAACGGCCGCCCCCAACCCCCAACGCCTCCCAAGCGAACAAAACTTGCCATTCGCGCCATGGGTGGCTAACCGACAGACATAATGCTGGCAAAGCAAATTGGAGATTCGGGGAAATACCCAACTTCCCCGATGTGAAACAATGCCAAGACTGGACATGTCGCCGACTGAAGTCTTCCTGACACGGCACACTCACGATATTCTCGCGGGAAGCCTGGCCACGGCGTTTTGCTTTGCCATGATTGCCCTTGTGTTCCATTATCGCTGGTGGACCCGATTGGGGGCAAAACTCGCCCATGGAGCACCTGTTGGCGTTCTATTCCCTTTTCCATTGTTCGCTTCCAGTGCGCGAATCCTTGTCGGCTCACTCTCAACTTTCGCATTTTGGTGGCTGACCAACCAATTTGCGGGTTATACCTGCCTGCTTCCGCCCATATCAGTTGGCCTCCTCCAAATGCCATTCTTCCTACTGGCTCTTGCAGAGCTGGCAGTCCTGCTTCAACCCAGTACGGCGACTACCGCCGTGATTCTTGAATCCGAATTTGTTCGAATTTACGGAGTCACCGGGATCCCAGATTGGTTCCTACTGCAATCCATCCACGGAATTGAAACGCAGACTGATCGCCGCCAACTCATAAAGGAAGTCCGGTTCGATCGGAGACAACCAACAAGCGCCAGCGCCGGCGCAAACACAAAACCAGGTGAAGTGGACCTATTCTCACTGCCCGGATTGCGTCTGCTGGGCCGCCTTATGGGTGTTTGGACCGTTCGTCCAATCAGGCACCGCTCACCAGACGTCCAGCAGTCCCTCCAAACCCTCCTATTGTTGGTCGAAACGTCCCTGGCGAAGACACATTCGGGATCATTAGATCCCAGCCCCATGACTGACAAGCTGGCCATCACGGATGGTGGGCGAAGATCTGCCTATTTCTGCCCCCCGTACGGGTGGTTGTTTCTGACAACCTCAGTTCTCTGCAGTCTGGCCTTCGGCATTCCGACCTATTTCGACACAATGAGTCCATCGGAGGGAATTGCGGCAGGCTTGGGGTTTGGACTGCTCTGCGGTGTCCTTTTCACGGCCATGTTTGCAGTCGGCTTATTCCAATTCCGAGAACCAGGCAGGGCCGTGGAGATGGGGTTGGCATCAACTTTGTCTTTCGTCGTATCCCGCAAGGCGCTTTTGGCAGGAGCCTTGATTTTCGTAACCCTTGGCGCCCTGATTGCAACGTTCCCGCCCTTTGCTGAACGTGGGCCTTCCATGGTCGCCCCCATCGAATGGAGAGGTTTTGCGCCCGCATGGAAGCCTCCAAATCCAATCCACAATGGAGGAACAATCGAACGCCACAGCATGTTGATCGCAGAGTGGAGCGGCGCCATCGCATTCGCCTTCATGGCAGTCTTAGCCCTGTCACCCCGACAGCGCAGATGACTCGTCCCGCCACTTTCGCCTCTTGCGCCCTTTCGTAGCCAATCCCCGCCGCGCCCCCTGCGGTTCAAAGTCTTTCAACTCAGAACTCAGAATTCAGAACTCTGAACTCATCTCCCCACAGCCCCCAACCACGAATGTGGTTGAACCGAACCGCTTCCCCCTACCCCCAGCGTCTCCCAAGCAAACAAAACTTGCCATTCGCGCCATGGGTGGTTAGGCAAAGAGAATGACTGTTGAGCAAGTGCTCCACGAAATGGATCGAATGGAATGGGCGACGTTTCGAACTTTGTCCGGCGACGCATCGCATGTTCCAGCGGCGATTCGTGCTTTGATTTCCGACATTCCCGCGCAACGTTCCGAGGCCTACTGGAAACTGGACAATCATGTGGTTTGTCAGGGTGATCTCTACGAATCCGCCTTCTATGTTTGTGCCGCTTTCGCAAACTTGCTTAAGACAAACGTTATTCATGGCCGTGCAGAGATGTACGCTTTGTTGTCTGAGATTGTCCTTGGTTGCCCTGCTGTCGGTCAGGAAACACTCGAGACTAAGAGCCAGCCGCACCAAACACCCGCCCCACTTAACGGCTTGCCCTCTACGATTGGCCTCTTGGAAGGATGCCTGGAGACTATTGCAGGTTGCCATGCATTGATCATTGCAGATGCCTTGACCGCAAAAGATGGCATGGTTCGGAAGAGAGCCACAGAGCTTCTAAATATGCTGGTTCATACCCGCCCAGATTTGCTCCCATTTGTCCTGGAAACACTTGAAGAGCAGACCCCCGCGGCAGTTGGCGACGTGCAGGCACTTCGTGCATTGCTGTGTGGCCCTTGATTGCCAGTTTGAAAAACGGGGACGTCCATGATAAGGAAAAACGGTTGGAAGGATTGAAGCGGCTGGCAGCTACGGCGAAGGTTTGTTTGGAGGGGGAGTAAGCAGAGAGCGAACTCCATTTTCGTTACGATTCTGATTAAGGACTATCCGGACTTATCGTGCGAATCGATATGACTCCATCGGCTCAAGCTCTGTGCGATTATATGAGCGACCTCTCAGAAGCTGCTTATTGCGCGGGTTGGATGTTGGGTTTGGAATTCGCTCTTTGGAGGGCAATCACTGAAGGGCCGCAACTGTATGGGCGCCTCGCCATTTCGGCACAGCACATTTCCCAATTGCAGGCGTTATCGGACGACTGCGGCGGTTGGATTGTCTTTGACGACGAGAAGGAGGAGACCTTTATGAGTCTCGACGAGTGGCGGACATTTTATGCAGTCCACATTACGAGAATGGAGCGGTACACCTGAGGTTTGATAAAGTCGGGACAGGCACGCATCCTCCGCGGTAAAATGCCTTTCAACTCAGAACTCAAGACTCAGAACTCAGAACTACCCTGCCCCCGGACCCCGACGCCCCACAGCCCCCAACCACGAATGTGGTTGAACCGAACCGCCGAAGATACTACCGCCGGACTTTGAAGCCAATTAGCATTTGCCGAATCGACCGAATTATTGAATTGTACGAAACCGTGAAATTGAACTCAACATGCCGCTAACCGACCAGGAGCTACTCAGGATCTGCGATTGGGAGCCGTATCGCGCGGATTGGCCCGTAAACCGTAACTCAATCGACGACAATATCCGCGCACGATACGGTGGCCTGATCTCGGCACTTCACGACTCCTCACTCCTACGTGTCCATCAAACTCAAGATGGCGGAATGAGTAACTATCTCGAATTTTGGTGTCGTCCAACGAATGTCCCGGACGGAGAGGCTGTGGCAGAGATCCTCCTCTGCGTATGTCTGTGTGCACCGGTGGCAGCCTACTGCGAATCTCCGCAAGTTACCATACCGGATATGTCTGGCACCGGTTTCCTCGATGAAGACTCCTTGAACCAGACTCGCTCACCGTCACTGCGGGAAGCCGAGGCATTCATAAGGCAAGTGCTGGTCGAGGCGGAAGTGGAACTATTGGACAAATCAGAATTGCTTAAACTTCTTCCGGCGGGAATAGTTCTCAACTTTTCACTGATGGTGGCAAACCCCAAACAGGGTCTGGTGTATGAGGGGTTGTTTCAATTTAGTGATTAAGCCTCGGTCGCCAGACCCCGCCCCCCCCCCAGCCCTGAAAGGGCGCCTCATCAAAGCCCAGGGCGTAAGCCCTGGAACAGGTTGCCTCACGAACCAAGCTCTGAAAGAGCGCTATCTCGCTTTCTGCTCCCACTATGTTGGGGGCATCCTTCGCCGCTCTACGTTGCGGCGCCCTCCATCCCCAACGGGGATGAACATGAATCCGGAAACTTGGGACGCCCAAAACCTTCTGCGATAGAGGGGCCGGCTGACGATGCGCCGACCCAATTCGAAACGGCTTTCTTCTGCGCGCTCCGCTTCCTCCGCGGTAAAATGCCTTTCAACTCAGAACTCAAGACTCAGAACTCAGAACTACCCTGCCCCCGGACCCCGACGCCCCACAGCCCCCAACCACGAATGTGGTTGAACCGAACGGCCGTCCCTCAATTCCCTACTGTTTAACCCGCCACACATCGCCCGCACTTACGTCCCCATTTGTCGGGTCGTAAGTCTTGAGCAGCAGCCGCGCACTTGGCTGGGAAATCGAACTGTCATAGTCGTCCGCCGGGACCAGGTCATACTGTCGGTCTGGGCCGGGAGAGAAAAGAATCCATCCCTCATTGTCGGGGGAAGCATAGTAGGCAAACGATATTCCATCCTCGGGTGCGAACCGGTCGGGAAAGAGTTGGGTTGCGTACGCGACGGGAGTTGTCAGGCCGGCCACAGTCCCATTTCCGGTGAACAAGCCTGGTACATCCCAACCATTGGCTCGTCGAAGTTTGCTCTCCTTCCGGGAATAAGCTTGCAGAGGAACAGGCGGTGGATAGCTGCGATTGTCCACAAAGTAACTTTCAATTGCAGTTTCAAGTGAACGCATGTCCGACTTGGCAGGGGAAACCCTCACTGGTTCCTGTAGGAAACCCCGGATCGCAATTGCAAGCAACGCGCCGAAAATCACGCAAACGATACTCAGTTCTACGCGAGTCAGTCCAGTTGATGACAATCTCTTGGCCACGGTGACGTATCTGTTTCCTTTTACATGGCCCAATCAATACATCTCTTGATGGATTTGGCACAGAAGTGCCGACAATCGAAAACCAATCTCCCTTTTCCTCTGCGCCCTCCGCGGTGAAATACCTTCAACTCAAAACCTGGACTGCATTTTATGGGTCTGCAAGGGGTTCCAAGGGGTCGTGGGGGAATAGGCAAACCGTTTCTCCCGTGCTAACCCAATCTCAGTAAATTGGCACCGGTGCGCGCAATCAAAAGTGACACCCGTGCCCTGCGGAGAACAAACGAAAGAAATACAAGTCATTTAATCCGCACCGTTCTTTGAAATCACTAAACTTAAAAAATCGCGCACAAAAAAGTGCCGTGGCCGAAAACGTTTGACAAGCGGCTGAAATGCGCCGGTTTGCCCCCTGTCTCGGTGGTCAAGACGGACTGGAAAGTCCGCCCTCCTTTGTGAACAGGCTAGATCAACGGGAAAGGCACGCATTGGTGTATTATACCCCGCTAATCAGGATATCCCAAGTACCAAATGTCTCCCTGACTATACGATCCGTTTGTGGGATCATAGGCGAAGGGCTCCAGTTTCTGGAGAAGAGTGTTCGATTCGCGAATGTCCAAGAAGCCCACATCTGGATGCGCGTCTGGGCCGTTCCCGAGAAGTAGAAAGAAATTCGAGTTCACCAAGTACCGAAACGGACGGCCCGTGATTGGCACTGGAAACATCATGTCGCGGTGGCTGATGGCAGACATGTTTATGTGGGCGGAGTAGATTGGTGTGCCGTCCCCGGGCTTATTGCAATCGAAAGGGTCAATCGGCAGAATACCAAGGTCTGCGCGGAATCGTTCTCGCATCTTACTTGTTACAAAATCCTCGGGCTGCATAAGAGCCATCGGCAACCGCCCTCTCTCGGGTTCTGGCAAGACTCCCCTCTTGGCCCGATAGTCTCTAAGTATCTGCCCTGCCGTTCTGATCATCCGGCTTTGTATCGTGAGCTTGGAGTAGGCATGGTCGCCGCACTCGGAGAGCAATCCAAGCGTCGCGATGAACAGAAAGCCAACGAGGAGGCATCCGCCGCAGGATCGATGGCAGCCGGGCCGCACGTTGCTTTTTCCGTTGGAATTCACTCGAAATTTGGGGGCGCTTGCCGTTGCCCCCAACAAATTTGACAAGACTCGAACATGCCAATCTGTTCTCACCCTCCAATCGCCAGCCAACCGTGCAATTTTGCCCACTTCAATTCCAGCAATTTCATTTTATGGGTCTATAAGCGGTCCTAAGCGTCCATAAGGGAATAGGCAAACCCTTTTCCCTGTGCTACACCCATCCTCAGTTTAAGTCGCCCGATCTCCCGGCCTGTCGCATTCGCCTGGAGGACGAAGGGAAGGGGAAATGCCACCCTTCACGGCGCACTGTTCTTTGAAATAGTGGAATGACGAGTGGACCGCTTTAACGCCCCCATTGCCCTCTCAGCTCGCGCTTAACGGGCAAAAAGTGCACTTTCACGCGCATTTGGACCGGTTTAAGCAACCACGTTGGACCGATTTAAACGCACTCTTATAACATAAGAATCGTTGATAAGAAAGGACTTGTGCAAAATTGTACCACCCCCCTCCCCCCCTCCCTCGGGAACCGGGGGGCAGGCACGCATTACTGCGGCGTTAAGGCCGGTTTTGATTTTCGCAGTTCATCTCGCAGCTGCATATAGATCTCAAAATACCGCCAGCTTGGCGGCGCGTCCGCGGGCTGGGTGTGGTCGGGGCGCAGCTTGAGGTCGCCGGTGGCCAGCAGGATGCGTTTCACCTCGGGGTTCTGTTCCAGCTTCGCGCGGGTGGCGCGCACGATCAGGTTGTAGTGGTCGCCCTTGTCGGGCACATAGTAATCCATCCGCTTGCCGTTGTAGGTGACCCGGTTGATGCCCATCTTTTTCATGTTGGCGCTGGCCAGTTCCCCGGCGGCCTTGGCCTCGAAACCCACCATCTGGGCGACCTGGTCGCGGGTGTACTTCCACTCGACACCCGGCGCGCTGGTTCGCGGATCGTCGGCGCTCTCGGGGTAGAGCATCATCTGCCAGAACCCCTCGATGCCCGGATAGGTCTTGCCGTCCAGGGTGAAGGTCGTGTTCGCGAAGTTGGAGAGAATCCCCAGCTCATTGCGTTTCGACAGGATGACCTCGCCCGGTCCGGCGGCCTGCGGTGGCACTTCCCACCAGGCCACCTTGTCCTTGGGGACGGCCTCAAACCAGATGGCCGGGTACTTCGGGTCGCGGGTCGTGGCGGTTTCGGTGGTCACGGCGGGCACGATGCACGGCAACGCAACCATGATGCAAGCGGCAATCAGGATTATCCTTTTCATGGAACAACCCTGCAGGGGACGTTCCAATAAGACAAGCCCCCATTTGGCCGTCAGGCCACGGCGGCCCTCCAGGTGCGGTACGATCCTGAAAGATTCCTGACGCTGAAACCATGCTCCATCAGGATGCGACTGGCGAAATAGGAGCGCTGGCCCGACTGGCAGTGCACAATGATTTCCTTGTCGCGAGCAAGTTCATGGAGGCGCGAACGCAGCTCGTTCAACGGGATGTGAAGGGAGTTTGGAATGTGTCCCAGTGCACGCTCCGCATCGTCCCGAACATCCAGGATAACGTGGGACGCCGGGTCCAGCGTGGCGATCTCGTCCCACTGGATGGTGGCCACCAATCCATCCAGGATGTTCTGGGCGGCCATGCCGGCCATGTTCACCGGATCCTTGGCCGAACCGAATGGGGGAGCGTAGCAAAGTTCAAGCTCGGCGATGTCGTCCACGGTCATTCCGGCTTTCAACGCCGTCGCCAGCACATCCATGCGTTTCTCGACGCCATCCTCGCCCACGGCCTGCGCCCCGAGGAGACGCCGCGTTTCCGGGGAAAACAGGAGCTTCAACGCGATGGGCTTCGCGCCGGGATAGTAACCGGCATGGGAACCCGGATGCAGATGCACGGCCCGGTGCGCGATCCCCGCCCTTCGCAGGGTCTTCTCGCTGGCCCCGGTGCAGGCAGCGGTAAGGTCAAAAATGCGAATCACGGCCGTGCCGTAAGTGCCCGGATAGGTGGACTTGCGGCCAAAGATATTGTCGGCGGCGATGCGTCCCTGTCGGTTGGCCGGCCCGGCCAGGGGAATCATGGCGGGCTGGCCCGTGACGGCGTCGCGCACCTCCACGGCGTCGCCCACCGCATAAATATTGGGATCGCTCGTGCGCATGGCGGCATCAACACGGATGCCACCGCGCTCGCCAAGATCCAGGCCGGCGTCGCGGGCAAGGCCCGTCTCCGCGCGAACACCGAGACCCAGTATCACAAGGTCTGCCGGCAGGCGCGTTCCGCTTTTCAGCACCACGACGGATGCCTTGGCGGATTCCCCGGCGGCGGGATCCTCGAACCCCGCGACACCGTCGCCCAGAAACAAATCCACGGAATGTTTTCGTAATTCCTCGTGCAGCCACGCGGCCATTTCCGGGTCGAGCGGCGCCATGACCTGCGGCAACGCTTCGGCCACGCTGACCTTCAATCCGCGGCGCTGAAGTTGTTCCGCCATCTCGAGGCCGATGTAACCGCCGCCAACAACCACAGCCGTTTTCGTCCGGGAAGAGTCGACCCAGGAGGAAATGGTTTCCGCATCGGGCACTGTCCGCACGACAAAGTGGCCCTTTCGCTCGATGCCCGGGATCGGCGGCTTCAGCGGAGCCGCTCCGGGCGACAGCACCAGGGCGTCATAGGATTCCCAGTACTCGCGGCCGGACTTGACCTCACGCAGCAGAACCCGCTTCTGCTCGCGATCGATCTTCATCGCCTCGGTGTTGATTCGAACATCGAGGTTATGCCGCGCGCGAAGCGATTCCGGCGTCTGGACGAGCAGCTTGTCGCGGCTCTCAATTTCGCCACCCACGAAATATGGCAGGCCACAGTTGGCGAAGGAAACGTGGGGACCGCGCTCGACAATGATAATCTCGGCATCCTCGGAAAGACGACGAGCCCGGGCCGCCGCGCTGGCTCCGCCGGCGACTCCACCGATGATCAGAACTTTTTGGGAAGTCATGGTTTGGCCTCAGGCGTTCTTGCTTTGGGTGGGGGCGCAGCAAGACGGAGCGGACGCCTGGTTCCAAGGCATTCGCGCCAGCACGTTGGCCATGGGGCAACTGTCGCGGATGCCAGCCACGATGAGCCCCAAGCCGACAAACGCGGGAATCACCAGCGCGGCCGGATGAACGAAAGTGCCAAGAAGCACACCCGTCAAAACCAGCGATCCAACGACAATGCGAAACTGGCAGTCGAGAGACATCCGCTTGGTGCCGCGCAGCACCGGGAGATTCTCGGCTTCCCAGCGCTGCATGCAGCCCTCAACAATCACGACGTTGGGATGTCCCCAGCCGGTGCACTTCTCCGCCGCTTGCACTGCGCGGCTTCCCGCTTTGCAGATCAGGTAGACCGGACCGCCTTCGTTGGCGAGCAGTGACTTCTGAAAATCGGCCTCATTGAGCTTGTCCAGTGGGCAGTTCGTGGCGCCCGGAATGTGGACGGACTCGAACTCGGCGGGTGTGCGCACGTCGCGCAGGTCCACCCAGCCTTGTTTCATTTTTTCGTAAAGTTCACCCGGTGTAATCGTTTGGTATTTCATTGCTTCCTCCCTTTAGTGACGATTTTCCCGCGGCGTGGTGGCACCGGCCTTGGGGGCCAGTCCCAGCAAGCGCGAGGTTTCCTCGTGATGGCGCCGCACCCCGGCGCACACCACGTCGCAAATCTCAAAGACCGACGCATCGCGAATGGAGCAGAGCGACTGCTGGCCCTCGCGGCGAATGGCGATAATGCCTGCCTGGCGCAGCACGGCGAGGTGCTTGGAAACGCTGGGTTGGGCGATTCCCAAATCAGCGGCCAGTTGGCCCACATTGCATTCCCCGGAACGGAGCCGGATCATAATGCGAATTCGTGCCGGGTCTGCCAGCGAGCGCAGCCGCTCGGCGGCTTGCGCGATCATTTCATCGGTCATCTTTTTCATGGTTGTATTCTAATATTGGAATATTGGAAAGTTTATTCACCGGGGTGCCCCTATTTTCCATGGGATGGGGAATCCCCGGCCCTTGGCTGGAACTCTTGAAATTCCCTTGGACGTGGGGCCCCGGGCCGCGCAATGTTGCCTGGCAGATGGATCAACCGACACAAGCCATGGGCAAACGCGCCTTTCTGCTGCTGGCCACCGTCATTCTGCTGGTGGGTGCGGTCTGGCGACTTGGCGGGCTGGCGCCGAGAAGCCTGTGGATTGATGATTTCATCACCCGGCAAACGGCGCTGTTGCCGATCTGGAAGCCCGGCGCGCTGAATCCTGCGCCACCGGAACGACCAAGCACCCACAGTATTGCGTCCTTCACTTTGCACGACACCGGGCCAGGGCCGCTGACTTATGTGCTCGAAGGACTGTTTGCTCGTTGGGCCAAACCTTACGGTGGCGAATTTTGGATTCGCTTGCCGGGTGTGGTTGGCGGGATTGCAGCACTGCTGATTTTCCTGTGGCTTGGTCCGCGTTGGACCGGTGGTCGCGACGGCGCGTTAATGCTCGGAACCCTGGCGTCGCTGCCGATGGTCATCGAATGGTGTACCGGGGCGCGCGGCTATGGGTGGGCCGTGGCAATCGTCGTGGCGGACCTGGGGTTGCTCGTGGAACTGTCACGGCCGGCGACGCGTCGCCGGTCCCCCAATCTTGTGTGGTGTCTGCTCCTGTTACTAATAATAGCCGGGGCTTTGCTGCATCCGTTGATGACTGTCTGGAATGCCGCCGTGGTTTTGGGGGCGCTGGTGGCGCGCAACGAAAGGGGCAGTTGCGCCGCGCACCTCACGCGTGGAGGATTTTGGGGCGGCCTGGCCGCGGTGTGCCTGCTCAATCTGATATGGTTCTCGATGTGGTACTCCAATATCCGCCAGATGCCGCAGGGCGCGTTGCCGCCGTTTTCCGGGGATGCTTTTGCCCGCGCGCACGCCGCATTCGCCCACAAAGTACACTCTGACAATATACTGGGGCTCGCGCCACCACTGTACTTCCTTGTTCCGATTATGGTCGGAATACTGTTTTGCCGGGGCAGGCGGTTTCGGCCAGCCACTGCGGCGCTTCTGGCAGGATGGATCCTGTTTCTGCCAGTATTCCTTCTTCTTATGCACCGGGAGTTTCTGCAGTTGCGCTACTTCTTTGTCATGGTTGCAGGACTGATTTGGGCGGCCGCATCGGTATGGCAGCGAAATTGCAGCTTCTGGCGCAGGCGGTTTGGTTCGTGGCCCGTGACCGTGGTCGCGGCCATTGCCCTAATGGCGCTGTTGGTGGCATTTAACCGGACTGCGTGGCAGGCGGCGCGAAGGCCGATTCATGACTGGGGAACCGCAGTGAAGTTTCTGAAGGAGCGTATTGGCCCGACGGATATGGTTTTTGCCGGGCCGAATTCGGATGTGGAAATGCTCTGGGAATATGGCACCGCGGTCGGGATTCCGGAAATGCAGATCCCGCGCAGCTTTAGTGTTCCCAACGGTTCGCCGGTTGATGCCTTCTCGGAGGCCGGATTGAAATTGGCACTGCAATCCAATCGGCGCCTGTGGTTTGTGACCCCGTTTTGGGGGCAAATCCGCCCAGCTAGCTACTGGAAGCTGGCTGAGGCCAACTTCAAGGAAGTGGTTTCGGTCCCCGGTCGTATGCCGATTCGAGTTATGGTTCACGAGCCGGTTTCCCAACCTAAATGAACTCAATCTGAGTTATCCACAGCCTGTGGAAAAACCGGTTGACTAAACCCAACGGAATCAGGCACCAAGCTATGTATCTTGTATCAGAATCGAAATTACTGCTGATATGTTGTGCCCTTTTTGCGGACATCTTGAGAGCAAGGTTGTGAATTCGCGCCAGAGCCCGAAAGGCGACGCGATTCGGCGTCGGCGCGAATGCCTTTCGTGCAGCCACCGGTTTACGACGTTCGAGATGGTGGAAAAACTGCCCGTCATGGTTGTGAAGCGCGACGGAAAGCGCCAGAGCTTTGATCGGCAGAAAATCACCAACGGATTGCTCCGTGCGTGCGAGAAGCGGCCGGTTTCCATGGAGGAAATCGAGCGCATTGTGCAGCAGGTCGAGAAGAACGTTTACAACAACATGGAGAAGGAAATCAGCTCGCTAAAGATTGGCGAGATGATCCTGAAGAAACTGCGCGAGATTGACGAAGTGGCCTACGTGCGATTTGCGAGCGTGTACCGCCAGTTCCGCGACGTGAGCGAGTTCAGCCACGAAGTCAAAGTGCTGATGCAGACGGAATAGCGTCAGCTTTTCCCGAAAATCCTATCACGACGGCGCATGTGGTAGTCGCTTTTCTCCAACGTTGAAAGTCTGGAGATTTGCTCGTCTGTCAGTTCTTCATCAAATACAGAAATCTCCCGAATGCCGTCCACGGCAACATTCCTGCGCGTGGCTGCTGACGTAGCGGCATAGCCGGATGAGGTTTCGGTCAGTTCCAAATCCTTTTCCAGCGGGCGCGTGGGCTTTATGTCCATCTTTTGCAGAGTGCCGTGATATGCCCGAACGGCATCGTCGGGTTCAATCTGGCCGTCGGCGAGCAGGCGCAGGAACTCGACAAACGCGAGCTGGTGCTCGGCGTTGTTAATCTTGCGGCCGTAAAGCGCGGCGCGGGCGCCATACTTGCGCGCCTCCCAGAGCTGGTAAAATGCATCATAGGTCGTGCCGGCTGCGCCGCCCAGAATGCCGGGCACGAGATCCGGCGCGTAGCGGGCGAGCGCCTCCATGTGGCGCGGACCGTGGTAGGCGATCTTCAGGAAGATCGGCCTGCCAGCGTTGGTGACGCCGGCAAGGGTGCGCGCGATGTGGTCGTTGATGAAGCCGCCAAGTTGGTCTGGCTCGACGGCGCCGGAAACGTTCGGGTCGAAGACTTCGAGGAAGTGACGGAAGCCCTTGCGCTCGGCTTCAAGACGGAAATCGCGATAATGCTCCAGGGTTTCGCGATCACGTTCCAGATTATTGTTAAAAGTCATTGAATAGAGACCGAGATCGGCGCCGAGGGCGCGCTCGGCGGGGTCGCAGTCGGCCTTGCCGCACTGGATGTGATCGATAGTCGCCGTGCGGAACGGTCGGCTGGGCTCGCCGGTGTAGCGGCCGCCACGAACCACGAAAATGTCGGTCGTGTCGTTGGCGCGGGCTGCCGGTGTGACGGCCGAGTTGTCGAAGAGGCGCTCCTCGATGGTGAGCAACTCGTTGCTGCTGGCACTCATGAGCATGATGTCGACGAGGCCCTGGCGGGTGACGTCGCGCATGAGCTGGCGGTACTCGGCCAGGGTGCGGAAGCGGCCCTCGGCGCTGTGCTGCTCGGGCGACTTGCCCGGCGCGGCGAGGCCGTGGGCCATGTCGGCGTCCTTGGCGTCGGCAAGGATGAAGGCACGCGATCCGTGGGGGTCGGCGTGGATTTCCTTCAGCTTGCGGTCGAGAGACTTTTCCATGGTGGCGATTGGTTATCGACGGGTGCGCATCGGCAAAGTGTCAAGGGACCTCACTCGCGACATTCGTAGACGAGGAGTTCGCCGGAAAGCAGGCTGCTTTGGGTGAGCAGGTGGGCGACCTCGGCGACGGCGGCGGGCTCGAGGTCACCGTCGAGGCGCGGAGGCGGGCCGACGGCGCGGGCGAAGTGGGTGTGGCTTTGGACGCCGGTGGTGGCCTTGTCGTCGGGGTTGACGTAGAAGATGCGCTGGGTGGCGGAGGTGGAATCCGCGGGAGAGCGGAGGACCATGCCGAAGAAGAAGGCGTTGGTGTCGGGGATGACCTCCTTGGGGTGGAAGTAAAAGGCTTTGCGGGGGCCGAGGATGGACTCGCCGTAGGCGGGTGCGAGTTTGACGGCGGAGGCCTCGATGGAGGCGAAGTGGCCGCTGCCGGCGACGGCAAAGAGTTTTCCGTGGCGCTGGGCGAGGCGCGTGTACAGGCTCTCGACGGAGATGCTGGTGCCGTCGGCAGAGAGGCGGTAGCGGGCGGCGGGTTTGGCGCCGCGGGGCAGGCCGGCGAGGAAGGCGGACCAGGGGCGGCGCCCGCTGGTGGTGTTGGTGGTGGCGAAGTTGGTCGTGGCGTCCAGTGTTTTTACGAAGGTGACGGGGCCGCCGACGAGGGTTTCGCCCTGGCTGGTGGGGTCGTCGCCGATGGAGGCGGCGCCGAGGGCGAACTCGAAGGTGTTGTCGGGCACCTCGCGGAAAAGCGGCGCGGTGGAGTTGCCGTCGAGGACGGTTTTGACGTTGCCGATGACGGCGGGAGTGACGGGCTGGGCGGGATAGGTTTCGAGAAGGGTGAGCTCGGCGGCGGGGGAATGCCGCGAGACAACGGCGAGAAGCAGGGCGACGGCGGCTGCGCGCCGGGGTGTCAATGGTTTCAAGGGCATTCTCCTTTCAGGTGTTGGGTAGCCGACCACTTGGGATGGGGTTTGGCAAACAAATACGGGTTTTGCTGCTTCGAGTTGATTGCGCGGACAGGAGTGTCCGCGCCACGCCTAGATGCAAAAACCCCGGTCCGCTTGTTTTGCGGACCGGGGCTGTTTGGGTGCTCGGTGCTGTTTTGTGATGCCGTGGAGGCCGGGGGTTACTTCGCGTATTCGACGATTCGTTTTTCGCGAAGGACGGTGATCTTGATTTGTCCCGGGTATTCCACTTCCTGTTCGATGCGTTTGGTGATTTCTCGTGCCAAAACCGCCGCTTCGTTGTCGTTAATTCTGTCCGGCTCGACCATGATGCGGACTTCGCGTCCTGCCTGGAGCGCGTAAGTTTTTTCCACGCCTTTGAAGCTGTTGGCGATTTCCTCGAGCTTTTCCAATCTCTTGATATAGCTTTCGAGGCTTTCGCGTCGGGCTCCGGGGCGTGCCGCCGACATGGCATCGGCCACCTGCACCAGCACGGCAACGATTGTGCGGGGTTCCTCTTCGTTGTGATGGGCGGCGACAGCGTGCACGATTGGCGCGCTTTCACCGTATTTGCGACACAGATCAGCTCCTATGAGCGCGTGGGTCCCTTCCATCTCGTGACTCACGGCTTTTCCGATATCGTGCAGGAAACCGGCGCGCTTTGCGACCTTGACGTCGGCGCCGAGTTCGGCGGCGAGCGACCCGCAAAGCTGCGCGACTTCGCGCAGGTGATAAAGGATATTCTGCCCGTAGGATGTCCGGAACTTGAGCCGGCCCAACAGCTTGATGAGTTCCGGGTGTACGTCATGAATCCCGAGGTCGAACGCCACTTGTTCGCCTTCCTGGCGAAGGTGTTCCAGCAGCTCGCGCTCGGTCTTTTTGACGACTTCCTCGATGCGCGCCGGATGGATGCGTCCATCCGCGAGCAGTTTTTCGATGGACAGCCGGGCGATTTCGCGCCGCAGCGGGTCGAAACACGACAGCACGACGGATTCGGGCGTGTCGTCGACGATGAGGTTAACGCCGGTGGCGGCCTCGAGGGCGCGGATGTTGCGTCCTTCGCGGCCGATGATGCGGCCCTTCACCTCGTCGTTGGGCAGCGTGAGCACCGAACAGGTGGACTCGCTGACCGTTTCGTTCGCGCATTTCTGCATGGCCAGGGTGATGATCTGGCGTGCTTTCTTGGCGGCGGTTTCGCGGGTTTCGTTCTCGACGCGTCGGATGGCGGCGGCCGCTTCCTGCTTGGCCTCGCTTTCGACGCTTTCGATGACGAACCGCTTGGCTTCGTCGGCCGTGTATCCGCTGATCTCCTCGGCTTTACGCCGGAGGGTCTCCTCGGTCTTGCCCAACTCGCCTTCGCGCCGCTCGAGCGCCTGGATTTTCTGCTCGATGGCCTTTTCCTTTTCGGCAAAGGCCTTCTCGCGTTTGTCGGCCTGGTCGATCTTCTGGTCGAGGGTCTTTTCCTTGTTCCTCAACCGATTCTCGACGCGTTCGACTTCCACGCGCCTGCGCTGGTTGTCCTTCTCGAACTGCTTTGTCCGCTGGAAGAGTTCTTCCTTCACCTGGAGTTCGGCCGCTTTGCGGATGTTCTCGGCTTCGCGGGCGGCGTCCTCGGTTTTCTTTTGGGCCTCTTCCTGGGCAGATTTGATCTGTGCGCCCACACGACTGCTGAGGAACCAATAGATCAGGCCGCCGAGAATCGCGAGGATTCCGGCGTCCATTGCTAAATGGATTCCCAGTTGATCCATGGGAGCATTCTACCTCCGTAATTGTGTCAAAGAACACAGGTTGCAATACACCGTTGCCGAATCCGGCGATGGACTCGGGCGATGGTGTAAGCTGTTTCGTCCGAGCGGCCTGCGTTGCCGCGCTTGTGCCACCCTGATGGACGAACCACTATAAACAGACACGTTACGGTACTATTAAAGTCATCGTCAATGGCAAAATACCAGCCAGCCGCCTGGCGGCTGG
Source organism: Candidatus Sumerlaeaceae bacterium (assembly GCA_019695055.1). Lineage (GTDB taxonomy): Bacteria > Sumerlaeota > Sumerlaeia > Sumerlaeales > Sumerlaeaceae > JAIBAT01. Next base: position 8,416 of record JAIBAT010000052.1, on the reverse strand, counting down.
CAATTCTGAATTTTGAATTCTGAATTCTGAATTGAGAGCCAAAAGCCGAGGTTTTGGAGGGGGGGAGGGGGGGTACCCGGAATCCGATAAGTTTAATGATTTCAGTGGTGGTTTGGGTGAAAGGGAGCGTTTTTGGCGTTTTGAAGTGCAATTTAGACCGATTTAAATTGCTGTGAAAGTGCGGCAAAAGAGCTGCGGGGACAGGATAACAGGATTGGCAGGATTCTGGGCGGCTGGGAGTGGATGGATTTTGGATTATCATGATGGTGGACTCTCTATCATGGGGGATTGGGGTTTGCCTATTCCCTTGTGGACGCTTGTGGACCCATAAAACGTAGAAAATTTGACGCAAAGGCGCTAAGGCGCAAAGGGGGCGCAAAGAAGAGCCACTGCAAGATTTCACCACCAAATCACCAAAACACCAAAAAATGAGAAATGAGAGTCAGTCTTCGTTTTCGAGTTGGGTGATGGCTTCGTCGAGGATGGCGTGGGCTTCGTTTCGGGTTAGGGCGCGGTAGGCGGAGGTGACGGTGACGTGGCCGCGGGGGGTTTTGATCTCCATTGTGTGGGCGTCGCGGGGGCGGGTGGCGGCCTGGTGGGTGGAACCGCGGGATTGGCGGAGCTGGCGGACGGTGGTGCTGGTGCCCAGGGTGGTGGGGGGTGATGCCGGGTCGGGGGTGATGTTGGGATCCGGGGTCTGGTTCTTGGCGAGCTCAAGGAGGGCGGAGCGGGTGAGGGTGCCGCTGGCGCGACAGGCCTCGATGACGTCGGGGGGCAGGTCGAGGATGCGGAGGGTCTCGGTGACAGTGGTGCGGGATTTGCCGAGCATGCGGGCGAGCTGGGTGCGGTTGTAGGAGTGCTCGTCGAGAAGGCGCTGGTAGGCCTCGGCGAGCTCGACGGGGTTGAGGTCCTCGCGGTGGAGGTTCTCGATGATCTGAACCTCGAGGCGGTGGTGCTCGTCCTGGGTGCGGACGATGGCGGGGATTCGCGCGAGCCCGGCGGCGCAGGCGGCGCGGAATCGGCGTTCGCCGGCGATGATGCGGTAGGTGGCCGGCCCGGCGGGGGAAACGATGACGGGCTGGATGAGGCCGTGGATGCGGATGGAAGCTTCGAGCTCGGCGAGGTCGCCGACGTCCTTCCGGGGCTGGAGGGGGTCGGGCTCGATGGCGGCGACGTCGATGAGGGCAAGGTCGTGGCCGTCGGGGCGTGGGCCGTGGGTGTTGGACTGCGGCTGGGGTTTGGTGCCGCTCTGTATCTTCAGGACCCGTGCGTTGCTCATGCTGTACGTTCTCCGTGGCAATGTCTGGCAAGGGGCGTCGCCGGGCGGACGGAGAAGTCCCTCACTAACATACGGACCGCTGAAACGCGTTTGGTGACAGATTTTTTGCGGGGGATGCAGATTCTAGCGAAGGGTTATGTGGAACTCGTTTGGTTTCAATGGGTTTGGATTCTGGGAGAGTGGGGCGGCGGTGTCGAGTGACAGGACCGTGTCAAATGCTTCAAGTCCTTAACAATGCAAAATGCCATGGCTCAGGGTGGGTGGTTTTGCGAAATGCAAACGGGGGGCGTCGGACGTCCGACGCCCCCCCCTGTATTTTCTTGCACTAACACTTTGGGAGAAAATGGTTTCCATCAACGTTTTGAGTTGGGCGCAATTTAGAAATTGCTTGACAAATAGGTAGATTCATTGGTACGACAGCATAAAAGATGGGACATTGTATTGGGTTAATTGAGGAAAACGTCAAACGCCCCCGAAATTGTCCGAAATTGTCCCCGAAATTGCCCGAAATTGTTGGGTTTCAACATTCCAAGCAGGAGCGTCAACCATGGGTCTGGATACCGTATGTCGATTGGAAGCCGTTGTGAATCTCTCCGCAACTTGTCGAGAGGTGGAGAAGTATAAGATTCCTCGGGGGGCGGAACATGCCGCCCCGGTTTTGTATAAAGTGTTTGATTTTGATCGCGACTTTATTGCGGTTGGCACCAAATTTGATCCGTGGGATCATGATCGGCCTGAAGAAGCCAGAACCGCAGCTTTGCAAGATTTGGACAGACAAATCAAGCAATATATTGAAAGCGAAAATAAGGCCGGCTCTATCCATATCTTCACCTATAAGGTCAAGAGCATGAAAGAGCACATTTACACAACCCCCCGATAGCGGTTACGGCGCGGTTCGGCTCGCGAGGCCGGGAATATGATCTCGGCCTCGCCTTAACATTACTAAGCCTGGGTCTGGCTTAACCGGCAATGGACTCATGGATTATGCGTTAAAGGAGTAATGCGACGCCTTTCCGGTTATTTGAATGTGTTGCGCATTACTTTGGTTTGCGCTGCTTCTAAAATCCTGGGGCCAATGGCTGTGGTGTGCTGAAACCAACCATCACGACTCCGGTTCGATGTAAATGAAGACAGGGGAAAGACAATGGATATTACACGCGAAGATCTTGTTGAAACATGTGCTGCCTTCACGGGAGAGGTGGCTCCGCTGTTATCTGCTGAACACAACGTGCGGTTTACCGATTTTTCACGGCTATCTGGTATTGGTTATAGCCAATGGAACGAATTGTTGCTAGGGCTTGGCTACGACCGTGTTACACAACCGTTCTTTGTTCACTTTTTCAAGGAGGGTGTCATAAATTCGAAGTCTGAGCTAGAACAAGGTCTAGTATATTTCTTGCGCATTGCGATGCTGCTTTATGGCAACGTTAAATTTGCATTTAAGAAACTGAGTCGAATGGACGACCACGAACTCGCGAGCGTGATGAAGCCCTTGCGTCGCAAGAGTCCGGAAGTCTTCAAGCATCGCAATCACCCACTTCACAAAGGGGTGCAGATCCCTGCAGAGCAAACATTTTACCTAGGCTATCTTGTAGACGGCGAAATCGAAAAAGCTGTCTCGGAGGGCCGATTCCCGCCAGACCAAATCGCCGCCATGCGGGCGGTTCGAGACGCTGCGCGAAACAACGGTCGGATCAATCACGCAACCTACCTATGTTATGACCATTTAGACGTCTACATTGCAACGTCAATGCGTTTGCGACACGAATTCTACCTAGTGCACCAATTTTGTCAACGACTTTTTCAAAGCACACAGCTAAAAGACTTAAAGCTTCGATACTTTGATCCAACCCAAGCCTACTGTGATGAACGCATTAATAAAGGCCTGGTTGAGGCGCTAATGCTTAAACGAGCGCGATGCACAATCTACCATGCGCAAGAGTTGGATACTCTGGGAAAAGACTCTGAGTTGGCGTCAACCCTGGCACAGGGAAAACCAGTAATCTGCTACGTTCCGCAAATTGAAAACGAGGCTGAGTTTGTTCGGAACAGCATCCATTTGGGAGAGCAACTTTACCCCGAGTTGAGCGAACGGGAGATCGTTGTGAACCTTATGAAGCAGTACTGCGTGGAATGGGCATGGGAGCGAGAGGAGATTCGCAAATTCATTAGCACTCCAGAGGCCAAGCCGACCCCGAAACTTTGGAATGATATCTTCAGAAGTGCGAAGCGTATGTACGATCGAAGAGCGGAGATGCTGAGAGACTCTCATCCTTTGGCGCTTCAAACAAATCTGACGAATGGTGTGGCCAACGGGGTGCTTGTGGTTAGAAAGGTTGAGCAGTGTGCAGCGTTGGTTCGGGCTATAATGCTGAATGAGCTTCGCTTTGAAATAGTTACAGGAATGGCCGCGGGTGGCATGGGCCTTCGAGAGGAAATCTCGGGCTGCATTTATCGGTATGTCTCTGGTGATCAGCATCTAACAAATAGCTTCTGGAATTTTTATCTGCGAAGTCCAAATGAGGCAGTGCCAATTGAGGTTCCGGTTTCAGAGCAACTGAGTTTGAATTTGTTATAGCTTCTGCGACCGCGAATCAATGGGGAATCGGGCGCGATGAAGAGTGTCCGCTGCTTGCGGCTTCACCAGCACCGAAAGCAGTTTGCCATTCTGGCAACCAACTAGAGAAACTGTCTCTCCATTCCAATCAGCATGATTACAATGCCCTAAATAGTCTTCGTGACGCTAGTTAAATCTTTGGATTTTGCTTCGGAAAACCGAAGTTGACGGTTACAAAACACAACGCCCGAGAGTTGCATAAGTCGTGTTGCTGCCACTGTTCCCGCAACAGAAACAAATGCAAATCCACGCCCTCTTCCAGTATATAAATTAATTGGAGGATATAGGGACGTGTAAATTACCCGTTCAAAAGGGAAAATTTACACGCCCCCAGCCTTGCGGTTTTGCGAACGAACAACCAGAAAAATCGCAGGTGGTAAATCAGGAACTGCCCACCCTACGCCTTTAGGTATTCCACTTGAACTGATTGGAAGCAAGAGCGCCAAACAGACTGGGACTTTCCGGTCTTTGATGGGTTCTGATCCGTCCTGGCAAACTCGCCGATAGTGTCGGCAAGAATGACCCCCAAGTTGCCGTTAAGCAACTTAACAGGATCCAAGTTCTTGCCCCAAACGAAGCGGCCACCTTTCTCTTCAATAAGCGCGCGAAATGCGCCGAGAATGGGAAAGAATAGCCCAGACGGCACCCCGTATTTCGCATCTTCCTGGAGGAAGTTGAGATAGCCGCCTTTTGTAGAAACTCCGGTAAGTTTGCCAAACCCGCCTTTTACTTTCCCGCTTATTTTTTTGCGGGCAGTGTTGTAAAGCTCTGGTAGCTGCAACTGGATCTCATCGTAAAGCTCCAGAATGTTGGCCGCCAGGGGGTAGAGCTTGTCGTATGTTTTGGGGTGCTTTTCGTAGTGCTTCAGGCACGCCGCCTTGGAACTATAAGCTATGATGGGGTGTGCCGTTTCGCTGAAATTATCAGCGTCGAAGACGGTCAACGCTGCAATGATTTCGCGAACGTCGATTGATTTGGGGTTGCCGTCGATTCCAAGATCATACTCCTTGAAGGCAATGTCCTCGAGATAGGGCTGGCCGGTCAGAGAATTTTTAAGCTTGTCAAACTGGCCCTTTAGGTTCATCAAGCTTTGGTCTCGAACCTGGTTAGAGGTGTTTCTTGCATCAACGATCTGTGCGATGCTGTCGCGGCTGTCAAACCCCTCCAAGATTTCAATTTTGACATATTGAGACCCCTCAAGCCCCGCGGTTTCTTCCATTATAATATTGTACGTATGCCCACCGTCAAGCAGGCCATGCAGGTCTGGATCGTGAAGTGTTACCGTCGCGGTTGAGGCCTTGTTGTCGAAGTGAACCGATTCGGCGGCAATTACAATTCCCCGGTTCATAAACACAAACATTTGGTGATTGTCGCGGAAACTTTGACGAATTTCCTTTGGAATCGCCCCGGTAAGCTTGGGATCACGGACATTGATCTTCCTCCAACCGGTAAGGTCGGGCAGGTGCCGCGTGTCTACAATTGCGTAGTAATTACGCAATCGCAAATCTTTGAATGGGGATTCGACGTGACGGAAGGAAACTACGGGGAAACAAAACTGCGCGCTATTTTTCATAAAGCACCTCATCGTTAGATTTTTCTAAACTTTTGCAGCGAGGTTTCCCTGCCCTGCAAAGCCAGACAACAGTCGTGGCAATTTGGTCATACTGTGGGATTGCTTTCGTATTCTTTCAATTTCAAGAAAAACGTTACCCGGTGGCGAATGGGGGAATGAGGACGGGCGGGAAAATGGGAACGTGAAAATATATCGAATCCTTCACGCAACGGCCCTCCACACGCACGTTGGCTGGGGCTGGCGCCCCCAATCCCAACCTCAGTTATAAAGCACCCAATCCTGCACCGCTGCCGGGGCTGCGGGGGCGAGGCTGAAGTTGTCCACGCGAGTGCCGTGAATCAATGCGTTGTTGGTTAAGGACTCATTATAAGCGACGCCAGCCCAGCCGCGGGAATAGCTGGTGTCGGTGACATTGAGGATCTGGGTGCCGTCGAGGTGGTAGCGGATGTTTGTGCCGGCGCAGGTGATCCGGAACTGGTGCCACCCGGAGGTCGTGATGTTCATCACGGCGGGGAGGAGGTCGGTGATGGTGCCGTTGGTGGTTTTGCCGGCGCGGAGGCGGCCGTCGGTGGTGTCGTACATCATCATGTAGCAGTAGCCGCCGTTGTAGCTGGTGGAGTTGAAGGCGAAGTTGCCGTTGTCGCGGGCGAAGAGGCCGTAGCGCTCCTGGCCGGATTCGGCGGGGCGGTATTCGAGGTAGATGTGGGCCTGGACGGAGTAGTCGGCGTCGGTGGCGTTGCCGACGTGCGTGCTTTCGAGGCCACCGGAGGGATCGCGGACGGCCATGACATAGCCATCGCCGCCGGGTGAGGCGGGGGAGAAGGCCTGGACGTCGTTGAAGGTGAACTTGTCGTCCCATGGGAGCTGGCGACCGGTGGAGGGGAAGGAATCGGTGAGCGTGGCCACGGCGGGGATGGGGCGCTTGACGACCATGACGGCGCTGGCGACGGCGCGTTCGGTGCCGGGGGGCCAGCTGTCGGAGGGAGCGTTGGCGAGGGCGCCGTTGACGACCATGGTGCTGGAGCCGCCGCCGTCGAGATTGACGGCGTCCGTGATGCCGAAGGCTGTGGACAGGTAATCGGCCATTTCCTGAAACGACATGCCGACGCTGACGCCGGTTTGGCGGCCATCAATGGTGACAAGGAAATAGTGGGTGGCGTTGGCGCCGAGGACGGTGCGCGGGTTGCGACCGATGAAGCCGGCGCTGTAACCCGACCAGTTGCTGGTATTGGCGACGCCGCCGGTGAGGAGCCACCCCTGGCCCATGACGAGCATGCGGGTGTTGTTGAAGTTATTGCTGGAGGTTCCATAGGAAATGCGGAGGCGCTGGCCGACGGTGACCTTGGAGGCGAGGAAGGTGGCCTTGGTGTCGCGGGCGGAGATGACGAGGCCGCCGGCGGGGATGGCGTTGTTGAGGGAGCTGGCGCCGGTTTGGACGGCGGTGACGACGCCGGATATCTGCTTGTCGAGGCGAATGGGGTAGGAGACCTGGCTGAGGACGATCTCGGTGCCCTGGACGGTGCTGCCGGTGCTGGCGCCCCAGTCGGGGGTGTAGACGGCTATGGTGTCCGCCAGGCGGTCGAGGTTGAAGATGTCGATGGAGGTGGTGGAGGCGTCGGCGAAGGTGAGGGTGCCGCCGGAGGTGGTGAGGGCGTGCTTGATGAGGAAGTCGCCTGAGTCGAAGATGGCGAAGGTGTCGCCTGAATCGACAGGGGGCTGGATGATGTTGGAGTTTTCGCTGACGGGGCCGCTGATGTCGAGGCCGGTGCCGAAGAACGCGCAGTTGACGGCGGCGAGGACGTCGTTGGCCGGCGGGGAATCGTAGCGGGAGGCGATGGTGCGGACGATTTCCTTCGCGGGGTAGTTGCGGCGGGCGTAAGGGAAACCGACGCGCAGGGAGATGTCGGCCTGGGCGCGATCGATCTTGATGACGTTGACGCGGTTGGGATTGGCCGGGGAATCGGCGGGGCCGAGAACGAACTGCAGGTGCTCGACGCCGGGCGAAAGTACGGCCGCCGTGCTGCTGAGCGCGGCGAATAGGAAAAGGGTGGATGCGAGAAGTATGCAGGTGGTTCGCAGGACGGGGAAAGCGCGATTCTGCTTTCTTCGCATTACTGGCGGGTAAGCGATCATGGGGTGGGTCTGCGCCGGTGGTTTGGGTTAATCAATAGGTATTCGCGTGGTGGGGCGCGCTAATACCGACCTTGCTTCCGAGCCTTTGCATTTTATGGGTCTCCAAGGGGCTGCAGAGGGTTGTAAGGGAATAGACAAACTGTTTTCCCTGTGGCAGGGTGGTTTCACCATGATCAGACCGCCGAAAAATCATCCCGCACACCACACCCAGCCCCTATCCCCTGGAACCCTACACCCGGCCCCTTCCACGCCCCGCCGCCCTTTGTCTCGATTCGAGACAATTTTGCCTCAAGCAGCCCAAAATCGAGAAGATGTGCATAATTCCGCACCGAATTTCAATCGGTCTAAATCGTTTAAAGCCAATTATCCATGCGAAATAAATCAAAAAAAAGTTCCGCACTGCGTAAAACGTTTGACATGGTTAAAAAGCACCAAAGCTTGGGTGCCGTGAGAGGCGCGCCCAAGGTTGGCCAAGACGGACTGGAAAGTCCGCCCTCCTTTGATGGGGTCGCCTACCAGGCGTAGGCTTCGGGGGCTTTTCCACCTGGCCCCGGCCAGATTTCATCGAGTTTTTTGAGGGTGTCGTCGGTCAGGGTGATTTCCAATGCGCGGAGGGCGCCGTCCAATTGTTCGATGGTGCGGGGGCCGATGATGGGGGCGGTGACGACCTTGTTGGACAGGAGCCAGGCGAGGGCGACGTCGGCGGGTTTTTCGCCGAGGGTGCGGCAGAGGGCTTCGTATTTTTCGACTTTGGGGCGTTCTTTTTCGAGGCGTTTCTGGAGGGGTTCCTTGGCGCGTCGGCCTTCTTTGGCTA
>JAIBAT010000132.1 GCA_019695055.1 Candidatus Sumerlaeaceae bacterium | reverse complement strand
GTAATCGGTCCCGAGCAAGCGGGCCGCCTCGATGATTTTCAGCCCGCGCTTTAGGCGGGCTTGACGTAGAGTGCTCATACGGTATTTTTTGCGCAGTACGCAAACAATGTCAAGATTTATTTGCGTGGCGCGCTTTGCGAAAATTGCAAAGTATCAGCATGATTTTGCTGCCCGCAATGCGGCGGGCATGACCGGAGGAGCGACGATGAACGTCGGAATGGTGATCAGGAGACTCCGCAAGTCTCTCGGGCAAACCTTGGAATGGTTGGCCGCGATGACCGGGACCGATGCCGCCAACGTTTCGAGAGTAGAGCGCGGATTGCAGGGGTACACGCCCGAATGGCTGGAAAAAGCCGCCGCGGCGCTAGGGACCACCGCATCCGCACTGTTGTCGGAAGCAGAGGAAAAAAGCGGCAAGGCACTCGCCAGGGGGGGAGGGTTCCCCCATAACGACGAACAGGAAATGCTCGTCGATTATCGAAAACTACGCGGGTCCGCCCGAGGTCTAGTCAGGCTGATGATCGCGGAAATGGCGCGAGATATGCCGAAGGACAACCATCCTCACCCATAATTTGCAGTTAGCCTGCGCCCCTCGCCTCAGCGAGGGGTTTTATTTGCCCGCTAATTTGCGCTTGACGCAAATAAAAATTTGCGTACAATACAAACAACCCGCCGCCTTCGGGCCGGCTCCGACGAGCCGAACCTTGCCGACCTCGGCAGGCCAATCCTCCCTTCGTTTGGTGGTTCCCCCGGCCTCGGTGCCGGGGGCTTTTTCAGGAGATTTAAATGCGAGATTTAGTTGAAATCGGCTCCGACGAGCCGAACCTTGCCGACCTCGGCAGGCCCCGCCTCGTTTCGGTCAAGGACCGGGACGGCAACGTCATCATTGATCGCGCCACCAACTTCGACAGGGTACGGCGCTACGACAGCCACCGGGTGGCCGCCCGCATGGCGACCCGCAACGCGCCACGGCTGCGAGTGCCGATGGCGACCCGCCAGTTACCGCCGACCGATTACCGGCTGCGCGACGACCTGACCCCGGCGAAGGGGATTTTGTTTGCCGCCGCGCTGGCGCTGATCGTCGGCCTCATCGCTCTGTTTTTCTGAGGAGAGTTGACATGATCGCATTGCCGACACCCTATTCTTGGCACGATCAGAACGTAATCAGGAAGGGGATGATGGAAGAGGAAACGATAACGCGCGAAAGCGAAGAGGAAGAGGTTAAATGGTCGGAGTTTGATGAGCACTTCTCAAAATGGGAGCGGTTCACGTACTGCGACCGAGGAACGGAGGAGGGTAAAAAAGAAATTCAGCGGGTAGTGTCACAGGCCCTTGAGGATATATGGATTGAGAACACCGAAAACGAGGCCGAACGGCTCAACTACTGGCTGTTTGCACTCTATTGTTCACCGTCGGACAAAGAGGCCCGCACGAAGATCGCCGAACTGGTCGGCAACAGAATCAGGAAGGTGATTGAAACGGATTGGATTGACAGCAGGAAGTAATAAAAAGGCGGTTAGGTGTGTCACCACCCAACCGCCCCAAACAACATACACCTCAACTAGAGAGCCAAAATGCTACAGCAATTCAGCCAGAATTGGCAAGCAGTGCTTGCCGCCGATCCGGGCTACGCGGCATGGATGCTCAAGGATGAAGAGGAGCGCATGGCCGCGATCCTCGCAGAGGAAGAGGCCCGACACCACCCCTACGGCCCAGCCGAGAACGATACGGGCTACTGCTGGGAAGCCACAAGGCAATGAAGACCCAAACAAGTGAGAGGGTGAAATCATGAAACGAGAACAAAGCGAAGCGCAGGCGCTGCAAAGCGCGGAAGACCATTCACGGTTTGGAGTGACGGCGGTGGTCTGGCGTCAATATTCAAGTGGGGCATATTTTGAGGGAACGCACGACGATTTTATGGAAGAGACCCACATGATGGACGAATTGATTGCCGGTTTCGAGGACGGAGAGCGGACTTTTTAACCAGCGTTGACAACCAAGCGCCAGGGATGGCACGCAAGAGGGTAACGAAATGAGCAAAAAAGGCAACGGCAGGAAGTTATCGCAAAAAGCATTAAATGACTTGGCGCGATACAACAAGATGATGGTAAGAGGAAACACTAATGGATGCTTGACGATTGAGGAGGATTTGGGCTTGGATGGGTTTCCGCCAAGCATGGTGACATCGGTACTAAGAGATGTTGGGAGCGGGGAAACAATAGAGAGGGCGATGGAGAGATTGGACGAGATGTAACGGGTTTTATAGCCAGCGAAAAGCTCAACAGAGAGTAACGAAATGAACGAGCAGAACCAGCAGGACCTATTGGCAGCGATGAATGCACTACTGGCGAAGGCAGGCGCGCAATCGGCGCCGGCATCAACCGGCTGGAACCAGCAGGCCCAAGCCGGCCCGGCCATGGTGCAGGGAATCGGCGTGCCAGTGAAAATCTCGCGCGGACGCGGGACGCTGAAAATCACGCTATGGCTCCCGCCCGAATGCGCGGCCAGCCCGGCGGCCCTCAATGCCGCGCTCGATCAACTGGAAGCGGCCGGCATTCCCCTGGACGTGTGGGAGCCGAAAGATAGCGGCTGGGGTAACACGTCGCGCGGCTGGAGGCGGTAACCATGTTCGCAACAACGCCAATCACCCTGATTACACCCCTTAGGCCCGCATCGTTCGTGGTGCTGGACCTGGAAACTGGAGACGCGCCAGAAGATGCGATTGAATCGGCCATCGCCGCATGGAAGGCGCCCAGCAACTGGAAACCTGAAACGGCCGCGGCGAAGCGCCAGGAAGCGGCAGAGAAAATCCGCGAGCGCGCGGCGCTGCTGGACGCCAGCCCGATCCTGTGCATTGCGATCCAAACCGACCTGGAGAGGACCATCTTCAACGGGATGAGCGAAGAAGCGCCGACCATCGAAGGGTGGAAGGTGATCGGATGCGGCGGCGAGGCCGGAATGATGCGGGCCTTGCGCGCATGGATGAACGCAGGAACGACGCCAGAGACGGTCATCGTGGGCCACAATGCTCGCGCGTTCGACATGCCGAAACTTCGCAATGCCTACGTGCGTCATGGTCTACGTCTGCCGGAGCTGCTGAAGCCGAGACTGCGAGACGAGGACAAGGCCGAACTGGTGGACACTTCGTCGCTGTTCAAGGCGTTCTCGATGGAACACCGGGATGATTTTTGCCCGTCGTTGGACGCCGTGGCGGCCAGTTTCGGGATTCAGCGCCCAAAGCAACACATGTCCGGGGCGGACTGCCCGCGCCTGTTCAAAGAAGGAAGATTCGTCGAGGTGCTGACATATTGCGCGATCGATGTAGCGACCACGGCACGCGCATACCAGATCATGACCAGCACGGCGCAAGGTCTTGCGTGACCCCGAAACCAACAAGGCAAAGGATTGCCAGGGAAGAGAGCGTATGCCAATCCTCGCTAAGAACAAGCACCGCTACCCCGCCAACTGGCGGTCGATTCGCGCGGCGATCCTGGAACGCGCCCATCATAGCTGTGAGTTCTGCGGGCGACCCAATCACGTCTGGGCCACACGTTTGGGGGCATGGTGCTGGACAAAGACCAGCGCCGAATCCATATGGCCAGGCGAGAGGGCTTACAAAATCGTGCTGACAATCGCCCACCTGGACGGCAATCCAGAGCACAACGATGGGATGGACGCGGGTGGCCCTGTCATTCCGACCTGGCGCATCGACGAAAGCAACCTCCGGGCTCTATGCCAGCGGTGCCATAACCGCTGGGATGCCCCGATGCGCGTCCAGAACAGGCGCATCACGCGCCGTGGCCGCATGGCCTGCGGAGACCTGTTCGATCATGCCTGAAACCCTGCTGTGGAGTATCCGAGAAACCGCCGCACAACTGGGCGGGGTCAGCGTGCGCACCATCGAACGCATGATCGACGATGGCGAACTCCCCGTCATCTACATCCGCAAGCGCAAGATGATAGCGGCTGATATTGTCCGGCAGTGGCTGGCGGCGCAGAATGAGCGCGCAAGGGCGCGCATGGAGGAGACAAGACCATGCCGAGAAAAGACCGCGATGGCCTCTACCAACAACCGGGGTCGTCGAACTGGTACGGAAGTTATACCGATGCGGACGGATGCCGCCGCCGCCGCAGTACGGGAACGGATAGCCAAACTGAAGCGCGGGCCATCTTGAGCCGATGGCGAACCGAAGCCCACCAGCAACGGACCTGGGGAACAGAGCCAACCCGAACGCTGCACGACCTGGTGATTGACTACGTGGACGCGCACCCCACCAAGCGAACCCTGGAACGGGACGGCTACAGCGTGCGCCACCTCTACCGCCTGTTGGGAGCGGGGCGAGCGCTCAACCACCTGACGGCGGCAGACCTGCACGGCTACTGCATGGCCCGCCGGCGCGAAGGAGCATCACCCGGCACCATCAACCGGGAAATCGGACTGCTGTCATCGGCGGTGAACTGGGCGCGGCGCCGGCTGGGATGGCGGATAGACAACCCGGCAGAAGCGCAGCGACTGGCCGAGCCACCGGGCCGCAGCCGGTGGCTAACCCAAGAGGAAGCCGCCAGACTGGTGGCCGCGGCGAAGCAGGAACGACGGGCGGCCCACCTGGTGGATTTCATTCTGCTGGGCCTGCACACCGGCATGAGGACCGGGGAAATGCTGGGTCTGGAGTGGCGCCGGGTAGACCTCCAACAGGGTCGGATCCTGCTGGAGGCGGAAAACCAGAAGAACGGAAGGGCCGGAAGCGTGCCGCTCAACCGGACGGCGCGCGAGGCGATTCTATCACGCGCCCGATTCCGGGCTACCCACTGCCCGGCAGCGCCGTGGGTGTTCTGCACGCGGGAAGGGGAACGAATCGCCAGCATCAAGAAAGGATTCGCGGCGGCGGTACGACGCGCGGGAATTCCACCCTGCACGCCGCACGATCTCAGAAGGACATGCGCGAGTTGGCTGGTTCAGGCACGGACACCGATCCAGGAGGTCGCGCGCCTGCTGCGCCATGCCGACATTCAGACCACCTTGGACGTTTACGCCCACCTGATGCCCGACCAGTTGCGCGGGACGGTGGAAATACTGGATCGTCATAATCTGGTCATAGGCCACGACCAGGACGAAAGAAAAACGGCCTCAAGCCATTGATTTGATGGTCGGGGTGACAGGATTTGAACCTGCGACTCCTGCCTCCCGAAGGCATACGCCAACCGCAATAACCAGCAACATCAGCACGTTGCGCGCCCTTGCACGACGATGCAACGACAGGAAGCGACAGCC
>JAIBAT010000118.1 GCA_019695055.1 Candidatus Sumerlaeaceae bacterium | reverse complement strand
GATCTTGTTGTCCAAGGTATGGTCAGACTGATGGAAGACCTTGTCCTTGTCATACCCCAGCACCTGACCGGCCAAGACCTCGTTGCCGTGAATCAGTAACGCACCCTCTTTCGGATTGACGAAGGACAGAGAGGCGCACCCTCGCTTGCCAGCGTACTCAGCCAGTTCGACGCGGGCGGCAGGAATGTCCAACAGACTGGCGATTTCCGAGCCGAGTTTCTCGGACCAGTCTTCACCCGTGTTTTCCCTGCCTTCCTTGTAGAGCCAACGTTCGTCACCACGCCGAAACCAGTACTTGACCTTGTTACCCAAGGTTTCATCCCGCTCCAGATCAACCGCGTCAAACTGAAAGATGGGATAGGTGTCCGGCATAGGGGTTACGGCATGCACCGCTCAGTTTGTTTCATTCAATGGCGGCAGGGCTTTGGTGATGCGGGCGCTTTCCACGCTGACGCGGACAATGCGCTTCACCAGGTCCACGATATAGCGCGGGTCGTCTGACCAGGCGTTGGGGTCATTTTGGATGCCGCTGGCCTTGTCCACGGTTACGGCGTAGCGCTCCATGATCCACTCGATAGCGGGTTTGCCGTTCACGACATACTCATAGGCTTCAAGCGGGATGTCGCGCAGGGTCAGATGTTCATTGAAAACGATGACGGTCTTGTCCGGTTTGCCCTCCTTTTTGCCGAACACCATCTTGGTCACGCGGTAGTCGCTGCCTTCCATGACAAGACGCTTGGCTTCCTCGGTCAGCGGGAAGGGCGCAACAGTCTCGTAATTCAGGTGCCATTCGCCCAGCTTGCGGCCTGCCTCGCTGAAGGCGCGGAAGTCCTGGGCGAAGGGGGTGCGCGGCAGCATCTTCTTGAGGTCGGTGGCAAAGCGCTGTTTGTACTCGGGTGAATGCAGGATGCCGTAGACGTACCAGAAGATGTCTTCCTTGGTGATGGCCGGGTCTTGATACTGGTCGCGGAAGGTCGCAAGTGCCCAATCGGTGATGGCGTCGTGGCGGATGTAGCCGTCTTCATTGGGCGTCCCTACCCCCGCCGCAAACATATCGCTTTGCGGCTTGGTCTTGCCCGCGTCCTCGGCCTTTTCGTACCAGAAGAGTGGGAAGCATTGGCCTTTTTCAATGCTGTCCAGACAGGGAACCATGTTCATAGCCAGCGCAGAGAATGTCTTGTTTGCACCGATTCCGGCGGCAGAAATCACCACATTCGCATGCCTCGGCGTTGGGAACAGCTTGGGCTGCTGGTAAACCCTCTCGTTGAAACGACGATTGAAATACAGCCATTGCTTGACATAGGGCCGGTACATGCTGGACACAATGGACGCTTCCTCAAACGCATAAACCTTGCCTCGCCTGACATCCTCTTTCAGGTTGTGTGTCCAACTGATGCGCTTGGGATCAGTGTCGATGACTTCCTCAACCTCTGGCCACTGGTCTTTCTGCTTGCCTTCGCAGGCTTTGGCGTAACGAGCGCGGTCGGCATTGAAGGCATCGATCATCCGGCGCATGTTGGTTGCCAACGTGCCCCGGCCCATGTTGTAAGCCCAGGCGTCACGGTTCGTAGTTACACCAAGCGAGTACATACCGAAGACAGCCTGGGCACCGTCGGCTTCCTTGTCGCCCAGTGGGATGAACTTGTCGAAGGCTGGGTCGCGTTGGTTGGCCCAGTCACCTGCGGCATTCGGGGTGAGGCGCTGCCACTCCATGCCATCGACGCTGCCGAATTCCTCGATCCTAGCCAGCTTTTCCTCGCGGGTCAGGTAGTCGCCGATGTCGTGGTAGCGCAGCTCGCAGGGGCCGGCATGGGCCGGGTCTTTGACCATGAGGGTGACGGCGACCGGGGTGCGTGAGCCTGCATCAAAAATTCCGCCGCCTTCCTTGCGCCGCTCTTCTCCTTGCGTGCGTGCATTACCCCGCAGGTTGAACACATACAGGTGACTGAATTCATCCGTCAGGCACTTGCGCAGTCCGTCCATGTTGTTGGCGTCGAGGAACGAGCCATTGGTGACGAATGCGACGATGCCATGCTCACCAATGCGATCCGAGGCCCAGCGGACGGCCCGGATGTAAGAGTCATACAGGTTCTTGACCAGCTTGGCGTTGGATTGCGCCGCATAGGTGCTACGGATGCGGGCGTCCAGGGACGGATAGTCCAGGTTCTTGTTGTTGTCGTTTTCGCTGTCCTGCTGCGCAGAATACGGCGGATTGCCCACCACCACGCGGATGGGCTGGCGCAACTGCCGTTCAGCCTTTTCGTTGTTCTCCGGCAGGACAACCTTGTCCACCAGATCGCCTTCCTCAGTCATCTGGAAGGTGTCGGTCAGTACCATGCCGTTGAATGGCAGATAGGTGCCGGTGACGGCGTGGAAGGCGGTTTCCAGGTTCACCGTGGCGATGTAGTAGGCCAGCAGCACGATTTCATTGGCGTGCAGCTCGTGGCTGAATTTGTGCGGCAGGGCATCCTTGTCGATCAAGCCGGATTGGATGAGCCGAACCGGGAAAGTGCCGGTGCCGGCGAAGGGGTCGAGGATGTGAACATCCCTGTCGCCCAGGTTGGTCTTGAAGTGCCTTTGCAACGCGGCCTGGACGCTGCGGAGGATGAAATCGACCACCTCGACGGGGGTGTAGACGATGCCCAGCCGCTCGGCCATACGCGGGAAGGCGTTGTGAAAGAACGTGTCATAGAGATTGCGGATGATGTCCTGCTTGGACTTGTCGCTCTTGGCCAGGCTGATGCGTTCGCGGACGTTCTCATAGAACTTATCCAGGCCCTCAGTTTCCGAAGCCACCGCCGCCGCGTCGAGTTTCTGGACGATGACTTGGAGGGCCTTGGCCACGGCATTGTTTGCGGGGAATTCACTACCGGCAAAGAGTGCCTGGAACACTGGCAGGGTAAGGATGTGCTGGGCCAGCATTTCGATGGCTTCATCCCCCGATACCGCCGGGTTCAGAGTGTCTTGCAGGCCCTTGAGGAAGGTGGCGAATTCCTTGGCCAGGGTAGCATCGCTTTTGATCAGCGCCTTGATTCGGGCAATCAGGCGTTCGGCCACCTGGCCGATACTCTTGGCCCATTCACTCCAGTATTCGCGGTCGCCCAGCTTCTTGGGGATGGCGGCGTAAACGGCTTCGTTGACGGCATCCAGGGGCAGGACAGGGAAATCCAGGGGCAGCATGTCGCTGTCACCACGTCGGTCATCGTCGCCTTTCTTGCCACCACCTTCGCCAATGACCTGAATCTTGCGGCGGAACTCGGCTTCGTCGACCAGGGATTCATCATGGGCGCGAAGCGCCTTGATGACTTTCCAGATGCCCTTGAACTGGGGGTCGCTGTCGATATAGGCGTTGTAATTTTCGACCTTGCCGGAGGGAATGCAGACCGGCAGGATGATGTAGCCGTATTTCTTGCCATCAGCCTTGCGCATGACACGCCCGACAGACTGCACGATGTCGACGATGGATTCTCGGGTGTCGAAAAACACCACGGCGTCCAGGGCGGGCACGTCGATGCCTTCGGAAAGGCAGCGGGCATTGGAGAGGATGCGGCATTCGCCATCGGCGACACTGGCCTTGAGCCAGTCCAAGGCGGAAAGGCGCTTGAGGGCGTTCATGGTGCCGTCCACGTGGTCAAGGTCGCAGCGCACCATGCCGGTTTCGTCGCCATCGTGGGATTTCAAATAGAGGTCCACCAACTTGGCGAACATGTCAGTGGTTTGCCGGGAATCCTTGATCGACTTGGAGAAGGCTACGGCGCGGCGCATGGGTGCGGTGTCTTCGGTGACCGCCTCTTGTTGCCCAACTTCGTCGACAAGCACCAAGCCCTGCTTGGATAGCCCCTTCCAACTTCCGACAATCTTGGTGGCGAAGCGGATGTCGATGGCCTTTTTCTCGTCCACCTTGTAGGCGTTGTTGAAGTTGTTCGCCAGCCGCGCCATTTTGTTTTCCTCAACGGCGACGATCAGGACTTTGTATTCGGACAACAGGTCGAGCTGGACAGCCTTGCCGAAGCCCAGACGATAAAACTCCGGGCCGAATTCCTCTTCCTTATCCATCGAATACAGCACCGCAGCAGCTTCATTGGCCTTGGTCTTTGATGCGTCGGCGAAGATGCGCGGGGTCGCGGTCATGTACAGCCGCTTTTTTCCCTTCACTACATGGTTGTGGTGGACCTTCACAAATTCGGAGGGATCATCGCCGGGCAAGGTCAGTCCCGTGGTGCGGTGTGCTTCATCGCAGACGATGAGGTCGAATTCCCCCAGCCCGATACGCTGCGCATCGGCGACGACCTGGATGGACTGATAGGTGGAAAACACCACGGTGCGACGGTCCTTGCTGACCACCTGCACGGCTGCCGCGAGTTTCTTGGCATCCGTCGTGGCGGGATAGGCCAGGTCGTGGGTACTGATGTCTTCCTCGTCCTTACCGACCTTGCTATCGGAACACACCACAAAGGCATGGATCGGCGTCAGCGCCTCAGACGTCCATTCCCGCAGGGATTGCGACACCAGCGAAATCGACGGCGCAAGAAATAGGATGCGGCCATTCTCCCCGGTTGACTGTTCCGCCAGCCGCAAGGAAGTAAAGGTCTTGCCGGTACCGCAGGCCATGATGAGTTTGCCCCGGTCGGCTTCCTTGAACCCCGCGATGCAGTTGCCGATGGCTTCCTCTTGATGGGGGCGAGGTTCCTTCTTTTTCTTAAGCCGGATGTCCTTGATGTTGCTGAGGCTGAACTGGCTCCAGTCGATGGGGCTATCGGCCAGGTCTTTGAACCATAGCCGGGTGACGGGGATGGTCTGATTCGCCAGGGCGTCTTCGGCGTGTTTGCTCCACTTGTCGGTGGTGCAGACAAGCATGCGGCTCGCGAAGTGCCTGTCGCCATCAGTGGTGGCAAAGCGTTTGCCCGAGGCGGTGAAAAAGGAATCAATGTCGGCCTTCTGGAGCGAATGGGCCGGGTCATAGAACTTGCACTGGATAGCCCAATAGTCGCCCGTGCCACGCTCCCTGGCCACGAGGTCGATGCCTACATCGCTGTCCCAGCGATCCGGCCATTCCGACCATAGCCACACATCGCTGAGCCGGTCCGCATATTGCGGGTCGGTCATCAGATAGTTTGCGATCAACTTCTCAAACTGTGTGCCCTTGTCGCGGTTGGTGCGTGCAGCTTCGGTCAGTTCATTCAGCAAATCTTGGAAGGTGGTCGTCATACCCTGGCCCATGTTGTTTTCCACGTTGAATGCGTGGTGGCGACTATCAGAAGTGGGCTGACTATACCGGCTGGCCTAGTCTTGGACTATCGACAATCAACCCTGGCAATCCCGCT
>JAIBAT010000029.1 GCA_019695055.1 Candidatus Sumerlaeaceae bacterium | reverse complement strand
CACATCCCTCGCCTCTACATACGCCCCGCAAAATGGGCATTCGGTTTCCTCTGCGCTCATCCATTTATCAACGGGGCTCACCAAAGGTCTCGCCCTGGCCCAATCGTCCACCGCCAGGCCAACCCGGAGAATCCCAGAAATAAAGATCCCCAAGATCCACCCGAGGAGGAGCAGCAGAAGGACAAAGATCCAACCTTCGAAAGAGTGCCAATAGCCAATATAGCACCCAAAGGCTGCGCCGATAAGCCCGCAGACAATCATAATTGCCGCGTAAACATTGCTCCGTGACGGGTTCTTGAGAAATTTCCCTCGGCTTTTCATATGCCCCATTTCTGGTGCCAGCTTTTCTTCTCGATTTCTTGACGTGTACAAGCGGCAAGACTAGCTTCCCGAGCAATTCCATCCCTGACTGTCCGCCAAAGGATGTAAAATGAAGCGTTATTTGCAATTTATCCTGGTTTCTACAATGGTCCTGACAACTCCTAATCCTGCCCCCGCCACGGAAATCATCGCCCATCGCGGCTCCTCCAATGCCGCACCGGAGAACACCGTGGCAGCCGCCAATCTGGCCTGGCAGCAGAACGCCGACGCTGTGGAGCTCGACATCCACCAGTCGGCCGACGGCCGGATTATCGTTATCCACGACGATACGACTTCCCGCACCGCCAAGGCCCTGCTCAAGGTGAAGGAAACCTCTTCGTCCGAATTGCGCGCGCTGGACGCCGGAACCTTCAAGGACAAGAAATATGCGGGCGAGAAACTCCCGTTCCTCGAAGAGATGATTGCCACAGTTCCGTCCGGCGCCAAGCGTCTTTTTGTCGAGGTCAAATGCGGCAAGGAGGTCCTGCCTGAACTCAAGAAGGTGCTGGAGGCCGGCGGCAAGATGAAGCAGATGGTCATCATTGGTTTCGACTTCGACACCATGGTTGCCGCAAAGGCAATGTTCCCAAAAGTTCCCGTTTACTGGCTGCGTGGCACGCGCAAGGAGGAGGGCAGTAAGAAGCTTCTCCCCCACGACGCGGCCTGGATTCCCAAAGTAAAATCGGCGGGGCTCGACGGTTTGGACGTAGGCTATGCGGGCATCACACCGGAGTTCGCAAAAGCCGTCAAGGAAGCGGGGTTGGGGCTTTACGCCTGGACCGTGGACGACCCGGACGAGGCGCAGCGCCTGAAATCCCTCGGTGTGGACGGGATTACCACGAATCGGCCAGACCTGATTCGGAAAACGTTGGAGTAGAGCAGGGCACAGATACCAAGGCGGCCAACCGAGTGGTTGATCTCCAAGAGGACCGACAGTTGGCGTTCACGCTTTAGCGTGAAGGCTTTGCCTTGATGCCAGATTCACCCTGAAGGTTGAACGCCAACCGGACTCATCCGAACAAGCCGCCCACCGCACCACTATTCATCATCATGCTTAAACTTGAGAAACCCGTGCGCCTGTTCGTGGCCGATATTGATGGCTGCCTTTCCGGCGGCAGCACCACGCAGTACTCCGTGGAGATGATCGAGAAACTCCAGCATGCCAACCGCGCCAGCCGCACTGATCCCGCCGTGCCCGCTGTCACCTTCTGCACGGGTCGGCCCCAGCCCTATGTGGAGTGCCTCATCCAGGCGACCCACGGGTACAAGTCCGCCCTTTGCGAGGGCGGCGCGTTGTTCTTTGACCCTGTGAATCACCTCGTTCACACGCACCCCTCCTTCGGGCCCCGCGAGCAAAAACTTCTGAGCGAATTGCGCGCCATGGTAGCTCGGGAACTCGTGAATGACCAGGTCATGTTCGAACCGGGAAAGGTAACGCACATCACCCTGATTCTCGCCCCGCCTTTGCGCCCGCCTGACCTGATCGGTAAGGCGGAGGAAATCGCCGGGCGCTTTGGCGAGACCTTCATGGTCGAGCAGACCCGGGTTTGCGTCCACATCCTGTTCCGCCACCTGCACAAGGGCACCGGCATCGAATGGCTGAGCGAACACACGGGAATTGGCCCCAGCGAGATGGCCGGCATTGGCGACGCCGGGCCCGACATTCCGTTCCTCAAAATGATGGGCGTGGCCTGCGCCCCGGCGAATGCCCACGCGGATGTGAAAGCCGTGGCGGACTTCGTGAGCGAGCGCCCCGACGCCCAGGCCGCCGCGGAGTTCCTGGACCACATCATCGCGGCCAACCGTGCGTTGGGGGTGAGTGCGGCAAGATGACTGGTGGCGAACAGCGAAGAATTGTTGGAATTATCGGGCACCCCATCAGCCACAGCCTGAGCCCGCTGATGCATAATGCGGAGTTCCGTCGACTGGGGATGAATTGGGAATACCGGGCCGTCGATGTTCCCCCGGAAAAGGTCGGCGACACGGTAAAGAGTTTTCGTGCCGAGGGCATCGCAGGGTTCAATGTGACCATTCCGCATAAACTCGCAGTCATGGAATTCCTCGACGAAATCACCCCCGAGGCTTTGCTCATTGGCGCCGTGAATACAGTGCAGAATTTGAATGGCCGATTCATTGGCCACAATACCGACATGGCAGGCTGGCGCGACGACATCGAGCAGGACATCCCTCTGGCAGGACGCAAGGTTTGCCTCATTGGGGCCGGCGGAGCGGCGCGCGCCATAGCCGTCGGTACGCTGAAGGCAGGAGCAGCCACACTTCGAATTATTGCGCGTCGCGCAGAAGCCGCCGCAAGGCTGGCGGCGGATCTCGCGCCCATGGCTGGACAATGTTCCCTGTCCGGCACCTCCCTCGACAACGCCAACACCGCAGTGTCTGAATGCGAAGTGCTGGTTAACACCACCCCCGTCGGCATGGCAGCCCATCCCGGAATTCCCATTCGGGCCTCCTGGATCACCAGACATCATTACGTTTATGATTCGATCTATGTCCCTGCCGAAACGGAACTGCTTAAAGCCGCCCGCCTTGCTGGCGCGCGCACTCGCAACGGCCTTGGTATGCTCGCGCGACAGGGCGCGGCTGCGTTTGAGATCTGGACGGGCATGAAACCCGACGCAACCGCGATGGAAGCCACGCTGCGGGCGCACCTGAAGGCATGAAACTCGCCACCAACCTGCGCGCGGCACGCCTCACGGTTTACGGCGGGGCGTTTCTGCTCCCGGCGCTCGTTTGGCAGACCAATCTCCCTGCCACCTTCGCGCTTCGCGGCACCGTCATGATGGCCCTTGCTGTTCTGGCCGTCGCCTTGTCGGTGGGCGGGGCCATTTGGGGAGCCTCCCTGAAACTTCCCACCCGCCTGGAACTTGTAGTATTACTAACCGCCGCCTTCTGGGCCGATGCCGGCGCCATGACTGCTCAGTTTCCTGTCGCCACAGCATGGGCTTCCCTGGAGGTGTTCTCCACCGCCGTCCTTATCATACTGTTTTGCGCCGACGCGGCGGATCACCGACGCGCGCTGAACACTTACTTGGGAGTCTCCATCCTCGCCGCCGGAATTGTGGTGGCCCGCTCGGCACTTTGCCAGAATGCGGCTGCAGTGGCCTCCTTCTGTTCCGTCGCCATGGGTGGAATGCCGGTTCTGGACGAGCCCGTCTTCCAACTCGCAATTCTGGCGCTGCTTGCGGCGTCCCTCGCCGCTCGCAAACCTGTTGGCTCCGCAGCCTGCATTGTCGCGGCATTGGCCCTGATGCCGCTATCTGGAAACGTGCCGGGAAACGGAACCCGAATCCTGAGCGTTTCCGTGCTGTTGCTCCTTGTGCTGTTCGCGTGGCAGGCTCGTCGCGTCTCGGCGCCCGGTGGCCTGATTAAAGTCGCCGTGCTTACCCCCGTGATTCTGTTTGTCGGAGCTCTCTGGTACGTCATCCCGATGGTGTGGCAGGTTCTCCCGTCTGACACTCCATCCCAGTCAGTCCACGCCACCCGGGATATGTTTCACAATCTTTCCATGTACTCCATTTCCGGGATTGGATCAGGCGGCCTCGATTGGGCTGTGTACCGTATGGACGGCGCCTTCCCGCGCACGGTACTTTGCGCCTGGTGGCAGCGCAAACTGATTGAAGAAGGAGTTGTTGGTCTGTTCCTGGCGGCGCTGCTTCTGACGTTCTGTACGGTCTCCCTGTTCCGGCGATTGAAGAACACAGCCACCGGACGATTTGCGGGCTTCGCGTTCTTTGCCTCCGCGGCCTTTGGCATCATCGCAAGCGGCCGACATTCCTCTGCGCTGCCGCTTGACGCCGCCGGACGCTGGACCCTTTTGCTCGCCCTGACCAGTCCCATCTGGCTGGCCCGCGCCACACCCATCGAGGATATGGTTCACCTGCGGTTGGACTACGGACCGTTAAAGGTGGATGTACTTGGCTTCGGCATGCGCAAACTACAGACACTTGGCCTGGCCCTGAAGCTGCGCAAATCTGTCGCCGTAATACTAACCGCCGCATTACTGATCCTTGCCGGTTATGCGCTTTACCGCGTGGGGCTTCACGCCCTTGAGGTAACCAGAGCCTCGTAGCACAAATAAACAATAGACTGGTAAACCTGGCCGGTGGCTGCCGTCAGGCCGATCTCGCAGGTCCGGCAGGTGGAATAGTGACCATCCGCACCGCAGGACTGCACTTCGCGGGCCTCGTGCTGCGTGGCCGAGCGGGTCAGTTCGGGAAGGCTGAATCCCTTGTCACCAGCAAATCCGCAGCACTCCACCATGACCGGCACAACTACTTCGCCGGCGAAAGTGGAGGCCACTCTCTTGAAGTCGGCAAGTTCTCCGCGCTTCATGAGCGTACATGTCGGATGCAGCACGATGCGCCGCTCCGTTTTTGGCCAATCCGTCCGCTTGGGAAGAACCACCCGCGCCATGAACGCTGAGAAATCGTGAATCTTCAGCCGCCGCCAGTTGGCCGCGTCCGCGCCTGATAGTAGCTTCCCGTAGTTGTTCAACTCCCCGCCGCAAGGTGACGCATCGGTGACGATGGGCAGCTTGCCGCCCTGCGAGGCCTCCCAGAGAAGCGCGAATGTCCGCCGGGCCGATTCGCGCTGTGCCTCGTAAAAACCTTTGCTGTAAAATGGCTGCCCGCAGCATGTTCCACCGACACCGGTTGGTATGACTGCATTCCAGCCGCATTGCTTCAACGTGGTAACCACAGCTTCGGCCAGCCCGACAGGGGCATGCTCACCGGGCAATGCACCGAGCATCCGGGTCAGGCAACTCGGGTAATAAACTACTTCCTGCAAAGTGTCTGACTCACCGGCGCCTGTCCGAGGCAGAGGTGGCGCCGGCTTCGGCAGCGGCATATTTGCGGGGAGGCGCGCAAGTGCACCGGCCGTCAACTTGTAGCCAATAGCCGACGCCAGCCGTGCAAGCGCCAGTGTCGCATTGCCTCCCGCCTTCACAAAGGCCAGCCCA
>JAIBAT010000018.1 GCA_019695055.1 Candidatus Sumerlaeaceae bacterium | reverse complement strand
CGGATGAAGCGGGGAATAATCGTCAAGAAAGTCCCCGAATGCATCGCAATCCATGAACCAGGAATTGAACGGGGCCGCCGCCATGGCCGCCGACACACGTTTCTCCACATAAGGTCTTGCAGCAACCGGACTGAGCCGATAACCCACTTTCTTGAAGCCGTGGCGCTTTTCTCCGTCGGCACGCACCATCGGCCCGTCCCTGTAAAGGTCCGCGTCAAACTGGGCCGACTCCCAGGTCTGATCCGGTTCCATCTTGGGGGAATGAATGCTGGCATACGAATCGTACGGCCCCACCAGATAGCCGAGTTTCCGGGCGCGAGCCACTGCGGCGGAATGCCGCAGCGAGCCCTCAAGGGAATCAAATCCCAACCAAAGCCGGTCAAGCCCGGCGGAGGACAGTTTGTCCATCATGGCGACCGAATAGCCATCCCCCCAGCGCTCCACGGCCTCGAATCGACCGGGAAATGCCGCCGCAAGGAGACGGCTGTTAAGCTGAAGGCGATCCAGTGGCTTCAGTTCTCCGGCAGACGCCCTCAATATCGCGGCCAATGGAGAATCGTCCTTAATTTTGCCCATCAAATCCGTGGTCAGGAGATCGGACTTGGTCAGTATCCGGTTGAAGTCATTAACGATCACCGATTTCAGGTACTGATCCTGATAGTCGAGCTTGAGGAAGTCTGTCGTGGCCTTCTGTGCCTCCGGGCCAAGTTGGTTTCGAAAGTGAGACGCCAACGGCTCCGACGACTGCAGATCCCTGCAAAATGCACGCCAGTCCACGATGTTTCCTGCCCCCAGAGTGCCGCTCCCCCACAGGTAGATGTGCGCCGAACCCGGCAGGAGTGCTGTAGCCGGAGTACTCGTAATTTTCTCGGCGAGCGTTACGAACTCCCCATTCGCTTTCAGCCAGCGGCGGTAAATCAGGGCCGGCTCCACCGGGTTTGATTTCCCGGGCGTCACAATCACCGTATAGGGCTGTCGTGGCTTGCGAACCGGTGATTCATGGGTCACCGATGCGCTCAGGCGCCCCCCGTCCGAGCCAAAGGTTATCTTGTTATTAAACTGGTTGGCAAAAACATAAGTGAGTGTCTGCGAATCAAAATCCAATCCGAGAAAGGGCATGGACAAATCGGCAGTGGTATCAAACGGTCCCTCGCCCGCGAGAAACTCGATCCACTCCTGGTCAGACGCCGGCACAAACGAACCTTCCGCCCGCGGTATCACCCAGCCCTGGCAACCAGAAGATGCCCCGATTACTGGCCAGGTGGTCACGCCGTCCCTGTCCGACGATATCTGAAGGACAAGGGATTCAGAACTTAAATGTGCAGAGCAACGCAACCTGTACTCCGGCATGACCCAGGACGCTTGATCCTCCTGGACATCCTGCACCATGGCAATGCAGGGAGGTCCTATCGCGCGCGACACGCTTATACCCTGCCCCCCCAACCAGGTGGCTGTGGTTTCCAGGGTTGTCGGGTTGATGGAAACACCAAGCGAGGAATTGTCCAAACGCAGGGTCCTCGGCTGGGCAACTGTAGTCCTGACGCCAAGCAGCAATGCGATCCCAATCAACCACCTGGCGGGAAAGTTGGTCACAGGCTCTGGCCAGCCCTACTTAGCCTTCGGAATCCCCGGCTCCGTCAGCGGCATTAGGTCGAACACCTTGTCCAGATCCGATTCGCTGATGAGTTGCTTCGCAAGAATCACCTCGCGCAGCGACTTGCCCGTGGCTACGGCTTCCTTCGCCACCTCTGCGGCTTTGTCGTAGCCGATGAAGGTGTTCAATGCCGTGACCATGCTCAGACTATTCTCCGCGTACCAGCGGCAGCGCTCGGGGTCGGCCTTGATGCCCGTGATGCAACGCGTCGTGAATGCGGACATCGCATTCCCAAGGATTTCGAGCATTTCAATAATATCATTGGCCATCATCGGCATCATGACGTTCAACTCAAGCTGCCCGGCCTGGGCGGCGTAGTTGACGGCGGTGCTGTATCCCAGCACCTGGAAGCAGACCTGGTTGAGCATTTCCGCCATGGAAGGGTTCACCTTGCCGGGCATGATGGACGAACCCGGTTGCACCGCGGGCAATACAACTTCGGCAAAACCCGTGCGCGGACCGCTCGCCATCAGGCGGATGTCGTTGGCAATGCGGGTCAGTTCAATGGCAATCCCCGCAACCACATTGGAAAGAAAAACGGCATCGTGATTGCTCTGCATGGCGGCAAAGTAATCGGGCGCCTGCACCACTTCGTACCCCAGGTGCTTCTTGATCTCGGCGACCATCTTCCCGCGGTAGTCGGGATGGACGTTCATGCCTGTTCCCGCGGCACTGCCACCAATTCCAAGTCGTCCCATGTCCCGCTTTGCCATCTCCAGGCGCGGCAGAAATGATTCCAGCGCATCTGCATAACCGCCAAATTCCTGACCCAACCGAACCGGCACGGCATCCTGCAGGTGTGTTCGCCCGCTCTTGACTATGCCGTCGAATTCCTTCTCCTTGGCCCGGAGCGCCGCTATCATTTCACGCAACGACTTCTCAAAATCCGGCAGCAGCCGGAGTGAGGCAACCCGAATCGCGCAGGGGATCACGTCGTTAGTGGATTGCGACTTGTTCACATCGTCATTGGGGTGAACCTTGCGGCCCGTGCGCTGTTCCTTCGGAATTCCCAGGAGTTCATTGGCCCGGTTGGCAATGACCTCATTGGCGTTCATGTTCTGGCTGGTACCGGCGCCAGCCTGGTAAACATCTATGATAAAATGCTCGTCAAACCTGCCCTCAAGCACCTCGTCCGCCGCAGCCACAATGGCGTCGGCCCGCTCGGCGTCCAGCAGGCCCAGGGCCTTGTGCACATTGGCCGCCGCCCGCTTGATCTGGACGATGCTCCAGACAAAAACCGGGTGAGCCTTGTGGCGGCTGATCGGGAAATTTTCCCGCGCGCGTAGCGATTGAATGCCGTAATAAGCCTCCGCCGGGACCTGCTTCTCCCCAAGCGAATCCTTCTCAGTTCTATAATCTGCCATGTTTCTTCCTGACTCCGTGTTTGCGATGATGAGGTGGTAAGTGGTTAGTTTGAGGCGGCAGGCGCGCTGGTCGCGGCCTCCCCACTGTTGGTCGCCGGCGCAGGTTCGGCTGGGGCCGGTGCAGCCTCGGGGGCGGCGGCAACGTCCGTCATGTTCTTCTCGACGGTCAGTACCTTGCGCCCGTCCTCGACGGAGAACGACGCTGTGGTCTGCTTGCCCTCGGGAATTTCCACAATCTCAATGGAATTGAGCAGCGTTGCTTCGAGGGGTGTGGAGGGGCGCTTGGTCGGCATCCGTGAAATGCCAAAAACCACGTCGAGACCTCCAACGACTCTTCCGAAGATTGCATACCGACCATTCCAATCCGGGAAGGGAACCATGCTGATAAACCAGCGGCTGCCGTTGGACTCTTTCGTGTTACCCTGCATGGCCAGTACGCCAGGACCGTCAAACATTAAATTTGGCGAGGTTTCCAGGGGAATGCTATAGCCCGGTCCCCCGGTTCCCTTGTCGATGGGGTCACCACCCCTGATGACAATGTTCTTCACGATCTCATAGATAGCTGTGTTGTTGTAGAGCGGCTGTACCTTCTCCGTCAGGGAAATCGGGTGCGTCCACTTCTTGTTCCCCTTGGCAAGCCCGACAAAATTCTCCACCGTCTGAGGTGCCTCCTTGTCGTGCAGACGTACAATGAAATCCCCCGCCGTGGTGTGGAACACAGCATATTTTCCCGCTTCCATGGTCAGCGCCTGGGTCGTGGCGTAGCTCTCCAGGGCTCCGTTTGCTCCCGACAATGACAGCGGCGCTGTGGAAACAGCCTCCTCGCCAAAAGCGCCCAGGGGCGTCATCAGTAAAATCCCACAAAGTTGCACGAATCGGCGCATCGCCGCACATCCTCCGCTCGGTTATAATAAGCGCTTCCAACGGCATGGCACCGGCGAACAAAAAACGATGGTATAATGACGCTGTACTGAACGTCCGCCTCAATGCCCATGCCGCATAACAACGGCATGATTTTGGCCGGGCAGGGCGGCCAAACTTCAAGGCAATTCCGACACTATCCCCTCGCCCGGCGCCGCGCGAACTTGCAGCGCAACCACCAGGCCCCTGCCTCAAACCAGGCCCGCACCTGTTCCAGCCTATAGCCTCGGGCCTTGGGCTCGTAGCACATCCAGTCCAGTTCTGCCTTGGGAAAAATCCGCCAAAAGTCGCGGCCATAGGACTTCATGCAGTAAAGCACGCGCATCTTCTGATAAAGTCGCCTAAAGCGGGGGCTGTTGGCCGCGAGCGAAACCGATTCGTGATGATACAGGACCGCCGTGGGAATATAGACCACCCGATGCCCGGCCTTGCGAATGCGCGTGCAGAAGTCCGTTTCCTCAAAGTACGCCGGGAAGAAATCCTCATCAAACCCGTTCAGTTCCTTCACCACTCTCCCGCGGACCGCCAAGGCTGCACCCGTGACGTAATCCACATCGCGCACCTCATTATAAAGGCCGGAGTCCTCCTCTCCAGCCCCAAAGTGATTGGTCATGCCGTTGAAACCAATGGCGCCTCCGGCATGCTGGATGCGACGCGTTCCAGGATAATAGATCTTCGCTCCGGTGGCACCAATGCCGGAATCGGTAATCATGGGCGCAATCATTTGCCGCAAACAGTCATGGGTTATTTCAGTGTCCGGGTTGAGGAAAACAACATACTCCCCCGCGGTTTCCCGCCAGCCCGCATTGTTCCCGCCGGCGCACCCGAGGTTCTGCTTAAGCGCCACCAATTTGATTTTTAGACCCGCACGGGCCGCGGCCTCCCTCGCCTCGGAGACCGAATCATCCTTGGATGCATTGTCCACCACCACGACTTCAGTTGGTGCATAGTCCGACAGCGCAATACTCTGCAGACAGGGACCGATATAGTCGGCGCTATTGTAAGACAGCACAACGACGCTCACAGACGGCATCGGGGATTTTCCGGGCAGGGTCCTGTCAGAAGGGTTTTCCACGTGAATGGAAGTCCCTAAGCGATTCGAACTTCGGGCGCAATGGGGAAAATCCTCAGCGGCCGCCGCCGGGGGGCAGTGAGATCTTGTTGGATGGAACGTCCGGAAGTTCGCCAGCCGCCGGAGCAATGTCGGGCTTCGGCGCAGGAAGCGGGGCCACATCCGCATCCGGCGAAGCCGCCGGTACGACCATAGCAGCCACCGTGGCGCTCGTCCCAGTGCCCATCGAGGCCGCCAATTCCGACAGGGGCTTGACCGGTTCATAACCGAGAAGCTCGCTGACTGTCACAAACTCGAATCCGGCTGCCCGCAGTTGATCGATCACCG
>JAIBAT010000131.1 GCA_019695055.1 Candidatus Sumerlaeaceae bacterium | reverse complement strand
AACGGAGGGAACTTTCGTGCTTCCCGCGGTGCAGGCCAGCAGCATGTACGATCCGGATGTCTACGGTCGTTCGACTTCGGGCAGCGTCACGGTCGTTAAGAAGTCCAAGTAACCGGAAAGCCCCGCAGCGGCACCTCAGATGATGCCGCTGCGGGGCAACCATCGGTTTCTGTTATTTTGAGGGCACCCGCAGGAGGTGTGTGCCCCCTGATTTCGTCACCACCTCATATTTCGACAGCATCTCCCGCGTCCGACAATTCGGAAACGCCCGCTCCTCGGCCGGGCCCAGGACAATGTAATTCACGTGGTACTTCTCCAGAATCTCATTCGATACCGGCAAATTCAGATAGACCTGGTATACCTCATCCAATCGCGACTTGATGGAATCCACAGAATGTCCATGGTTGGCAACCTTGTCCGTTTCACCAAGCACGGCCGTTCGCCCCGACAATGCCGAAACCGTGGCGTATCCCTTGTAAGCCGCCCCTGCACTCTCCATAATAATAGTTTCAGGTGAGGTGTTTGCAACGAGCCAATCCGACACCTCCAGCAGCCCGGACCTTTCGGGATCAAGGGCTTTGCGCATATCCAGCGACGGTAACGCCCCGCGCGCCCCTAGACTCGCCAACGCCGGCCATTGACCCGCCAGGCAAGAAACCAGAACCACCACCCAGCCCAGATGTCGGGACCACGATCGCGACGGCAACCTTCCCGCCTGAAGTACTGTAATGCCCAGCCCAAGCAGAATCCACGCGGCGAAATGAAACCGAAATACGCTATTCTGTCGTTCCCCCGGAGGCGGGTAACCATTGTCAATATAGAGAAACTCGCACATGGCCACCAGCAGGACCGCAGCCACAACTAGTGGCATCCCCGGACTAGCTGTGAGCCACTTCAAATCGGGCTTTGCCAAAAGCGCGATGATCAGCAGCACCAGCAGCGGCCCAAACAGCGCCAGAATCGCCGCAAAACTCGTACTCGAATTGCCAACCCATAGCACTCTGAGCGGGTAGCCCCCATAGTGCCGAAGGAAGGGCAGCGCAAACAC
Source organism: Candidatus Sumerlaeaceae bacterium (assembly GCA_019695055.1). Taxonomy (GTDB): domain Bacteria; phylum Sumerlaeota; class Sumerlaeia; order Sumerlaeales; family Sumerlaeaceae; genus JAIBAT01. Next base: position 4,332 of record JAIBAT010000131.1, on the reverse strand, counting down.
TACTGCCCCGAGCATGACCGGCAATCCTGTCCTCATGACTATCCAGCCCATTCCCCTGCGGAATCCAACTGCCATGAGAACCGCCGCAAGTGCACCGGGAATGACCATCCAGGCATCCGTCATCGCTATCACGGCGGCGAGAAAGGACGCCAGGCCAGCGGTGCCAGGGGAACCACGGCGCATTGAATGCCAGACAGCGCCGCAAAACAACATCAGGCAAGGCATCACCATGACATGGGCATGCAACTCGGCTCCCCAGAATGCGAATCCAGGATTTTCATTGATGGTTCCCGGAATTATGCGACTCGAGGCGAAGAGTGTCCGCGCATCCCACGGCGGCAGCCCACGAAACCACAGGAGAAGCCAGGTCGCATTCCCCATAAAACAAATGGTCACCACACCCAACCAAACCTGCAATCGGCGCGCACCCAGCAGGCGGCCGGCCGCCAAAGCAGCCAGAACCGATTGAACCCAAAATGCAACCAATCCACCGAAATAGGCAGTTGCTGGGGAAACCCCGGCAAGCCGGCCGACAGCGGCGGCAGTCCATGAACCAAAGTAATAAGCGTCCAGTTTTGCCCCGGCAAACCAGAAATCCGGCGCTGGAAATCGTTGCATGGTCATCAGGCTGGACACGAGGCCAAGATCCAGCCGTCGCTCCCCCAGTGCCGCGGATCCGTAATTCCATGCGAACGCCAGGGTGAACACGACCGCCAGCATCAGGCAAATACCCTCAACCTTCGCGATGGCCCGCCATTCCAGATTAGTCAGTGGACGATGACGCCAAAGCACAAGGAGCAGGCAACCCAACGCCGTACCCCTAACCAACGCTGGGGAAAGCCCGCAGCCTGTCCACACCGCCACATTCAGCAAGAGGAGTGCAAAGCCCGCCCCACCGATGGCCCGGGCGCAAAGCCACGCCACAAATGGCGACCTCACGATGCTTCGTAACAGTGGCCACAAAACCAGGCCAAGCCCCGCAGATAGCAAATAGTACCAAAAAATTGGCAAAAGCAGATTCACGGGTTGAACCTTTGGGCCTTCCGTGGAGGAATCAAGTCATCAGGCGGGCTGCTTCATCAATTCAATGGCGTACAAAACAGCGCCCTCCACAGGCTCGCGCTGCGGTTGCAGCACCCTGGCTCCGGGCAGTTCCTTCCCAATGCCCGCCTCGAACATCTCGAAGTAGGCCTTGCTCTTGCGCAGGTTTCCTCCCGCCACGACAATCGGGAAATCATTGTTCCCGGGAAACAGTTTCCCGGCAATGGCTTTCACCGCCATGACCAATTCCGCGGCTTCGCCCTGCAGGATCTCCGTTGCCAGCGCGTCACCCGCGGCATGCGCCTCGAACACAAGCCGGCTCAGCGCCGCGATCTCCGCCTTGCTACCCTGATTCTCCTTCACCCACCCGAGGATTTGCTCCACCCGGTCAAAATTGAAATGTTTCAGGATAATGTCCTTCAGCGCCGTGGGTGCAATCCGCCCATCCGCCGACCGCATCGCCGCGCGCAGTCCGCGCAAACCAATCGCGTAACCGCTCCCCTCGTCCCCGAGAACGTTTCCCCACCCCCCGGCGCGCGCCCGCTCCCCTGCCCCGTTCACTCCGAAGGCTATGCTCCCCGTGCCGGCGATCACAATGACCCCCAGCGGCTTCAGGGCCCCGCCCATCAGCGCGATAATCGCATCATTGACCGGCTCACAGCGCGCCGACGGCAGAAACTGCGACACCAACCCGCGAATCAGCGGCTTGTCCTCCGGCCGGTCCACCCCCGCCATGCCGAGGCAAACCATGTCCACGTCCTCCGGTTTGCCTCCCACGGCATGGAGCAGGTTGTTAAACAATGCCTCCAGGTTCCCGCGGACAAACTCAATCGGGTTGGAATGATGGTTCGTCGATCCCACCTCGTTCTGGGCCAGCACCACCCCGTCCGTCGCCAGGGCGATGGCCCCCAACGTCTTCGTGCCGCCGCCATCCACTCCAATTACGTACCGCCGCATGAAAGCCTCCTGAAGTTCACTGGCGCGAAAGACAAAGCCCCCGCGATGCCATGTCAAATGGGAACGCTGTTCACAAATGACAACTGGATGGTTGCGTCAGTCGCCCGCCTGGGACCAATTGGATAAGGAAACCATGACCAACTCACAGAAACAGACCAAAGTGCATGACCCCTTCGACTTGGGACGTTTTGAGCGGGCCCAGGAGGACGTATTTGATGAGGCCCTTGCCGAAATCCGCTCCGGCCAGAAACGCTCCCACTGGATGTGGTTCATATTTCCCCAGATTGACGGCCTCGGGTTTAGCCCGACCTCGCGACATTTCGCCATAAAGAGTCGCGCCGAAGCCGAGGCCTACCTGAGCCACCCGATTCTCGGCCCCAGACTGCGGGTGTGCGCCGACGTCCTACTTGCCATTGAAGGTCGAACAGCCCATGAAATCTTTGGATCTCCCGATGACATGAAGCTGAAATCATGCATGACACTTTTCGCACAAATTACTCCGCCGGGATCAGTGTTTGCCCGCGTCCTCGCCAACTATTTTGGGGGCGAGCCCGACTCGCAAACATTACGCTTACTTGGCCTCTCCCGGCAGCCCGATTAAGAAAGCCGTCGGGTGACCGCCCCGCCGACTACTGGACCCGCTTGTAGTGCGTGTAGTCCTTCGTTTCGGGCACAACCGGCCGTAGGACGTAAATCGTGCGCGCTGGAATCGTCACGTTTATCAGGCCCAAATTCACCGAGCATTCCTTCCCGGTGAAAGCATCTCGCAGCTTTGCGCCATCCATGATTTTGGACTCGCGCGTTGGGATGCTTTCGCTTAATTCCTTGTCAGTGTTGTTCGCAACGACAAACGCGGTCTCCGCCACCTTGTCCGTTCGTCGCACAAATCCCAACGCGTTCGCCGTATCCAGCAACTTGAAATCCCCATAGCGGACCGCCGGACAATCCTTGCGAAGATTCATGAGTTGCAGCGTCCAGGAAAGCTCCGCGTTGTTGTCGTTCACCAAATCCCACCGCATGGGCCCGCGCTGCTCCGGGTCGTCGCCGCCCTCCATCCCCAGTTCCACGCCGTAATAAACACACGGCGAACCGGGCAAGGTAAACTGCAGCACCTGAGCCATGTGGCGCTTCGCGTCATCGGGAATCTCGGTCTTCAGGCGCTTACGATCATGGTTATCGAGGACGATCCACGACTTCAGCAGCGGTTCCAGCCCGCAATCCGCCACCAGCCTTTCCAGTTGTCGCCCCGTCAGCGGGCCGTTGGTCTTCCCCTTCACGAAATTGTAAATCAGGCCGCACTCGTGCATGTCCATCACGCCGTCCAGCGCCGGGAACCACTCCTCGGGATAGTTGTAGATTTCCCCAACCGTAAGGCTTCCGGATTTCGCCCGGTGAGCCGCGCGAGTCAGTTCGCCAAGGTAAACAAAACCGATATCAAACGCCACATCGAGTCGAAAGCCATCCACACCATCCCGCAAGTATCCCTGCACCACCGAATCCACATCACCCCAAAGACGCGCCCGCACCTTCGCACTCTCGTGGTTGATCTCCGGCAGGTTCGCCACGTCGTACCATGCACGATAGCCATGCTTGTACTCCGGACCAATGTAGAACCAGTCCCGCCAGGGCGACTTGGGATTTGCGAGGGCCTCCTGGAAGTGCGGCGATGTACGCCCCATGTGGTTGAACACACCGTCCAGCACCAGCTTCATGCGCCGCGCATGCAGGTCCTTCGCAAGTCGCGTCACATCCTCCCGCGTGCCGTATTCCGGCGACACTTCGAAGTAATCCTGCGCATCGTATTTATGGTTCGTGTAGGCCAGGTGAATGGGGCTGAGGTAAAGTACGTCCACCCCGAGCCGTGACACATAATCCAGTTTCTTCCGAAGGCTCTTCAGGTCCCCGCCCCAGAAATCGATCTCGTGGCTGTAAACCTTGGCCTCATCGTTATACGCGCCCGCCTTTGGCGTCTCATCCCAATTGCGCAGCCGCTTCGGCGCAGGATAAAGGGCACGTTTCGCGTCCAGATTATCGCTCGGCGCAAACCGGTCAACAATGACCTGATACACCACGGCTCCATTTCGCCAATCCGCCGCTCGGGCCTGATATACCGGACCCAGCTTGCGGTCCACTTCGTTGGCATAATCCGGTTTACCGGCCGCGGGTAGAATTGGCGTTGTTGCCAACAACATCACACTCAATATGAGCGATTCCCAGCCTCGATTTCTCATGCCTGCGGTGGCCTCGCTTTCCAAGTTTCAATCATTTGGATCAGTTCCTGTAAGAGGCTTGGCTTGATGTGCAATGTAGATTTTTGAGACAAAGTGCTCAACA
>JAIBAT010000001.1 GCA_019695055.1 Candidatus Sumerlaeaceae bacterium | reverse complement strand
GTGCCTTGAACCCGTCTACGAAGACGGCCGTGGCGCCTTCGCTCTCCACGGCGATGCCGGACTTCTTCAATTCCTCGACGATGCCAGCCAGCATGGGGTTATAGAAGGATTCACCGCATTCGTCGGCTTCGGTGAGCTTCACGCCCAGTCGCTCATAGATGGGCTGGTAGTGCAGGCGGGATTCCGCGACGATTTGTTTCCATAGATCGAGGATTTCGGGATCGCCGGCCTGGAGGCGCACAACGGTCTGACGCGCCTCGTCCTGAAAGGCGGGGTCGTCATCAAACTGCTTCTTTGAATCGCGGTAAAACTGTTCGAGGTCGGAAATGTGGCCGCCTGCGTCCTTGCCCGATGATTTAAGGTGGGCGATGAGCATGCCGAACTGGGTTCCCCAGTCCCCGATGTGGTTCTGGCGGATGACGGGGTGTCCGAGAAAATCTATGATGCGGCTGAGGGCGTCGCCAATAATGGTGCTGCGCAGGTGGCCGACGTGCATTTGCTTGGCCACGTTGGGGCTGGAGTAATCTATTACCGTGGTCACTGGGGCTGCGCTGGGCTCCACGCCGAGGCGCGGGTCTAGGCCAATGGTGCGGATTTGGTCCTGAACCCATGGGGGGGAAAGGCGCATGTTGATGAATCCCGGCCCGGCAATGCCAAGGTCGGTCAGCATGGATTGATCTCCTAGTGCCGCGATAATTTTCTCGGCGACGGCCCGAGGGTTTGTCTTTTCGCCTGCCGCGCCCAGCTTCTTTGCCAGCCCCATGGCGGCGTTGGCCTGGTAGTCGCCAAAAGTCTCATTGGTGGCGAGGGTTATGGTTGGATCCTGATCCACGCCAGTGGCTGCCTGGATGGCCGGACGGAAGATCCCGTCAATCTGTGACATTATGGTTTTCATGTTCAGGTCCTGAAGGGTGGGGCGCGGTTCAACCGTGTCAATAGCGGGAGTTAATTATTGCGAACCCGCAACCCAGGGTGCCCAGAATGCGGCCATGGGGACAAAGCGTGGTTGAGAAGTGGTGGGTAAAGTTATTAAGGGGCGGCCTCGTGGTCGCTGCTTCGACTTATGTTCTACTGTTTCTCGTTCTGATGGGGATGCGGGCTGGTTTTCAGTATGAACTGGAGTGGATGGAGGGGGGAGTACTCCAGCATATCGACAGGATCATGCGCGGAGAGGCAGTTTACACGACGCCGACTTTGGAATACGTTCCATTTATTTATCCGCCGTTGTATTATGTGGTTTGCGGCGGAATGGCGCGCCTATTCGGCCTGGGATTTTTTGTGCCGCGCATGATTTCCGGGCTCTGCGCCTTGGGCACCATGTTGCTAATCTATCTTACGGTCCGCCGGGAGACGAAGGACAGGTTGTCTCCCTACCTGGCTGCGGGACTTTATGCTGCAACGTATTCGGCCTCGGGGTATTGGTTGGATTTGGCGCGGGTGGACAGCCTTTCGGCGTTCCTGATGGTGGGTGGGGTAATGTTGTCGCGGCGGTCCAGTCATTCAAGCCAGTTGGTCGCAGGTTTGTTGCTGGCTCTCGCATTTTTCACAAAACAAAGCGTGCTGATCGCGACCGGACCAGTTGTTTTGTGTCACATTCTGGCCCGCCGACGGGGTGCGACATTGTTTTGCCTCGCGCTAATTGCGGCTGTGGCGGTTGGTCTTGTGTACTTGGTCTATTCGTCCGGCGGGTGGTACATCTATTATGTGTTCCGGCTGCCTGCGAGCCATCCCTTTTATCCCAGCATGCTCACGTATTACTGGATGGTGGACATCTGGCCAGTCCTTCCAGTTGTCATCCCGATGACTATCGTCTACCTTTGGCAAGGAAGGCGGGAGGGTTTGGGAGGTACACCCGTATTTTACGGAAGCCTTTTGCTGGGTTGCCTTGCTGCAGGTTGGTTGGGGCGCCTGCATGTGGGTGGGGCCGAGAATGGGGGGATTCCGGTCTATGCGGCCGGGGCCATCATCTTTGGATTGGGTATCCATTACTTGACGAACTCGGAATGGGGCGCCTCCGTCCCGCAACTGAAGGCGACAGTTTATGGGTTGGCAATGGCTCAGTTTCTGGTCCTTGCGTATAACCCTGCAAAGGCATTGCCACCGGACAGAGGCCGTGAACATTGGAAGTGGGTTGAGGATCTGGTCCGGAATTCTCCGGGAGAAGTCTATATGCCAGCGCACGGTTACTTGGCCGCACGGGCTGGAAAGACATGGTTTGCTCACACGGCTGCCATACTGGATGTGTTGCGCGGACCGCAAACGACCGAAGCGGCGCGGCTGGAGGATTCATTTCAGACCGCGATAAAGAGTCGGCGATTCTCTGCTGTCCTATTGAACAACAGGCCGGATGTCAGGCGCTTCGAGGGCACGTATGAATTACTCCCCACCGATTTCGATCGGGAAGGGCAGAACCTTCCGGAACTCGCCTCCGGCCTGCAAACTAGCCCGCGCTATTTCATGGTGCCAAAATGAGCGAGGAAGCAAAATGGAATGGCGCGCCCGGAAGGATTCGAACCTCCGACCCGCGGTTCCGAAGACCGCCGCTCTAATCCACTGAGCTACGGGCGCAGCAAAGGGTGACTATTCCGGTGGCAGCCTGATTCTTCACGGGCTTGCGAATTCAGTGTCGACGGGTTAGGCTTTGTGCTTGGCGGCTACGCCGACGATTGGTGTCGGCAGGTGCGGGGCCACCTTTCGCGCCCTGGGTTCCAGGGCCACCCCGAGAACCTCCCCGGCGAACTCCACCGGATAAAAGGTAATCTTGGCCTCGATGTCCTCCGGCAGGTCCTCAGTGTCGGCAAGGTTTCTCGCTGGCAGGATGATTTCGTCGATACCGGCGCGGGCTGCGGCCAGCACCTTTTCGCGAATTCCGCCGACGGGCAGAACGTTGCCCTTGATGGTAATTTCCCCGGTCATGGCGAGCTGGCTGCGCACGCGACGGCCCGTCAGCAGGGATGCCAGAGCGGCGGCCATGGTGATGCCTGCTGAGGGGCCGTCCTTTGGGATGGCGCCGGCTGGAATGTGCATATGGATGTCGTAACGCCCGAACATTTCCTCAGGGATTCCGAGTTGGGGGGCAATGGAGCGTACATAGGTGAGCGCGGCCTGGCCGCTTTCGCGCATCACGTCGCCAAGCTGGCCTGTCAGCATGAAGCGCCCATTGCCGTTCGTAAGGCTCGCCTCGATGAAGAGGATCTCGCCACCCACAGATGTCCATGCCAGTCCGATGGCGACGCCGGGTTGGCTCATGCGTTGGGCCAGTTCCTTGTAGAACTTCTGCCGGCCGAGGTACTCAGTGACGGTGCGCGGAGTGACGATCACTGGCTTGCGGCGTCCCTCGGCTACCATTCGCGCAACCTTGCGACATACATTGCCGATTTCCCGCTCCAGGTTTCTGAGGCCGGCTTCGCGGGTGTAGCCTTCCACGATCCTCTCCAGTGTGCCGCCCGCAAAGTTAATCTGTTTTGATGTGATTCCGTTCTCGTGCATCTGCTTGGGAACGATGTATTTGCGTGCGATGGCCACTTTCTCGCGCACCGTGTAACCGCCGAGCTCAAGGACTTCCATGCGGTCGCGAAGCGGCGCGGGGATCGTGTCGAGCTGGTTGGCCGTGGTAATAAACAATACCTTGGACAGATCGAAAGGCATGTCCAGATAGTTGTCGGTGAAGGTGTTGTTCTGCTCCGGGTCCAGCACCTCCAGCAATGCGGCAGCCGGGTCGCCGCGGTAGTCGGAGGACAGCTTGTCAATTTCGTCCAGCATTATGACGGGGTTGTTGGACTTTCCCTGTTTGAGGCCCTTGAGAAGCCGCCCCGGCATGGCGCCGATGTAGGTGCGGCGGTGGCCCCGAATTTCCGCCTCGTCTCGCATTCCTCCAAGGGAGATGCGATAGAAGTTTCGGTCAAGGGAGCGGGCAATACTGCGGCCCAGACTGGTCTTGCCGACGCCGGGAGGGCCGACCAAACACAGGATGGGTCCGTGCATGTCCTGTTTCAGCTTTCGAACGCTCAGGTACTCGATGATGCGGTCCTTAATCTTCTCAAGGTTGTAGTGGTCCTCGTCCAGAATTTCGCGGGCCCGCTTCACATCGAGGGAGTCCTTCGTGCTTTCCATCCATGGGAGGTCGAGAATCCATTCGAGGTAGGTGCGGGCGACTGTGTACTCCGCGCTTGCCGCCTGCATGGTGCCAAGCCGCTGAACCTCGCGGTTCGCAGTTTCGCGGGCGTAATCGGGCATCGCTTTTGCGGCGATTTTTGCCCGCAACTCCTCCGTTTCGCGCGCGCCGGACTCATCCTCGCCCAATTCCCGGCGGATGGCCTTCATCTGCTCCCGCAACACATAGTCGCGCTGGTTCTTGTCCATCTCAGAGCGCACTTGAGACTGAATCTGGCTTCCGAGTTCCATCACCTGAATTTCCCGGTTCAGGATGTGGAGAATCCGGGTCAGGCGCTCCTTCACATCAGCTTGTTCGAGAATCTCCTGCTGCTCGGGCAGTTTCAGGGAAAGGTTATAGGCGACCAGATCCGCCAATTTGCCGGGATCAGTAAGGTTCATCGCCGCAATGCGGAAATCATCCGGCAGGGAAGAGAGCTGAATGGCCTTTTCAATCAGACTGTGGATGTTTTGCAGGAGAGCCTGAGCCTCGTTTTCGCCTGCTGAGATCTCGTGCAGCGGTTCGACTCGCGCCTTCAGGTAGGGTTCGTTGCCCAGCGATTGTGTGATCTTCATGCGCTGGATGCCATGGATCAGCAGCCTTACCGTTCCATCGGGCATCTTTAGCATCTTGAGGATTTTGGCGGAGGTCCCAATGGTGTAGAGGTTCTCAAATGCGGACAGGTCTTCGCCGTCGGGCTTCTTGGCCACCACGCCAACCATGCGGTCGCCGGCCAGAACTTCGTCCACCAGCCGCTTGCTGCGGTCGTCGCCCACGATAATTGGAGCCAGCATGGAAGGGAAAAGCACAAAGTGCTCCATCGGCAGGATCGGCAGAAACTCCGGCAGCCGGTCCTCCGGGGGCAGCGATGTGGGTTCGACAGTTGTCTCGTTCTTTTTTGTCATGTTATCCGGTTTGGCGGTATTGGGTGCTGCGGTAAGGCGCTGCGTACCTGCTAGTCGACTTTAATCTTGTAATCCCTGACGCGCATATCCTTGGGCACCGTAATGAGAAGAAACCCATTTTTCAACTCTGCGGTGACGTTCTTGATTTCCATGTGGTTGGGCAGGCCAAAAACCCGCTCAAATTGACCGTAGTGAATTTCCATCAAATGAAAATTGTCGCGTTTCACGTGCTGTTCGTCGTCGCGACGGCCCCTCACCACGAGGAAGTTATCGCTGACCTTTACATCCACGCTTTCGATGTGGATACCCGCGAGCTCCATCTTGATATGAATGGCCGTCTGGGTTTCAAAGACATCCGTCGGAGGTGTCCATGCCCGCTCGGTGGGGCAGAATCGGGGTTTCTGGCTGTCGAAGAAATTGTCGAGGATGCGTTTGAATGACGACGAGGAATCGTCGCCTTTCTGTGCCTGGCGTTCTTCCAGCAATTCCGTGCTCATGGCCTTGTCTCCGCGCATTTTGCCACACATTAGGCCGGGCGATTGGCCAGTGTCAAAGGCACAGTTTGCCGGGGACCACTATTCCACGTGGTAATGGCTTAAGTTCACCGGCTCCTGCATCGGGGATTCGGACAGGACCACCTCGACAGTGTTGCTGGTCGGAAGATCCTTCAGTGTGGGAGAGGTCGCGCTGTCCTCATAACGCGAACTTCTTCGGCGGTTGCGTGTGTTTGAGGTCCCTTGATTTTCGTCGTCCTGCAACCAAAGCTGCTTCAAGCCGTTGGAGGTGTCCTCGTCGAAGCCCACCACAGTCATCATGTGACCAAGGTGCGGGGTGCCGTCGTGGTCGCGCCAAATGACGCCAACCTCCACGTCTTCATTCGCCTGGAATTCGCTCTTGATCCACGCAAAATTTGGAGAGCCCGAGTTATAGTGGGCGGTTCCGGCCGAAGTCACAAAATCGCTACTAACCCCGAGTTCGTTACGCACCATGAATTTCGTTACGATGGGCATCCCAGTTGTGACATTGAGCTTCGCCTCGAGAAGGTTCCCCAGCGTGGGGATGCCCACCGAGGAGTTCCAGTTGCCTTCGAATTCGAGTTCATCTATGAGATCCTGGTTGGATTTGCTTCCGAGGTTAATCCACCCGCGATTGTGCATCCACCTTAGGCTGCGCGTTATGGAAACCGGGGCACATTCGTTGATACCCTCTTCAATGTCGGGCATATCCGTGCGCATACCGGACGAGCGGGTTCCGGTGGAGGTGGTGGGGTTTGGGTCGGGGCTTGGTGGGGAGCCGGGGTTTGTGGGGGCGGACGTTCCGGTGGTAACCGCAAATCCGCCGATGTCATAAGTGCCGGTGAGGACGGTGGCGAAGTTGAAGGTGCCGGCTGCGGGTTCGGTGGTCAGCAGCGTATTAGTGAGTTGCAGATCATATTGAAGCAAGGCGACCGGGGTGCCGCTCGTGACGCCCATGGTGCCCAAATCGAAGAAGCGGTTGAGTGTTGTGGAGGTCCCCAAGGAGGCACTGTCCGGCACCCCCATGTTACGGATTACCCACTTTGTCGCTGAACTCGGGTTGGCGCGGATCAGCAAATTTGCGTAATACTTGTCGGGATCGCCGTCGGGAGTAACGGCAAACTCCAAGTCTCCCCACTCTGTATCGGTCACGGTTGCGGCCTGATTGCCGTAGAAATCCACCTGATAGATCTTGACGTCCGACACAGTGACACCCACGGCCACGGCCGCAACCCATAGGATTAGCAAACCCAGCGTACGGTGCAAAACCTTAATGATAATCGGCTTGTTCCTCAAAGGCGGGAACCCACTTTCGACTTGGTGTGACAACCCTAACAAAAGGTCCTGCGGGAATCAAGCAGGAATACGCGATTCCACGAGCTTCTCTCTTTACATCATACCCGGGCGGGCGGAGCAGACATATCATCACAAGGGCGAGGACAATGGAATCAAAAGCAAATAGTTTACCCGACAAGCCGGCGAGACTGCTGTCCCTCGACGTCTTTCGCGGTGCCACCATAGCAGCCATGTTGTTGGTCAATAATGCCGGTGACTGGGACCATGTGTTCAGCCAGCTTGAGCATGCCGAGTGGCACGGTTGCACAGCCACGGATTTGATCTTCCCGTTTTTCCTCTTTATAATGGGTGTGGCCATGCCCTTTAGTTTTGGGCGGCGCCTGGAACAGGGAACGGCTCCCGCATCACTGATTCCGCAAATCCTGAAACGCGCACTTCTCCTGTTTGCCCTGGGACTTTTTCTCAACTTTCTCATGACCTCGGCGCGGGGCAAGCCGATGCGTATCATGGGTGTGCTTGAGCGGCTTGGCATCTGCTACGCGGCGGCCTCATTGATTATCCTTTGGGGGCGTGAGCGCGTGCAGATAGTCTGGATTGCAGTGTTGCTGCTCGGATACTACTTCTTGATGAGTCTTGTTTCGGTTCATGGGCATGGTGGCGGCCTCTTCTTGATGAAAGGGAATCTGGCGACTTACCTGGATAATCTCGTGTTCGGAAATCGCTGTCTGGAATGGGACGCCAAGGCCAGCTATGGCCACGAACCCGAGGGCCTGCTTAGCACCATTCCCTCCATTGCGTCTGTGTTGATCGGATGCCTCGCAGGGGAACTGCTGCGACGCCCGGGTTATACCGGCTACCAGAAGGCCTGTATGCTCTTTGCGGGTGGTGTGGCTCTGGTCATTCTCGGGAAATGGTGGGACCTGTCCTTCCCAATGAACAAGAACATCTGGACTTCCAGCTATGTCCTTTTCACCGGAGGATGGGCACTGCTGCTGCTTGCCACGATATACTGGCTTGTTGACCTGGAGGGGCGCGCGGGCTGGACCAAGCCTTTCGTAGTTTATGGAATGAATGCCATCACGGCCTACGTGGGAGCGAGTGCCATGGCTTACACATCGATCTGGATCAAATGGGCCGGCCCGGACGGGAAAATGATCAGCCTGAAAGGCTGGATATATAATCACTGCTACAAGTCCTGGATACCGTCAATTGCCGGAGACTATGTCTGCAGCGCAGCTTACGGCATGAGTTACGTTGTGCTTTGGTGCGCCATCATGTGGATACTTTACCGAAAGCAGATCTTCCTGAAGGTATAGCGGGCGGCCCCGACAAATCCGTTTAGTGGTCGTCCCCGGTAATGGGTTCGCGCCCTGTCGGAAAAGCGGGCAATTCGCTGATCGTCTTCCTTGTCGCACCCTTCGGTGGTAGGATGACCATCGCGACGCCCTGCTTGGTCTTCATCCAGATCCTCTCGAAGTCTTCCTGATGCCATTGACAGCGATAACCGCGGCCGCTTTTTGCAAGAAAACTGTCGGTCACTATCACGCGGCCGTCGTCGGTGAGGCCGTTCAGGGCCACGATGTGGTTCCCCATTTTTCCGTAGGGCGGGTCTTTGCATTCGCCCTCCTTCATCCGAATGGAGCAGAGGATAACCTCATTGCGTGCCAGTGCTGCCTTGACGGCATCCCAATCGCGGAAACGGCCGATGGTTGAATCGCATCCGAATTCCGACGCTGCAGCTACGATGCGTGGCCACAAGCCGGGATAGTTGTACTCCGGGTCATGAATTCGGCCGACGATGTTTTCAAGGGGCACCTCATTGCCAAAATACTGCAGAGCGGTGGCCAGGGCTGCACTCTGGCAACGATTGGGGGTAACAACGCCCTTGGAGTTCATCTGGCGCCGGAAAGGAAGGTCGAGGATGGGCGGTGTCAGCGCAGCAGTGGTTTCGCTATTGAGCGCGAGTGCTGCGACTTCTCGCGACGGATTATTATCTGTCGTGATCACGCTGAGTGACGGCAGCACAGTGAGTGGTGCAGTGCTGGCCTCCACAACCTTGAACCGGTAGGAAAGGGCCCGCTCCTTCATCTTCAGCCAGTCCATATCCACCTCGCCCCGGTCGAAGACCGGTTTAGAGCGACTTGTGACAGGGTCCTTCACGGCGCCCCAGAACCCTGCATAGAGCCACGGACTCTGGTCACCAGGGGAGAACGTTACCTGGAGGTGAATCCGGAAGCCCTGGCCATCAGGCAAAGGTGCATTCCATGCATAAATCAATTCGTCGAAGGGAAACGCTGGCTTCACTTCGGGCGACACCCATTCACCGGGTTTTGTTTTTGCGAAAGCCTCTGCGGGAATACTCGTTCGATAATCTGCGGGATTAAGCATGATGGTGCTTGTCGTAACCTCGGTTGTGTTCGTCGTGGGGGAGCCTGTGGTAGCAGCGCGCACGGTAAGCGGCGGCGCAATGACGAGCATTGATGTCATGCAGGCAAGAAGGGAGAGTCTGTGGGTAAGCATTTGAGGTGCGATTTCGCGGGTGCGTTTTCAGAATGTCATTGAAAAAATACCGGGTTATCTGGGTGCCGCTACAAGCGGCACCTGTGTTCCGGGGGATTAATGATGCCCACGGCTTTGCCGTAGATCATGGACTTCGTTATGGTGGTGCTTTCGCCCCACCCTTTGAGGCGGGCCTCCAGTAAACGCGGAGGATCTGCCGCGCCGAGAAGGGACGCGACCGCGTCGTTAGGCACCAGGGTTACCGGGCAAAAATAGGTTCCCTGGGGTACCTCGTAATCCCAGTCGGGCATCTCTGTCACGCCAATGGGTTGCATGGAATCCGGAAGAAGCTCGCCGTTGCGGTAGAGTTTCCCGTTCTGCTTTTTCAGTTTGTCGCCGGGCAACCCCGCTACTCGTTGGAAGTAGGACGAGATGTTCACAGCCCACACGTTGCTCTGCATGCCGGCATTCTTTTCCATGCTAAACCGCGGCGGGTCAAAGTAAACGACATCGCCCAACTTGGGGTCTGTGAAGAGATACCGTACATTGTCCACCAGTACCAGATCCCCCGAGCGGATGGTGGGTGCGTGCACATTCTTGTGTAATTGAACCAGCTCCCAGACATTGCTAGTATGCATGTTTGTTGCCAGAAAAACAATGAGCGACAGGAACAGGCCACCACTCAACAGAATTGCCGTTCCCTTGAGCCCCTTGTGGCCGGGGTCAATTTCCCGCGTGACACCCAGCGTAGCACCCCAGAGCAACACCACGGCAATTAGCAGGGCCGGCAGCAGGTATTGCATTCCCGTGAACAAGACACCTGCACAGAACATCAGCGCGAACCACATCGCCAGCGTGTTGCGGAAGTTCCAAAACTGCCCATTGATGCGAATGGCGGTTACAACCGCGTCGTTCCAAACCACGAGCCAGTATAAGAGGAGGGCAAGAAGAAAGAAATTGGACAGGGGATGAGTGATGGTGAGGATGCAAATTGCCAAGCCCAAGTACCAAGGGGCAGCCAACAGCAGGGCTTTACCCGGCTGATGATTGTATAGCTGACCGATTCCGGGAACAATGCTCAGGAAGCCTGCCGTGAAGGGGAACCTGTATTGCACTTCCTCGGGAATCTGCCACTGGCGGCGAACATAGCTGCGACGCCACCAGTTTTGAATCCTGCCTGAGACAAGCAGCGCCAGGTATGACTCGCCAGTGCTATCGGCCTCCTTGACGGAGCGTTTGTATTCGGCGGCGTCCTCGGCGAGGAGCGCATTGCACTTAATGCAGCGGATGTTGGAGTCGAGATTCCGGAAATCACAAACGGGGCAGGCTTTCATGGGCTAATACGCGCTCACCGTTCGAGTTCCTGCTCCCGCTTTCTCTTTTCCTCGGCGTCTTCGGCCAATTCGGCGGGCTTTTCCCAGTCGGGCTGGTCAATACGTGTGGCACCTTGGATCGGACCGATCTGCTCCTCAAGAAACTGACGGTAGCTGTTAAGCCGTTCCTCGCTGGCGCCCTGGATTTTCACAAAGATTTCGCCGTTCTTCGTGATGCGGATTTCGATGTCTTCGTTGGCCATGGACTGTGCGGCCTTATGCGTTGGTGGCCGGGGGAGTGTCTATGGGAAAAGTGGACCTTCCCTGTGCCAGCGCCTCAACCCCGTGCTGCTGTGCCGCCCCTCGCAGGCCACTCAGGAGCACCTGCAAATCGGGTTCCGGCACTTTTGCCTCCCGCAGCCCCGTCAGGAGAGCAATGGTGAGCCCCCGGGGTGGCGGAACCTGCTGCTGCAAGTCCCATGCTACTGCCTTGTGTAAATAGGTCGTGGTGACCTCGGGAGTCACCAACGCCAGGCTTTGCAGGTACGCCGCAATCTCACGGGAGGTCACCTCGGTTCGCGGATTATCCCCATCCTCCACCAACGGAAAGCCAGCCTCAGGAGCAGGCTTGCGGCGGAGCAGCAGCGCACCGATGCGACGCGAAAGGGTCGCTCCAGTCCGCGCACCCCCGAGGTATCGTCCCAGGGTCGTTTCCAGAAAGGGAGCCAGGGGCGGCGCTCCGATGTGTGCCAAAGTAAGCGCGATGAGCCCTCGCATAGAATCTGTCCACGGGCTACCTTGGCCCGCGTTGCCAGGTAGAAAATCATTGGAGTAAATATGGGCCAGCAGGACATGCCGCGCCTGCTTAAGATGCAGTTCCTGAACAAGGTGCAGGATGACCGGGTTTACGGTCTCCGGTTTCGCCAGCAAAACCAGGAGTGCGCGGTTGAATTCTTCCCGCTCGCCGACTGCGAGCTCACGGTGGAAGCGCTGGAGCTGCGCCAGGCTTTTCAGGTAGTCGCAAGGCGCGAAGCCCCCCGTCATTTCGAGGATCATTTCTGGAAGGGTGGCGGTTGGCATGGCTTGGGTATGTTCTCAGCTTACAAGACGAATGTGTCTCTTGTTTCTTGCGCAGGAACATACTCCAAGGCCAATGAACTCAGTCGTGCGCCCTCAGGCTGCTCCTTGCAGTCATTCCGGCAAAAAAACAGGAAATTTGCCCAATTTCGCACTCAAATTCGGCATTATACAAAAATACTACAATAAGATCTTGACGGAAGCGCCCTAATAGGGGGTACTTGTGTGCGAAATTGAAATAACAATGCCTCAAAAAACGCCATCAGACGATTCCACCACCGAACCCAGCAGCGAAAAAGCCCGCAACCTGCGTCGCCGCGCCCTGATTCGGTTCCACATCTGGAAGGATGGCCCCATCTCTCGCAGTCAATTGGCCGAGAAACTTGGTCTAAACATTCCCACGATCTCCGCTTTTGTCGGTGAACTTCTCGATTCCGGAGACGTCATTGAGTGCGGACTTGCTTCCTCAACAGGCGGCCGAAAGGCGCAACTCCTTGAGGTGCGCGCCGACGCAGGTTCGGTCATTGGACTCACATTTTCCTCTCGGGGAATCTCCTCCGCAATTTCCGACCTTCATGGAAAACTTGCCAATTCACAAATCTATCCTTTTTCCGTTTCCGTTGGGAAAGATAAGGCACTGGCTACGCTGAAGCAGGCTGTATCCTACCAGCTCGACTTTGCGAAAGCGAATCCGGTATTTGGGCCCGTCCGGCAGATTGGCTTGGGAATTTCCGGGCTGCTGAATACCAATACCGGTGTTTCCCGCGCTTTCCCGCGTTTTGAGGAATGGGCCGACGTTCCGGTGAGAGACCTGCTTTCTGAGAAGTTCGGCATTCCTGCCGTCGTGGACAATCACATCGCAGCCATTGCACTCGCCGAGAGCGTGAGCGGTCAGTTGCGCGGCTACAGGAATGCGCTTTTCGTGCAACTCGGTCCGGGGCTGGGAGTGGGTATTGTGGTTGGCGGGCGCATTTATCGCGGGTCCCGCCTCAATGTAGGAGAATTCGGCCACACCACCGTTGGTGAGGATGGTCCCATCTGTTATTGTGGTAACTATGGCTGTCTGGAAAGCATCGCGAGCGACTATGCCCTCACGCAGCAGGCCGAGGCTGCACTGCGCGAAGGCGTTAAGACGCGCATCCCGGAGTTCACCTCCGTTCCGGGCGGCAGGATCACACCAGGCTCCATTTTTCGAGCTGCGGCGGCGGGCGACAGGTTTGCCATTAATTTGATCGAAAAGGTGGCCCGTCACCTTGGGACTGGCATCGCCAACCTGGTCAACATATTCGGACCCGAACAGATTGTTTTAGGCGGCACAATGGCTGAAGCTGGGGATGTGCTACTAAATCCTTTGTTTAACACGCTTGCCAGCCGTACTCTTGATCCTGTCGAGAAGGGCAGCGAGGTCCGCGTAAGCAGTTTTGGCAAGGAAGAGGCCATGAAAGGCGCCGTGACGCTGGCGCTTTATGAGTTTTTCTCAATCGAACTGGGAGGAGTCTTCGGGGACAGCGAACGAACGCCAAAAGTTTAAGCGGGTCAAGCATGGGGCGCATCGAGCAGCCCTTCCCCGCGGTCGCGCGTTGCGCGCCGTGCTTTACCAAATTAAACGAAGGAGCGTTCAAACATGGAAGTCATCATTGCCAAGGATCGCGCTGAATTGGCGGAAGTCGCCGCGGGAATCATCCGCGAGCAAATCCTGCGCAAGCCCAACTCGGTGCTGGGTCTTGCGACGGGCAGCACCCCCGAGGAGACCTATGCGCGACTTGTAAAGTATCACAAGGAGGAAGGTCTCGATTTCTCCAAGATCACCACCTTCAATCTCGACGAGTACATCGGACTTCCCCCCTCCCACGACCAAAGCTACCACTATTTCATGGCCGACCGGCTTTTCAAGCACGTCAATGTTAATCCTGAGAATGTCCATGTTCCCATGGGAATGGCCCCCGATCCGGCGGCATTCTGCGAGTGGTACGAGGATGAAATGGAAAAGGCCGGCGGCGTGGATCTTCAGCTCCTGGGCATCGGTGGCGACGGACATATCGCCTTTAATGAACCCGGCAGCTCACTCGCCAGCCGCACCCGCGTGAAGACCCTGACCGAGCAGACGATCAAGGACAATGCGGACCTGTTCTTTGGCAAGGGTCAGGAACACCTCGTACCCAAGTTCGCCATCACAATGGGCGTTGGCACGATCCTCGAAGCCAAGAAGCTGCTCCTCATCGCTTACGGCAAGCGCAAGGCCGGCATCGTCAAGAAGTTCGTCGAAGGCCCGGTGACGTCGCAGGTCACGGCCAGCGCGCTTCAACTCCATCCGGACTCGATCGTTGTCATCGACAACGAGGCCGCGGCCGAGCTCGAGCACAAGGACTACTATAAGTGGGTTTACTCCCAAAAGGGTGAGCTCCAGAAGGTTCTCGACCGTCTTGCGGGTAACTAATTGACACAAATCAGTAACGCAGCCCGGGAACGAATGGGAAATGGCCCGGGTTGCGGCAATCCACGGGGCCGGCCAACCGGTCGGTCCCGCTTTAACTAAAATACAGGGCGCATGAGCCCAACCGGCTCGCGTCCGCGGCGACAATATATCGGAGGAAGCATTCCATGGGCAAGCATTTGGCGGAGTTGGACAAGGTCATCGAAACGTCGGAGTTGGTGGCGGCGGTTCAGAGTCTCAAGGGGCGCAAGGCTGCGGGCAAACCTGTCAGCGATGCACTTCGCAAGGAACTGGAGGCGAATCGCGTCTGGGCGGCGGACTGGGGCAAGGTGCGCGTGGCGGATGGGTTCAATCCGCATCATGCATTTGATGTGAAGCTGTTCGGTGAGTGCTACCTTGGCAAATTCGAAGCCGGCGAGATCGATGCTGGTGACGGGGTCAAGCTATCCCGCGGCGTTTACAACAGCGTGCTGACCGATGCCATCGTCGATGACAATGCGCTCGTTTATAATGTCGGCATCCTGTCCAACTATTACGTCGGCCCCGGCGCCGTGATCGTGAACACGAAGTCGGTTACCGCTACTCCTGATACAGCCTTTGGCAATGGGGTCGAGATCTCCATCGCCATTGAGACTGGTGGGCGCGAGGTCCTGAGTTACGCCGATATGACCATTCCTGTTGCCGCCAAGGTTTCCATGAGCCGGGACAACAAGGAACTTCTCGCCGAGTATGCCGAGTTTGTCGGCAAGTATGTCGAGGCGGTAAAAAGCCCAAAGGGCATTATCGCCGAGGGTGCCCGCGTTGCCAATACGGGCAAAGTCTCCAATACGTTTGTGGGGCCTTATGCCATCATTGACAACGCCAACAAGGTTTCCAACTCCACTCTGCTTTCCAACAAGGACGAGAAGACTGAAGTCCTGGACGGCGCATGGGTGAACAAGTCCATCCTTCAGTGGGGATGCGAAGCAGCGAGCATGGCTATCGTGCAGGAATCCGTCTGCACCGAGCATAGCCACGTTGAGCGTCACGGCAAGGTCACTCAGTCCATCCTTGGGCCTAATACCGGCGTCGCCGAGGGCGAAGTTACGGCATCACTTTGCGGGCCGTTTGTCGGTTTCCACCACCAGTCGCTGCTCATCGCCGCGCTGTGGCCCGAAGGCAAGGGCAACGTCGGTTACGGCGCCAATGTTGGCAGCAACCACACCGCTAAAGCTCCCGACCAGGAAATCTGGCCAGGCGAGGGCACGTTCTTCGGCTTGGGCGTGAACATCAAGTTCCCCAGCGATTTCACGAAGGCGCCCTATTCCATCATTGCAACAGGTGTGACGGCGCTGCCGCAGCGCGTGCAGTTCCCGTTCTCGCTCATCCTGACGCCTGACCACTGGCACGACAACGTGAGTCCGGCCTACAACGAGATCATTCCGGCCTGGGTGTTGAGTGACAACATTTTTTCCGTCAAGCGCAACGAGGGCAAGTACATCAAGCGCAACAAGGCGAAGCGCACCAAGTTTGAGTTTGAGGTCTTCCGGCCGGACATCGTGGACCAGATGAAGAGTGCCCGCGACCGCCTGGCTGCCGTGCGGGACGATCGCATCGTGGCGGCGAAAGAGGTGAAGGACATCTACACGGACAAGGACATCAAGGGCATCGGCAAGAACTTCATGAAGGAGGAGGCACGCCTTCGTGCGATCAAGGCTTACACCTTCTACATGCAGTACTATGGGCTTTGCGGGCTGAAAAAACAGGTCGAAAAAGTTCTTGCGGAAAAAAGCCCCGCTGCTATAGGAAGTATTCTCGTAGATACGACGAAGGATCCCCGCTGGGAACACGAACGGGCGATCCTGACACAGGAGTTTCCTGGGAAAAGCGTAGCGGAACTGCTCAAGCTCCTCATCGAGCAACAGGAAAAGATCGCGAAGGATGTCCAGTCCTCCAAGGAAAAGGACGATTCGCGCGGCCTGAGAATCATTCCTGATTATCCGCACGCCCATGCTCCGGCTTCTTCTGACGGTTTCGTGAAGGAAACCTGGGGTGTGACCGCGAAGTTGAAGTCCGAAGTCGAAGCTTTGTTGGAAAAGTTGTCAAAGTAGGGTGAAAACCGCGCGAAAAGCCTGAAAAAGTGGTTTTTTGCGCCGCCAGTGCCCCCATGGCGGGGTTTTTGCTAATGTTTAAGGTTCGGAATTATCATTACGCCTTAGAAAGAAGGTGTTGGTAGAGTGGAAATCCACGTACGCAACAAGTGCAAATCGAACATCATCACCACTCACCGGCTTAAGAAAATCACCAACAACGTGATCAAGCTGGTGCTGGATGAGAAAGGCCGGACGGGCGCGGAAGTCTCCATCGTCTTCGTGGACGATGCCGAAATGCGCACCCTTAACCGCAACTACCGTGGCATCAACAAGTCCACGGATGTGCTGGCGTTCCCTATGAACGACGGGAAATTCGCGGCCATCAGCCCCAACCTGCTTGGCGACGTTGTTATAAGCGTTCCAGTGGCCAAGAAGCAGGCGGAGATGCACGAGCAGAGCATCGAGCGGGAACTTACGATGCTTCTCATTCACGGCCTGCTTCATCTGTTGGGTTATGACCATGAGAATGCGAAGGACGAAATGGTCATGAAGGAAGCCGAGACCGAATACCTCATGCTGGTTGAAGAGGAACTCAGCATCGCCTGACCCTGTTGTCCGCAATCCGGTCAGGTCAGACCGTCAGTTTTCGGGCACGGACGCCGCCAATCCCGGCTGTCCGTGCCTTTTCTTGTGAGTATCAGTTAGCATCAATAAAATGGAGGAAGCACCCAGCATGAGCATTCGAATCACCGCAGTGGCTGGCGCCCTTTTGGCGCTGACCTTTTCCCTCGGCCACGCCGAAACCACCAAGACGGCCGAGGCCAAGGCTGAAGCGAAGTCGGAAGCCAAAGCCGCCAAGGCGGAAACCAAGGAGACCAAGATGAACAAGACCCCAGGCGGCACGCAGACTGAAGACATCGTTGTTGGTACTGGCGCCGAGGCCGTGGCCGGCAAGAATTGCACGGTTCACTACACTGGCACGCTGACGAACGGTCGTAAGTTTGACAGCTCGAAGGATCGCAACGAGCCGTTTACGGTCGCGAACCTCGGCAACGCTCCGGTCATCAAGGGCTGGAATGAGGGCATCGTCGGCATGAAGGTCGGCGGCAAGCGCAAACTGACCATCCCAGCGGACCAGGGTTACGGCAAGCGCGGGTTCCCGCCGGTTATTCCGCCGGACTCTGTTCTGATCTTTGAGGTCGAGCTGCTGGACGTTAAGTAGTCCCGCGGTTCGCCGAACCGTAGAATTGCAAACCGGTCACTTCCCCATGGTGGGGAGTGGCCGGTTTTTTTTGTGCCTGCCGGGTGTGCTGGCCCTCTCACGAGGCGGGGGAGGGGGGAGGGGGGTGCCCTTTGTTTTTAAGCGCAATGGCACCAATGTTTTGTATTCTATGACTTCCCTTAGAACCCCTTAAGTGCGAGAATTTAAACCGATCCAAATGTGCGTGAAAGTGCTGGGAATTGCTGTGAAGTGATAGCGAATTAAGCTCGGAACTGCGCGAGAAGGGCAAAATGGGGCGCGCCGTTTTGGGATTGGGTGAGTTCATGATAGAAACCACCCTATCACAGCGGATAAGGGTCTGCCTATTCCCACACGACCCCTTGTAGCCCCTTACAGACCCATATGCTCTCCCCGACCGAACAAAAGGACCGGTGAGGACGCAGAGCGGGAGGTATTGGACGGATAGGACGGATCGGACATATCGGGGAAGGGGACTTATGGGGCTGATTGGGAAAGGGCTGACGGGTTGTTAGACGGGGACCTCGATCTCGTTGAGGAGTTGGTCGAGGACGTCTTCCTCGGCGTGGCGGCGAAAGCCGTTGGTTTCGAAGGTTTTTACGGCTTGGATGCGGTGGGCAAGGACGGGGGAAACCATGGTTTTTACGTCGTCGGGGACGCAGAAGTCGCGGTTTTCGTAGTAGGCGCGGGCCTGGGCGGCGCGGCGGAGGCTGAGGGCGCCGCGGGTGCTGACGCCGAGCTCGATGAGGCGGGAGTTGCGGGTGGCGGCGACGATGCGGGTAATGTAGTGGAGGAGGTCGTCGTCGATCTTCACGTTGTTGACGGCGGCCTGCATCTCGAGCATCTCGGTGGCGTTCATTACGGATTTTACGGCGTCCATGTTGCCGGGTTCGCGCTGTTCGCGGAGGATGGTCATTTCGTCTTCGGGGCTGGGGTAGCCGACTTGGAGGCGGAGGAGGAAGCGGTCCATCTGGCTCTTGGGCAGGGGGAAGGTGCCGTGGAACTCGATGGGATTCTGGGTGGCGAGGACCATGAAGGGCTGGGGGAGGTCGTGAGTTTGCTTTTCGGCGGAGACTTTGCCGCTGTTCATGGCTTCGAGGAGGGCGGACTGGGTTTTGGGGGTGGTGCGGTTGATTTCGTCGGCGAGGACGATGTTAGCGAACAGGGGGCCGGGTTTGAACTCGAAGTCGCGCTTCTGCTGGTCGTAGATGGTGGTGCCGAGAATGTCGGAAGGGAGCATGTCGCTGGTGAACTGGATGCGGGCGAAGGAGAGGCCGAGGGAGTGGGCGATGAGGTGGGCGAGGGTGGTCTTGCCGACGCCGGGGACGTCCTCGAACAGTACGTGTCCGTGGGCCAGAATGCCGATGAGGGAGTTCTTTACGACCTCGCTCTTGCCCTTGATGACAATTTCGATGTTTTTTTGTAGTTTTTCGACTTCAGGACGAATTTTTGAGGCCACAGAACCCAATTTTCCGAAGGAATGTATAATCTGATGGCCATTACCCGCCAAGGCAAAGGCCGTTTCAACAACGAAAGAGGCAGTTCTTAAATGGTCAAGTACCAAGCGTTTATTCTCGCAGCAGCTCTCATTTCCGCAGCTCCGGCATCGTCGCAGGCCGGTTTCCTTTCGGCACTGCGCGACCGCAATAAGGACGGGGCAGAGCAGCAGGCTCCGGAGGCGGTGGGGCAGATGCCTCAGCAGGGGCCCAACGCCAAGCCGACCCCCACGCCGGACCCGGAGAAGATCAAGGCCGGGGCCGCCAAGCTGGCCAAGGAAATGAACTGGGACAAGCCTCCGAAGGATCTGCTGAGCCGATACGCTGGCAAGTGGGACGGGAACTTCTGGGTTTACTCGACCTTGGGCAAGATGAAGCAGTCGAACAAGGTCAAGATTGAGGGTGAGTTGCAATCCGACGGCACGCTGGCCATGAAGACGCTGAGCTATGATCTCATTTCGAAGTCCTGGGTGACGGAAGAGAATTCCATCTACGCGATCGAGGGCGACGCCATCAAGGTGACAATCAAGCGCCCGAACGGCCAGGTGGCCCGCCAGACGGGGCATTACTCCGACGGGCAGGTGTTCCTGAGGGCGGACATCAAAGATGGCGTGGAGCATTTCCGTGAGCGGTTTGACGGGCAGCGTTTCCTGATTGATGGGTTCGGCGTGTACGGTTCCATCAAGGGCGACGACAGCCAGGTGTTCATCGGGCGTTTTGTAAAACAATAACCACCTCACAGGGGGCGCGGTGAAACGCCGCGGCAAGGCGATGAAGGAAATTCCGGCGCATTTGCTTCCCACGGACGCGGACGTTGGGCAGTACCGTGGGAATGGCTTTTGGGTTTCCAAGCCATTGTTTTCGGCTGACGAGATTGCGGTGCTGCGCGAGCGCCACGGCGCGGTTATCGCGGGAGACTACGCCACGAGTCGGCCGCCCTATGATCGCAATATCGAGCCTGGCGCTGCCATCAAGGCACTTGTCAAGATCGACAACAGCTTCTGGTGTGACTCGACGATTGCGCGGCACCTTATCAATCCGGTCATTGGTGCCATTGCCGCGAAACTGGTCGGAGTTCGGGGCATCCGCCTGTGGCATGACCAGTTGCTGCACAAGCCGCCGGACACGGGCGCGCCGGGCAATGTGGGGTGGCACCAGGACCATCACTACTGGCAATGTGCCCAGCCTGCGGAACTGCTGACGGCGTGGTTGGCATTGGACGACGCCACGTCGGCCAATGGGTGCATGCAAATGGTGCCTGGAAGTCACAATTGGGGATTGCTGGATGCCAGCGATTTCTTTGAGCAGGATATGGAGAAACTGAGGGATCGGATGGCTGCCGCCGCTGGTCGCGAGTTTGCGCCTGTTTGCGTGCCTGTTCCGGCGGGGGCTGTAAGTTTTCACCACTGCCTCACGATTCATGGCAGTGGGCCGAACAAGACGGACAAGGCGAGGCGCGCCTGGGCGATTCACCTTATGCCTGATGGTACGCGTTACAAGGCCGGGACACCGGCCGATCCCCACATGAACGTGCGGCTGCTTGGAGGGCTGGATGGCGATGCTTTTACTGGCCCTTGGTTTCCGCTGCTTTACAGCGAAAATCCGCCGGGTAATGCGTGGGAGACTGCCGGATAATTCAGATGCTGTAGTCGTCAGTTGTTGGCTTGCGGCCAAGCTTGACCTTGTTCCAGACGCGCTCATGGACGTAGTAAATGCCTATCTTGGTGAAGACCTCCACAAAGCCAATGGAAAGCGCGGTTTTGAACTGGCCGGTTACGAAGTAGGAGACTACGATTGTGTCAATGGTGCCGGTTGTACGCCAACTGACGGCCTTCACTACGCTTCGCAGATGGGATTCGGTCATGCGCTTGGGGCCGCTCCTGTGGGGATTGGGTCATGCAAGGTGCAACAGCAGAGAGGTGTGGAATGAGAAACTCCAGCGCCAAATCAGGGGAAATTACAATTGGTAACGGCGACGGATCCGCAAGGTACTACGGGGTGGCTGGCTTTTCAGTGGGCGCGGCAGCGACGGCGGTGGTCTCTGATTTCGGGGAGCGCACAAAGCCGCTCAATGCATTCATGCCGAGCGCAAATATGAGAATGCCGACACCGGTCATTGCTATTGCCATGAGTTTCTGTGATCTCGCGCTGACTGTGATGCCCCAAGTCATGCAAAAGGTGCACAGGCCGTTGGCGAGATGGAAAGCGGTGGCGGCGATACCGAGGGCATAAAAGCCGTAAATGGCCGGGTTGGCAAACTTGGCCCGCAGGATTGCGTAGTAATCGTCGGGTGTCTTGGGAAGATAAATATATTTCATGCTGACGTAGTGATAGACAACAAACACCATGATGATGATCGCCGTGATGCGCTGGGCGAAATAGGCGAAATTGCGGGGGTGGGCCTGACGGGTCAGGTTGTTGCGTCCGGAGAACACGATCCAGATGCCAATAATGATGTGCAGCAGGAATGGACCCACAAGCAGGCCCCACGAGATAAGGTGGATATAGGGAGTGCTGCGAAGCGTGTCCACGACCTGGTTAAAGGCCTTGTCGCCCTTGGTGGAGTAGCTGTTTGCGAAGAAGTGGAAGACAATGAATCCCGCCAACGGCAGCACGCCGAGCAGGGAGTGGAGGCGACGCAGGAGGAAATCGTTAAGCTGTGGTTTTGTTGTGCTCATGAGGTGTCTAGAACAGGGTGCTTGAAAGCGATATTCAATGCCAAAATGGTCGCGGGGGTGCGGCTATTTGGGCCCGGTGGATTTTGTGATGGTGTTCCAGGCCCTTTGGATTTCCCGCATGGATTTCGTGATGGCCGTACCCAGCGCGGTTTCGGACTCCAGGCCGAGGAAAAGCGCGATGGCCCGCCGAGCTTCGGGATCCCCGGGCAGCTCGTTGTGACTGGCCCCGGTGATGAGGCGGATGGCGGTCATGACGGAGACCAGAAACTCGTATTGCGCTGCCATGGATTCGAGGGGCACAGAGAATCGCGGCACCAAGGGCGGTGCGGCTTCAAGCAACTTGAAGTAGTCAAGCGGCGCGTGCGGAGGGGCGGGGAGGGCGCGGGCGAGTTGGAGGAATTGCAGGGCGAACTCGACGTCCACAATGCCGCCGGGGCTGCGCTTCATTTCGTAGTTTCGACGTGAAGTCGGATCCACGCTGTCGGCAAGGCGGGTACGCATTTCACGAATTTGCCGGGTCAGGGCCGCGGGATCCAGCGAAGCTGCGCGTGACGAGGAGGCGCGGCGAAGTTCATCGAGGTGCGATGGGGTTCCCGCCACATGACGGGCACGGAGAAAGGCCTGGAGTTCCCAGACCTCCGCGCCACTCTTAAAGTACTTCTTGTAGAGGGAAAGCGGCGTCGCGGTCGGCGAATTGCGGCCGTAGGGGCGCAGTCGGGCGTCCAACTCGAAGATTTTGCCGCCTTCCAGATTCTCTGAAAGAACCTGTGAAAGTGCGTCGGCGAAAACCGCGTATTGTTCGGGGTCTCCAGCGCCGGGACCGTCATTGAAAACGAACACCACGTCGAGGTCGCTGAAGAAATTGAGTTCGCGGCCGCCGAACTTTCCGAGTGCTATAACGGCGAGGCGGTCCCGCATTGTGGCAAGCAGTGAACATGTGAGTGCGCGGGCATCGGAATCCTCGGTTCGGGCGCCGATACGTTCTGCGGCGCGCTCGGCGGCGAGCGGGAACGCCACATTTACGATATTGTCCGCGGTTGAGGTCAGGTTGTCCAGCGTGGCGGGAAGGTCGCGCAGGCCGAGCAGATAACGAAGCGCAACGAGGAGGATCTCGTACCTTGCAGCGCGGCGCAGCAATACGAGTTTCCGTTCCAGCCGGCGGGAAGCCCCGAGGGCGGCCTCGATGCGGCCGAGCTGGGCTTCGTCATCATGGGGTTGGGGGAGTATGCGGCTTGAGATCAGGGCGTCAAAGTATTCGGGGCGGGCGATGAGGGCCTCGCTCAGGGTGCCGCTCGTACCAAACAGTGTGACGAGCAATTTGAGAATGTCCGGGTGGCTGGCTATCAGTTCGTAGTAATAGGTAATGCCCTTGATAGACATCACGAATGAGTGGAAGTGGGGCAAGACGCGGCCAGGCAGTGGTGTAGCACGGGCGAGGCGCAGGAGGGATGGCAGGAGTTGCTCGAAGGAGCGTTGCCCCTCCGCGGAAATGAAGATTTCCGAGGTGCCGAATTCGAGGGTGCGCAATTGGTCGAGAGCTTCTGGCGCGTCGAAACCGTGCCGGGCAAGGGCGGCCCTGGCGTCTTCAATGGGAGCACTGCGGTCGAGAATCAGCAGGAGATCCCGGCGGTCACGGCCTGCGGCGTCCGGATTCTGCTGGAAAAACTCGATAAAGCGCTGGTGGATCCGGTTGGTGATATCCTCATATTGCCGGCTGAATTCCGCGGCATTTGGGAAATGGCAACGCCGCGCAACGATTTCCAGCTCATCGGGATCCTCTGGAAGGAGGTGAGTCTGGTGCTCCTCCGCCATTTGCAGACGGTGCTCCACCTGGCGGAGGAAATCGTAAGCCTCGATATAGAACTTTGCCTCGGGGCGCGAGAGGAGGTTGACCTCACGAAGGCGCTCGATGCCGACATAGGTGTTGCGAACATGGAGGGCACGGTGGGTCTGGCCATAAATGATTTGCATGGCTGAAACCACAAACTCGATTTCGCGGATGCCGCCATAGCCTCGCTTCACGTCGCGGTGGTAGCGGTCACTATTGATGACCTCGCGATCAATGGTGACCTTGAGATCCTCGACCTCGCGGACAATCTGTGCCGGCTCGACATCCGAAAACACGAAGTCCTCGACGAGGTTATAGATGCGGTCGGCAAGCATTTTTGGTCCGCTGACAATGCGGGCCTTCAGGTAGGCCAGGCGCTCCCAGTCGCGTGCCTGCTCACGCAGGTAGGAGAGAAAGGATTCCAACGAACGGGCAAGAGGGCCTGCGGCACCCTCGGGTCGCAGGCGCATATCGACTCGGTACAGGTTTCCCTCCTCGCAGTAGTCTCCGAGGAAACGGACGATTTCCTCGCCCATACGGGTGAAGAAGACGTGGTTGGACTGCACTGGAACTTTGCGTCCGTCGGGGGTCTTGCCGGAGGTCTGGCCTTCGGCGTCGTAAATGAAGATCAGGTCAATATCGGAGGAGAAGTTCAGCTCGCGTCCGCCGAGCTTGCCCATGCCAATAACGCACATTCCTGCAGGCCGAAAGGGCAGACGAGAAGTATCGGCGACGGGCTCGCCAAAGCGGGCCACCATCTGCTCGCGGGCGGTGGCTGCTGCGGCTTCAATGATGGCACTGGCGAGGTCGGAGATTTCGCGAACGACCTCCTCGGTGGAGGCGACGCGAAGGATGTCGCGCGCGGCGATGCGAAACATTTCGCGGCGCCGCAGGCGGCAGAGCGCCACCTTTTGTTCGTCGCGCCCCGCGCAGCCCTTGAGAAATTTGGCGATCTCGCGCGCATAGTCGGGGAGTGAGCGGCCCTTTTTCAGCTTATGTTCCTCGACGACCCATCGAAAGACTTCCGGCTGGCGGATAAGGACATCGGACATGAATTGCGAATGGCCGAAAATTGTGGAAAGGATCTCGAAACTGCCGGGAGTCGCCGAGAGAAATTCGCTGAATTGTTTGATATCTGGAAGTGAAGCCGCAAGGCGCTCGAAGTTGTTCAGGGCGAGGTTGGGCGCGGGAGTTGCCAAGCAAGCCGCAACAATACTGGAAAGATTCTTCAGGCGATCCTTTGCCGGCAGGCGGCCAGCCATGGATTGCAGGATGGCCGCCGCGTGGGGCCAGTCCGTGAATCCCGTGGCAGCGGGCGGGGGAGTCCCCGCAAGGGCGGCCTTGACGATTTCGCCTGGAACGGACGACGCCGCGGCCTTCGCCCGGGGCTTTGACTGACGCGGTTTAGGCATGGCTCGTCGCGGGCCCGGCAAGGCCACTTATCGCATGGTCCATCTCGTTGGCAATCTGGTCCCAGGTGCGGGCCCGTTTTGCGGCGTTTGCCAGTTTGGTGGAATCCGCGGATGATAGTGCCGACTGACAGGCATCAATGAACGATGCCGGGGAGTCTGCGACGGCCACGACATCGGACCATTCCGTGATCACGTCGGGGATGGGAATGCTGACGACGGGTCTTCCACCGGCGAGATATTCTGGGGTCTTTGTGGGGCTGATATGGGCCACAAGTTCCGTGGCCCGGAAGGGGAGAAGGCAGACATCGAAAGCCTTCAGATAGCAGGGCAAATCGGCGTAGGTTCTCGCGCCCAAGAGGTGCAGGTTTTGAGGGGTAGCGTCGGGTCTGGACAGTACGGGGCCAACCAGTACGACAGAGCCGTGCGAAAACTGTTTCGCGAGAGTGTCAAGCAGTGCGAAATCCATACGCTCGTCGATGGCGCCAAAGTAGCCGAGGATCGGGTGGGGCAGGGATGCGATATCTGCGGGGACTGGCGTTTCGGCGAGCGAGGCTTTCGCAAAGTGATCGAGGTCGACGCCGCTGGGAAAGCATTGGATGATTTTGCCGGAGGCGTCGATGTCATTGTCGCGCAGGGATTGAAGGGTTGCCTCGTGGAGGCTTTGTCCGCCGGTAAAAATGACGTTCGCCGCTGCAAGGGCTTGCGCCTCCAACTCCTGCGTTTCCCGGCCAGATGCAAGAAAGGCTGCGAAACGGTCCATCACATCGTAGACGATCAGGTCTGGTTTCAGTGCTTCCGCAAGTGGAAGAAGCCCGGGATGATAGATCCATGCGATTCGAGGTTGGTGGTCGCTGGCCATGAGGCCCGCAATGGTTTTTGTGGCGACCGCACGGCGAAACTTTTCAAAGCGGAGGGTCAGGGGAGAGTAGGAGAGATTCTGGTACCTCAATGATGATGCGGTGCCTGGGGCAGAAATCCCGGACTTCTCGCCCCGGCTTGCGAATTCCCTCAGGGATTTTGCGCCGATGCATCCAAAGTAATGGACGCGGTGCCCACGGCCCGCCAGGCGTGCCATCAACTGCTGGGGGCGCTGAAAGAGGCGCGAGTCCCATGCCAGATGGCTGAGGCAGACAATCTCAAACATTGAGGCGGTTCGGCTTCATGGTGTGGCCCCACAGTATTGGGATGGGACGCGCGGGCAAGGTTTTATCGCCGATGGAACTTGTGGGCCTAAACCCTGATCTGGCCCTCGCCGAAGACGATGAACTTGTAGGTCGTCAATTCCTTCAGCCCCATGGGACCGCGGGCGTGAAGTTTGTCGGTGGAGATGCCGATTTCGCACCCCATGCCGTACTCGCCGCCGTCGGAGAACCGGGTGGAGGCATTGATATGGACGCACGCCGAATCCACGGCGGTGGTGAACTTCATGGCGGAGTCGTGGTCGCGGGTGACGATGGCTTCCGTGTGGTGCGAGCCGTATTCATTGATCCAATCAACGGCAGCATCGAGCGAAGGGACCACGGCAGCGCTGATGATCAAGTCGAGGAATTCAGCGCGGTGGTCGTCTTCGGTGGCGGGTTTGGCGGCAGGGATATACTTGCGCACCTTCTCGTCACCACGAATCTCGACATTTGCGGCGGTCAGGTCCGTGCCGATGCGGGGGAGAAATTCCGCGGCCACGGCCTCGTGGACAAGCAGTGACTCGGCCGCATTGCAAACGCCGGTGCGCTGCGCCTTTGAGTTCAACACAATGCTCGCGGCCATATCAAGATCGGCGGTGGCATCCACGTAGACATGGCAATTGCCATCATAGTGTTTGATAACGGGAATCGTGGAGTTCTCCATAACCATCTCAATGAGAGACTTGCCACCCCGGGGGATGATGAGATCAATCAGGCCGTTCAGGCGAAGCATGTCCTGCACGGCGGCGCGGTCGGTGGTGGGTACGAGCTGGATGCAGTTGGCAGGCAGGCCCGCGGCTGCGCCAGCGTCATCCATTATTGTTGCCAGGATACGGTTGGAGTGGATGGCCTCGCTACCGCCGCGAAGAATCACGGCATTGCCGCTTTTCACGCAAAGAGCGCCGGCATCGGCCGTGACGTTGGGGCGTGATTCATATATGATGCCGATGACGCCAAAGGGCATCCTCATACGACCGATTCGCAGGCCATTGGGACGGGTCTTCATTTCGTAGATTTCGCCAACGGGATCGTCGAGCAAAGCCACTTCGCGCAATCCCGCGGCCATTGCGTCGATGCGCTTGTCGTTCAAGGTCAGGCGGTCCAGCATGGCCGCGCTGAGCCCTTTTTCCCGGCCTGCGGCGAGGTCTTTTTCGTTTTCGGCCTTAATGCGGGCTCGATGGGCCAGGAACGCGTCGGCCATGGCCACCAGCGCGGCGTTCTTGGCCGCCGGGCGCAGCACGGCCAGCCGGGCCGCGGCCTCGCGGGCATTTTTCGCCATGGTCCGCATATCCACGGCCGCCGTTTTGGGGGTCTCAACGATGGTCATTTTTGTCGCTGTTCCTTGTAAAAAGGGGATTGCCTCTTAACACAAACAAACCTGCCCTCGTGTTCAGTCCTGTTAACCTGCCCCCATTGTGAGGGCCATTTGGAAGTTTAGGATCCGCCGCTGTTTTTGATTTCTTTGTCACGATTTTGTTCCACCCGCGGTAGCCTTTTTCGTCCGCCCGGAGGATAGGGCTCCGCTG
>JAIBAT010000158.1 GCA_019695055.1 Candidatus Sumerlaeaceae bacterium | reverse complement strand
GCAATGAAGTTCATCATGATGGTCGTGATGACCTCGTGGGCGCCGGTCACAGCCTTCAGGGTACCAGGGATTGCCGCCCACGCGCCTCCGGCAAGAATTCCCACAAGCATGAAAAGAAGGATGAAGCAAATCCATGGGAACGCATCGAGGGTGCCCTGTGGCACCATCTTGAGGTAATGGCCAAGAATTCCGATCGCAATGGCCCCGACGTAAAGCTGTCCCTCAGCCCCGATATTGAAAAGCCCCGCATGGAAAGCGACGGCCACGGCAAGGCCAGTGAAGATGAAAACCGTTGTGGTGCGCAGGACCTGCCCGAAACCATAGGCATTCTTGAAACTCTCGTGGACAATCTTCAGGAGTGTCTCGAGCGGCGGGTACCCGGTAACCTTGAGCACCAGCATTCCCACCGCCAATGAGGCGGCAATGGAAAGCAGTGGGACCAGGATGATCCGCGCGATTCGCTCCAGCATAAGCCGCCAAGGAGACCCCGCCGGAACGCGAACTTCAATGCAAAGCGACACCGGACACGGCAAAAAAGGAGGTCCTCTTAACGCAACTTATGGTTGCGCGGACGGAGCCCGCCCCCCTATGTAATCCCGACTCCGGAAACGTGGCCTAGCCGCTCGTGTCCGGGCAGTCGCTTTGTTGCGGAACGATCGAGAAGGTTCGCATTTGTCAACTACAGCAGCCCAACCCAGAAACTGGAAGGTCCCGGCCCTTTGGCTGGGAGGGTTTGTGCTTTTTGCCCTTTTTATCACGCTTAACAAGGGCCTCACAACCTTCCTGACCTATTTTCTGCTGGGCCTTCCCCAAGGCGCTGTCATTGCCCTTATCGCGGTCGGCTACTCCATGGTTTACGGCATCATCCAGCTCATCAACTTCGCCCACGGCGAGGTTTTCATGCTGTCCACCATGTGGGTGCTCATGCTCGTCAAGCCACCCGCCAATGCGGGGCCTTCGTACTACGTTATCACCGCGGCCGTCGGAATCATGTTCTTCTGTACCGCATGGGTCTTGTTTTCTCGATTCCCCAACCGCTTTCTTCAGGGTCTTGCCGCCCTCGTTATTGGGGTGGGCGCTGCCCTGCTCAATGCGTGGATCATGCCCAAAGCCGGCGCCGAGCCACGCCTCGGCTTCTTTGCCGCCTGCGCAGTAGCCATTGCCTACTCCTGCTGCCTCGGCGTCACTATGGATCTCGTTGCCTATCGCCCCCTTCGTGCTTCCCCACGTCTGATCCCCCTCATTACGGCCATTGGGTTATCCATTTTTTTTCAGAACTTCGCGCAGAGCATCTGGGGATCCGCCAACCAGTATTTCCCAGCCAAGGCCACTCCCGAATTCTTCTCCGGTGACCGCCTGCAGCTCAGCGGCCCGCAGGGAATCTTCTGGAGATCGGAAACGGCAACCCTGGAGGTTTCGAGGCTCGATGTCGTGATCG
The DNA here is from genome assembly GCA_019695055.1 of Candidatus Sumerlaeaceae bacterium. GTDB lineage: Bacteria > Sumerlaeota > Sumerlaeia > Sumerlaeales > Sumerlaeaceae > JAIBAT01. Next base: position 26,504 of record JAIBAT010000158.1, on the reverse strand, counting down.
TGGCACTGGCGCTGGCGCTCATGACGGGCCTGCAGTTGTTTGTCCAGAAGACCCGAACGGGCAAGGCCATGCGGGCTTGCGCACAGGACCGCGTCACGGCGAGTCTCATGGGCATCAAGGTTAATAATGTTGTGGCGCTGACGTTTGCCCTTGGAGCTGGTCTTGCAGCCCTTGTTGCCCCGCTTTACGTCCTCCGTGGCACGCCGATCTCGCCGCAGATGGGTTATCTGGTGGGAATTCTCGCCTTCTCCTCGGCCGTTCTTGGGGGAATTGGCAACATCACCGGCGCCATGCTTGGTGGCATGGTCATTGGCATTATCTCCGCCTTCGTCCCCCTGTTTGACGCTCTGGACACCTTTGCGTGGTTTGGCGCGGCAGAAAAAGCCGGCTGGATAACCCGCGCTGGATACAGCCAGTTTGTGAGTTGGTACGGAAAGCCCGGGCAGTACCAGCTCGGCGTCGCCTATGCCTTCATGATCCTGATTATTGTTTTCAAACCCACCGGGCTCCTCGGGAAGGCGAGCGCAAAGCGGGCATGAAGGCCGTTTGGAAAAAACTCAATGCCTCCACAACATTCTGGGGATTGGCCTTTGTGGCTGTGGCGGCATCCCTGCCGACCTTCCTGCGCTGGGCCACGGGTGAAGGATACGAAACAGCTGCCAACATCCTGGTCCTGGTTGGCATTGGATCCATCGCCGCCCTCGGGCTCAACATTATCGTTGGGTACTGCGGGCTGCTGAATCTGGGGTTTGCCGGGTTCATGCTCATCGGTGCCTATACCACGGGAATTCTGATGAAGGAATACCATTGGAACTTCTGGCTCGCGATGCTGGCCAGCATCGCCCATGGCGCCTTCTGGGGCATAGTCCTGGGGATCCCCACTCTTCGGCTTACTGGTGATTACTTTGCCATCGTAACCTTCGGCTTCAGCGAGCTGGTCATTATGGTCGCGCGCAATTGGGACCACGTTACCCGCGGTTCAAAGGGCTACCCGGGTGTACCGCGCCCTCCAGCGTTTGATTTTACATGGTTGAGCCATGCAGGCATACCGGGTGCGGAAAACTTCAAGATCGAATTTACCATCGCCGAGCGGGGCAATTACTGGTACCTTGTGGCGGTTTTGCTGGGTATTTGCCTGTTCGTGTCGCACCGTCTCCTGCGCTCGCGCTTGGGGCGTGCATGGCAGGCGCTGCGTGAGGACGAGGTGGCCGCCGAGGCCTGCGGCATCAATGCCATGTGGTACAAGACCATTGCCTTTGCCATCAGCGCCGGTTTTGGCGCCCTGGCCGGATCGTTTCAGTCCACCTATTACACTCTTGTGGACGTGAAGAACTTCGAGTTCATGACGAGCGTGTTCGTGCTCTGCTACGTCGTACTGGGCGGCATGGGAACTGTCTTTGGCCCCGTAGCCGGGGCAGCCGTGCTCGTAAGCCTCGTGGAACTGTTACGCGACAGCCCCGCAAAGTATCTGGCCAAGGTGATGGGCTGGTGGCCGGGCGCACAGGAGAAGCTGATCGCCCTCCCGTGGGTTCCCGACATGCGCCTCATGATCTACGGCGCCATCCTGATCATCATGATCCGATTTCGCCCCGAAGGCCTGTTTCCCAGCCGCTCCCGTTCTCGCGAACTCCATGAACTGGGCATCGGCGGGGTTCCCGATCACGAAACGCTATTTGACCTGCGCTCGCGCTGATCCGCCCCCACCAACATTTGTCCTTGCCGCCCATGGTTTCGCCCCTTCATCTGGCCCGCAAAAACAAGAGGAATGAATCATGGCGGATCGTACGCTGCTGTTTGTAAAGCCCGATGGTGTGAAGCGTGGGCTGGTGGGGGAAATCATTGGGCGCTTCGAGCGCAAGGGGCTCCGGCTGGTGGGACTTAAGATGCTTACCTTCACCCAGGAGCTGGCCCGCAAACACTACGAGGAACACGTCAGCAAGCCTTTCTATCCCGGCCTCGAGGAGTTTGTCCTTAGCGGCCCCATCGTCGCCATGGTGTGGGAGGGTGATGACATCATCGAGTTGACGCGCACCATGATGGGCAAGACCAAGCACACCGACGCCGCACCCGGCACCATCCGTGGAGATTTTGCATTCAGCACCACGGAGAACCTCATCCACGGTAGCGACTCACTGGAGCGCGCCAAAATCGAGATCGCGAACTTTTTCAAGCCCGGGGAACTGGCGGCTTAAACCAATACCGGCGCCCCGGACAGGGGCGCCGAGTTTCTTCTAAATCATGTAGTCCGGCACGAAATCCGGATCATCCTCTATCTGCTGATCCATGGATTTTGACGGCTGGGCCACATGCGGCTTCCCGACCGGCTTGGCGGGTACCCCCGCCACGGTCGTGTGTGGGGCCACGTTGTGCAGCACGACGCTACCACCGCCAACTTTTGCCCCTTCGCCAATCACGATGTTTCCAAGGATCTTGGCGCCCGCGGCGATGAGCACTCCACGGCGAATCTTTGGGTGGCGATCACCCTGCTCCTTGCCCGTTCCGCCGAGGGTAACTTCGTGAAGGATCGACACATCGTCGTCAACGACAGCCGTTTCCCCGATAACCACCGAGGTAGCATGGTCCATGAGAATTCCCCGGCCAATTCGGGCCGCCGGGTGGATATCCACGGCAAAAACTTCGGAAATCCGGCTTTGTAGCTGCAGCGCCAGCGATTCGCGACCTTCCTTCCAAAGGGAGTGGGCCACACGATACGATTGCAGTGCGTGGAACCCCTTAAAATAGAGAAACGGCGTTGAGTATTTCCTGCAAGCCGGGTCGCGTTCGCGAATGGCTTTCAAGTCGGCAATGGCGGCCTCGGCAATCTGGTGATCACGACCATGGGCCGCCACCATGACATCGCGCAACGTAATCGCATGGAGTGTGGGGCTGGCCAGCTTCGCCGCCAGGTGGAAACTGAGGGCTTCCTCGAAGGTCGCGTGGTTCAGTACCGCCGCATAGAGGAAGCTGGCAAGGATCGGTTCCTCGTGCGCATCCGCTTCGACTTCCCGCCGAAGTTCAGCCCAGATCTTTTTTTTGTCTGATGACACCGTTTCCCAATCCTCAAAGCAGCTTAAGTGCTTTCCAGCCATTCATTCACGACCGGTTTCAGGCTCGTGCCAAATGGTCGGTCCATTCTGGGGGAACCTTACAGCAAATTGGGTCATTTCAAGCATTTGCGCCGTACTTTCCACGCTGGGTCCGGACCCGAATAGCCACAGGGGGCTATTGTAGGCGACTCTGGCGTTGCGGGCACCCCTTTGTCGCCCCGGCCCCTTATGGGCGTGTAGCTCAGCGGTAGAGCAGCGGACTTTTAATCCGTTGGCCGTGGGTTCGATCCCCACCGCGCCCATTTTCCCCGTATTTCGTCCTTTGTCCTGACCCCACCAATCCGAAACGTCTGCCGAATTTCCTTCAATTGTCCAAAGACATATACTTGTCTTGGTTATCTTCTGAGGGATTGGTGACATCATGCGCCACGTCATACTGAGCTTGATGATTGCTGGAATCCTGTCCACGGGGGGCAGGGGTGAAGCGCAAAATGAGGCGCCGGCAAATCCCGCGCCGGAATCCCAACCGACTGCCGACGAGGCAGCCGTAAGGGATCGTGTGCGGTCCCGCGCTGAAATCCAAGTGCCCGAATTGCCGGCAGTCTATGCACCCCAGAATGAACCTCCGCGCTACAATTCCAATGACCCGGGGTATGTGCCCGACTACGACGAACTCTCCCGTCTCAAGGTTCAGACTCCGCAATGGGTTTCGCCTTTCCTAAGTTTCCCCTCCGCCCTCGAAATATCGCGCTATCTCGGCGCCGCACCCACAGACGAACGCAAGCGGTCGGTGGACTCCGTGCAGCAGGTTATCAATCCTCGACTGCTGGCAGCGGATTTTTCGACACATTTCATCCCGTTATCCGCCTGGGCAATTCTCTACGAGGATTGGCGCAAGCACGGGGGAACCGACGTCTTCCTGACCAAATTCGTCGCCCGACTGGATAACCGCCAGTATGTTTTGAGTATCTGCGAGTCGCACAACCATGTCATTATTATAGCCCGGGACCTGGAAGCTGTGAGGGTCACGGATTTCGAGAAGATCAAACGCCGCGTATACGATTACGCCGATATCCTGCTCAACGAACCTTCAAAGCCTTCGGCGCCGGAGGCACTAAAGGTTTTCCGCAGTAGTCTCTCCCCGCCATACGTTTACGGCTACTTCACTCCAAAAATCGAGGCCGTTTCCGGCGGGATTGACTTGAAGGACCTCATCACGACCGGAGGCCTGCCCAATGAATCCTCCGAAAGCGCCAAGGCCACTGCCGTACGCTATTTCTCCAACGGCGACTTTGTGGCGTTCATGGTTCTGAAGCCGGTTTTCGGAACCGCGCTCAAGAATCCATTCGAGCCGCGCTTCGCCCCGGCCGCCATGGCCAAGAGCGGCGACAAGTCGCCCTTTTGGGATCAGTCGCGCGGCGGAGCGCCAGTGCCCACCACGGAGGAAATCAAACGCAAACAGGTCGAGGAATACCTCGGCAACTTCCTGTACGACGAAACCGGCGAGAAGCTGACCATTCGCGTCCCCATGCAGGAACTGGAAAGGGCTTTCGTCGAATTGTCCCCGCAGCAGAAGCTTTCCATCACCAAGCGAAAAATGATCGATGAGTATTATGCCATAGGCATGAAAGCGTTTGATAAGCGCGACTACGGTGGGGCGATCGACTACTGGGTCAAGCTGGTAGACCTCGATCCGGAAAATGCGCGATCCGCCATCCTGCTTCAACTCGCCATCAAGAATCGAAGCCGCGAGGAACTTGGCAATGACCCCAAGCGAATCAAGACCGACGCCAAGGTCAACCTGGCCAACGACGCGATCAGCCGCCAGCAAACCATCCTGACATTCCGCGAAAATGAAACCCAGCGGGAAAAGGTCAAGGACCGGGCCATTACGGACTTCCGCACCCGGGCTGTGGATTTCATGAGCGAGGGAAACTACGAGGAATCGCTGCGCGAATGGAAGAAGGTCCTCGATATCGACCCGGGAAATGCCACCGCCCTGCTGTACGAGGATATCCTCCAAAGACGGATTCAGGGCTCACCCAAGCGGCGGTAAGCGCTTCCGCAATTGGGTCAATCTGCCCTTGACGGCTACCGATTGCTGTCCCTCCTCATACACAACTTAACCAACGAGGGAGCATTCCTTTGAAAATGTGGCCGAAATCCTTGGGGTTGTCCACACTGTTCATCCTCTGCGCAGCTGTCGTGCCTGCGGAAGATATTGTCATTGAAGCACGCCCCGAGGGGAAGAACTTCGACCACTATGCCGAGCCAGCCGGCAACTGGATGAACAGCGGGGGCGCACCTCCAGGCCACGGAAAGAGCCGGGCACCAGGCCTGAGCGACCCCAACAAAGTGGGAACGCGTAAAATCCTGCTTGGGCCAAAGGCCAACGGCGAGGCCCGCTTCATGCCAAAACTTACCAAGCCGGAGAAGCTCTTTGTTTACGTAACATGGCCCCGCGAAGGCAACGCCAGCAGCGTGACCTATGTTGTGAAGCACGCGGGAGGCGAGGAAGTTAAGAAGATGCCACAGGATGGCTGGGGATCCTCCGGAGCCAGCAACGCTGGCGTTTGGAATGAATTGGGCCAGTTCACTTTCAACGCGGGAGACGACCAGTACGTTGCAGTCAGGATCGGGCCCGACGCCGCCGCCCTGGACACGCGGAATATCCCCCAAGCCTACGCGGATGCGGCAAGATTCTCCTCGGAGAAACTCACCGACGTGGGGAGTTCGCCACTTCCGTTGGCTCCCAAACCCGGAACTGCAGCCGCCAAGACCACGTCTGTGGGCGGCTTGGAGTGGCACGATTCCATCGCCGGCGCACGAAGTGCCGCCGGATCAAGCAAGAAAATCCTGTTGTTTTTCAGCGCACCCGGAGCCACTGCCTCCGAGCTATATGAGAACACCCTGCTGAAAGACCCGGCTGTCGTGGCCGTGCTGTCGGGCGGATTTGCCTGTGCCAAACTCAATTTCGTCCAGAATGTGGAAACGGCATACAAGCTTCAGGTGTTCAAGGCCGGCACCATCATGATTTACGACGCTCAGGGCGGATTCCTGAAGAAGATCGACGGGCCGCGAACCGCTGCGGATCTTGCAGCAGAATTGAAGAAGCTCTAAAATCCCAGGCAATCAGCGGTCGCTGTCTGTGTAGTAACAAGTCATGCAAAAATGTGCCAATCATCCCGCCCGCTTCACGGCCATCGGCTGCAAGAAGTGCAAGCTTCCCATTTGCGAGGAATGTCGCCTTTACACCGAGGATGGTGTGTTTTGCAGTGAGGGTTGCGCGCAGGAATTCCGCGAATTCAGCTCGAAGATCATGGTGCATGGCGGTTCACGGTCCCGGTTTTCCTTTTCCGCCTGGATCAAGCACATTGCCACTGCGGCCATTCTCGTCGTGGTCATTCTTGTGGCGCTTTACATCTGGCTTGGCACCACCGACCCGGGGGAAATGTACTCCCAGATCATGAAACAGCTCAAGCTGCTGTTCTAAGGGCCTGTCGGCGCAAAGAATTTGCACAAATGGGCCGTCAGTAGGCCCGCGTAAGTGCCAATGATGCCACCCAGGATCCCCAGCAATACTCCCAGCGGCGCCATGCGGGGATTGTAGGCGGACGCCACCACCGAAGCCGAAGCTGGTCCTCCCACATTGGCCTGGCTTCCAACAGCCCCAAACAACAGCGGCGCACGGGTCAGCCGAAGGGCCAGAAAAACCGTGGCAACATTAAGCACGAGCATCCCAAGCGCGATGACCCCGTACCAGGGCACCTGGCCAATATTGCGAAGATTTGCCTGGGCCCCGAACGTCGGAAGCAACATATAGAGCAGGGCGTAACCCAACTGCGACGCTCCCGCATTCTCCAAATTTCGAAACGGGGTGAAGGATAACACAATGCCAAGTGCTGTCACGAATATCACCGTGAGCGTGGCCCCGGAGAAAGTTTTGATTATGGGCCACGCTTCACCAAAAGGCTTGAGATATCCCGCCAGCGATTTACCCGCAAGCATGCATAGGTAACCGCCTCCCATCGCCAGCATCAGCATGACAAGAAGGTCGCGGGTGCTGATGGGGCGCGCCTCACTGCCAAACTCCGCCACCCGCTCATGAATCTCATCCGCCAGACGCGAGTCGACTTTAAAGCGGCGTTCGTAAGCTTCCTGGTACCCGGCCAGGGCAATCAGAAGTCCCAGATAGGTATATGCAAACACAGAATCCACAATAACCATGGGTGAAAATACGGTGTCCGGAATCTCCAACGCAGCCTTGACGGCAAACATGTTGGCTGATCCTCCGGTCCAACTGGCGGCCAGCGCCCCGATGTTCTTCCATCCCTGGGGATCCACCTTGTGGGCAAGGAAAGCGTACCCAATTACCGCGCCCCCCATGATCCCCACCGAGGCCGACAACATGACCCCCAGCGCCTTGGGACCAAGACGAATAATCGCCTTAAGATCTGCGGACACAAGCAGCAGCAGCAGGATCGGGGGAAGGAACGTCGTATTAAACCAATCATACAGGTCGTTCTTCTCCGGGGTGATTCCGCAGGTAGTCGTCAGCATCGGCAGGAAGTAGCAAAAGATCAGCGGAGGGAAAAAGTGAAAGAAGCGCTCAAAGCGCTTGAACTCACTTAACCAAAACACCGTCCCCACCATCGCCAGCAGGAAAACGAACAGGGCCATCGGCGTTGTGATCATGGCTGCGGGCACTGGCATCCCTGTGGTCACGCCGGTAACGGCTGATTGGGCTGCGGTAACGGTCGTAACAAGGGCGTCCGGTTTCATGGGCCTGTGACTGACACCTCAAACCGGCAAACTGCAAGAAGGAACGGGGCTGGGTTTGCCCTATTTCCGGCGCAACCAAACCACGGGATTACTCCACGCGGAAATCTGTGAGCTCGACTGGAATGGTGCTCGAAAGGGAGGCCATCTCCGGTGAATTCAGGTTGGTGTTGCTGTCCACTGTAGCCGGAACCTGCGTGCTTGGGACCAGGGAATCCCCGTCGTTCGTCCCATATTCAATCGCTGCAACATAAACCACGGCCGGAACCGCTGCAGCCTTGACCGGCGCAGACGGCAATGCAGCGCCAAGGTTTGGCTTTGGTGCATAAAGTTGCTGAAGATCAATGGTGCCCTCCATCACCTTGTCCGTGCCCTGGACTGAAGCCTTGGTCGTAAAACTGTTGAGGGTTTGCCCGCCGGTCGAATCAAACCATCCAATGAAATTGTTGGTGGATTCATTCGCGAGGAAGGCATCCCACGCGACTGTCTGCCCCCCCTTGGCCCAGGGCGCGCTGCGAAGAGCCGCAGTCGAACTGGTAAGGAAGATAAAGTGGTCGCGGGCCGGGGATGTGGTGGATGCCTGAGTGGCCACATAAAAAGTGTTTCCATTGGCCATGGCCCACAACTTCAATCCGCTTCCGTTATTGGCGCGAATGTAACTGTTGGATTCCGCGGTGCCATCAATGGTCCACAGGGGTGCCGGAGGGGGAGCCCCGGCCTGCACCGTGAAGTGCCAATCCTGGCCACTGTTATTATCCCATGTTCCGGCATTGTTGTTAAAGACCATATCAAGCTGAGTCGCCGAAGCAGAAAGTGTCACCGTCGTCTGCCACTTTGCAGCCGACGCGTTCCATGTCATCCCCGTGTCCGCAACCGTGCCCGATGCCCAGTTGTTGACGCCCCAGTGCACATTGACAGCGGCGGCACCCGCAATGGGACCTCCAACAGGGTCATACTGGATCATGGCTTGCTGTCCGGCCGTCGGAGTTGCGGGAACAACCGATGCACGGGTTCCCCCGCCACCGCCGCCACCACCACCGCCGCTGCCGGTCTTGTCGCCAACGTAGACATGCTGGATGGGCGTCTTCTCAATATTGCCCTGCGTGTCCGTTACTTCGACATAGTAATCAATAAGTTTACTGGCCTGTCCGGTAATGGTCGCGCTGTAATGATTGGAGATGTAGGTCGGGAGAACGTAATAGTCCAGTTCCCCCTTGTTGTAGACGTTGCCCGAGGGATAGAGTCGCCCCGCCATCGCGAGCGATTGCCACGCCCCCACGTCCGAGCCGCCGGCATACTTTTCATTGTCATCGGTGGCCAAGGAGTTGGTACCGTCATTGTCCACACGCCACTTCAGCACCGCGCCCGCCACTCCACTCACGTCGTAGGCGAAGGTCCACACGGTGAAATCAGGCCCGTAGGTTTTCTGCGTGTATTGCGTGGATACGCCAAAATTGACTTCGCCCGGATTGTAGGGCCAGCGCTGGGGAATGAAGACCGAAGGCGGCGTGGTGTCTGAAAAGTTACCCACCAGCACCTGATCCGCCCGATTGACGGCGTGGTTGATACCCACTGTGCTGCGGGTCTCCATGTCGCCCGGAGTTCCATAATATACGTTCCCGCTGTCGAGGGCGCCAAGGTAATAGTGCCAGGCCCGCTCCACCAGCGACGCACTGCCATTTGGATTTAGAACCTGGTCCACACTGGGTGTGGAGCCGGAGACTTGCTCGGCGGTGCGCACGCGATTCTCCGCGGCAAGGAACATCGCATACTCACGCGACTTTTCGTGCCAGCCGTTCACTGGGTCGGGCTGGCCACTGGAGTTCAGCAACGGGTAAAGCCAGTTGATGTAGGTCGGCGACCCGAAATCTCCATCGGCATTTACCCACCCGCCAGTTTCCACATGGACGTAATCATTTGCCGGCACCGGGTAATCCAACAGGTACTGCTCCACGGTTGAGGGCCGCATCCCGTTCGCCGGGGCATTATTGGCAAACTGATTCACGCACTCCATGTAGTAGCTGTATCCACCTGCAAACGCATTGTCACCATCGTGGGAAAGCACCAGAAGCATGGGGCGGGACGGATTGTTGAACCCGCGAACACTCGCCAGCCCTCCATCGTTTGCCCCAAAGCACTGGTACCCGTCTATCCAGCTAAACTCCATGGCTGAGGGAACAATAACGATATCGTTGGCGGTGCCCGAATTCGGGTCCACATAGCGTGCCCGGTGGGGCGTATACGCAAAAGGTGCGGCATTGCAGGGGGCGCATCCCCGTGAAATCTGTTGGCGGTAATAATTCGTCTGGGCCGGATTCAGGATGTCCGCCTTGTTTGGCGGTTCGCAGTTTTCGCCACCGCTCCCGAGCACCAGCGGGAAATCCGAGCAGGCTCGCGACAAATGGTTTCCCGACACAATCGTCCAGTTGATTCCCTGGGCCTTCAGCGTTGGAATCAAGTACGGCGCAAAACACATTTCCGTGGGGAAGTACCCCTGCGACTGGCCCGGGCTGTTTCCCCAGTTCAGTTCCATCTGGCGCTTGTGAAGCCGCAGTTCCCATTCAAATGTTTTTTGCGTGTGCAGGGGCGCGAGGGAGTGATGGTAGGTGAAATTCACCATATCCATGCGCGGTTTGCCCCCGCTCGTCTGCCATCCACGCGCAGTCTGGAAACTGCCCTGCCAGCCGCTGTAGTAACCGCTAAGGTTGTTCGACAGCGAATTCACATTCTCAATCAGGGCCCCGGACATCTGGACCTGAACACCTGCGTCCGGCTGGCCGAGAATGGTCTGAACCGAATCCTTTGGGCGGTATTGATAGGCCGCCTTGCGGTCATCAACGCCAAATATGGTCGAGACGCTGTCCGACGGATGAGTGCGCCCGCCCCACTGGGCTTGGATCGTATCCCAAGCCGCTTCATAATGGTCCGGCGCATAGCCCCGCTGCGTGTTAAAGTAGATGGGTTGATGCAAATGCCAAACGTAGGTTGTACGCATCTGCTGGGCCTCAGCCGCAACGCCGAGGGCAAAAAGAGGAACGGCGAAAAGGCGCGGAAGGCGAGGCCGGACGAACGAAAACAAACAAGAAAGTGAACTCATGATGTTCTTATAGGTCAGGCCGCTCAAAAAGAATCAAGAAAATTTGGAACGGTCTAAATTGTCTGCCGCCAAACTATGTCGACGCTTGGATTTGCTTGGGTTCCGGGCTCAATCCGAGGTGGTTTGGGCGTACTTGCAAACCGCCAACTTCGGTTTCAGGGGATAAGGTGTTCTGGACGAATTTGACCGCGCTGGGCGCAGCTGGGAAGTTACCCTTGAAATATCCTTGGGTTGTGGGTCACACGTAGCATCCAGACAGTTTGCACCATGGTGCATTACTAAGTCTTGAGCCCAAGGAGTCAGGTCATCCCAAATGGATTTTTTCCGCCCCATCTGTGCCATACTTAGTGCGACTCTCTTGTGCGCCTTAGTGGGATCCGCCGGAGCTGACACAGCCTACTTTGTGCGTGGTAACTACCTCACCCGATTTGATGGCCAGGATGCGCTGCCGCTCGGCCATCAACTCGCCGGCCCGGGATCAAAGGAAGCGATGGATTTCGCCACCATCTGGGGCAACTTTCCCGACGGGAGTGTCCTGGTTACGCTAAGGCCTAACAAGTCGGCTGCCGCCGCTGACACGGACACCTGTGAACACGCCCCCGAGGGTGGTGCCATTGCTCTGATAAAATCTGACGGCACCCTTGCGGACACAGTCACCACGAACGCTTTGCGCGCCTTCCCCTGTGCCGCCACTGGCGCAATAGCCCTGATTTCCCAGGATCGCGACCTTACGATTTGGAAAAGTGGAGCCACCACCCGAATCGCCGCCCCCGGCCGGGTCAGCAATCTCGGCTGGTCACCTGACGGTACCAAAGCCGTGCTCGCCGTTTACCCCCCTGATTGGTCGGTTCAGGCCGTCAACAACGCGCGAACAACCGCCGAATTTCTCAGGCTTCAATCCTGCAACCTTTATTTGCTCGACGCCACCACACTAGTCGTGGGTGAGAAACTTACCGACAACGACGGCACAAACTACGGCCCTTTCTTCTCCCCTGACGGGCAAACTCTTTACTTCACCTGGCTTCATCCCACGGAGAACCGGGGAGGCTTGATGCGGCTGCCGCTGGGGCAACCGGGTGCCAAGCCCACGCAAATAACGGAAGCAGGTCAGGGGCCCGGCCAGGCACCCGTCGCCCGGGTGGGGACATACGTCTGGCAACGAGGCGGCACCGAACTCATCTACGAAACCGGTGTGCCGGATGGCTCCGGGGAGATCTGGACCATTGGTTCAGCCGGAGGCCCAGCCCGTAAACTTTCTGCTGGTCGCCACCCGCAGCGCCTCACAGACACGGCCGTGGCGTTCAGCGACAATGAGGGCAAACCCGTGAAACTGGATCTGAATTCCCGACCAGGAGGAACCCAATGAGTCGGGCTTCCTTCGGCCTGTTTCTTGCCTTCGGGCTTTGTGCCACAAACCCGCTGCTCGCTGCCCCCGCCAGCGATCCGCCAGCCTTCGGCTGGCCTTATGACAGTCCCAACACCAAGCGAATGACCGCCGGCTTTGACCTGAACCGCACCTCCGGTCCCATCGCGGACTGGACAGGCTATGCCAGCGGGGAAGCAACGGCAGGTTCAGGTCATGCCTATGACAATCACTCCGGCACGGATTCCGGCCTCGTGACAGGCAGCCAGGTTTTCGCCACCGCGGCCGGTACCGTGAACGCCCTCCGTGAGGTGGTTCCCAACGACGACCATAGCGATACGGGAAATTACCTGATACTCGACCATACAGGTATCGGCGGGCGCAACTATCGCACCCGTTACTGGCACCTTTCTCAAAACGGCGTACTCGTCAGCACTGGCAATGCTGTAACCAAAGCTCAGTATGTCGCGGACTCCGACAATACCGGGAACTCCACCGGCCCGCACCTCCACTACGCCATTTCCCTGCTACCCGGCGACAGCCAGACTTGCGGTTACTACCACGCATGGTTTGAGAACGACGAATTCTACGTTCAGGACGCCTATCCCTGTCTCGTTTACATCAACATTGATACGTCTGGTTTCCTGAATACCCGGGAAGGAAACAGCACGGCATATAACATTTTTACAACCCTGCCGCAGAACAACAAGTACGTCGCTACCCAGCGCAACGGCTGGTGGCGGCTCATGCTGCCGCTTCCGCCCACCCGGGCTTATGAAGCGCGAACAAATGCGGGGGCACTCGCAGCTGGCTACACCGAGACCGGCACTTGGGCCAATGATGCGAACAAGACCGCAGTTGCTGATGCGGCGGGGGATGCCAACCAGGTCACCCTGGCCGGACTGGGCTCGCGCTCGTCCACTTTCGCGACAACCGGCGACGCCGCCGACACTGCAAAGTTCTCGTTCACGGCTCCAAATCAACGCGGGAACTATGATATCTATGCCACCTGGGCCAGCGATGCCAACGCCAAATCTGTCACCTATCGTATCGTGGACTCCAATGGTACCACCGACGTGCTGGTGGACCAACGAGGCGACTATTCGGCAGCCGGCACAGGAACCAAAGCCAATCCTTACCGCATCAACAAAAACCCCTATGTGGCCAACCACACCACTGTTGGTGCACCCTCCGAGTGGGCCAGCTACTCTCCCACGGGCGCAGGAATCCCGGAAAACGGCCCGGAGAATCTATACCGGTTTGACCTGCGCACAACTGCGGACGTCACCGTGGCGGTGTCCCACTCCGGATATCCCACGAAGGACATTGATGTTCACTTGCTGACCGGCGCCTCAAATACTGCCTGCATCCAGCGCGCGGATTTTTCCTTTACGGCCTCTGCCCTTGCACCGGGCACCTATTACATCGCCGCCGACAGCTACGGCTCCGGGGCGGCCGGTGCCAACGCAGCGACCGCCTACACCCTGACCGTCACATTCTCCGAGACAGAACCATTCCCGAATTCCTGGGTGAAGCTGGGGTCATTCTTTTACACACCCGGAGCTGCGGGATCGGTCGAGTTGCGCGAGGGCAGCGTCACCGGAAAGGTGGACGCGACTGCCGCCGCCAAGGTTTACGCTGATGCCATCCGTGTCGTTCCCCGTATCACCCGACGCACCGCGTGGGCCAGCGACGCCGCTGGCCTGACTTCACGCATCAACACCGGGTCCACACCGGTAACTTGCGTTGTGATCCGCACGGACAAAACCACCAACTACGATTCAGATGATGTCAGCGAGTACGCCGAAGTGCCCATTTACTCGGCACCCTCACTGACAACGACGAACACGAACCCCATCGTCGGCAAGGCAGTCACCGGGCAGCGATTCGTTAGTTTCGGGCGCGCCGGCGACTGGTACAAAGTCTACCTGACAAACGGAACCTCCGCAACGGAGGGTTGGATCCTTGGGGACAACCTGATCGCCTACCGCCAGAACATCCTCGCGGGTGTCAGCGACTGGAGCCTGTACTAAAAGGTGGCAGCGGCGTCCTGCCGCTGAGTCAAAGCCAGGGTTCTATTCGCAACTGCTGGATGGTTGCTTGCATTGCCTCCAAGCCCCAACCGTAACTCACCCAAACGAATCGATGTCGTGGTCCGTTGATCGGGCTGTTTCGGGAATCTGCGGTGGCCGGGGTGGATCCTGGGTAAAACTCGGGCCATCAGGTACCAGACGTCGAAGCATTTGCTCCAGGGCAAATCTCAGATCTCGCGCCGACTGGAAGCGATCCGCAGGATTCTTCTCCAAACACTTCATGATGAGGTTGCTCAGCTCATAGGGAATACCGTCGTTGTGATCGTGGGGTGCCACCGGCTTTACATTGACCTGCTGGTAGGCAATATCCCCCGTCACAAATGGAGGCGACCCCAGAAGCCATTCATACAGGATGATACCCACCGAGTAGAGGTCTGCACGACCGTCCAGTCGCACACCCTGCACCTGTTCCGGTGCCATGTAACGCGGCGTGCCTATCACCGCCCCGGTGGGGGTAAAGGTGGCCTCCTCAACGTGGACAATCCCAAAGTCTGTCAATTTGGCCACTCGGTCGCGGCTTATGAGAACGTTGTCCGGTTTGATATCGCGGTGAATGATTCCCTTGGAATGGGTCATGTCCAGGGCGTCGCAAATTTGCGCCGAGTAAAACAACGCCTCGTGGATGCGCGCCTCAGACAAGGGCGCCGAGTGGACGAAATAGTCCTCAAACATATCCCTGAGGGACGGGCCATCCACATATTCCATGGAAATATAACTCTTGTGGGTCTGATTGTTGATGTTGTAGTCGTAGATATTGACAATGTTCGGGTGGTTCAGCGTCGCGGCTATGCGGGCTTCGCGAAAGAATCGCTCGATGGCCTTGTTGCTGTTTGCCAGACCCTCCCGCAGGATCTTCATGGCCACCGCCTTGTTCAGCTTGATATCGAACACCCGGTGCACCACTCCCATGCCGCCACTTCCCACCTTCTCCTCGTAGCGATAACGACCGATGGCAATGTCGCCTATCAGCTCGCGCATCTTGGGGTCGGACACAAGGTTCTGGGATTCCTCGGCAAACTGGCCACCCAGTTGCTCGATGCGCTCGGCCACATCCCGGTAGCGGCTGTCCACCTCCGCGACCATCCGCAACAGGGCCAGCGATTCTGCGAGGCGGTTGCGGCCGTAAAAGATCAGGTGAAGCTGGTACAGGTTTTCCAGGTCCACTTCTGAAACGGGAATTTGTTTGAAAGCCTCGGCGGCCAGGGTGTAATTCTGGGTCCTCATGCGGGTGATGGCCGTGCGGCGCATTGCCTCAACGTTTGTTTCCGGAAACTGGGCCGCCACCTTGTACTCGGCCAGCGCCTCGTCCAGATGGCCCGCCATGGCATGCAGGTCACCGCTGCGCAGCCGTAATTCGGGCAGATTCGGATTCCTCTCAAAAATGGCACTGTAAATCTCGCGCAGTTTCTCCTGGGCGCGTTGGTCGTCCGGGCGCCTGTCCAGAACCAGGTCGTAGAACTGTGATGCGCGATAGTAGTCCTGCTTGTTGAGATAAAACTGCCCAATGAAGTTCAAATCGTCTATGTGGTCGCGCCGCACCAGTGGCAGCAACTCCACTATCTTCGATAGAATCAGCAGGTCGTCCTTGTACCCGAGCCGCAGCACCCGCACGTAGTTCCCCAGCGCCATGTCGTAACGGCGATTTGTGAAATTCATATCGGCCAGCTCCAGCTCCGCATGAATTTCCATCTCCTTGTCCTTGAGAGCCTGGGCCTCCTTGAACATGATGTCGTTGTCGTTGATGAACTTCAGGAGATAGACCGCCGTGTCGAGGTCGCCGATCTTCTCCAGCTCCACCGTGATGCGGTTGATAAGCTGTTTGTTCTCCTCGTCCACCGGAATCTGGGACAGGTACTCAAAGGCCAGCCCGTAATCCTCCCGGCTTATCAGAATCTCGGCGATCCGCTTCACCAGTTCGAAATTCATGTTCACCGGAAACACGATGCGCCGGAAACTCGTGAGCGCCCGGTCCACATCGTTCACCAGCAGGTACAGCTCCGTGATTTCCATGAAATGATTGTTCAGGACATTCTGGTTGGTCTCCGGCTCGACGGCCGACTCGATGAGCTCCGTAAGCGTGTTGATGATGGCCGGATCATGGAACCCCTCGGCCACAATGGCCCGGTATAGCTCCAGCGCCTTCGCCGTGTGCCCTACCTGTCGGTAAATCCGCGCGAAATACGCCCGCTCCGAAGGCTGCAACTTGTGAACCCGCGACGCAAACTCGTATCCGCGCAATATCGCCGGAAAATCCTCAAATCCGAATTTCAGCGCATTCTCATAGGCGCCAATCGCCAGCAGGATGCTGCCCCGCACCAGGTAAAGATCCCCAAGTGCAAAAAACAAGTCCGGCGAATTGGCAAACTGCTTGAGCGAATCCTTTAGCAGTTCGATGGCTTCAAGAACCGCATCGGAATCCACGAGATCCGGTTCTGCCCCGTCGATGGTGAATCGCCGCATATGCTTGAGAAAATTCGTCAGGCTTAGAGCCTGCAATATACGTTTGTCGCCCGAATTGACAGCAACCGCTCGTTGATAGACCGGCAATGCCCGGGTTCCGAATAGTCCTCGGGCACACGACGCACCTGCAAGATCCGCCACTGCTGCGGGATCGGCGCGATCACGCTGGAACTGCTGCTCCAGATCGGTATAATTCTTGATTCGGTCGGTTACCATGAAATTGCGGCACACCTAAACCATGCTGCAATCAATCGCAACAAAAACACTTCTTGAGTAATGGCAAGGGATTCCTCCAATCATCATACAGACTCCAATATGCTACCCCGGCGCACTTACTTCCTCGCAAGCATCCCCATCTGGGCAATCTTCGCGATTACGATATACGTAAACTGGCCCGCACTTGTCCTGCGGGGGGGCGCGGTCTATCCCGATTCACCCGAACTTGTGGCCGGGGTCGGTGTTCTGCTTCTCGGACTACTGATGCTTGTAATTCAGTCGAAACTGGGCGACTACATCGTCAGCGATCCGATTCGCGACGGGGAATCACCAACCACCGAGCAAATTCGGGCCCAGGCGGAACTTGCAGCCGAAAAGGCACTAAGACGCGGGGACAAGATGGAGGCGATGTCCATCTATGAGGCCTCGGGAATGTTTTCTGCCGCCCTCACCATCGCTCAGGAGTTGGGTGATCGGGTTTCCGTTGCGCGACTTTTTACGCAAATTGGCCGCTTCGTTCAGGCCCGCAAGATATATGTGGAGAATGACGACAACCTCAGTGCGGCCTACGTGTCGGGCCTGATGGGTGACATTGAAGCCGCTCGCTCCTTCTATGCGAACGTTGCCAGGGAGCGGGATGAAGTCGAGGAGGCTTTGCCCGAACTGGCGGGTTTGTGGGATCGCGCCGGGGAGCGGGAAAAGGCCGCCCGGCTTTATGAAGAGGCGGGTGATTTCGAATGCGCCGAGGAATGCTACGCGATGATCGGGGACGAAGAGCGCGCCCGCCAGTGCGCATCCAAACGTTCCGCTCTTCGAGCCTATGAGCGGCGGCAATCTAGTGACGCTCCCCGCCCAATCGGACCGGATCGTCGAACCGAGCTATACAAGGAAGACTTGGGCAGAAGCGCGGAACTGTTTGAGAAACTGGGTGACTTCTTCGAGGCTGGCATGGTTTACCGCCGCATCGGCAAAATGGGCAAGGCGGGCGCTGCATTCGAAAGATTTGAAGAATGGGAACGTGCCGCGCGTTGCTATGCCGCCGACGGCGAAAAGGCAAAGGCATTGGAAATGCGGCGCAGAATGCCGGAGATCGAAGTTCAGGCTCAGCCGCAACAACCCGCCGACGCGCCGATGGCCGCCTCAGCAGGCCAAACGCAGCCCGCCCTTACTCACAATGTCCCGGCACAGCCTGTCATCCTTGTGGCCCCGGCTGTCCCTACGGCCGTGGTTGGGCAACAGGCGGTTCCTTTCATTCCCATTGCGGCGAACGAACCAATCCCGATTTTCTACCTGCCTTCTCCGGGCGCGGCCGCATCCGCAGAAACACCTGCCCTCAGGGAGGTCATGGGTCGCCTGGCTGGCCACCTCCGGCAGGGCCATTTCCGCGAAGCCGCAGACGAGGCCTTGGCCTCCCACGAATGGCTGATGGCCGCCGCATTGTATGAACAAGCCGGAGACCTGCTGAAAGCAGCCGAGATTTACCGCGAAATCGGCAGCATGGATGAGGCAATCGCCTGTGTTCGCAAAGCCGGACGGCTCCATGACGCGGCACTGCTCGAACTGGCCCTAGGTCGGGAAGAGCAAGCTATCGAGGTCCTTGCCAGTGCAGCCACCCCCGGGAGCGAACCTGAAATTGGCCAACTCCTCTGCAAGCTTCTGATTCGAACCGGGAATTATGACAAAGCGCTGCAGATTCTTGAAAAGGTTCTGGCACCGGGTGGAATTTCAAAAGGCAATGCCCTCCTGCACTATGAATTCGCCTGTCTGCTGGCCGAGCATGGCGCGGTGCCGGAGTCCGTCCGGATTTTTGACCGTCTTCTCGCCGCCGGTGTGCTGACACCCCAGCTGGAAAAACTGGTTATAGAGTTCTTACCCGATGCGGGCGTGTCCAATACCTCGTCCGCAGTTCCTCCCCCCACTCCGTTGGTTGGCAGTGAGGCAGAATCCCCGGCTCCTTCGGCCAAATTGACCGCGATGGATTTCCTGCTGGCCGCGATCAAGGATTCGAATCCCGCTCAACTGGACCCTGACACCGACAATGACACCGAGTCCATCACGCCCCCCCCGACAGCCGCCACCCTTGACGCGCCCCCGGGTATTGCCGGACGAAGCCTGCGCGCCGACCCCGGCGGCTTGCATTTGAATGACAAATTCGCACCCACAGGGGCCGGTCGGGAGGTTTCGCTTTTTGGCCGTCCCGATGCCGGTGTAGTGGCGAATTCATCCGCGCCAATCAATCCCGCTCCGGGCACTTCCGAGTCCAAAGGGGCGAGGACGGAACCGATAGATCCGTTCAGATTAAGTCGGCGATACGAGATCGTAAAGGAACTGGCCCGCGGTGGCATGGGAATAGTCTTCGAGGCTACCGACACCGTGCTCGGCCGCGGAATAGCCCTCAAGCTCATTCAGTACGTGGGTGCCAAAGCCGCCCAAATCCAGCAGTTCCTCCTCGAAGCCCGCGCTATCGCAAGGTTATCCCACCCGAATGTCATCACCATTTATGACGTTGGGTTGCTGGACCTCCAACATTACATCGCGATGGAACTTGTTCGCGGCGGCACACTCAAGGACTGGATAGCCCACGAAAAGTCTCTCTCACTTAAGGACGCCATGGGTGTCTTCATCGAGATCGCGCGGGGCCTGCAGGCCGCTCATGAGGCCGGGATAATTCACCGGGACATCAAGCCCGGGAACATTCTGCTGACCCCAAAACGCGATGTCAAAATTGTGGATTTCGGTTTGGCCAAACTTGCAGCAAGCCCGGAAAAAGACACCGACCAGTCCACAATCTTTCGCGGAGCTGGAACCCCGGGTTACATGCCACCGGAGCAATTCCGGGCCGAACCCCTTGGGCCGCCTTGTGACATCTACGCCCTGGGTATCACACTTTACCAGATGCTCATTGGGGCCCCGCCATACGCCACCGCAGGGCTAACGAATCGCTGGGATATCATGCAATTCCAACTTACCGGAAGCCAGCCACGAATCAGCGACAATCGCCGCGACGTGCCCGCCGCCATTGAACAAATATACGAGAACTGTACCGCCCCGGACCCAAAGAACCGCTTTCAAAGCGTCGAGCAAATTCTACCTGCCGCGGAGCAGTGGTTTAACGCACTCTAGTTGTTGTGGCGCAGCCTTTCAGGCTTTTTATCAGTGCCAGTTCGTTTCCGTGCCATCACTGATGGCGGGAAACGTGACTGTAAATCTGCTGCCAATGCCAACCGTGGACTCCACATTGATCTTCCCGTTGAGCGCCCGCAACAGCAGGCTCACCACCGTCAGACCGATTCCCATGCCGCCGTAAGCGCGATCCAGCCGATAGTCCACCTGGTAAAAGTTGTCAAAAATACGCTGTAGGTTCTCCTGTGGAATCCCGATTCCCTGATCCACGATGCTGATGTCGAGCTCCCCGTTGGCCCGGTTAAACTCGATCCCCACAGTTCCCTTCTCGTTGGTGAATTTTACCGCGTTGTCCAGCAGGTGGAAATAAATCCTTTCCAGTGCAGACTGATCAGCGAGAATCTTCGGAACGGTGCTCATGATAGACGGTTCGATGGCGACATTTTTGGCCCCCCGCCGAGCCTCGATCTTTGGCATCACGGCGTAAAGCGCCTCCAGCGGATCCACCGGAACAAGCTCCACGTTGACCATC
Source organism: Candidatus Sumerlaeaceae bacterium (assembly GCA_019695055.1). Lineage (GTDB taxonomy): Bacteria > Sumerlaeota > Sumerlaeia > Sumerlaeales > Sumerlaeaceae > JAIBAT01. The sequence continues at coordinate 5,794 of JAIBAT010000158.1, read as the reverse complement.
CCGCCCGACTCCACTTCGGCCAGCTCCAACAGGTCATTCACCATATTCTGCAAATGAGTGGAATGCTGGCTCACGCGCTTGAGCAGGTCCTTTTGCGACGGCGTAATCTTGCCAACCTTTTCCTCCGCGAGGAGATGCACAAACCCCACAATGGACGTCAGCGGAGTTCGCAATTCGTGAGAAACGATGGATAGAAAATTCGTCTTAAGCCGGTCAACTTCCCGCATGCGGTTTGTCGTCTCGGTCAACTCCGAGACCAGCAGCACGTTCTCCAGCGACACCGACGCATGGTTGATCAGCCACTGGAAATGATAAAGGTCCTGCCCGTCCAGCGGGCGATCCTCAAATATCCGATCGGCGATCAGCACACCATGGAGGCCGCGTTTCGACACCAGCCTCCCCGCAAGGGCCGGCAGATGCACAAACTTGTCCAGTCCCTCCAGCACAGCTTCGCTATTCTCGAATTGCCGCGCCTGCGCCGAACTGGCCGCGCTTTCCAGCAAATGGCCCGGTAGCAACTTGTCCCGCCGCAGGCTCACCTCCTGAAACGCCGTGTTAAGGTCCGTCCCCTCCTCCTGCCCCTGAAGCAGTTGAATCCACAGCGAATGGAAACGCAGATCATAGAGATGTTGCAGGGCCATGGGCTCGCCCGTCTCCCGGGTGATGGCCTCCTCCTGGTCCTTCAGCAGTCGCGCCTCCGCCAGCAAATCCTCCCGCAGTTGCTCATACTGCTCCCGCGATGTCGACCCCAGCGCCACCTTGCCCAGGAAGCATCTCGTCCGCTCGTCATAGCGCAGCACGAACGCCCGGGAAAAGCCAAACGTGTTGGGATCCACGAGCACGCTGCCCAGGATCAGGTAGAAATCCTCCAACCGCGACGCCGAACCCAGCGCCACGTGCACCTGCTCAAGCAGGCTGATTTCCTCCGTAAAATTATCGGCCATTTGTTAAAACCCCGACCGCGCTACTTGCGAATCTTTTTCAGTTCGACGGTGGTTCCCTTGCCCGGCAGGCTGTGGACCGCAACCTGGTCCATGAACTTGTGCATCAGGTAAAATCCAAGTCCCCGGAACCTCTCCTTGTCACTTTCGAGATACTGCTCCAGATCCTTCAGCTTCTGGTGAAACTCATGGTCCGCGCCACGCCCGTGGTCAATCACTCGCACCGTCAGCTCGTTGCCCACAAAGGCCATCTCGATGCAAATGTTGCGGTCATTGCTCGGAAATTCCCGCTGGTAAGGCTCCGCGGCGTAGGCATGCTCCAGCGCATTCGCACAAGCCTCATCCACGCAAATCTCGATTTCATCCACCTGCTGGTCGCTGAACCCCACTGTCCGCGCCACCGCAGAAACAAACTGCCGCAGCGGCCCCAGCATGGAACTGTCCACGCAGCACTTCAACTCAATCCGCGGATTGGGAATGCAGGGGGTGGATTCGGCGGCCAAGGTCGCGGATTCTGTCAGCCGGAGCTGCCTTTCATTTTTTCCACAGCCTCATCCTCGCTGGACGCGATCTTGAAGATTTTCGTGAACCCAAGACCCTCGAGAATGGCAAAAACTTTTGTGCTGGGGTTGAGCAGGACCAGGTCGCCCTTGTTCGCCGACAGCTTCCGGGCCAGCCCCATCATCGCGCCGATGCCCGCGCTGGATATGTAGCTCAAGCCGCTTATATCCAGGATAATATTTTGATTTCCACCCTCGATGACCTGCTGCACGGCCTTCTCAAACTCGATGACCGTATGCGCGTCGATATAGCCGCGCAGCTCAAAGATCATGCACTTGGGCTCGCCTGTCGATTCCCGGCTGTCGAAGCTGAATGCTTTCATTCGTTAATGCTCTCTTGCTGATTTGCGTGCCATCTTGTTATGGCGGCCTCTAAGCGCTGGCCGTCATTTGCGAAACACCCTCGGGCTCCGAAGCCCTGATCGCCACCAGCGTAATATCATCGTGTTGAGGATAACCGCGAGTGAATTCCTCTATGTCGTGGAGCGACTTTTCAATTATTTCCTTCGGGGAAAGTTGCCGGTTGGCCGCCACCAGGTCAAAGAACCGCTTCTGGCCGTATTCGTTGTTATCCGGATCCATGGCCTCCACCACGCCATCCGTATACAGAACCGCCGTGTCCCCGTCATCCATCTTCATTTCGGCCTCTTGCAGGAACGAGAACATATCGCTCTCCACCATCGCCAGCGCAATGCCGTCCGGCGAGGTCAACTGCACCGATTCCGTGTCCCGCTTGACCGTGACCAGCGGCTCATGCCCGGCCCGCGCAAACTTGAAAGTCCGATTCTTCGAGTCCAGGATGCCGTAGGTCATCGTGACGAACACGTTTTCCTTGGTGTCGGCAAAGAGGCGGTCGTTCGCCTTGAACAGCACATCCCGCGGCGACAGGTTGTTACGCGCCACCACCCGCAGCGTGCACCGCACCATTGCCATCACGAATGCACCGGGAATGCCCTTGCCCGAAACGTCAGCAATCACCACCCCAAGATAGCGCTTCGCGTCATCCACATGGAAGAAGTCGTAATAGTCGCCCCCAACCTCCAGCGCCGGATCCGAAAACGCCGCAATCTCAAACCCGGGAACATCCGGGCACTTGGCCGGCAGCAACATCTTCTGGAAGTCATGGGCTATGCGCAGTTCCTGCTCGATGCGCTGCTTCTCCGCCAACTCGTCGTACAGCTTCACCAATTGCGCCGTCGACGCCGCCTGATCCGCCAGCGCCAACAGCAGGTCCAGGTCTTCCTGGCTGAAATTGGTCCCGGACCGCTTGTTCACCACCGCCAGCACGCCCGTGATTTTGCCCCGGGCCTTGAGCGGTGCCACCATGATGGAGCGGAACGTCAGATACTCGTGAGCCACCTTTGGCACGCGCGAGTCACCCGCCACGTCGTTCACCAGGATCGCCTCGCCCGTCCGCGCCGCCTCGCCAATAATCCCCTCACCCAGCGGGATGCGCTCGCGCTTAACGCGCTCGCTGAGATACTTCTGCTTCGTTAGCGCATAACTTGTCGTGGGCATCAGCGGCGGGAACATCCCCTTAACCACCTTTGCGCTCAATTGGTTGTCCGACGGGTCAATCAGGTAGGTCGCCCCGGCCTCGGAATCAGTCACCTCGACGATGAAATCCATGATGATTTCCAGCGCCGGCTCCATCTTCATGCTCGTGGAAGTCAGGCGCTCACCGAGGTTGTTCAGGAACATGAATACCGTCTTGCGCTCGCGGGCAATCCGTTCGAGCGCCTGCCCCTGATCGCGTTCGCGATTCTTCAGGCGCCACACCCAGTAAGCCAGCACCGCAATGATGGCAAGGTAGACAATGGACGAATTCATGATGTCGGTTCTGGTCCGTATCCGTGACCATAGTATGGAGCAGGGGCAATATAAAAAGCCACCCCGCGGGCGATTTGCTCCATGGCCTCGCCCGGCCACTGTCCGAGGAAATTGTTGAGTCCTCCCCCTTCGCCGCAACGGTAAAGCCATGTCAACGGTCACTCACTCATGAATCGCAGGTTGCTGCCATTACTGGCCGGCCTGCTCACCGCCCTTGCCGTGGCCGTCGCCACCCTCCCTTCGGCCAACCGCGAGCTTTCCCTCGACGACATTCCCCACCTCCAGCAATTCCCGGCAGAAAACGCCGCCCTTGGCCTGACGGAGGTCATCCAACTGCGGCACTGGCAGAACCAATCCGCCGACGCCATCTGGCGTCCAGTACCCAAGATCCTCTGGTGGAGCCTTCACAGGCTTGGCCTGAATCGCCCTGTAATCCTCTCCCTCGCAACGACAATACTGTCCGGCTGTTGCGCTACGGCCTTTGCTTTGTGGCTGGCACGAACCGGCGCCCCCTTCTGGCTCCTGCTACTGGCGACCGTGATGCCCTTCGCAAATCCCTCCAGCCAGGATGTCCTGCTGCCATTCGTTGGTCAGTCCGACCTCCTTGCCGCCGCAGGAGTCCTGGCTGCCGCCGCCCTAATGACCAGCCATAGCCGCAGCATTATCCGCTTGGTCTTCTCCGGCCTCCTCCTCCTTCTGTCCTTCCTGTCCAAGGAATCCGCCTGGCCCGCTGTTGTGGCCATTCCCGTCTTGGTGCTGCTCGGGCCGGGGGCCCGCCGCCAGCGACGACGCGATGCCGCCGTGATGGCCTTCCTGGGCATGTGCCTGTTCGCGCTAATTCTCCGTGCGAGATGGACGCTTCTTGGAATCGCCGCCACGGCCAAACATATTGTCGCGCAGGACGGCGATGCGATCCTTCACGTTCTGCTTGTTGACCTCGATCCACTGCTTGCCCGCCTTGAACGTCAGCGGTTGGTAGGCCTCGGCCGGATCAACCCCTGCAATCGTTGCCTCGTGCATCGTGTCGAACAGGCGTTCGGCTTCCTGCCGGTTCTTGTCCGCCCACTTGCGCACGGTCTCAGCCACATCCTCGCCTTCCTGCTGCATCTCGTTGCGTGAAGCCTGCATTTCTGCCAGGAAGTCCGTGTACAGGCGCATCGTCGGGAAGTAGTCCTGCCCCAGCGTGGTCAACATGCGGGTGGTCAGCGCGCCCAGCCACGTCCCACGCAAGCGGTCTTTCAGTTCCTTCGGCGTGGCGTCCTTCAACCACTGCTTGATCCGCGCCACCACCCCGTCGCCGCCATCCGCCGCAGCGGCGACGGCGCGCATGTCGGCCTCGATGGATGCAAGTTCCTCGGCAGGGGCGCGGCTGAACAGCGGCTGCCCGGCCATGGCGGCATCGCGCATGGCGGGGGTGATGTCGATGGCGTGGACCTCGCGCGGAACCTCACCGTCGTCGGTGATAGGCGTCACGTCAGGAACATCGCTAGAGATCGGATCGGTCAGGATTATGGCCTGCCCAACCTTCCCGCCGAACTTCTTGGCCCACTTGTTGACGGCGGACGGCAGGATCTTGTCGTAGAAGGCGCGCATACCGGAGCCGCCGACCTTGAGGCCGTCGCCGCTCAAGCTGCGCATCTTTGCGCTCGACCCATCGTTTCCATCATTGGCAATGCGTTCGGCAATCTCCTTGCCAACCACATCCGCCAATTCATCCGGTGAATAGACGCGCTTCGGAAGTGGAACCTTCCCCCCTCCGGTCTGGAAAATCTCAGGGATGATGTCGCCACTCGGGGTCTTTGTGTAGTCGATGCGGTCAACCTGCTTGCTAAGGTCATACCGATCTGCCTGCTGCTCGCCCGTCGTCCACGCGATGCGGTCAAAGCCATTCTCCGCCGCCATCCGCACCATGCGCTTGAACGCCAGCATGGCCCACTCGTCGGTCGCCTTGAATGGGGCGTCGGGGACAGCTTGCCCCTGCGCGAATCCTCGCTCGGTTGCGCGATCCCGCAAAATGCGCGCATTGCGCGACGCCTCCTGCATTCCCACGGTGTCGCCAGCGTCGAATCGGCGCGCAGCCTCGTCCTGCCATTGGGCAGCGGTTTTCCTGTCGATCAACAGATCGCCAGCTTGATAGCCGCGCTTCCGTCCCGCCTGGTGCCAATCGCTCTGGATTTCCTCGATGAACAGCACCCGCTTTCCGTCTGAATCCACACGCTCATTGAAACGGACGTGGGCGAGGATGTTGGGCTGGTCGAAGTGGGTGGAGCGGAAAGAATCCGGCTTTGGCTTCGCTTTTACCCACGCCGTCGCGCGGGCGGTTTCTTCCCCGGAAATATTCCTTGCGACGATATTCCCGCCATTCAATACGTTCCAGTAGGAGCCGTAGGAATCTTCCTTTTTCTCCAACGACCATCCTGCCGGCATTCCTTCCGGGGTTGTGTACTCCGGCAACGTCAGATC